>JBDTUZ010000003.1:0-209261 GCA_040007435.1 Ginsengibacter sp. | reverse complement strand
AACCTGTAGGTATTTTTATTTTTAGTAAGGCAATGATTTCTTTAAAAATTGCACGGCTTCCCACCAATACCAACTTGAGACAGTTGCTGGGTATAGGTTCTCTTGCAGGCATTGGGTTTACTATGTCAATTTTTACAACTGCCCTCGCATTTCATGATGAGATCTATAAGGATATTGCAAAAATTTCAATACTGGGTAGCCTTGTATTGTCTTTAATTTTAAGTTGGACTTATTTTTTAATTATCGATAAAAAAATAGCCAAACCTGTGTATAAAAAGCACCAGGCTGGATATAAACCTGAACTCGCGATAGGATAGAAGAGAAGATATGAATTTTCGGAAGGCATTGAGATATTTGGATTTAATAATTCAATTTTGGGCGTAAGTATAAAAGCCTTTCATCTCGATGGAAGGCTTTTATATTTAATAAAAAAAAGTGTAAATGAAAAGGTGAAGCTGCCTGATAGTAAATAGATGATAATGTGAATTCTAATTTTTAGCAAAAGAAAATAGCAGTAAGGAAAACATAATTTGTAAATTAATTCTACAGCACTAAATATTTAAACCACAATGTCAACAATACTGGTAATTGCTTTTATCCTTGTAATATTAATTGCATGTATTTTTTTAGCATGGAGAGATGATAAAATTGGAGATCTTGAAAAAAGGGTTGAATTCCTGGAGCAAAAATCGAATAAAAAAATAGTTAGCCGGCTGTTTTTTGTTGAACTGAAATCTATTAATAGTGTATTGGATACATTGAATAATTGCTTTTATGAAATCGACGAAAATGGTGATTACGATATTGATACTGAATACAGGCTGGAAGATGTATCCGATGACTGGTGGGAATCTTTATCCATGGGCGACCTGGAAGTAGTAAATAAAATGAAGCTGAATAAATAATACAAAATGTAATTGATTTCACATTGGCACCCTATTCTATTAATCTTTATTCTCTATGCTGAATTTCTTCCTGCATTGATAATTCCAAAAGAGCAACGCATTGCCAGCTTTTCGTAAGTGTCTTTTAAATCATTTGTAACAAGTTCTTTTTCTATCCCGCGAATATTTGCAATCGCAAATTGTTGTATCGTGACTAATGGCAAAACAATTTTTTCCCGCATACTAATAGACAATTGCTCAACTGCGTATTCTGCCATCAATTCGTTTTTTCCATTAAGTTTAAAAAGGAATTTTTCGGTGAGAAGATATTCTTTGTAGATCATATTCCATATCTCGCCATATTTTTCATCTTTAGACAAATATTCAGTAAGCGGGAAGAAACATTTCTTCATCGCCATTTCGCAATTGTCGATAAGGGTTTTAAAGAATAATGAATTTTGATACAAAGTTTTCAACTGGTTGAATTTACCTTTTTTATCAAGTTTTTCCATCGCGGTTCCTACTCCGTAGTACCCAGTTACGTTTTGCTTTAGCTGGCTCCACGCGCCTACAAAGGGAATCGCTCTAAGGTCCTCAAGGTTCAGTTTATCTGAAGCGCCCCTTTTCGATGGACGGCTGCCAATATTTGTTTTGCCGTAAAATTGTAAAGGGCTTATGTGTGTTAAATAGTCAACAAAATCCGGGTGGTTTTTTAGAGCAACATAAGCATTAAAACTTTCCTCGGCCAATTTCTGCAATAATTGTTCTTCCTCTTCCTGCAACGTAATATGCCTATTGGAAAAAAGGTCGTTGGTAATACCCGCATGTATCAGTTGCTCTATATTATATTGCGCTGCATCAATAGTTCCAAAATTAGAACTAACTGTTTGCCCTTGTATCGTCAATTGTATTTCTTTATTAGCAATATTTTTCCCCATGGAAGCATAGAATTTATGGGTTTTCCCACCACCCCTTGCCGGAGGGCCTCCACGGCCATCGAAGAAAATTACATCGATGCCATATTCTTTTGACACTGCAGTAAGTTCTTCTTTTGTTTTATAGATACTCCAGTTACCCATCAGGTAGCCGCCGTCCTTGGTGCCATCAGAAAAGCCAAGCATGATAACCTGGCGATTGTTTCTTCTTTTTAAATGTTTCCTGTATTCTTTATCCTCGTATAAAGTCCTCACAATGGATGCAGCGTTTCTAAGGTCATCAATTGTTTCAATGAGCGGAACAATATCCACCTTTAGTTCTTCCTTTTTCCATCCGCACAAGATGAAGAGACCATATACTTCCAGCACATTTAAAGCGCTGCTGCTGTGGCTTATAATGTATCGGTTACATCCGGGTTCTCCGTTATATTCCTGTATTAATTTAATTGCTTTTATGCTCTCAAGTGTATCGTTTATGATAGGATCGTTATAATCTTTTGCATCGAGTACTTTAGTATTACCGGTAAGAAATTCCATCTTTTTTTCTTCAGTCAATTTCAAATAATCCGCTGGCAAAACATGTCCGTCTTCCACGAGCGCCTGGAACACTTTTTTATGTATAGAACTATCCTGTCTTATATCGAGAGATGCAAAGTGTAATCCAAAAACATGAATCTTGTTAATAAGAGTATCCACGAGATAAAGGAACAATCCACTGTGTTGATAGATCAAAGTTTCTCTCACAGTATTTAATACAGCCAGTATTTCCTCTTTGGTTAAACGGGTACGGTTGCCCGGTATAAAAATATTATCATACAATTGATTCTCCAGGTCTGCTAATAAAACGTCTACTTTTTTGAAGGTGAGCCTTCGCCTTAGCTTCCTTATCTCCAGGTAATAGCATTTAATAATTCCGCCACGTAAGGCATCTGCAACTTTTAATGTTATTTCTGAATTTACAAATGGATTGCCATCCCTGTCACCGCCCGGCCAAAATCCCATTTTTATTATTGGATTATACTCATGTACAGAATCAGGAAACTGGTTCCTTAAAAAAGATAATATCCTGCCTGCAGCAGCAAAAAATACATTTTCCAGGTACCATAGCAGGCTTAATGCTTCATCGTAAGGTGTAGGTTTCTCTTTTTTGAAAAAAGGCGTTTTACCAAGCTGCTGCAAATACATATTTATTTGCGCAGCATTATTCTCCTTAAGAGCTTTTGAAAGGTCATTGATAATACCCAACACCGAGCCGGGATAAAATTGCGTAGGATGCGCTGTAAGAACAAGTTCAATAGAAAAGTCTTCTAGCTTTTTAGTTAATGCCTCTATTTTATTACTTTGAATCACTTCAAGTTCAAGCTGCTTTAACGTACCTGCTCCACCTGTGTCGTGCACGTGTAAAAACGCGGCATCCTCAAGTGCATCAAACAACACCACCTGCCTTTCTACAAACTGGGTAAACCTAAAGAGCAGGTCAAGTTTTTCACTGCGAGATGTAAAAGATGTGTGTTTTTGAAAAAATTCTTCAATAATTTCTATCGGGCTTAATTTCCTTTTGAAGCCTTCCTCACAAATATTCACAAATAGTGACAAAAGGATACCTGTTTTTTCAATGCGATGAAAAGGCAATGAGGTGAAAAGGCTGTTATAGAGTTGGAATTTTATGCCAACATAATTCTTAAAATGCTGCAATCCGCGTGAAGATTGGTTATCCATTGTTGAAATTTATAAAAAATATTAATAGTAGCAGCAATCATAATTGTGCATGAAAATACTTCAAAAATTTCGTTTAAATTTTCTCTTTACAATCAATTATCTTATTTTCGATTTCTTTTCGTGCATACTAAACATAACCATATCATTTCGTGTACACACTCAACAGTAGTTTTCACTACTTTCACTACAATTATTACCCGTAAGGGTTAAACATTCCATACATGCCTTTAGGCTTATAGCTTTGCCAAAAAACAGTTTATTTTATAGTAAGAATTTAGAAATAGTTTCAAATATTTTTTATGCGGGTATTAAAATTCGGAGGTAGCTCGGTAGCAAATGCAAATAACATTAAAAGTGTAATCAATATTCTTCAGCAGTCTGTTGAAAAAGATGGCAACATCATTATTGTTTTATCCGCTTTCGGCGGAGCTACCGATAATCTCCTGGAAGCCGCGTCACTTGCATCGGAAGGCGATATTTCCTACAAGGAAAAATTGCAGATTATTGAACACCGTCATCTTTCCACGGTAAGAGAGTTGATACCATTAGACAGGCAGAGCAGCGTGTTGAGCATGGTTAAAAAGCGATGTAACGAAATTGAGGATATTTGCAACGGCGTTTTTTTGCTAAAGGAACTTTCCATGCGCACTAAAGATAAAATCATCAGCTATGGTGAATTGTTATCTTCTCAAATATTTGCTGCAAAATTAAAAGCGCTGGAAATAAACAATGAATGGAAAGACGCCAGAGAACTCATTATCACAAACTCTCAATTTGGCGCCGCGAATGTGGATTTTGCATTGACAAACGAAAAAATAAATGATTTTTTTAAGTCAATGAAAAGTTCTGTTTGTATTGTACCGGGATTCATATCATCAGATAAAAATGGCAATACAACTACATTAGGAAGAGGAGGTTCAGATTATACTGCGGCAATCATCGGTGCGGCTTTGAATGTTTCAATGGTGGAAATATGGACAGATGTGTCGGGAATGATGACAGCCGACCCGAGGTTGGTGACTAATGCAAAGATCATCCAGGAACTTTCTTACCAGGAAGCTATGGAGTTATCGCATTTTGGCGCCAAGGTTATTTATCCGCCGACAATACAGCCGGTAATGAATAAAGGAATTCCGGTAAGTATAAAGAACACATTTTCGCCCGGTGATAGTGGTACATTGATTCATAATAACATTGATAAAAACGGGAATACGATCCGTGGCATTTCAAGCATTGGGAGCCTCGCGCTTTTAAGCCTTGAAGGCAGTGGAATGGTTGGTATTCCTGGCTTCTCAAAAAGGCTCTTTGAATCGCTATCGGGTGAAAAAATAAATGTGATCCTTATTACGCAAAGTTCATCTGAACATTCAATTTGCGTTGGAATAAATGAAGCAAATGCTGAAAGAGCAAAGGAAATAATTGACACTTCTTTTGAGCATGAAATTGAAACAAAAAAAGTGGAAAAATTAATTGTAGAGAGAGACCTTTCTATAGTTGCATTAGTAGGTGATAACATGAAAAGCCACCCGGGTATAAGCGGTAAAATGTTTGGTGTGCTTGGCAGAAATGGTGTTAACATAAGAGCCATTGCCCAGGGATCTTCAGAAAGAAATATTTCTACTGTTATTGCAACACGTGATGTAAAAAAGGCAATTAATGTATTACATGAGGAATTTTTTGAGACAACTTATAAACAGCTAAATCTTTTCATAAGTGGAACGGGAAATGTGGGTAGCAAACTACTTGCACAGTTACAACAACAACAACCATATTTGCAAGATCACCTTCGACTGCAGGTAAGAATTGCAGGCATCGCTAACAGTCGCAAAATGTTGTTTAAAGATGAGGGTGTAAATCTTTCCAAATGGAAAGAATTGTTACAGGGCGCCGAACCCATGATTATGTCGGATATGATTGACATTATAAAAAAGAAAAATCTTAGAAATTCCGTTTTTGTAGATGTTACGGCGAATGATGATGTCGCGAAAATATATCCTCACTTTTTACAAAAAAGCATTTCGGTAGTTGCGTGCAATAAAGTTGCGTGCTCTTCATCGTATGAATATTACAAAAAGCTAAAAGATCTTTCAAGAGAATACAATGCGCTGTTTCTTTTTGAAACCAACGTGGGAGCAGGATTGCCTGTAATTGGGACTTTGAATGATCTGTTGCGCAGCGGAGACAAAGTAAATAGAATTGAAGCGGTACTTAGTGGAACACTTAATTTTGTTTTTAATAACTATAACGGCAAAAAAAGTTTCGCGAAAGTTGTAAGACAAGCCCAGGATGAAGGATATACTGAACCCGACCCCCGGCTGGATTTAAGCGGTGTTGACGTAATGCGAAAGATTATGATTCTTGCGAGGGAGACAGGCGATAAAATAGAGATGGAAGACATCGCCAATAATTCATTTATGCCAGCGAGTTGTATGGAAGGTGACGTTGAGAATTTTTACATTGAAATGGAAAAAGAGGAAGCACATTTTTCAAAATTAGTTTCAGATGCAAATGATGCAGGTAAAAAATTAAAGTTTGTGGCAAAATATGAAAATGGAAAAGCCTCTGTTGGGTTGAAACTTATCGATCCGCAACACGATTTTTATCACTTGTACGGAAAGGATAATGCGGTGCTTTTTTATACCGATCGATATACGGAGCAACCGCTTGTTATAAAAGGAGCGGGGGCTGGCGCGGAGGTAACGGCATCCGGCGTTTTTGCAGATATTATTAGGGCAGCAGAGTAGCCCCTATCCCCGCCGCGGCGGATAACAATATCAAGGCCAATTACATTAGAGTTAGTATGGAAAAAAAAGAACAAATTAAAAATGAGAACGTCAAATATTTCCCTTCAGGGGTTAGGAGTACTACCGTTCTTGCACCTGCTACAATAGCCAATCTTGTTTGCGGTTTTGATGTGCTGGGACTTGCTTTAAAAGATCCAAGCGATATAATGAAAGTTACTCTTAGCGACCAACCCGGCATTCGCATTCAACATAATGATTCTTTCAACCTGCCGGTTATCCCTGAGGAAAATGTTGCAGGAGCCGCGCTTTTGGATATGATGCAAGAACTGGATGGCAGATATGGATTTGACATAGTTATCGAAAAACATATAAAACCTGGTAGTGGCCTTGGTTCCAGTGCGGCAAGTGCAGCGGGAGTTGTGGTAGCCGTTAATCATTTATTAGGTAATATTTTTTCAAAGGAAGACCTCGTACGTTTTGCAATGGCCGGAGAAAAGCTGGCTTCCGGTGTAAAGCACGCCGATAATATTTCTCCGGGAATTTATGGAGGTGTTACACTCATACGTTCTATTTTCCCTTTGGACATAATTTCTTTACCTGCTCCGCCAATGTTCGTTGCAGTAGTTCACCCTCAGATAGAAGTAAAAACTTCCGACGCAAGGGAAATTCTTCGTAAAGAAGTTTTGCTTAAAGATGCTATTAAACAGTGGGGAAACATTGCAGGGCTGGTAGCCGGGTTTATGAAAAATGATTTTGGCCTTATCAGCCGATCTTTGGAAGATGTAATTATAGAACCCGTTAGAAGCATGCTTATTCCAGGTTTTGATGAGGTGAAAAAAAGAAGCGTTGATGCTGGGGCGTTAGGCGGTGGAATATCCGGATCCGGGCCGTCTATTTTCATGCTATGTGAAAAGGAAACCACTGCTATAAAGGTGGAAAAAATAATGAAAGATATTTATGATAGCACCGGCCTTGCCTATTATACTTATGTCACCACGATTAATAACGAAGGGATAATCGTAAAAGAGCAATAGTGAATAGTCAATGTTTTAAATTATTTATAGAAAATATTTGCGATACTATAACAAAAAAATCTCGTCCCTCTCTTTCGGAAAGGGGTTGGGGTGAGACTAAAAAACATGCTCTACCGAAGTACTAATAACAATTCTCCTAAAGTAAATTTTAAAGAAGCTACAATAAAAGGGCTTGCTCCGGACAAAGGATTGTATTTCCCTGAAACCATTCCTTCTTTAGATAAAAAACTTATTGATAATATCGGGCAATTCTCCAATGAAGAAATCGCATTCAACGTTATTAAGCCTTATGTCGATGATGTGATTCCAAATGATGAATTAATAAGAATTGTTTCCGAAACAATCAATTTTGATTTTCCATTAATAAAGATTGATGAAAATATATTTTCCCTTGAATTATATCATGGACCTACGTTGGCTTTTAAAGATGTAGGTGCAAGATTTATGAGCAGATGTCTTGGATATTTCGTTAAGAATGAAAACAAAAAAATTACTGTACTTGTTGCAACCTCGGGAGACACGGGCGGCGCTGTAGCAAATGGTTTTTATGATGTAGATGGCGTAGATGTTGTAATATTATATCCTTCCGGGAAAGTGAGTAGTGTGCAGGAATTGCAATTAACAACATTGGGTAAAAATATTACCGCACTTGAAATTGATGGCACCTTTGACGATTGCCAGAAAATGGTGAAGGAAGCATTTGCAGATGAAGAATTGAATAAAGAATTATTTCTTACATCTGCTAATTCTATTAATGTCGCACGATGGCTCCCTCAACAATTTTATTATTTTTTTGCATGGAAACAATGGGCAGAAAAGGCCAATCCTCCGGTAATGAGTGTGCCCAGCGGTAACTTTGGTAACATCTGTGCAGGTCTGCTTGCAAAGTGCTCCGGTTTACCTATCCGGCATTTTATTGCTGCATGCAATGCTAATGATGTTGTAACGGAATATTTGGAAACGGGCGATTATCTCCCTAAAAAATCGTTAACTACCATATCCAACGCAATGGACGTTGGAAGCCCCAGTAACTTTGTACGCATTCTCGAATTATTTGACCAACAGCTCATCTCTCTTAAAAATAATTTGAGCAGCTATTCCTTTACTGATGACGAAACAAAGGCAGTCCTTAAAGAAGTATTTCTTGATAAGAAATATTTGTTGGATCCTCATGGGGCTGTAGGTTATGCTGCATTGAAAAAGTATTTACATGAACATAAGAACATGTCAGGTATTCTTCTTGAAACTGCTCACCCGGTAAAGTTTTATGATGTGGTGGAACCAATAATTGAGCAGGCTGTACCGATGCCTTCAGCAATAAATGACCTTCTGATGTTGAAAAAGGAAAGCTTGAAGATGAACAGCGACTACAAAGAGTTGAAAGATTATTTATTGTCGCAATAATAAAGAGGGTTGGAATTTATCTTACGCAATTAATCCCGGGTATTGTCACCAGCTTCGCATTTGCTGAGATATGTCTTTGCAATTGTTATCAATTTGATTGCTTAATAAAAGTATAGCTGGCATAACAGTTGTGCAATTAAAGTACTTAAATTTTATTTTATGAAATACAGACAATTAAATAATACAAGCGAGAAATTATCCGCCATCGGTTTGGGTTGTATGGGCATGAGCTTTGCTTATGGCCCGAGAAATGATAAAGAAAGCATTGCTGTTTTGGAAAGAGCTTTGGACTTGGGCATTAATTTTTGGGATACTGCCGATATGTACGGACAGGGACACAATGAAGAATTAATTTCAAAAGTACTTGTGCCCAATAGGAAGAAAGTTTTTATTGCAACAAAATTTGGTTTCCGCTTAAAAGAAGGAAGTGATGGTTTTGCAGGAAGGCCGGGAACTTATTTCGATGGTTCACCTTCTTACGTAAAGGAGGCGGTGGAGAATAGTTTGAAGCGCCTAAAAATAGATGTCATTGATTTGTATTACGCTCATCGTATTGACCCAAACATTCCTGTGGAAGAAATGGTGGGTGCTATGGCAGATCTTGTGAAAGAAGGGAAAGTTCGTTACCTGGGTTTATCAGAAGCGTCAGCTAAATCAATAAGGCGTGCACAAAAAGTACATCCGATCGCTGCACTCCAAAGCGAATACTCATTGCTCACGAGGGACGTAGAAGGAGAAATTTTGAGTACAGTTCGTGAGCTGGGGATTACGTTCATTCCTTATTCCCCGCTTGCCCGTGGCCTTGTTACTGCAACCGTAACTGATAAAGAGGAACTGGCACAGGATGATTTTCGCAGAACCTTACCCCGCTTTGATGATGAGCATTGGCAAAATAACAAACAGCTCGTTGAGGATTTTGCGGATTTTGCCAAATCAAAAAATGCAACTCCCGCACAACTTGCACTGGCGTGGGTGCTAGCTCAAGGCGATGATATCATTCCTATTCCTGGTACCAAGCGGGTAAAATACCTGGAAGAAAATGCAAAGGCGGTTGACATTAATTTAACAGGGGATGATTTGAATACAATTCAAGCCATCGTTTCTAAACATCCCGATGTGGGTGAGAGATATAGCGAGGGTGCCATGAAACTGGTGAATCATTAAAATTTTTTTAAAAGATGGACGTCACATTGATCATTGGGGAAGAAGTGATATTATGCAGGTGATACAATCCTTGTAAAAAAGTTAAATAGAATGAAAAAGCAAACAATATTAATAACCGGGGCTACAGATGGTATTGGTAAATGCACTGCCATTGATCTTGCCAGGAAGGATGCGTACTTAATTCTTCATGGAAGAAATAAACTAAAACTGGATAAGGCAATAAAAGAAATAAAATTTTCATCTGGCAATAATAATATTCAGGGGTTTGTTGCCGATTTCTCTTCAATGAATGAAGTCCGCAATTGTGCAAAACAAATTTTGAATAAGCATGATAGGATTGATATCCTCATAAACAATGCAGGTGCAGGATTTGCTGCGCCGCGATATGGAAAAGATGGTACCGAATTGCGCCTGGCTGTAAACTACCTTGCACCATTCCTGTTCACAAATTTATTATTACCTGCCATAAAAAAAGCATCCCCTTCACGCATTGTGAATGTAAGTTCTGCGGGGCAATCGCCCATAAATTTTGATGACATAATGATGGAGAAAAATTTTGAAAGGGTAAATGCTTATTGCCAGAGCAAGCTTGCATTGATCATGTTTACTATTGATCTTGCTGAAGAATTGAAGAATGATAAAGTCACCGTGAATGCCCTTCATCCGGGGACTTATCTCGATACAAATATGGTACGCGATGCAAAGATAAAACCACTGGGAACTCCGCAAAGTGGTGCAGAGGCCGAGATATATTTGGCAACTTCGCCCGATCTTAAAAATGTTTCAGGAAAATATTTTAATGTAAAAAAAGAGGCGAGAGCCAATTCGCAGTCTTATGACGAAAAAGTAAGAAAGCGCTTGAAAGAATTGACTTTGCAGCTTACGGGGCTCGCATAAAGTAGGTCAGTGATTTGTTTGGTAAACCTCGCGGGTAAGTCCAGTCAATAAATTGTTAACTTGCTACTGCTACCGACTACATTTATTAAAGATTAAAAATTACGATATGCTTCGCCGGTCATTTATAAGGAATACAAGTCTTACTGCTGTTGCATTAGCAGCAGGTCCCTCATTTAAATCAGATAAGGTTTTTAGCAACTCTTTACCAGATTGGCGGGGTTTTAACCTGCTCGATTTTTATTCGCCCGATCCTTCTAGAAATCATCGCTCAACTACTGAAGACCATTTTAAGTGGATGCGTGACTGGGGGTTTGATTTTGTGCGCATTCCTATTGCTTATCCCTGTTATTTAAACATTGATCGCACAAAAGATATTTCAGCCGATGATACTTACAAAATAAATGAAAAGGCAGTAGATGATATCGGCAACCTTATTGAGACGGCTCAAAAAAATAATCTGCACGTAAGCATCAATCTGCACCGGGCTCCCGGCTATTGTGTGAACGCCGGCTTTAATGAACCCTTTAATTTATGGAGAGATGAAGCTGCGCAAAATGCTTTTTATTTTCATTGGAACATGTGGGCAAAACGATATAAAAACACTTCCAACAAACTCGTGAGTTTCGATTTAGTGAATGAGCCAAGCATGCGTGAGGATATGAACGACCAGCATTCTGCACGTGGGCCCGTACCGGGTGACGTTTACCGTAAAGTGGCAACCGGGGCAAGAGATGCGATAAGGAAGGAAAAAAAAGATGCAATAGTGATTGCGGACGGTAATAACGCCGGAAGCCTTGTGGTGCCAGAGTTGGCTGACTTAAGTATCGCACAAAGTTGCCGGGGATATTACCCGGGGCAGATATCTCACTACAAAGCGCCATGGGCCAATAAAGACACTACTAATTTGCCGGAGCCTAAATGGCCGGGCCAGGTAGGAGAAAAATATTTAAGCAGGCAATTACTCGAAGATTTTTATAAGCCATGGATAGAACTTTCCAAACAGGGAGTTGGTGTGCACTGTGGCGAAGGGGGATCATGGAGAAGAACACCACATGATGTTTTTATAGCGTGGTTTACCGATGTAACAGATATTCTTTTTACAAATAATATTGGTATTGCACTCTGGAATTTCATTGGAGATTTTGGTATCCTTGATTCAGGAAGATCTGATGTTGCCTATGAAGACTGGTACGGCCACAAACTGGATAGAAAATTATTGAATTTGATTGTGAGAAAATAAGAAAGGCAGCTATGTAGGAATCACGGCAATTTTACTTCAGGTTTGTTTCATTTAATCTGTCATCTGTTTGCTCCAACAGGCATAATATTTCTCTGTTTATCTTTAAGCGCATTTTGCTCCTTTACTCTTTAAATCATAAAAAAAAGAAATTGGACTCAAAAAAAATTGACATAATAAATATTGTTTTGATATTTATTTCTCTTTTCTTAGCTTTCAAATTGCCATTTGAACTTTTTCTTTTTTCTTATGTGGTACTGGGACCTTTACATTATCTGACAGAGCTCAATTGGCTCAGACAAAAAAAATATTTTGTACGTGACCGCAGATGGATATGGGCTTTCGTTTTTTTGTCCCTGGTGATTGCAACACCTGCGTTAGTAAACTTCGTGATATATGGTGTCTATGTAAACAACAGCATCTTTAAATTTTTTTCCAGCTCCATTCATAACTCTTACAGTGAGATTATACTAATTATGTTCCTGTTTGCCATAAGCCTTGTGCATTTTAGAAAATGGAAACACATCTTAGTTTCTTTTTTAACAAGTATTGCTGCGGGAATTTTAATTATTAAATATGTACCGTTTTCATTCATAATAGCCGGTATCTTTTTGCCGACAATTATTCATGTTTATTTGTTCACGATTCTTTTCATGATTTTCGGCGCGCTTAACACGAAAAGTGCAGCAGGAATTATCGGCGCTATTATCTTGATATTATGCCCGATATTGATCTTTACTTTAAAAATTGATCCATCTGCTTATCCAGTTTCATCATCCGCTCCAGCCTCCTATATCACGAGCAGATTTTCTAATGTTACCTTTTATATCGCACTTATTTTTAGGCCCTTCGAAACAGGGAGCTTTCATTTTCTTTCCGATATGGGAATCAGGATTCAAATTTTCATTTCATTTTGCTATACATACCATTACTTAAATTGGTTTTCAAAAACATCAATCATTGGATGGAATAAGCTTTTATCTAAAGCAAAATTTGCTATAATATTTCTTTTATGGATGTGTAGTATTTTCTTGTACTGGTACGATTATAAAACAGGATATATTGTATTGTTCTTTCTAAGCATTCTGCATGTTGTATTAGAATTTCCACTCAACATAACTTCGATTAAAGGAATAATGGCTAAACTGAAATTGCGCTCGGTGTTTTCCATATCCGAATAGATTTTGTAGCCGTCTTCGTAGTAATAGTTATAGCAATCCTCCTTGTTGTTACAAAAATAATTTTCTAAAAGTTTCGTTACTAAATAATACAGGCAATAACAGCTTGTGATAATTCCGATACACCAACCAAAATCTACCCTATGGACACCCTTATTTATGGCGAAGAATACTTTTGCTTTTACAAAGACGATTACATCGGCACCGCAACATTTATTGATGACCCCTATATTGGAGACTGTTTTGTAAAGATGGAAGTTCATGAAAAACGCGGCATCGAAGAGATAATAATAATGCCAGACTATTGGATCATGAAAGCAGAACAAGACTGCTAAAATAGCGTACACATTTTAAGACCATTCGATCTTGATGCCTAACCGTTTTGAAAAATTAAATCGCAGAGATATTACAGCGTATTATTCCACCAACTGGTTAAATAGTTTTTCCAGCATTTCGTTTGCGTCTTCGCAAAAGCCGGGATGTACTTTTGAAGTTTGCACCATCGTACTGCGTGTGGCAGTAAGCCATCGGAAACGTTCTGCGACTGGCAACTTACCTATCGTTCCTGAATTATGAATTCCATTGGCAACCTGTTCGAATGCATGCAAATATTCCTTTACTGCAGGTATATCGCAAACACTGCATAAAGCTTCAAGTCGCTTTTCGCTGATCTTATAAATAACTTTTAAAAACTTTTGTTTGGCGCAATACAATACAACCCCCACATTAAGGAATTCTTCCCGCTCTACTCTCGGGACTACGCGAATAACTGCGTACTCAAATAAGTCCTTCTCTTGCATGTTGTGCTTCTTTAATAAAAACTGATGAATGTGCGAATCGATTGATCAAAAAATTTTCATAAGCCTCACGATGAATTTCAACGGAATCAAAAGGAGCGTCTTTCATCAGCCATTTCGCCGGAATCAATGCCACAATAGAACGAATGATTTCATTATTTACTAAGTCATGAAATTCTTTATCAACCAAATCCAATTCACTGGCCTGCGCTAATAATACATGATTTTTTATATGAGTAAAGGGTCGCGTTGCCTGCTCTTCCCAATTGTTCCATGAATGATGAAAATATAAACCGGCTCCGTGATCAATAAGCCAAAGTTCATTATGCCACCAGAGCAAATTAGTATTTTTTGAAGTGCGGTCAACATTCATTATCAGGCTGTCGAGCCATACAATTTTTGAAGCGGTTACTCCATCAATGTTTGTAACAACGGGATCAAATGTCACAGCCCCTGAGAGATAATGTAACCCCAGGTTTAACCCAACGCTCGCTTTTAACAAGTCCTGTATTTCTTCATCGGGCTCTGTACGCCCAAAGGCTTCGTCAAGATTGGCAAATACAATTTCAGGAACATGCAATCCCATAATACGTGCGAGTTCTCCGCCAATTAATTCAGCAATTAGGGATTTTACTCCCTGTCCCGCTCCCACGAATTTAAGCACGTACAAAAAGCCATCATCTGCCTCAACAATTGCAGGAAGCGAGCCGCCTTCGCGTAAAGGCGTTACGTAGCGGGTTACCTGCACATTTCGAATATCAGGACGAAAGTTTTTCATAAGGTGCAAACATACAAATATCCGCTCGCCAGGGGTTGCCAACCTTTATCAGTTTGTTTCAACTTAATTGCAGCCGGCAAGGTTGGCAACCCTGCGACCATTATTAATGCAAGAGTGTTGTTTTATTTCGCAAGCCAACATTCATGTAAATTTGAGTATCAATTTAAGCGCACGGTTTTTGTGAACTAAATGATTCAGATAAAATACTTTTGAATAAGGCATTTCTTTTAAAATTATTTCATCAAATTTTTTATTAATCAACTATGAATACACTGGAAAACAAAGTTGCCTATATCACAGGCGGATCAAAAGGAATAGGATACGGAATAGCAAAAACATTATTAGATAACGGAATGAAGGTTGCTATTACCAGCCGTAGCTTATCGGCAGCAAAAGAGGCCGCGGATTCTTTAAGTAAAGACGCTTCGAAAGTATTGGCTTTAGAATCAGACGTGAGTTCTCTTGCATATGAAATAAAAGCAGTGAAGGCAGTAACAGATCATTTCGGTCAGCTCGATGTTGTGGTTGCCAATGCAGGCGTGGGCCATTTTACATCTATTGAAAACATAACCGAAGACGAATGGAAAAATACAATTGATACTAATCTCACAGGCGTTTTTAATAGTGTAAAAGCAAGTATTGAAGGGTTGAAGAAATCAGAAGGTTATATCATAACCATTGCAAGCCTTGCAGGAACTAATTTTTTTGCAAATGGTTCTGCATACAATGCAAGTAAATTTGGTCTTGTAGGATTTTCGCAGGCAATAATGCTCGACCTGCGCCAGTATGGTATAAAAGTTACTACTATTATGCCGGGGTCTGTCGCTACTCATTTTAATGATCATGTTTTGACTGACGCAGATGCATGGAAAATACAACCGGAAGATATAGGAGAGATGGTTGCTGATCTTTTAAAGATGAATCCACGGACTTTACCGAGTAAGGTTGAAGTGAGGCCCTTGAAGCCTGGTAAAGGATAGGAAATGTTTATCTCTTTTTTACAGATGCGTTTATTTTCTTAGATATTTAGCTAAAAAATTAAACACGTCTTTTCTTATATATTCTGCGTCAAACATTTCACCATAATGTGGCGCACCGGGAACGATGATCAGTTTGTTTTTTACACCGGTAAGGGTTAACCATGAGCTAAGAATCTTTGATTCTGTATTAGGCACCGATTCATCTTTTTCACCCTGTACAATAAGAAACGGCGGATCTTCTTTATCTATATAAGTTACCGGGCTGGCATGTTTGGCAAGGTCTGGCCGGTCAACCGGCATAGCGCCCAATAATATTGAAACAGGATTGCGTTCATTATTAACAGATGTATCAGGATTTGTTGCGAGCATAATAAAATCTGAAGGGCCATAAAAATCAAGCACAACTTTTATTTTGAAATGTGGGCTTATTCCGGGAGGATAAAAATCTTTGACATGATTATTATTTGATAGCGCTAACAAAGATGCAAGATGCCCGCCGGCAGAAAAACCAATTACAGCGATCCTGTTTTTATCAATATGATATTTTGCTGCATTCTGAAAAAGGAATTCTATAGCCTGGTTACAATCCCGTATCTGCGCCGGAAATATTGCCTGTGTGCTATGGCGATAGTCTATCGATGCTAATG
Organism: Ginsengibacter sp.; assembly: GCA_040007435.1. Lineage (GTDB taxonomy): Bacteria > Bacteroidota > Bacteroidia > Chitinophagales > Chitinophagaceae > Ginsengibacter. The sequence continues at coordinate 192,863 of JBDTUZ010000003.1, read as the reverse complement.
CATATCCGCTGTCAATAAAACCTTTCACCGTATTTTTCATATAACCCATATCGGCATACTTATCGTTAAGCATCCATGCGCCGCCGTGGAACCAAACGACAAGCGGTAAATTTTTCGACGGGTTCGGCGGAAGATAAATATCCAGCAAATGTTTTTTTAGTGTATCATTTGCGTAAGTAATATTGCTGTAGGTCACCGTTCCTTCTGGAAAAATTTTTGCAACCGGCGACGATTGTGCAATGGAATTTTGTACGGCGAAAATATAGGCTGCGAAATAAATCGCTATAAGATGGATTTTGATTTTCATAATTTAAAATAGAAAGATATTTTCGTTTTAGAGAATATTTTTATGAAGAAGATAACACGGTCAGGCAGTCGTTAAATAAAAATTACATTTTACAATCTTATCTTGGTGGTATGAAATATATTCTCATCAGTATTCTTTGCATCGCCTGCATCACAACATTTGCACAGAGCGAAATAAAAGTGGATGATGCAAAAAATCATGCGGGTGAAACTGTAAAAATCTGCACAAAAATTTATGGTGGCAAGTCAATTGTAAATGCCCGGGATACACTTACGCTGCTGGATGCCGGCAAACCTTACCCTGACGCTCCATTAAGGTTAGTAATAAAGGGGAAAGCTCAAGGCGAATTTGTAGGTGATATTGTAAAATATTACCAGGGAATGAATGTTTGTATCTCCGGAAAAATAGAATTATATAAAGGCAAGCCTGAAATGCAAATAACAGAAAAAGTGCAAATTTTTGAGCAGATGAAAGACAAGGTTGATTCACAAGAACCGAAATAAAAACTCAGCGAAATTAATTAGGAGGCAATTGCAAATGCCTTTCCTTTCGTATAGCAAAGGATTTAAAGCAAAAAACGTAAAAACGCCATAGTAAAATTACCTTCCCGGCAGTAATTTTAATGTTGCGATAATTAGGCACTACTGCTCTTGCACCTGCTTTGCGACCTCCATATCTTTGTATCAGAAGTTGATTGATGTTCAACAAACATTAATCAGATATCCAAATCCAATGAAAAAGAGCCCGTTTCCAAATCCATGAAAACTAAAAATCCGATATCAATCAACTTCTATTTTTAAAATTCAATACCTGTAACCAACCAAATATCCAAAGAAAACCAGCCGGTAAAACGGCATCCAATGTATCCTTTAAAAAATCTATTACCCTGAATTAAAAATTCATTAAAAGCCCGCACTACAATGCGGGTTTTTTTATGGCATGCTACATGTCTCCATAAATTGCGAAACATTTTTTAAAATCGACTTTCAGACTTAAAACGGTACCTCTTTAAAAGATCCGGTTTAGAAATTTTATGATCAATTGATAATTCAAATTTTAATAATTTATGATTGCGCGTAGTTTTACCGGCCGCGCCGTAATTTTAATGTGCGTATAATTGAGCACTACTGCTATTGCATAGCCCTTGCGGCCTCTATATCTTTGTACCAGAAGTTGATCGATGTTCAACAAACATTAATCAGATATCCAAATCCAATGAAAAAGAGCCCGTTTCCAAATCCATGAAAACTAAAAATCCGATATCAATCAACTTCTATTTTTAAAATTCAATACCTGTAACCAACCAAAATATCCAAAGAAAACCAGCCGGTAAAATGGCACCAAATGATCCTTTAGAAATCCAAACCACTCTGAATTAAAAATTCATTAAAAGCCCGCACTAAACCGCGGGTTTTTTATTAATAAGGATTGCCATTTACACTACACCATTACACGGCTTATTATATTTCTGAATATTAATATCGACAAGAATATGTGCCAGATTTTTTTATAGCAATTTTATAGCGGTCATATAGGTTTGCAACCGCTCGGGCATTTGTGGCTAACTTAGGGAATTATTTATTTTTAATTCTTTGTTTGATACATGCAAAAATTTATATCTCCACACCGCAGTTTTTTAATTTTGATTGCCGTTTTTATCTCATCAAATTCAATCTCGCAGCCAGTTAATTTATCACTTTATAATAGTTTACAGTGGCGCAGCATTGGCCCTTATCGTGGGGGCAGAACCGTTGGAGCTGCAGGTATTCCACAACAACCAAATGTGTTTTATATCGGTGTTAATAATGGAGGTGTTTGGAAAACTACAGATTATGGAAGAACGTGGTTCCCCATTTTTGATGATCAGCCCACGGGTTCTATTGGAACGATCGCCATTGCACCTTCCAATCCCGATATTATTTATGTAGGCAGTGGTGAAGGCCTGCACCGGCCTGATCTCTCCACCGGTAACGGAATTTATAAATCTGTCGATGCCGGCAAATCATGGATGCATCTTGGCTTGCAGGATGGACAGCAAATTCCAAAGATTTCTGTCGATCCTAAAAATCCTGATAGAATTTTTGTTGCTGTTTTGGGACATCCTTATGGCCCAAACGAAGAACGCGGAATCTACCGTTCAGTAAATGGTGGAAAAACTTTTGAAAAAATATTATACATAAATGAGAACACCGGCGGGGATGATGTAGAAATTGATCCGAATAATCCGGATATCATTTTTGCAACTCTTTGGCAATCCCGCGAAGGACCATGGGAAAATGGCGAATGGGCAGGCACAAAGGGCGGCATCTTTAAATCGTTAGATGGAGGAAGTACATGGAAGAAATTATCTAAAGATTTTCCAGAAGATATGGTGCAGGCGCATATTGCTATTGCACCATCTTCCTCAAATATCATTTATGCTGCTATCGGCACTACGGAATCAAATGAATATGGTACAGGCCAGGGAATGGGCATTTATCGTTCAGAAGATGGAGGAGAAAACTGGAAAAAAATATCTCAGGATGGAAGGCCTGAGGCAAGAATAGGGGGTGGTGATGTTCCTGAAATATGCGTTGATCCGCTAAATCCTGAAATGGTGTATAGCACAAGTATTGTTACCTGGAGATCAACTGACGGAGCGCAAACATGGAAAGCCATTCGTGGCGCACCCGGTGGAGATGATTATCAAAATATATGGATCAATCCTTTAAATACTAAAATCATGTTGGTTACCGGTGACCAGGGCGCCATAATTACGGTAAATGGAGGAGATACATGGAGCTCGTGGTATAACCAGCCTACAGCACAATTATATCACGTAAGTGCAGACAATGATTTTCCTTATAATGTGTATAGTGGGCAGCAGGAGAGCGGCTCTGTAGGCATTTCATCGAGAGGGAACGATGGGCAAATTACCTTTAGGGATTGGCACCCGGTAGGTGCGGAAGAATATGGATATGTTGCGCCCGACCCGCTTAATAGCAATATTATTTATGGTGGTAAGATCTCCAGGTACGACAAACTTACAGGCCAGGGACAAAGTATAACTCCACACCCTATACGAAGTGGAGAATATCGTTTTGTGCGCACAGAGCCTGTTATCTTCTCGCCTGTTGATCCTAAAACATTATATTTCGCAGGAAATGTTTTATTCAAAACCCAAAACGGAGGCGAAGACTGGCAGGTCATCAGCCCCGATTTATCAAGAGACAAATGGGATGTTCCCCCAAGTGTGGGTACTTATACAAATGATGAGATGAAAAAGATGCCGCGTCGTGGCGTGATATATACCGTCGCGCCTTCTCCGCTTAGTATCAATACAATTTGGGTTGGTACTGACGATGGTTATATCCACATAACAAAGGATGGTGGTAAAACCTGGAACAATATAACACCCCTTGAAATTACTTCGTGGAGTAAAGTATCATTAATGGATGCAAGCCATTTTGATGTAAATACAGCTTATGCTGCTGTGAACCGCATTCGGTGTGATGATATGAAACCATACATCTATAAAACCAATGATGGCGGAAAAACCTGGATAAAAATAGTGAAAGGTTTACCGAGCGATCCTGTAAACGCAGTAAGAGAAGATCCTAAAAGAAAAGGGCTCTTATTCGCCTCCACTGAAACTTCAGTATATTTTTCTTTGGATGATGGAAACCACTGGCAATCTCTTCGTTTAAATATGCCGGCAACTTCTGTTCGCGACGTTATAATTAAGGATAATGACCTTGTAGTTGCTACCCATGGAAGAGGGTTTTGGATATTGGATGATATCACTCCGCTTCGCCAGCTTAGCAACGATGTTGCTAAGCACAACTCCTTATTTCGGCCGGCACAAGCTTATAGGGTAAGGTGGAATCTCAACACGGATACTCCATTGCCGCCGGATGAGCCTGCGGGGCAAAACCCTCCTGACGGAGCTATTATTGATTATTATTTAAATGAAAATGCGCCGGGCGAGGTAACACTTGATATTATTGATGCGAAAGGAAAGCTGGTAAGCCATTACAGTTCTAATGATACGGCATATAAAATTCCGGAAGTAAATATTCCGCTTTTCTGGATTCGGACCCAGCAAATATTATCTGCAGAGGCAGGCTCGCACAGGTTTTTGTGGGATATACATTACACATCACTTAATCTTCCACCATCTTATCCTATATCTGCCATTTACAAAAACACGGCACCACGACCTACTTCCCCATGGGTAATGCCGGGAAAATATACCATTAAACTATCAGTGAATGGCAAGGTATTTTCCCAACCCTTGACAGTAAAAATGGACCCAAGAGTGAAAACATCTATCGAGGATCTTCAAAAACAGCATGATCTCTCAATGATTTGTTACGAGGGAAGAAAAAAGATTACCGCTATATCAAATGAGACTGTAAGCCTTCATCGCCAACTTGTGGAATTGATGAATAAAGCCACCGGGGAATCATCTGCAAAATTGAAAGGCTTCGACGAAAAGGTGACCAGCATTGATTCAGGGAAACAGAAAGCTGATTCAAAAAATTTCAGCCAGGTGTATGGTGCATTCGCCACTTCGTTTGAGATTCTGCAGGAATCGGACATGCCGGTAACATCGCAGGTTTCCAAAGCTGTAACAGATAATCAACTCGGGTTAAAACAACTTGAGGCAAAATGGTCAAAAATAAAATCTGTCGAACTACTACAGCTGAATAAAGCCTTAAAGGCAGAAGGGTTACCTGAGATTACATTTGATAAATAAATAGAACGAAGGATGTAGGGTAGAACAAAGGATGTAGGGGGAATTTCTTTAGCAGATCGTTAATTTACTATTTCCACCGTAATTTCTTACATAGAATAATTAAGCAATACTGCTCTTTTGTAAGACTTGCTGTTCATATATCTTTGTTCCAGAAGTTGATTGATGTTCAAAAAGCATTAATCTTATATCCAAAATCCATTGAAAAATTACTATCCAAATCCAATTTAAAAACTAACCGAAATCCGATATCGATCAACTTCTTTTTTTCATTTTTGATTCTTGTAATAAATAGCTAACTCGTTACTTAAAAATCGTTATTCGGAAAGCCCTGCAAAATGCGGGGTTTTCTATTTTAAGTACTTTTATTTTCAAGGAAGTTGCTTTTGAAATTTACCGCGATTTAATAAAATGTATCTTAGTAATTCAATAATTACATTTTAGAGTTTAATCAAATGGCAGAAGCAATTTTTCCTCTTATTAATACAGGAGAGTTGGTCAAAACCTGTAACAACAAAAACACAATATTGATTGATGCACGCAGCGGGAATGGTGCATACGAAAAATATGTAACAGAACATCTTGCGGGCGCAATTTTTGTTGATCTCGAAAAGCAGCTTGCCGATATAAAGCCCGACGTGGCCGTTGGTGGCAGGCATCCATTGCCCGGACCTGAGAAGTTTGCGCAATTACTCGGAGATCTTGGAATACATATTGATTCGCATGTGATAGTTTATGATGATAAAAATGGCGCTAATCCGGCGGCCCGCTTTTGGTGGATGCTACGATCTATTGGTCATGACAAAGTGCAGGTTCTTGATGGCGGCTACGCCGCCGCATTGAGGGCGGGATTCCCCGCTCACTCCGGCGAAGAAACGGCTCCAAAAAAGGAAAAATATAAATCAGGAAAATGGTTATTGCCAACAGTAACAATGGAAGAAGTGGAGAAGGCTGCAGGTGATAATTCATTTACAGTTATTGATGTTCGTGAAAAAATGCGATATGATGGAGAACATGAGCCGATTGACCTAATAGCCGGTCATATTCCCGGTGCGATAAATGTACCCTATACAAATAACCTTAACAAGGATGGATTTTTTTTGCCATCGTCGGAACTCAGGAATAAATATGCAAAGGTGCTCAAGGAAACGAAACCGAAGAATGTGATTGTTCATTGTGGTTCAGGCGTAACTGCATGCCATACTATTTTGGCGATGGATGCAGCGGGACTACCTATCCCAAATCTTTATGTTGGGTCATGGAGTGAGTGGTCACGAAATAATAAGCCAATAGCTACGTCATCTGATTAATTCTTATCTGCAGCCCAAAAGATTTCATTCCGAAAAATGGTTGTGTAATAGGAGTTATTAAAAAGATCCGGCGAATGGCCCATGAAAATATAAACGTTACGAGCCGGAAAATTTAGGTTTGTCCAGATGACCGGGTGATCGCCCATTTTTATATATGATTTCGGGTTATAAGTTGATTCATCAACACTCGCAATTATATGCACGTTGGCTCTTGGGCTTTTATTGTAGGTATACCATTCTTCTTTTTCAATTGAGAATGAGGATGGAGTTCCATGCATCACGGGGTGGCCTTTTTCTTCCACCTTTACTGTTGCAGATGCAAAAGTTAGAATGTAATTTTTATAAATGGTACCCCCGATAAAAACCGAGAACCACTGCCACATTTTATAGCCATCAAATTCACCCAATAAACTAGCATGATGAAAACCAATCCAGCCCCACAGCCTTCCGTTATATAGCGTTGGAACGAAGCCACTGCTGTATCTTTCCATGCGTAAGGCGGGTAATCAAGTTGAATGAAAAGCTGGTAATGCTATAAAAATGTATCGATTCATGAACCTGTTGTTGTACCGGCCAGGCTGCTTGCGTTTTATTATTGATAAGAAACTTCGGGCTTGTGTGATTGCACTATTGCCATAATAAAAATCTTTTGCAGACTCTATAGAAATCACTCCTTCATAAAAAATTATTTATTGAGCACTTGCCTAAACTTGAAAAATCTGGTATTAATAAATTCAATCAACTTCTAAACAATTGAGTAAATTGTATCAAATGAAAATACAATGGCATCATTAAATTCCCGCCGTCAGTTTATGAAAAATACTGCTGGCGGATTGGGATTGGTAACACTTCCATCCCTGCTTTTTTCTCAAAAAAATTCCCCCGCTAAAGGCAAAAAAATTATTTGTATAGGCGGTCATCCGGATGACCCTGAAAGCGGTTGTGGCGGTACGTTGGCAAAGTTGAGGAATGCCGGCCATGATGTAACAGTTATCTATTTAACAACGGGAGAAGCGGGTATTCCCGGTAAAAGCCATGGCGACGCAGCAGCAATAAGAAAACAGGAAGCAATTAATGCCTGTAAAATTTTGGGTGCTAAGCCCGTTTTTGCAGGACAAATAGATGGAGATTCTATTTGCAATAATGAGTGGGTAAAAAATATTGGGGAATTAATTACAAATGAAAAGCCTGATGTTGTATTTACACATTGGCCATTAGATACGCACAAAGACCACCAGGTAGCAAGCCTGCTTACAATACAAACGTGGGTTCGGGAGCCACAAAAATTTTCTCTATACTTTTTTGAAGTCTGCACGGGAGAACAATCCTTAATCTTTCATCCAACAGATTATGTTGATATTTCAGATACACAGGAGCAGAAGAAAAAGGCAGTTTATTGCCACATAAGCCAGGATCCTGATGGTATATATGGTTGTGGTCACGCGGCTATGGAAGAATTCAGGGGAAGAGAACTAGGCGTAAAAGCAGGTGAAGGATTTATAAGAATGAATGGCAAATTGCAAGGAGGTATGCCATTTTGATTTTTTTTTGAACTTTATCTTTGCTCGGATTCCAATAAAAAATTAACGATTGTTATGATAAAAACATTTTGCAGCTTTCATTGCTGGTACTTGTTTGCACAACGTTTTCCTGCAATTGAAACCTTATGAAGCAATGATATACGAATTGAAATAAAATTTTGCTGCCATGCAAATGAAGGATTATTTGACTAACACTTTTAGATTTAACGACACTGCAAATAAGAAGTTGTTAAGTAAGATCAAACAGCTTCCTGACAAAGCCGAAAATAGCAAACTATTCAGCCATCTAATCAATTGTCAATACAAATGGATGGCAAGAGTTGTTTATCAGGAAGGCTGTGAAAAAATGGATTGGTGGGAACCAGTTTATGAATTTGCAAAGCTCGAAGATGAGTGGGATAAAAGCCTTGATATTTGGTTACATTATATCGCGTCACACAGCGATGAAGAATTATCTGCTGAAGTTTTCTTCACCGGGTTTGATAACTCACTATGGGCAGCCACACCTAAGGACATTGCATTACAATTAAATTACCATTCCATACATCATAGAGCGCAAATACAAACATTCATCAGGCAACAGGGAATTGAGCCGGACTTTGTAGATTACATCGGGACAAAGTATAGAAAACTGGATTGAAAAATTTTCTACTAATTACGAGCCATAATAAATTTTTTAAATGAATTCAAACCAGGAATTGATCGCGGGTTTCTACCAGGCTTTTCAAAATAAAGATTACAAAACCATGCAGGATTGCTATGCAGAGGATGCCACTTTTAATGACGAAGTATTTTTAAATTTAACTGCAGATGAAGTGCGGGCGATGTGGGAAATGTTGATTAAAAAAGGGAAGGACCTTCAGTTAGTTTTTTCAAATATCCGGGCAGATGAGCAAAATGGAAGTGCTGACTGGATAGCGACTTATAGTTTTTCAAAAACAAATAGTAAAGTAACAAATCACATACACGCAAATTTTACTTTTAAAGAAGGAAAGATTTTCACGCACACCGATACATTCGGCTTTTACAAGTGGGCGAGCCAGGCATTTGGCACTATAGGAGTTCTGTTGGGATGGACTCCCTTCTTTAAAAATAAAGTGAGAAAAGAAGCAATGAATAATCTCGCAAAATTTATCCGCAGAAACTAGCGCTAATGAAATGTATTTCGGACGATTCTTATTCACAAATATTGGAATTAAAAATTTCTGAAGATTAAAAAAAATGATTCATTTATTTTTGAACAAATAGTTTTTAATTAACGACTATGAAATTAAAATCCTTTTCAGCTTGTAAAATTTTAATTTGTCTCTGTTTTTTTTGTTTTGAACAATCAACAAATGCTCAATGGATAAATCTTTTCAATGGTAAAGACCTTACGGGATGGAAACAACTGAATGGTAAAGCAACGTATGAAGTAAAAAATGGAGAGATCGTCGGCACAACAGTTGCCAATACTCCAAATAGTTTTTTAGCGACTGATAAAGTTTATGGCGATTTTATCTTTGAAACAGAATTTTTAGTAAATCCGGAAATGAATTCCGGCATACAATTCAGGAGCGAGATAAAAGATGCTAATGATACGTGCCATGTTACAGATCTCAAGACTCCGGAAAGGGTTCATGGCTACCAAATGGAAATTGATCCCTCTTCACGAGCATGGAGTGGTGGTATTTATGATGAAGCACGAAGAGGCTGGCTATATCCCCTGGAATATAATCCCGGTGCGAAAAGCGCATTTAAGAATAACCAATGGAATCACTACCGTATAGAATGTATTGGTAACAGCATACGTACATGGGTAAACGGAATTCCATGTGCACACCTTATAGATGATATGACACCAAAAGGTTTTATTGCATTGCAGGTGCACCAGGTATCCGGCTCCGAAAATTCAGGTGAAGTAATTCGCTGGCGTAATATTCGCATACAGACAGAGAATTTAGAGCTATCGCCCCCTGATTCCATTTTTGTAATAAACACAATTCCGAATAATCTTTCAGAAGATGAAAAAAAATCAGGCATTAAATTATTATGGGATGGCAAAACTTCCAATGGATGGCGTGGCGCTTATAAAGATTATTTCCCTGATAAAGTCTGGTATATAAAAGATGGAACTTTAAATGTAAGAGGAAGTAACGGCGCAGAATCTGCTAATGGTGGAGATATTGTTACGACCGGTGAATATGGAGCATTTGACTTGCAATTTGAATTTAGAATTACTGACACGGCTAACAGTGGTGTAAAATATTTCGTTACGGAAAAGGAAGAGAATAAAGGCTCAGCAATTGGGTTGGAATACCAGATCCTTGATGATGATAAACATCCCGATGCGAAATTAGGTTCAATAGGTAATAGGACGCAGGCATCTTTGTATGATATGATACCTTCCAAAAAAATTCTGGATGATCATGGAAACAGGAGGGAAAAACTTCCGATAGGAGAATGGAACAGGGGAAGAATTGTAGTGTACCCGGATGGCCGCGTTGAACATTGGATCAATGGCTGGAAAGTGCTGGAATATAAAAGAGGTACGCAATATTTTTATGCTTTGGTTGCAAAGAGTAAATATGTTATATGGCCTAACTTTGGAATGGCACCCAAAGGACATATTTTATTGCAGGAGCATGGAACGAATGTTTCTTTCAGAAGCATTAAAATAAAGGAACTTGAATAAATGTATCACGTAATGACGCAAAGAAAATTTAAGGCGGAAAGATAAAAACAAAAAAGTAAAAAATTCTTTGCGACTTTGCTTGATCCGTGTCTTTGCTGAATAAAAATTGTAACAGATTACATAGATATCATCATTATTAAAAATAAAATTGCTTGTATTATGTCTGCAAATTCCCGCCGTTATTTCATTAAACAATCAACCTTAGCTGCCGCAGGTACGTTGCTCGCTGCAAAAGGAATAAGTGCTAAAAGCTACCGGAACATTCTTGGCGCCAACGATCGCGTCCGCATAGGTGTTGTTGGTTTTTCTGATCGTTTCAGATCTTCGCATGTTCCAAGTTTTATGCGGCACTATAAGGAGCTCAACTTCGATATTGTTGCTGTTTCTGACATTTGGAAATTGCGAAGGGAAGAGGGCCAGAGTTTTCTGAAAGAAAAAATGGGTCACGATATTATTGCATGCCGTAATAACGATGAGCTATATGATAAAAAGGATATTGATGGAGTTTTTCTAAGCACGGCAGATTTTCAACACGCGTTACTTGCGACGGAGGCTGTTAATGCGAAGTGTGATGTTTATTGCGAGAAGCCTTTTGCAGAAACGATGGCGGATAACCGTTTGGCTCTTAAAACAATAAAAGCATCGGATCGTATTTTGCAGATCGGCTCTCAACGAAGAAGCGGAGCCAACTATAAGGCTGCAGCAGATTTTGTTCAATCAGGAAAATTCGGACCTATCACAATGGTGGAATTAACCTGGAATGTAAATCAGCCAGGCAGATGGCGCCGGCCGGATCTTGTAGCAAAATGCAAAGAGGAGGATCTCGATTGGAAAAGATATCTTTTAAATCGCCCTTTCGAAGCCTTTGATCCAAGAAAATATTTGGAATTTCGTTTGTTCTGGCCTTATTCATCTGGTATGCCGGGGCAATGGATGAGCCACCAGATTGATACGGTACATTGGTTCTCTGGCTTGAAACATCCAAGGAGCGTGACTGCGAACGGAGGTATTTATATGTGGAAAGATGGTAGAAGAAATTGGGATACTACCACGGCGGCATTTGATTATGGCCCACAGGATGATCCATCTAAAGGTTTCCAGGTTGTATTTATGTCTCGCATGCATAACGGCGATGAGAACCCGGCGGAAATTTATTATTCTAATGGAGGAGAGATGAACTTGAATACGAACAAAATTTCTCCGGCAGGAGGATTAACGGAACGCATGGCGCAGCAAATGGGTATGCACGCCAATCTTCTGCCCGAAATCGATTTGTCTAACCTGGCCGAAAAAGTTGTAGCCAGCGCAAACACGGGAGGCGACTCGTTAACCTCAGCGCATGTAAGGAATTGGATGGAATGTGTAAGAAGCAGAAAACAGCCAAATGCACCTGTGGAGGTAGGTTATGCCCATTCGATAGCTAACATTATGACAAATGCTGCTATACATACTGGTTACAAAGCAACCTTTGATGAAAAGACACAAGAAGTAATGGTAAACGGGAACGTGTTTAAATATTGATACGGCTCCAAATATTACTTGGAAATAGAGAAGTCTTAAAATTTAAATTTTTATTTATTGAATGATAAACATTAATTTAGAAAAAATCTTCTAAATACAAGGAGTGAAAATTTTACATGAATCAATTCTAATATTAGCGTGAATTTTTTATAAAAAAATATTAGATGTTAACTACCAAACAGCGAATTCTAAAAATCTCTGAAAAGCTCTTTTTTGAACAAGGCATAGCGAATGTGCGCCTTCAACAAATTGCGGATAACTCCGGAATAAGTATTGGTAACCTGGCTTATCATTTCAAAAATAAAGAGGTTATTGTCGAAGAAGTCTATAATGAACTTTTAAATGAACTCGCAGCCTTGCATGCCGGGAAAACTAATTTTGAAGGTCTCAGCAGTTTTGATAATTATTTTTCTGCTATTTACAAATTTCAAATTGAAAATGGATTTTATCTGAATAATTTTTGGGAAATAGAACGAACATATCCGAAGGTGAAAAAAGTGTGGCAAAAGCTAAACAATAAGATGTTGTTGCATTTGAACATGAGAATTGTTGAAAATGTAAAAAGCGGAAATTTTAAAGAAGATGATTTCGGTAAAGCACACCAGTTACTTGCAAATTCGCTATTGCTGACGTTAAATTATCACATACCACAGCAAATACTCAGAGGTAAACCTGTAAAGGAGATTTTTTTCAAAGAAGCTTTGTGGAATTTGCTTTACCCGTATTTTACCGCAAAAGGGAAAAAGGAATACAACAAATTTTAGATCACCTCACTAATACCCTGATCTTACAGGAAATTGACATGACACTAATCCTTTATTTTATTAGAAATAGTTTTCTAATTTGCTAACGTAACATTTAACTCATTCCACGTCTTTAATATTCAGGCTGTTGACGCAATATCATTTCGCATTTTTATTGCTCACTAAGGAATAGAATCATTGGGAATATACCCGGCGAATAATGAATGCATTTCCGCTTTTCCTTACAATTTACGCAGGCTTCCCACACGCATTCGAGGCAGACCACTTGCTGGCAGTTAGTAATATTATATCGCGGCGCAATAATGTCTTTCTTTGCCTAAAGGATGGAAATTTTTGAGGCCTGGGCCATACATCAACTATTTTATTGATAGGTATTCTTGTTTTATTATTCAGGGTAAATATCTCTGTTCAATATTTCCATCATCTTGAAGCTCTGGTGGGCCTTATGTTAGTTGTACTAGGTGCCTATCGCTTGAAAAAATTATTTCCACTAAAAAAATCATTATACACACGCATTCTCATACACATGCTGATTCTCATGATCACAAGCACCTCCATATACATGCCGGGGATCACTTAAACCACTCTCATGCTCACTCATTGGCTTATGGTGTAGGCCTTGTGCATGGACTTGCAGGGAGTGGTGCCTTAATAGTTATAGTAATGATACAAATCAAGGAGCCTATGAATGGCCTTTTCTATTTATTGATTTTTGGATTTGGTTCGGTGGCAGGAATGCTTGCTGCAGCGGGTTTGTTTAGTATTCCCTTTTCAAAACGAATTATAAAAGCGAAGGCCCTCCAGTTTACATTGATATTTATCTCAGCAATTTTATGTGCCGGTTATGTGAGCTATGTTATCTATAAAAATCTGCATGGTTAACGATGTTGTTTTTTAAAAGAAGGTAAATATTTTTTTTTGATGCAGCACATCTTACAAAATTTTACTCCATTCTGTTAACGATGCGCGATTATGTATTTTGTAGGGACACGGTTTATATCTTCAATTACCGGCTATTTTCATGAAATTCTACATTGATAAAAACTTCAATAAGTAATATTTTTTTGACAATTTGGTATTTATTTAACAAATGTGTGTAAATTACACGACTAAAAATTTTAACAATATAAAAATTACGAAATCTTATGAGACAAAAATTGCTTCTCAGCATGGTTTTAGTGTGTTTTTGTTTTTTCCAGACAATAGCACAACAACGGACAATAACCGGAACGGTAAGTGCTAAAGATGGGGCTCCTTTAGTTGATGCATCAATAATAGTCGCAGGACAACAAACAGGTGTGAGAACAGGAAAAGATGGAACATTTTCCATCAATGTTCCATCAAGTGCTAAACAACTTCTTATAAGTTATGTAGGCTTGGAAAACCAGCGAGTTGATATTACTTCAAGCTCTGAGGTTTCAGTAACTCTGGAGGGTTCCTCTCAGTCCTTGGAAAGTGTTGTAATTGTAGGATATGGCTCGGTTAAGAAGAAGGACTTAACAGGTGCGGTTTCTACAATTAAAGCTAAAGATTTTAATCAAGGTGCAATTGCTTCACCAGATCAACTTCTGCAAGGTAAAGTGCCAGGTTTGGAAATTACTAACAACAGTGGCCAGCCCGGTGCTGCTACTACTATAAAAATAAGAGGGAATAATTCTATCAGGGCAAGCAACAATCCCCTGTATGTAATTGATGGAGTTCCTTTAGATGGAAGAACAGCAAAGCCAGGCTTAAATTTTGGAGGGACAGGTTTGGATTTTGGAACTACTCCTGAGTCTAATCCTTTACTTTACATTAATCCTAATGATATTGCACAGGTTGACGTTTTAAAAGATGCTTCTTCGACTGCAATCTATGGTTCAAGAGGCGCTAACGGTATTATCGTTATTACTACAAAAAGGGGATCTTCCAGCGGAACCAAAATAGAATTCGGGACAAAGTTTGGTGTTAATGCTGGCTATATGCATAAATACAAGGTTTTGTCAACAAGCCAGTTTAAAACAGCTCTTCACACATATAGTTTAGATACATTAACTAATTCACTTGATCATGGATCATCTGTAGATGCTTTAAAAGAAATTACTCAAAGCTCACTATCGCAGGATTACAGTTTGGCTTTAAGCGGTGGAAATGAGACAGGGAAATTCCGGGTGTCGTTTTTAGGTTCCAGAAATTATGGATTTATTAAGAAAACATCCCTTGATAAATATCTCGGAAATTTTACCGGTGAATATAAATTTTTGGATAAACGTCTTACAATAAATTTTGGCCTAATCGCCGGACATACTACTGAGCATATGGGGCTTATTAGTAATACAGCAGGGGCAGGTGGTAATTTAATTGCTTATGCTCTCAACTGGAACCCCACAGCGGCTTTAACAAGTAATGGTCTTTTCAGTAAAGCTGTTAGTTCAGTACCCAATCCCCTCGGTGTAATAGACGCATATAATGATGTGGCAGACGTGAATGTATTTTTGGGCAACATTTCTGCTGAGCTTAAAATCACAGGTGACCTGAAATACAAATTTCTGTATGCAATAAACCATGGTACAGGGAAAAGAAACACAAATATAGATGGTTGGATCGATGCAATTAACAGTGTTTCAGGTATTGGTGATGCGGCAATTTCAGATGCCTTTTTAACATCTCAAACGTTTACTCATACGCTAACTTATAATAAAGATCTTACCCAAAGCCTTTCGTTAGAGGCCCTTGCGGGTTATGAATATTGGAAGACAAATTATGGCAATTCATCTGTATTCGCTTCACAATTTAACACCAACCTGGATCAGCAAAACAGGATACCTATTCTCTATACAAGTTTTTTCCAAAATGCAAAAACACAACAACCCTTAAGAACTTTTGTTGATCCAACCACTGAGATTCAATCTTACTTTGGCAGGGTAAATTTTAATTTATCAAGCAAATATTATTTAACTGGTACAATAAGAGCTGACGGCTCCAGCAAATTTGGAAAAAATAACAAATATGGTTACTTCCCGTCCGTAGGTGCTAAATGGGCAATCAGCAATGAAGATTTCTTAAAGTCTGTCACGGCTATTTCAAACTTAGGGTTACGTGCTTCTTGGGGAATTACCGGGAACCAGGAGTTTCCAGCAGGAGCTTCCCAGGAGCAATTCAATTCGGGTGCATTTAATAGTATCGGACAGAGCAATGTTGCCAATCCGGATCTGAAATGGGAAAAGACCACACAGGTAAATATTGGACTTGATTATGGTTTGTTAAAGAACAAAATTTATGGCTCATTTGATTATTATCATAAGAACACAACCGATATTCTTTTCCAGAGTACGGCAATCCAACCAGCGCCGGCTTCGATATTCTTCATCAACTTACCAGCTAGTTTGATTAATTCCGGTGTTGAATTCTCTATAGGCGCAACGATTGTTTCCAAAGCTAAATTTACATGGGATGCAGGTTTTAACATTGCACATAATAAAAATCTATTAAAGGATTTTGCGCAGGCTAATATTCAAACTGCCCAAGTGAGCGGACAGGGAGTATCTGGCACCTTAGCTCAGATTATAGGAAATGATCATCCTGTTAATATATTTTACTTAAAGCAATTCGGAGGCTTTGATCAAAGCGGTCAGCAGATAATAGCTGATAATCCAACTTTCCAGGGAGACCCGAATCCGCATGTTCTCTATGGATTCAGCACGACTCTCAGGTATAATAAACTGTCATTGGCAATAAATGCAAGTGGGGCGTCTGGTTTTTACATTTATAACAACACGTATAATAGTGTGACTAATATTAGTAATCTGCAGAATGGGAAAAATGTTTCTGCCGCGATAATTGGATCTAAAGAAAATATTAATGCGAGTGTTGCAGTATCCAGCAGGTATCTTGAAAAAGGAGATTATATCAAATTAAGAAATGCGACGCTCAATTATGCTTTTGGAGATCTTGGCAAATACATTAAGAATTTGAATGTTTTTGTTGGCGGATCTAACCTTTTTGTTATTACCAAATTTACTGGATTTGACCCTGAAGTAAATGTTGACAAAAATCAGAACGGCTACCCATCAAGAAACATCGAGTATATACCTTACCCTACGCCAAGAGTAGTAACTTTCGGTTTAAATATGTCATTATAAAATATCATAAAAATATAATTATGAATTCATATAAATTTTTGAAACTTACGGCAATATTTTTTGGAACTGCAATTTTTGCCGTTAGTTGTACAAAACTTAACCAGGATTTAAATAGCACATTAACGAATCAACAGGCAGCTAACGCGTTGGGTGCAAATGGAACTCAACTTTTATTACAGACTGCCTATAATGATGTTGGAGGAATGTATTCAGATCTTGGAGCTATTCCATCACTGGAAGAAGTAACCGCGGACCAATGCGTAGTTCCAACACGAGCCGGAGATTGGGATGATAATGGTGCCTGGCGGGCGTTAAAACAACAAACGTTTGGACCTGATGGAATCACGCAAATAATAAATGCGTTTAATAATCTAAATAAATTGAATTTTGATGCAACGAATGTTTTGGCATTTAACCCTACTAAGGCGCAGGCTGCCGAGGCAAGGTTTTTAAGGGCTTTATCATTATACCAATTATTAGATCTTTTTGGCCAGTACCCATATAGAGAACCGGGAGAAAATTTGCTTAATGCTCCTAAAGTATATTCGGGAGATAGTGCTGTTAGTTTTATTATCAATGAATTGACCACAATTATTCCAGATCTTCCAGCAGCAAATGGAATTGATAAAGCTAATGCAGATGCCGCCAATATGTTGTTGATGAAATTATATTTAAATCGCGGTGCGTTTAATAACCGCGCAGCCCCCACCTTTGATGACGCTGATATGCAAAAGGTGATTACCCTGGGAAATGCAATTATTAATAGTGGTAAATTTTCATATAGTGCTAACTATTTTGATAACTTTAGTCCAAATAATTCAGGATCCAAAGAAGGGATTTTTGCATATCCCAATACCTCCGGAGTTTCAGTAAATAATTCAGGAATACATAACAGGTGGTGGCCTACATTACATTATAATTCGTATAAACCTTTAGCTCCCCAATCCGGCTGGAATGGCTTTTCAACAGTGGCAGACTTTTATAATTCTTTTGGCGTCAACTCTATCGTTCCTACTCAAACTCCTTCTGATACCTTATTAGACACAAGAATCGGCGGTAGATTTTATAAAGGGTTAACAGATATTACCGGCCTTAGAACAGGGTTATTAATCGGGCAGCAATATTATGAGGATGGCAGTAAGGTAATGGATCGCAAGGGCAATTTATTAATTTTCAATACCAATTTTTCACCTGACTTAAAAGAGACTGGTCCACTACTGGAAGATATAGGGATTCGTGTTTTGAAATATATACCCGACTTGTCCGGAAATGGAAAAAACTATGGAGGAGGTACTTCCGGAAATTGGTTAATGCTTTTCAGGTATCCCGATGTTGTTTTAATGGTTGCTGAGGCTAAAATGCGTGCTTCAACTGCTGATAACTCAGGGGCTTTGGCACTGGTTAATGAATTAAGAGTAGCAAGGAAAGCAGTACCGATGATTAGTATGTCGTTAGTAAATCCAAACAATGTAGCCGATCCTAATACTTTATTAGCTGAGAGAGGAAGAGAATTATATTGGGAGGTTATGAGAAGAACTGATTTGATTCGTTTTGGTGTGTTCATGAAAGCATGGGCTCTGAAAACAGCGTCTGACGCTACTCACCTGGTATTTCCTATACCATCTACCGCATTGGCTGCAAATCCAAACCTGAAACAAAATCCGGGATATAATTAGAATTGAAATTATATATCAAATAGTAAAAGGCCATCTTTTTGGCCTTTTACTATTTGATAAGGGATATAGCTTTTTAAAATTGTGTTATTTCAAGAATTAGTATTATAAATTATGCTTTAGATTCTTAGATTGTGTTATTGATATCAGGCTTTTAAATTTGCAAAGAGAATTAATTCTTTTCTACTTCGTATTTTATTAAACATGAAACGACATTTCCTGCTTTGTTTTTCCATTATTCTCTTTTCATGTCATAAAAAAAATGATCAACTTTTATTTCAACTTGTTGATAACACGGGTATCAATTTCGATAACAACGTTGAAGACCAGGAAATAAATAATGCATTTCTCTTTAGGAACTTTTATAATGGAGGGGGAGTAGCCATTGGAGATATTAATAACGATGGAAAAACTGACGTAATGCTAACCTCAAATATGGGGGAAAATAAACTTTATATCAATGAAGGAAACTGGCAATTTGAAGATATTACTTCAAAATCCGGGATGGAACAAGATAGTATGTGGAGCACAGGTGTTGTGTTTGTTGACATTAACAATGATGGGTGGCTCGATATTTATGTTTGCAATTCGGGCCACATGAAAGATGGTAACAGGCGAAATAAATTATACATAAATAATCACGATCTCACCTTTATAGAATCGGCAGCCAATTATGGTCTGGATATATCTGCATACACCACGCAGGTTTCCTTTTTTGATTATGATCTTGATGGAGACCTGGATTGCTTCATGATAAATAATAGCCCTTTACCGGTTAATCTTATTGGGTATTCTAACAGGCGCGACCTCCCTGATGCTCAATGGCCGGTCGCGGATTTCTTAAAAGGAGGAGGCGATCATTTATTCAGAAATGACAATGGTCGCTTTACTGAGGTGACAAAACAGGCAGGCATTCATGGCAGTCTTATAAGTTTTGGTCTGGGTGTTTCGGTTGGTGATTTTAATAATGATGGCTATCCCGATGTATATGTAGCCAACGATTCTTACGAAAGGGACTACTTATATATCAATCAGAAAAATGGCACATTTAAAGATGACCTGGAAGATTGCATGCAGCACACCAGTTTTTCATCCATGGGTGCGGATCTTGCTGATATAAATAACGATGGGTACCAGGATGTTTTTACAACAGATATGTTGCCGGAAGGTGATTTTAGATTAAAAACACTTGGTTCTTTTGATAATATTGACGTGTATAGAAATAAGGTGAAAAATGGGTTGTATCATCAGTTTATGAAAAACTGCCTACAGCTTAATAATAAGGATGGTACCTATTCTGAGATAGCTGATTACAGCGGCGTATCAGCAACAGACTGGAGTTGGGGAGCCTTATTCTTCGACGCAGATAATGATGGCTACAACGATATCTATGTTTGCAATGGAGTAAATAGAGACGTTACAAATCTTGATTTTATGGATTTCTTCGCAAACGAGGTTATTCAAAAAATGGTACTGACGGGAAAGAAAGAGGGAGTAGATAAAATTATAAAAGAAATACCGGTTAATTCGATGTTGAATAAGGCCTATAAGAATTTGGGAAATTTAAAATTTAAGGACATGGGTGAATCGTGGGGATTTACACAGCCGTCTTTTTCTAACGGTGCGGCATACGGCGATCTTGATAATGATGGAGACCTTGATCTTATTGTAAATAATGAAAATGGGCCGGTATTCATTTACAGAAATAATTCACGCGAGGTAAATAAAAATAATTATATAGGTATTTATTTGAAGGGTAAAGAAAAAAACACTTTTGCTATAGGCAGTAGCATCAAAGTTTTTGCGGGCAATCAAATATTTAGCCGTGAATTAATACCCAGCCGCGGCTTCCAGTCTTCAATGGACTATAAGCAGATAATAGGCCTGGGTACCCTGACTAAAATAGATTCAATGGTAGTTACCTGGCCTGACAGGTCTTCCAATACATTTATTCGCCCTCCCATGGATACGGTATTGGTTATCCAGCAAAGCCGAGGACGCGAGCCTTCTACCGATACTCTCACGAATTCAACTTTCAAACCGATACTACAGCTTGTAAAAAGTAGTTTTGATAAACACAGTGAAGATGATTATGTGGATTTTTACCAGGAAAGAAATATTCCTGAAATGCTTTCACGCCAAGGACCTAAAATAGCTGTTGGTGATGTGAATGGTGACGGTTTGGAAGACATTTATATTGGGGGGACATCCAATCATCCTGGTCAAATATATTTGCAGACATCTGCAGGCGAATTCATAAAAAAGGAAGAACCTGGATTTAACCAGTTTGTTGATTTCGAAGACGGAGCTGTTTTATTTTTTGATGCGGATCATGATGGAGACTTAGATCTTTTTGTTGGCCCCGGGGGTAACGAGAATCCTCCTGTTAGCCGTGAGATGCAGAATAGGTTGTATAAAAATGATGGCAAAGGAGGTTTTACAATTGATGTGAATGCCTTTCCTGCGTATGGAATGAACAGCGGAGTAGCCGCTGCGTATGACTTTAATCATGATGGATTTCTTGATCTTTTTGTTGGTAGCCTTAGTACCCCGAAAGAATACGGTGTTACGCCTTCGAGCTTTCTTTACGTAAATGATGGTAACGGCCACTTTACTGATATTGCTAAAACAAAAAACCCTGAAATTGCTACTATAGGCATGGTCACTGGTGCTGTTTGGGCAAATGTAGCAGGCGATACCTCAAAGGAATTAATTATTACCGGTGAGTGGATGGCCCCGCATATATTTTCTTTAAATGGCGATCATTTTATAGAAATCAAGTCAAACTTAAATAGCCTGTATGGCTGGTGGCAAACAATTGCCGCGGCAGATATAGATGGGGACGGGGATGAAGATCTTGTGATTGGTAATGTAGGAGAAAATTTTTATTTACATCCTGATTCTGCGAATCCAGTAAAATTATGGATCAATGATTTCAATCAAAATGGCAATCTTGACAAAGTTCTGTCATACACTGAAGATGGCAAAGACCTGCCGGTCTTCTTGAAAAAAGAAATGGCAGATCAGTTTCCTGCGATAAGAAAGCAAAATTTAAAACACGCAGATTATGCTGCAAAAACCGTACAGCAGCTATTCAGTAAGGAGCTTATTGATAAAGCGATCGTAAAAAAGTTTAACTATTGCAGCTCAATTATTGCGATAAATAATGGCGGCGGAAATTTTTCAGTCCAGAAATTGCCTGCAAGAATTCAATTGTCAAGTGCCAACGCAATTAATTGCGTAGATATTAATAATGATAATAAAACCGACCTTGTAATCGGTGGTAATATGTTTGGATTTCCACCACAGTTTGGCAGGCTTGACGCAGGTTTTGGTAATCTGCTTATGAATTATGGTGGTGGCAAATTTGACTGGATTGAACCCTTACATTCAGGAGTAAAACTTTCCGGTGAAATAAAAGATATTAGAACGATAAATGGAAAGGATACCAGGTATTTATTGTTTGTTCAAAATGATAAATATCCCGTATTGTACAAAGTTGAAAAATAGAAAAGATAACGGGGAATGATTTCAAAAAGAAATTTCTATATAATAAATATATGTTTGCTTTTGGTGGTAAATAGCTTTACGGCATGCAAAGAAAAAAAAAACACCCAGCCGTCATTATTTAAAGTATTAGACAGTAAAATCACTGGACTTTCATTCAGCAACGATTTAAACTATAATCAACAATTCAATCTTTTTAAATACATATATTTTTATAACGGAAGCGGTGTAGGCGCCGGCGATTTTAATAATGATGGATTGATTGATCTTTTCTTTGGTTCCAATCAAGGCGAGAATAAATTATATTTAAACACAGGCAATCTAAAATTTAAAGATGTCTCTAAAGAAGCTTCTGTTCCTGAAGATGGCGGGTGGACTACGGGTGTTTCAATTGTTGATATTAATAATGATGGGTTGCTCGATATTTACGTGTGCCGTGTAGGTAATTATGAAACACTTCATAGCAAAAATCAATTGCTTATTAACGAGGGAGTGGATAAAAATGGTGTACCCGTATTTTTCGATAAGGCGCATGAATATGGACTGGATTTTTCAGGCTTCAGTACTCAGGCGGTTTTTTTTGATTACGATATGGATGGCGATCTCGACATGTTTCTTCTCAATCATTCGGTGCATGAGAATGGAACATTCCATCCACGCAATCAATTTTTAGGAACATATCATCCTTTGTCGGGAGATAGAATTTACAGCAATAATTCAACGTTAGCTTCCACTAGCGGCAGGAGGATTGTACCTTTTACTGATGTGACTAAAGAAAGTGGCATTAATAGTTCTGCTATTGGGTATGGGCTTGGGATTGCAATTGCCGATGTAAATCTTGATGGCTATCCCGATATTTATATCTCGAATGATTTTCATGAAAATGATTATTTATACATTAACCAAACGAATGGAACTTTTAAAGATGAAGGCGAACAACGGTTAATGCATACAAGTCAGTTTTCGATGGGGGTTGATATGGCGGATATTAACAACGATGCCTTCCCCGAAATTATTTCCACTGATATGCTTGCATCTGATCCTTATATTTTAAAAAGATCTCTAAGTGAAGGTGAATATGATATTTTTAAATATAAAATTGATAACGGATATAGTTATCAATATTCCAGAAACAATTTACAGTTTAACAGACATAATGGATTGTTCAGTGAAGTGGGCCTCTATAGTGGCATTGCGGCAACAGACTGGAGCTGGTCTCCATTGTTATTCGACTTCGATAATGATGGGTTGAAAGATCTTTTTATATCTAACGGGATACCTAAACGTTTGAATGATATTGATTATATAAATTTTGTATCTAACGGTGATGTGCAGCAAAAAATTCTTGAGAATGATTTTAGGAAAAAGGATCTCAGCCTGATTGATAAGTTTCCTAAAATTAAATTGCCTAATAAATTTTTCAAAAACAACGGCGATTTTACATTTACCGATGAGGATAAACTGGTGAATGGTAATATTCCTACGTTTTCTAACGGCGCTATATATGCGGACCTGGATAACGATGGTGATATGGATGTTGTAGTCAATAATATTGATGCTTCTGTATTGGTATATGAAAATGAAACAAGCCAACTTCAACATAACACGTCAGTAAAAATAAAATTAAAGGGGTCTCCCGAAAATGTTAATGCTATAGGGGCGAAGGTTATTGTGTTCGCCAATAAAGAAGTCCGGTCTTATGAAAAATACCCGGTGAAAGGCTTTATGTCAAGTTCTGAATCTCCGCTCTTAATTGGTTTATATAAAACTAAAGTAGATTCCGCTTTTGTAGTTTGGCCTGATAACACTTATCAACTGGTTATTTTGCCTTTAAATCAATCGTCTCTTTCTGTGACATATAAAAGGGGGCTGGCGAAATTTGATTACAATGAAATTTCTAACAAAAATAAAAACCCAACAAAGCCTCTGATAAATGTTACCAGTAAGATTGCGCTTAACTATAAACATGAAGAAAACCAGTTTTCTGAATTTGACCGGGAATCTTTAATACCTCGCATGTTTTCGACTGAGGGGCCTGCAATCGAAGTTGGAGATATAAATCATGATGGCCTGGACGACGTTTACATCGGAGCAGCCCGGGATAAAAAAAGTGCGGTGTTTCTGCAACAGGTATCGGGCAAATTTATTAAAACTTCAGAGCCTGCACTAGATATGGATAGTGCCTATGAGGATGTAGGTGCTTGTTTTGCTGATGTAAATAATGATGGAAATGTAGACTTAGTAGTTGCAAGCGGGGGCAATGAGTTTTACGGACCGGATTCGCATAATATACCGCGGGTGTACCTTAATGATGGAAATGGGTTTTTTACAAAAAAGGAAAATTCATTTAATGATTTGTACTTAACCGCATCTTGTGTTATACCTTATGATTTTAATGGAGATGGCTTTGTTGATTTATTTGTAGGAGCAAGGACTGTTCCGGCAACTTACGGGCAAGTTCCTCAATCCTATCTTTTGCAAAATGATGGCAAAGGAAGATTCAAAGATGTTACCGGGCTGTACGCTCAAGAGTTGTCAAATATTGGTTTTGTGACACAAGCTTTATGGTTTGATATTGACAAAGATGGCGATAAGGATTTGTTGATTTGTCTTGAATGGGGGGGCATTGTGACTTTTATTAATAACCGGGGAAATTTTACAAAAAAAGTATTGTCCGATAAAAACGGCTGGTGGAATTTTATTATGCCCTGCGATGTTGATAACGATGGGGATATAGATTTAATAGCAGGAAACCTTGGCCTCAACAGTCGCCTAAAAGCCTCGGAAACAGAGCCTGTTAAAATGTATTACAATGATTTTGATGATAATGGAAAAAAAGAGCAGATATTAACTTATTATCTTGGCGGCAAAGAAATCCCCTTCGCAAATAAAGCAGAGCTTGAAAAGCAAATTCCTCTCGTCAAAAAGAGATTTTTATATGCAGAAGACTTTTCAAAGGCCTCGTTGTATGATCTATTTGGTGAACAAAAATTGGAAAATTCAAAAGTATTCTCTGCTGATTATTTTGCTAACGCTATATTAATTAATAAAGGAAATCTTCAATTTGAGACCAGGAAACTTCCGTGGAAGGCACAACTCACTTCCTACAAGGACGCAGCGATAATAAACGCAAATAATGATAGTCTTCCTGATATTCTATTGATGGGTAATTATTATGAAAATAATACCGAAATGGGAAGGTATGATGCTGATTTTGGAACTATATTAGTTAATAAAGGAGCCGGCGAATTTTCTGCTGAGACCTTAAATGGCCTGGAGGTAAAAGGCCAGGTGAGGCATATTAAGAAAATAGAGATTGCAAAGAAAGAAGCGTTTATCCTTGCCAGAAACAACGACAGTACAATGGTTATTGAATTTAAGGATGAAAAAAAATAGAAGCTATTATGGTACAGGCGTATAAATACTTGTTATCCATTTTGAAGTATCAGGCTGCAGGTTTCTGTCTGTTTCAAGTGAAGCAAAAGGTATAGCCATTGCGGTTTTTTGAAAGTCTGTCAAATAAAGTTCCATTTGTTTAAATCCTTTATTAACGGTATAGTTACCCCCGTTTATTCTTGCCGTTAGTACTTTCCACGGTACAAAACGTTTACTGAAAATTATACCGTTTCCTTCGAGTCTTTTATTGATGGGTATTGCAACCATGGTTTCAAATGTATTGTTGTCAAGTTGCTTCACATGCAGCATGGGGTAGTTGCTTTCTTTTGCCCCGTTGTTATAAATATATTGCTTTAGATTTTTTACTAAAGTATAAATGTCATTGGTGGTAGGATAGGTAGTTGTCTCACACTTTGTGGCAATGAGGGTCGAGTCTTTTGAAATAATTTCATGAAAATTGAAGCCGTAAACTTTTTCCGTGTTTTCAAGAAATATTTTCAGTTGATTTAAAATATCATTCATATTTTTTTGAAGCCCTCTTGCATTAAAATAATTCATTAATTTTTTTATAGGATTAAAGCTTTTCGGAAATTCACTTTTCCATTCTATGGCGATTGAGTCTTTATTCATTGATATAATCGAGGCAATACTTTTTAATGATGCCTGCTTATTCTCCATTAATATTTCAGCAGTGTTCATCATTTGTTTTTTTATTGAATAATTGTAATTGTTATATCTATAACCCTTATCAACACCTTCGGCGAAAGGAAACCAATTGTTCCATTTAGTTTCATCCATTAAAAACCTGTTTGCGATCGTAGGTTTCGTTTTAATAAAAATCACTTTCGAAAATGTAATTTTTGCAGGAATGAAAATATAAATACTTACAAAGGCAATCACAATAATTAATACAGCAACCAATAATTTTTTCATATTAATCCTATCAGGTATGCAAAATACGATAAGGGTCGTTTATGATTTATTTTGTTACTCTTTTTTATTTTATATTTAGCAACTCTAAGAACGATTTGCTATGAAAAAATTAATTTCTCTTCTGATATTTTGTTTCTCTATTTTCTTTTCCTTTTCTCAAAAACCAGATCCCTGGACCATCACCTCCGACAAAATAAACCCTTCCGACTATTATGGTGAGACCGTAGCCAATGGTATGATTGGTATTGTGTCTTCACCCAATGTGTTGCGTTGCAAAGATGTGGTGCTGAATGGCGCTTATGATCAATATGGACGTGGACGGGTGAGCAATTTTTTGCAAAGCTTCAACCTCGTAAATATGAATCTTGATATTGATGGCCGGAGAATTGGTAACGCAGATGCATCAAATATGAAACAAGTGCTTGATATGAAACACGGCAGCCTCAAAACAACTTTTGATTACCAGGACAAAGCCACTGTATCTTATACTTATTATGCATTGCGCAACTTGCCTTACACTGTGTTGGTAGATGTAACTATTAATGCGAAAAAGGACATTGAAATAATTCCTGCAAGTGTAATGGAAGCGCCTGATGCGCTAAAAGATGTTCAGAATTATTACAATGAAATTGACCGGCCACATGTAACACTGAGTTTGCTTTCTTCTATAGCAAAAAGCCCGACTGGTAAATTGACTATTGCTGCTTCTACTTCTTTTTTATTTAATGAACCACATGGAAGTGAGCCACGCCAGATACATGAAATGTGGGACAACAACATGCATCTTTCCAAGTTTAAAAAAAGTTTAGAGGCGGGCACGACTTATCATTTTGCAATTGCAGGCGCATTGATATCAACGGCGCAGCATGAAGATCCTTTGAATGAGGCAGAGCGCTACGTAATTTTTGCGAAGCTTCAAGGTGTTCAAAGATTGCTGCAATTTCACAACGCTGCGTGGGATGATCTTTGGAAAAGTGACATTGTGATTGATGGTGATGAACAAAGCCAGCAGGATGTTCATTCTGCTATGTATCATCTGTATTCATTCGTAAGAGCCGGCACTTCGTATAGCCCCTCACCAATGGGTTTGAGCGGACTTGGTTATAATGGCCATGTATTTTGGGATACGGAATTATGGATGTTCCCTGCCATATTGGTATTGCATCCTGAAATGGCCAAGAGCCTTGTTGAATACCGTTTTCAAAGATTGGATGAAGCAAAGCACAATGCATTTGCACATGGTTACAAAGGCGCTATGTATCCGTGGGAAAGTGCTGCAAGCGGAAATGAAGAAACACCGGTGTGGGCATTAAGCGGTCCCTTCGAGCATCATATAACGGCAGATGTTGCAATAGCAGCCTGGAATTATTATGCAGTAACACAGGATACTTCATGGTTAAAGGAAAAAGGTTTTCCAGTGATAAAAGCCTGTGCGGATTTCTGGGTAAGCCGTGTCGAAAGAAATGGACCGGGCCACTACGATATTAAAAATGTGGTAGCTGCAGACGAATGGGCTGAGAACGTGGATAACAATGCTTTTACGAATGCTGCTGCAAAAGCGAATCTTGAGTATGCGGTGTTATCTGCAAATATTTTAGATGAGAAAGTTGACCCAGAATGGACCGATGTTGAAAAAAATATTCCTATATTAAAATTGAGCAATGGCGTTACAAATGAATATGCAAGCTACAATGGAGAAAAAATTAAGCAGGCCGATGTAAATCTTTTGGCTTACCCGCTAAAGGAGGTAACAGCTCCCGCGCAGGTAAGAAAGGACCTTGAATATTATGAAAGCAGGATAGGGGAAGGATCGCCTGCGATGACGCATGCCATATTTGCAATATTATATGCAAGATTAAATGAACCCGCAAAGGCATTCGATGCATTCCAGGAAGCACACAATCCTAATAAAAAAAATCCCTTTGGAGTACTTGCAGAAACTGCGGGCGGAACCAATCCATATTTTTCAACAGGTGCTGGCGGATTTTTGCAAAGTGTACTCTTTGGTTTCGGTGGGCTCGACATAACTCCCTCCGGAATTATTCAGTTAAAAACTTCTTTGCCCAAACAATGGAAATCCTTAACTTTAACGCAAATTGGCGTGAATAAAAAAACGTTTGCTGTAAAATAATTGAAGAAACTCGCTGCTATACTCCTTCTTGCAATCCTCATTTTTAACTGGATTGGTTATCGGTTTGTTGTTGATTACCTGCAACATAAATCTGATATGCAATTGGAAGCACGTCTCGATAAAAACCAATACGACGAATCTCAACTGATTGAATTAAAGGTTCCCATACATCTTCCGTATCAAAATAATTGGGCTGCGTATGAGCGCTACGATGGTGAAATCACTTTGAACGGCACCTTATATAAATATGTTGAGCGCAAAGTATCGAATGATACGCTCTACCTCAGGTGTCTTCCGAATACTAAAAAAATGCATCTTGAAACTGCAAAAGATGACTATTTTAAAAACACAAACGACCTTGCTCAAAGCAACAACTCTCAAAAATCAGGGAACTCAAAAACTATTGTTTTAAAAAAGGTAGTCAGCGATTTTGATGAACCTCATTTCTTATATGCTGATTCCATAATCAGAAACCAGGTTAGATTATTTGGTATGTATGTGGAGCAGGATTTACTTTCTTCCCCCCATGTTTCCCCGGAGCAACCTCCTGATGTACTCGCAGTATAATTCCACGTATCAATTCATTCACGGATTCTTTGCTTAATCATCAAGATTAAGTTGGGTAACGAATATTTGTGAACTGATTACAGGATTTTCAAAGAATCATTTCTGGTTACATTCTGGTTTCCGACACAATCAAAAAATGTATTAAGCATTTGGTGAATTGCATACTTTAATAAGTGAATTAGCGAACACTTAATTTTTACACTTTTATTCATAGGTAAAAAGTTTAAAATTGAAACTTCTAACTGAACAAAAAATATATTTTACGTTGCGCATTGCATCAGCAATTTGCTTTATAGGCCATGGCGCATTTGGTATTATTACAAAGCCTGTTTGGGTTAATTATTTTGGGGTCTTTGATATAAGCAACGATCATGCCTGGCAGTTAATGCCGTGGGTTGGAACAGTCGACATTTTATTGGGTTTGGCTCTTTTGTTTTACCCGGTACGGGCGGTGTTTGTGTGGCTGGTTATTTGGGGAACGATTACTGCATTGCTACGTCCTCTATCAGGCGAGCCATTTGCGGAATTCATTGAACGTGCAGGAAATTTTGGAGCGCCACTTGCCTTCCTCATCTTTTCCGGTGTAAAGGTTAATTCCTTAAGCAAGTTGTTTGCTCCTGTAAATAGTAATATCAAACTTGATCAAAAAACTTTGAATCGGCTTATAGTATGTTTGAGGATAGTGGCGTTCCTGCTTATTTTAGGCCACGGATGGTTGAACCTGATTGAAAAAGAGACATTCGTGAATATCTATCGTTTTTTTGGTTTTGTAAACCCGGCCAGTGCTGCGCAAGCCATTGGCCTCCTGGAAATTCTTGCTGCCTTTGCCATATTAATTCGTCCTTTTCGGTCGATGGTTTTAGTAGTTTTCTTTTGGAAAGTTGCGAGTGAATTATTCTACCCTCACTATGGTTTCTTTGAATGGATAGAGCGTGGAGGAAGCTACGGGTCGTTACTTGCATTATGGTTTTCACTTGACCTGGTTCCGGAATCAAAAAGAACAAATGCGTATTCTATACTTAATCTATTCTTGCTAAAAGGCAGCAGGGCAAGTGTAAGAAAATCTTTGTCTAATCATAAAAGAGATTACGCCAAATGAAGAAGTTATTAGTTGTTTGTATGTTTTTCTGTTCATGCAGCAATAAAAAAGCTATTGAAATTGATAATGCTCATGTCGAAAGCCTGGCGAAAGATTTTATGAAGACCACAGTGATACCGAAGATGGGTGATCCGAAGCCTTACGAGGTGGTAGACGCAAAAGTGGTTGTGAAAAGAGTGGTGGATCATATAGATGAATACAGGTTTGTTTACGATCATTTTTCATTTAATCATTTCGATTCTATGCAAAATAAAAGAAACCTGGATTCAATGATAAGAGTTTCCACCGACCCTGATTCAATACTGAGTGTTACAGTGAATGTAGGCTATAGGACGCGATATCAAAGAGGCAACGTAGTGCTCGACAGTATTAAGTTAAAATATGATTACGCAAATGATAAAATTTCCTATTGGCCCTTTTAAACAAAATTTCTTTGATCTTAATACTTAAATATGTTGTATAAAAATTTTAAAATAATGAAAAAAAATCCGGCCTTTTATGTCTTGTTAATTGTGCTTTGTTTTGTCGCAATTTTTTCTTCCTGTAAGCAAAAAAATAAGGACTATGTGAAAGTGATGCATGATCCATACTTGTACGCGGAAGTGATGCATAAACTCAATTATGTTATCATCTATGATATTTTCACCCCTCCCGTTGCATCAAGAATATTCGCTTATTCGAACCTTGCCGCCTTCGAAGTACTGGCGCACGAAGGCAGCCATTTCAAATCTCTGCAGGGAAAAGTAAATGGGCTAAATAATATTCCGGAACCACCAAAAGACACAAAGATAGATTACCCGTTTGCATCAATTATTGCAATGACAAAAGTGGGCAAACAGTTTACTTTTTCCGATGATACAGTTAAGAACATTATAGATTCTGTAAAGTCGCTTGCTCAGGATTCCGGTATGCCTGATGATCTTTTTGATAATTCTGTTAAATACGGTGAGCAGGTTGCAGACTCCGTAATATCATGGAGTAAAAAGGATAATTACGCACAAACCCGCGGCTCACGTTTTACGTTGTCAGGCGAAGAAGGCCATTGGTCACCTACTCCACCCGGTTACTTCGATGCTGTAGAACCCATGTGGAGAACCATGAGGCCGGTTGTGATGGACTCTGCTAATATGTTTCCTCCCCCGGGATTGCCGGCTTTTAGTAAAGACTCTGCCAGCGCTTTTTATAAAATGGCCGTTGATGTAATGTCAACAGGAACAGGTCTTGATTCAAATCAAAAATGGATTGCCAATTTCTGGGATTGCAACAGTTTTAAGATGCACGTGCAGGGGCATGCAATGTTTGCAACCAAAGCGATGACACCTGTTGGCCATTGGATGGAAGTTGTAGGAACTGTATCAAAAAATAATAATGCGGATTTTTACCAAACTGTGTATGCTTATACTGGTGTCAGCTTAGGGATTTTTGATGCGTTTCTTTCTTCATGGTGCACCAAATTCAGGACCGATGTCATCAGGCCTGAGACCTACATCAATCGTTATATAGACCAGGAGTGGATGCCTTATTTGCAAACGCCGCCTTTCCCTGAATATAATAGTGCGCATTCTACTATTTCAGCCGCTGCTGCTACGGTGCTTGCCACCATGTACAAAAATACCGCCTTCAAAGATTCATCAGAAAGAGTATGGGGCTGGCCCGACAGGAGTTTTAAAACAACTGATGAGGCAGCAGTGGAAGTTTCTTTCAGCAGATTTTACGGTGGTATTCACTACAGACAATCTGTAACGGACGCTTATGAACAAGGAAAAAAGATCGGGACTTTAGTAATGCAAAAACTATCAAAGAAGTAATAAATTATTTTAATAAAAAATCAAAAACAACTGTTATGAAATCATTATTATCAATCTTATTATGCACATTTTTCGTGCTCTCTTTTTCAACGCGGATAAATGCGCAGGGATGCGTTGCAATACGCAGCACAGGCGGTGTTTGTACTATGGATCATGCAGAACAAATGGATACGCTTTCCAAATGGTCGTTGAATATAAACAATCGCTACTTTAAGTCCTTCAGGCATTTTGTCGGAACGAAAGAGCAAAAGCAACGTGTTGCAGGTGGTACGGAAGTTATCAATCATTCTTATACCATGGATATTTCCTTAACGTATAATATTAATAAATGGTGGTCAATTTCTTTTGATGCGCCTATCCTTTCAAATACTCGTTCTTCCTTATATGAGCATGATGGTAAAAACCGGTTTAGCACGAATTCATTTGGACTTGGTGATATTCGCTTCACTGCTTACCGGTGGATGCTCGATCCGGGGAAATCGCATAAAGGAAATGTTCAGTTCGGGCTTGGTATTAAATTGCCGACAGGCGATTATAAGTACCAGGATTTCTTCCATAAAAATGATTCCACAAACTTGCTGGGGCCGGTTGATCAGTCAATACAATTAGGGGATGGAGGTACCGGCTTTGCTGCTGAAATAAATGCATACTATAATTTTTCCAGGCATGTAGGTGCGTACGGCAACCTGTATTATTTGGCTAACCCACGGGAACAAAACGGTGTGTCAACAGCACGTGGAAGCGCTCCTTCTCAGAGCAGCCTCTTGTATAGCAGCAGCACTATGAGTGTGCCTGATCAGTACATGTTAAGAGGGGGTATAAATTTCTCGGCAAAAAATCTCACGTTGTCTTTGGGCGCTCGTGAGGAGTGTTTACCAGTTCATGATCTTATTGGAAAAAGCGGTGGATTCAGAAGGCCGGGATATATAATATCTGCGGAGCCGGGCATTAATTACAATTTCAAAAAAGTAAATGTATATGCTTTTGTACCAATTGCATTGCAACGCGACCGTACACAAAGTGTTCCGGATAAAGTAAAAACAAACTTAACCGGGGTGTATTCACAAGGCGACGCTGCGTTTGCTGATTATACAATAAATATTGGATTGACTGCGAGGTTCTGATAAAATAAAAATAATTTTCAGTTGTAAGATTTACCAAAACTTATTTTATGAATCAAAAAAATATGTATGCTATAAAGGGAAAGTTCCTGCTCATAGTGTTCGCTTTTATTTTTAGTCAATCGCAAGCTCAAACAGATCTTGACGCCATTATGATGAACAAAAATCAATTCTGTAACGGGCTAATGTACAATTATTCCTCCTGGGATAATTATTGGGAGGGAACGCTAAAACGAAACAATCTCAACCTCGGCACTGTGTCTACTCAATCAGTAATGTATGGCGCCAATTACGGTATTACCGGAAAACTCAATGTAATGATTAGTGCCCCTTATATCTGGACTAAAGCCTCAGCCGGAACGCTCCATGGATCAAAAGGCATCCAGGATGTATCGCTGTTTGTAAAATGGAAACCGGTGATCTTGTCGTTTGGAAAAGACAAATTATCGCTATACGCTATTGGCGGTTTCTCCACTCCTTTATCTAATTATCTTATAGATTACCTGCCCTTATCAATTGGTTTAGGATCGACAAATTTAATTACCAGGGGAATGATAGATTACAACCATAACCGGTTTACCATCACAGGATCTGCAACCTATATTTTCAGAAGCAATATTAAAATTGACAGAGATTCTTATTACGACACGCAGGCACATCTCTCAAATGAAGTGAACATGCCCGATGCAACACAATTTCAGTTGCGCACCGGGTATCGTGGGAGGTACCTCATAGCGGAAGCGTTATTGACTCAATGGACTACACTTGGTGGTTTTGATATTACAAGGAATAATATGCCTTTTCCCAGCAACAAAATGAATGCTACAACCGCGGGTGTAAATCTGAAATACACCTTGAAAAAATTTAATAAGCTGTCCTTATTGGCCGGAAGCAATTACACAATTGCCGGAAGAAACGTAGGAGAAAGCATGGCATTCAATGCAGGCGCTTTTTATGCTTTCTATTTTAAAACCAAAACCAAATAAATCATTAAAAAATAGTCATAAGGCATCTGGTCAGGTGATTAAATAAATTTTACATAATAAAAATATAAAGATGAAAAAATATTTTTTCTTATCGGTAATTGCCGGCACTATATTGATTCTTAGCTGTAAAAAAGGTATTGACGGGCGCACAGATGATATTACCGGCCTTACTCCTTCCGATTTGGATATTAATGCCGGTACATGGAAACCGATTTTACTCACGGATCCAACAGAGTTTCCGGTTGCCGCTCCCATAGGTATTACCACTCCGGATTATATTGCGCAGATCAATGAAGTAAAATCCTGGCAGACTAATTTGTCATCTGCAGATAAACAAATAGTAAAATACTGGAGTGCCGGTGCGGTACTTCGCTGGAATGAAATACTTCGTCAACTTGTAGCGAAACATAACCTCGCTCCATATCAAAATGATGATGGCACCTACCCCTTTCCAAGCGCTAATAACCCACTGGCCTACCCACAATTTCCATTTTCTAATCCACCTTTTGCGGCAAGGGCTTACGCTTATGTAAGCGCAGCTCAATATGACGCATTGGTTGCCGCATGGTATTACAAAAAGCTATACAACCGGGCAGCTCCCTACGCAGTAGATGCCACCATAAATGCGCTAATTCCGAAATCTGATCTTCCCTCGTATCCGTCTGAAGATGCTGTGGTTGCTGGCGCAGCAGTTGAGATTCTGAAACTGATGTTTCCTGCAGACCAGGATTTTATTCAGAAAAAAGCAGAAGAGCATAAGAGAGCAAGGCTTGTCGCCGGAGCCAATGTGAGAAGCGATATTGAGGCCGGTGAAGCATTGGGCAGGGCAGTAGCACAAAAATATGTGGCACGTGCGAGAACCGACAAAGCGGGCGCCGCGGCAGGTAACCAGGCACAGTGGACGCAATTTGAAACTAATACTATTTCCATTGGACAGTTGCCCTGGTATAGTCTTGAAGCTCCTCATCGTCCGCCGATGCTTCCTTTCTTTGGAAAAGTAAAGGGATTTTTAATTGATTCTCTTGGTGTGATTGCTTTGCGGCCAGGGCCTCCTCCGTCAACTTCGAGCGAAGAATTCAAAACATTGAATGAAGCTGCATACGATGAGATTAAGACACCAACGAGAGAGCAAAACCGCATAGTGCAATTCTGGGCTGACGGTATTGGCACCTTTACACCACCGGGTCATTGGAATGTAATTGCTGCTGAAGATTTTATTAAACAAAATTATAGTGAAGTAAGGTGGGCAAGAAATATGGCTTTGCTTAATATGGCCGAAATGGATGCAGCTATTGTTTGCTGGGATACTAAATTCTTCTACTTTAATCCGCGGCCTACGCAGATGATCCCGGAAATAAAAACCCTTACCGGCATTCCCAATTTTCCTTCATATATATCCGGCCATTCCACTTTTAGCGAAGCAGCGGCTACCACATTAAGCCATATTATACCGGCTAATGCAGCGAAATATGAAGCAATGTCAGCAGAAGCAGCCCTTTCTAGATTTATCTCGGGTATTCATAATCAACTGGATTGTGATGAAGGATTAAGAGTAGGAAAGAAAGTAGGTAACTATGCGGTACAACGAGCTATGGAAGATGGCGCTGAATAAAGAAATGTTTTTTGAATACAATCAATTGTAAAGCATTGGTTTTTATTAATACTTGCTTGTCAAAATAAAAATCGCAATGTAAAATCTTTTTTTTCTAATAAATATCAGGACATGCTAATAAGCCTCTTCTGTGAACACGGAGGAGGCTTTTAGTTGTTGATTCTTATTCCTCATTAATGCGACCGCCAAACGATTTGTATCAATGAAACACTTAAAAATAGTTATGACAAAGTTTTTTTTTAAAATAAAATATTTCGGATTTATAATTTGTATTAATGCAGGAATATGCACTGCGCAGCAAATAAACACTAACAAGGTAATTGATACGCTGCACAGTAAAACACTCGACAGCATAATTGTGAGCGCACGATTAAGGGCTTCAAACGTATCGTACCTGGCAGATATAAGTGGCATGAATATTTATGCGGGTAAGAGAACAAATGTTGTATTATTAACCGAAAATACTCCCGGTCTTGAAATGAATCTTGGCCGCACTGCATTGGCAAAAATACCAGGTCTCACCATGTGGGAAATGGATGGCGCAGGCACGCAATTGAATATCGGTTCAAGAGGTACAGACCCGCATCGTTCTATTGAGATGAATATGCGACAGAATAATTATAACACCAATTCAGATGTATTTGGATACCCTGAGAATCACTACACAGTTCCTATGCAGGCTGTCCGGGAAGTTCAGTTAGTAAGAGGTTCTGCAGCTTTACAATTTGGCCCCCAGTTCGGGGGCATGATGAATTTTAAATTGAAACAAGGAGACAGCACAAAAGCATTTTCATTAGAAAGCGAGCAGACAGCAGGATCCAATAATTTTTTTAATTCTTATAATGCAATTAGTGGCACAAAAGGCAAACTGGATTATTATGCGTTTTATGATAGCCGCCATGGCAACGGTTGGCGGGATAATGCAAAATTCAATTATCAATCTTATTATTTCCATCTTGGTTTTCAGATCAGCAATAAAATAAAAATGACTGCAGAGTTTTCACACATGGATTATGTACAGCAAATTGCAGGAGGGCTCACAGATGAACAATTCAAAATAAATCCTGCACAATCAGAACGTGCCCGAAATTATTTTCAACCGGTTATCAATATTCCCGCAGTGAATCTTGAATATAATATTTCTTCCAATACACATTTTGAAATAACGGCAAATGCCTTGTTTGGCCAGCGAAACAGCGTGCAATTTATCAACGCAGGAAACATACTGGATACTTTTAATACTTCTATTGGTTCTTATAATCCGCGCCAGTTGGACAGGGATTATTACAATGGATTTACCACTGAAGCAAGAATTTTACATCATTATACTTTAGGAAAAATAAATAATGTTGTATCCGGTGGTATCCGTTATTTCTCTGAACTTACTAAACGCAGGCAAAAAGGAATAGGAACAGCAGGCAGTGATTTTGACTTGACGCTTGTTAATCCTTATGGTATTGATCTTCGGTTGAAAACACATAATTATGCAATATTTGCCGAGAATATTTTTCAGCTTACGCCCAAATTTTCTATAACCCCAGGTGTGCGTTACGAGATTATCAAAACAGATCTTTCAGGAGTTATTAATAATGCAACAGCAGGGATTGCTTACAAGGGTAATAGAAATTTTCCTTTATTCGGGACAGGGATGCAATATCAAATCAGTACTTCAGCACAGGTATATGGAAATGTCTCGCAGGCCTACCGGCCATACCTGTACGCTTTTGTAACACCGGCTGACCGGCTTGATAAGATCGATCCTTCTTTGAAAGACAGTAAAGGCTATAATATTGACCTGGGTTATCGTGGCCATTATAAAAACCTGTTACAATTTGATGTAAATGCCTTCTATCTTTTCTATGGTAATAAGATCGGCCTGGTAGCTCAGCAACCTTCGGGGGGAGGAGGCTCTTATTTGTTTACGACCAATATTGGAAACTCAGTAGCAAAAGGAATTGAAGCATTCGCAGAATTGTCGCTACTAAAATTGTTGAATAATAAAAATAGTAACCCTGATCTAAAAATATTCAACTCACTTGCTTACAACAACGCAAAATATAAAACATCTGAAATCAATAAGGCTGGAATAAATACAGATGTCACAGGAAATTTTGTTGAGAATGCACCGGAGTGGATTAATAAATCAGGCCTTAATTTAAGGTACAAAAATATATCAACCGGTGTTCAATACAGCTATACAAGTAAAAGCTATAATGATGCCTTCAATACGGAGTTCAGCGCCAATGGCGTAACCGGTGCAATACCTGCTTATCATGTATGGGACTGGAATTGTAGCTGGCAGTTTTCAAAACAATGCCACCTGTCTGCTGCAATTAATAATTTTACCAATGAAAAATATTTTAATCGCAGAATAACTTTTTACCCCGGCCCGGGAATTCTGCCAGCCGACGGAAGAACCTTTAGTGTTTCATTGGGTGTGAAAATATAATTCAAATTCTCTTGTTGATAATTTGCATCCGCTTCATTGTGTATAGATAAATATCGTATAGAAACAAACAGTGGGGACACATTGCAAAATGAATTAATTGTATATTCGGTATTATTAATTCTAACGATTCGCTATGCATAGCTGGAGAATAAAGGTTTCCCTGTTTCTTAATTATTTTGTCTTCGCCATACTGTTAAACAGTGTGGGTACGGTTATTTTGCAGGTACAGAATAACTATGGAGTCACTCAAGGTTCAGCAAGCGTGTTAGAGGCTTTCAAAGATCTTAGCATTGCGATCGTTTCTTTTCTCGTGGCGTCATATATCACCCGGATTGGCTATAAAAATTCTATGTTATTGGCTTTGGCCTTAGTAATTATTGCCTGCCTGTTAATGCCATTCATTGGTGGGTTTGCTATGACCAAAGTTTTATTTGCCATAACGGGTGCAAGTTTCGCATTGATCAAAGTTTCAGTATATGCTACAATCGGTCTTGTCACTTCCAATAAAAAAGATCATGCGAGCTTTATGAATTTTATTGAATCTTTTTTTATGATTGGGATCCTGACAGGCTATTTTATTTTCAGCGCATTTGTAAACGATGCAGATCCTACATCAAGATCCTGGCTCAATGTGTATTACCTTCTTGCAGGAATTTCTGCTTTGGCATTTGTTTTATTATTAAGCTCATCACTTGATGAATCATCGGTTAAAAGCGAAGAAACAAAGTCCTTCGTACAAGACTTTGGTGATATGGTTAAACTCGCGATTCGTCCCCTTGTGTTGGTCTTTATCATAAGTGCATTTTTTTATGTACTCATAGAGCAAAGCATTATGAGTTGGCTCCCAACTTTCAACAGCCAGGTACTGCACATGGCTACAAAATTAAGTATTGAAATGGCCAGCATACTTGCAGCCTCGACAGCGTTAGGTCGTTTTATTGCTGGTATTGTACTTCGTAAAGTGCATTGGCTGTTAGTATTGATTGTTTGCCTCGCCGGTGCAGCCATACTTGTTTTGCTGGTAATACCTTTGGCTTCCACAATAGGAGTTACTTCAATAAACAGTTGGAGCCAGGCGCCTTTTGTAGCTTTTATTTTTCCGGTGATTGGACTATTGCTTGCTCCTGTATATCCGGCCATAAATTCTGTTATTTTAAGCTCACTGCCTCCAAGGCAACATGCTCCTATGAGTGGATTGATTGTCATATTTTCTGCATTGGGAGGCACGACGGGTTCAATAATAACCGGTCACATTTTCCAGGCTTATGGTGGTCAAACGGCTTTTTATTTTTCTCTTATCCCAATTGGTATTCTTATTATAAGCCTCATAATCTTTAATGGCTTACAGAAAAAAGCTGCAGGAATAGAGGCTGTTAAAAGAGTTACTATTTAAATAAATGGTTTAAAAAAATGTTATGAAGCCAGATTCAATTTTTCATTTAGGGGAATTATTTGAGCAGGTACAAATACAAAAGATTTTCCCTGATAATAAAACATTTGTTGACGCTGTGCCGAAAGAGGATCTGTCACTTATACAAGAGCGTTATGAAGCCGAAAAAAATGACGATCATTTTGGCCTGGGTAATTTTGTTCATCAATATTTTAACGCTCCACAGGCACTCGCCAGTTCTTATGAAAGTGATACTAACAAACCGGTAAGTGTTCACATAGAAGAACTTTGGGATATTCTTACCAGGAAACCAGATGATACAAAGGGATCGCTGATTCCGTTACCATTTCCGTACATAGTTCCCGGCGGCCGTTTTCGGGAGATCTATTATTGGGATAGTTATTTTACTATGCTCGGCCTGCAAGTCTCGGGGCGTGTGGGTCTTATTCAGAATATGGTTGATAATTTTGCATTCCTGGTCGATAAGGTTGGCTATATTCCCAATGGCAACCGTACCTACTACATCGGACGATCACAGCCACCATTCTTTGCATCGATGGTGAATCTTTTGAGCGAGGAGAAAGGGAAGAAAATTTTATTAGATTATTTACCGCAA
Source organism: Ginsengibacter sp. (assembly GCA_040007435.1). Lineage (GTDB taxonomy): Bacteria > Bacteroidota > Bacteroidia > Chitinophagales > Chitinophagaceae > Ginsengibacter. Next base: position 152,602 of record JBDTUZ010000003.1, on the reverse strand, counting down.
CTTAAAAACGAATATGATTTTTGGATGACAGGCACTGCCGGATTGAACAAAGAAAATCTTGCCTTAAATCATGTTGCACTGTTGCCAGATGGAAGTATTCTGAATCATTATTGGGATGAAAATGATACGCCAAGGCCCGAAGCATATCAAAAAGAAATAAAATGGGCGGAACCAATTCAAGATAAAAAATCATTTCACAGAAATTTGAGAGCTGCATGTGAATCAGGTTGGGATTTTTCTTCAAGATGGTTTAAAAACGATAAGGAATTCACGAGCATACATACCGGTGATATTATACCGGTGGACTTAAATTGCTTGCTGCTTAATCTTGAAAAAATCATTGCGGAGGCGTACGGATTTTCCGGGGACGATATATCGGCCCAAAAGTATGTTTCACTTGCCGTGAAAAGGAAACAGGCAATTGACACATATTGCTGGAATAGTGAAGAGGGGTTTTATTTCGATTATGATTTTGTTGCTTCATCGCAAAAGAAATCATTAACCCTCGCAAGCACCTTCCCTTTGTACTTTAAAATTGCATCTTCGCAACAAGCAGATGCTGTCGCCCGAATTATTGAGAGCCAGTTTTTAAAACCCGGAGGCCTGGTCTCAACTACTGAAACGACCAGCGAACAATGGGATGCGCCTAACGGCTGGGCGCCTTTGCAATGGATAGCAATAATCGGACTGGCAAATTATGGACATAACGAATTGGCTAAAGAGATCGCAACACGGTGGATGAATATAAATGAAAAAGTTTTTAAGAATACCGGGAAGATGATGGAAAAATATGATGTCGTTTCCACAGATCTTATGGCCGGAGGAGGAGAATATGAAACGCAAGATGGTTTTGGCTGGACCAATGGCGTTTACCTGGCATTAGAAAAATGGCTGGAAATATCATAAGAATTAATGAAATCTGTATCCTAAAATTACTTTTGCAATGGCATTATCTGTGTTTTCAGTAAACGCCCAACCGAAGCCAAAATTTAATTCCCAATCCGGTGACCAGGTTAAATCCGCCGCTGTAAATAGCTGGTGTTGCTGAATTTGATAAGGCTGATACTTGAATAAGGCCCCAAGCGCTCCATAGTATTCAAATCCACCTGCGATAACATCGGTAAAATTATAGGAAGCTTTTGCATTTGGCGCAAACTCAAATCCTTCATTTTTATTTGCACCATGAAAGGATTTCCCGAAAGTGGGATTAAAAGACAGGTACCATTTATCAAATTGCTTATCTACAATCGGCCTTATTTCAAGCGACCAGTCATCTTCACTGTATGCTAATTTTTGAAAACCTGCTTCAAGCGATAAACTTACTCCAACCGGCCAATTCCAGCCTTTTGGAACTTTTACCCTTGGCCTTATATGGCTGCCCACATAGCCTGTACGGTTATTGCTGCCGATTGTATTAAAAATATAAAACCCGGTTTCGAACCAGGAATTCCAGCCATGTGTTATTTCAATTGTTTCGTGAAAGACATGATTGGTAGGTAACACGCCATCTTTCAGCTCTCGTGTTCCATCAAAAGTAAAATTGCTATGCAGTTCCAGCATGGTGCTGCCTTTTGCCATTGTTTCCGAACCATATACCTGTATTTCATAATTTTCCTGGGCTTTGCAAAAAGAAAATAAAACGAATGGCATGATAAAAATTGGAACAAGCACCTTACTACAATTAATCTTTAGTTTTCGAAAATGCATTAGTCAAATATTTTTATTAATATTTGTTTTCAGGCACGAAATCTTTACGAGCAGGTGTCAAAAATAAAATAAACAAGGCAGGCACTCAAATAAACTATAGGAACAGCAAGCATTATTACTGCATCATTCGTGGATTCGTTCAATAGCGATATGCTATTGAACGATTTATTCTTTTAAGAACTAAATCATTTTTTAAAAACAATGCACATTTTTATCTCGTCGATTTAATGGGGCTTCATAAAAATAAAAATCCCGGATATGATCGTATCCGGGATTTTTATTTTCAATAGAATTACTTTTATTCCTTCTCTTCTTTATCTGCCTCTTCAGTTTTCGTGTCTTCAGTTTTTGTGTCTTCAACTGTTACTTCCGCTTCGGCAGAAGGCTCGCTTTTAGCTGCCTTTTTAGTATCCTCTTTTTTCTCAGGAGTTTTTTCGCTTGCTTTGGAATCAACCTTTACTTCCTCAATTTTCTCTTCTTCCTTAGCTTCTTTTTTTAGTTCGGGTGCTTTCTTACTCTCTGTTTCGATTTTTTCAGGGGCAACTTTATTTGTTACTTCTGAATCGCTTTCGTTATCCATTTTCTTTTTCAAATCAGCTAATACACCCAGGTCTCCAAGAGTTGTTTTTTCGACCTTGCTCTGGATGGTTTTTACCGCTTTTTTAGTGGTTTCTGCATCAACTCTTTTTTCTTTTATTTGTGCATTTTTTTCATCCACTTTTACCTGCTCCCAAATACGGCTATGGCTCAAGATTATCTTTTTGTCGTTACGATCAAATTCAATAACCATAAATGGCGCTATCTGATCTATGCCGACAGTTTTTTCATCTTCTGTGCGTAAGTGACGGGCGGGTGCAAAACCTTCGAGGCCATAAGGCAGTTGAACAATAGCGCCTTTATCATCTTTCCTGGTAACGGTTCCTTCGTGAATACTTCCAACCGGGAATGTTTCTTCAAGTGAGTTCCATGGATCTTCTTCTATTTGCTTATGTCCAAGCTGTAGTTTGCGATTCTCTTTATCAATACTCATGATGATCACATCAATCTCGTTACCCACTTTAGTGTACTCATTTGGGTTATTGAACCTCTTGAGCCAGCTAAGGTCACTTATGTGTATCATTCCACCGATGCCGGGAGATAGCTCAACAAACACGCCATAAGGTGTAATATTTTTCACCAATCCTTTGTGTTTGCTTCCTTCAGGATATTGCTGTTCAATGGTATTCCATGGGTCTTCAGTCATTTGCTTGATAGAAAGACTCATCTTACGATCTTCTTTGCTAAGCGTAACTACTTTGGATTCGTACTCGTCACCAAGTTTAAAGAATTCTTTAGCATTGATTGGTGTATTAGCCCATGTAATTTCACTTACGTGAACAAGGCCTTCCACTCCGGGGAAAATTTCAAGGAAGGCACCATAGTCTTCTATGTTCACCACTTTACCTTTTACAATTTCACCTTCTTTAATATTTTCTGGTAAAGTATCCCATGGATGCGGAGTTAATTGTTTCAATCCAAGGCTTATTCTCTTTTTGTCATCATCAAAATCAAGAACAACAACATTCAGCTTTTGATCAAGTTTCAACACTTCACTTGGATGGTTTATGCGGCCCCAACTAATATCAGTGATATATAATAAACCGTCTAATCCACCAAGATCAAGAAATGCACCGAAGTCTGTAATGTTCTTAATAGTTCCTTCAAGCACCTGGCCTTTTTCAAGTTTGCCGATAATTTCAGCACGCTGTTGTTCAATATCGCTTTCAATAAGCGCTTTATGAGAAACAACTGCATTCTTAATAGCTTCATTAATTTTTACAACTTTGAATTCCATTGTCTTGCCGACAAACTGGTCGTAGTCAGTAACGGGTTTCACGTCAATCTGTGAACCCGGTAAGAATGTTTCCATCCCAAATACGTCCACAATTAATCCACCCTTGGTTTTGCTGGTTACCAGTCCTTTTACTATTTCTCCTGTTCTGTGCATGTCAACAATACGCTCCCACGCCCTGGTTGTTCTTGCTTGCTTGCGACTTAGGTGAAGGTTACCGTCTTTATCTTCTTTTTCAGCGACCATTACTTCTACTTCATCACCTACTTTAAGATTCGGTGTATCACGAAACTCATTCAATCCTACAAGTCCGTCACTTTTAAAGCCGATATTAATTACCACATCTGTTTTGGTTAAACCCACAACAGTTCCGGTAACCATTTCATTGTCATTGATCTGCTTAAAAGTCTTATCATAAACTTCGTCGTATTTCTTTCTCTCATCTTTGTCGTAAGATGTTACATTTCTCTTATCTACGCTCCAGTCAAAATCATCATGTGCTGTAGCAAGCGCTTCTTTGTGAACTTCAGCTTCAGTAGGTTGTGGTTCAGTAGCGGCCGTAGTGGATTCTACATCAGGAAACTCCGGAAAGGGAACTCCTTCGATACCGCCCTGCGGCATTTCTTCAATCGAGGTTTTAATTTGGGATTCGGTAGGTACTTCTTGTTCTTCTGTGGTTAAATTGTCTTTTAAATTATCCATATTATGATTTACAGGTGATTTTTTTATTGCTGTACCTTGAAAAAATTCAGGCCCCGTGCATCAGCATTTGATTAATAATTATTTTACTATTGTAATTCCCCCGAAATACTTTTTTTATTTTGGGACTGCAAAAGTAATATAATAAAGGGATTTAACTACATTGCCGGCTGAATTTTCTTATTTTTAGTTATTGCGATTAAGGTGTTTTTATAATGCTTGTATGACATAAATTGCACACTATTCATTTTTTGCCCAAAAACATCTTTAATGAAGCGTTGGATTGAAAGTCTTCAACATACTAGTTTTGTAAAAGCGGTTGTTTATTTCCTGGTCGGCATTTTTACCTACCCCGGCATTGCACTTATCAATACAATAAGCATAAGCGGCACAGAAAATTTTAAGAATCTTCCAAGAAGAAATGTTTTGTTTGTGAGCAATCACCAGACCTATTTTGCGGATGTGATTACTTTTCTTCACATCTTTTGCGCTGTAAAGTGGCGTAAGGAGAACAAACTTGGAATCCCCCTCTATTTACTGAATCCCTTTACCCGTGTGTATTATGTGGCCGCCGCTGAGACCATGAAAAGCACTTGGCTGACAAGAATTTTCAGATGGGCAGGTGCCATCACCGTAAAACGTACGTGGCGTGCTGAAGGTAAAGAAGTAAGGCGCGGCCTTGATCCCGGGGATACACGCAAGATTGCAAAAGCGCTCGAAAACAATTGGGTTATCACATTTCCGCAAGGCACCACGAAACCATTTGCTCCCGGACGTAAAGGAACGGCATTCATCATAAAACATCACAAGCCTGTTGTAATACCAGTTGTAATCAGTGGATTTTGGAGAGCCTTTAATAAAAAGGGATTACAGTTTAAGAAGAAGGGCTCGTTACTGAGTGTGAGATTTAAAGAACCACTGGACTTGACCTATGAAGAAAGTATTGACACCATACTTGAAAAAGTGATGGATGCGATTGAGCAAAGCAAGAAATTTATGATGAAAAGCAAGCACCATTTAATAAGCTCCCTGGATAAATAATTTGATTACTAATTACGCTTGCGTAAAAAGAGCTTTTAATTCAACAGCATCAACCGGTTTCATTTTCCCGCCCAAAATCAGGCGAAGTTGCCTTCTGCGTAAAGCGCTGTCAAAAAGAGCTTTCTCTTCCTCTGTTTCAGGAATTAATTGTGGCACCAGCCGAGGCTTACTATTCGGGTCAAGAGCAACAAACGTATAATAAGCTTCATTACTTTTATATCGGTATTGCTGAATAATATCTTCGCCCCACACGTCTAAATGTACTTCCATACTTGTATTAAAAGCCCTTGTTACTTTAGCTTCAATATGAACCACGTTGCCCAACTTGATAGGGCTTGTAAATGAAATATTATCCACCGAAGCAGTAACAACGGGCACGTTGCAATGTTTTGTGCCGGCAATTGCTGCAGCAATGTCCATCCAATACATCAGCCTGCCACCCATTAAATTCCCAAAAGTATTTGTATCGTTTGGCAAAACAAGTTCAGTCATTACTACTAAACTTTCAGAAGGTTTTTTTTCTGTCATTCATTTAGATTTTTGCAAATATAAGTTTCAATATTTTGAGCTAAAGAATTGCATTAAGTGAAGCGCACTCAAATTTCAGCTAAGGATTCAAGGGTTGCCAACCTTGGTTAAGAGTGATTTGATTTCATAAAACTTAGGGAAGATTGGCAAACCTGCTTGTATAAGGAAGCATCCTTATGAATTTGTAAAATCATTTTGAGATGCGCAGGACGGTTTTTAATATATTAATTTTGCACGCTTATAAATAAATTATGTTATTAGGATTACAAAATGTTACGTTTGAATTTGGTGCAAGAGTTATAGTAGAAGATGCCACATGGCATATTCAGCCGAATGAAAGAATCGGGCTTATTGGATATAATGGTACCGGTAAGTCAACGCTGTTAAAAGTTTTTACAGGCCAATATCTGCCTTCAAAAGGCACTGTGGAAAAAGGAAAAGAAACCACGATTGGATTTCTTCACCAGGATCTGCTAAGTTTTGATACGGAGGATTCCATTTTAGAAGTTGCCTTAGGCGCCTTCGAAGAAGTGAAGAAATTAGAAAAGGAAATCGAGAAAATAGGAATCGAGCTGGAAAAAAATTCTGATGAAGAGCTTGCCCATTTATATGCCGATAAATTACACGAGCTTGAAATTTTAGGCGGTTATAATATTCATCATAAGACTGAGGAAATATTACAAGGCTTGGGGTTTCCAAATGCAGATCTTACGCGGCCTTATAAAGAATTTAGCGGTGGTTGGCGAATGCGTGTGCTTCTTGCAAAAATGATTTTGATGCAGCCTGATGTTTTATTACTTGATGAACCGACAAACCACCTTGATCTTCCCTCTATCGAATGGCTGGAGAAATACCTGCAACATTATCGGGGGTCCGTTGTGATAGTATCGCATGACCGTTACTTTTTGGATAGAATGGTTACAAAGATTGTTGAATTGTATCAACAGGAGCTTCATTTTTATACTGGAAATTATTCGTACTACCTGCAGGAAAAAATGCAGCGGATAGAATTACAAAAGCGGGCTTACGAAAACCAGCAGGATTATATTCGCCAACAGGAAAAATTTGTGGAACGCTTTAAAGCAAAGGCCTCAAAAGCTGCACAGGCACAAAGTATCATGAAGCGCCTGGATAAAATCGAGCGCATTGAAAACACCGATCTTGAAAGGCCAAATATGAGAATAAACTTTACAGTAGGTACCACACCGGGCAGGGTTTTATGCACCTTAAAAGATGCTTCTAAAAATTTTGGAGCGGTAAAAATTGTTGATCATGCCAAAGCAGAAATAAGCAGGGGCGATAAGATTGGATTGATAGGTGCAAATGGAAAAGGAAAATCAACTTTACTTAGAATGGTTGCGGGCGTTGAAAAATTTGAGGGTGAAAGAATTGAAGGGCACAATGTAAAAGATGCTTTTTATGCCCAGCACCAGCTTGAAGCATTGGATATAGAAAACACGGTGCTTGAAGAAATGAAAAACAGCGGCAGCGGTAAAACTGAGCTTGAACTCCGGAGCCTGCTTGGTTGTTTTTTATTTAGTGGCGATGATGTTGATAAAAAAATTAAAGTATTAAGCGGCGGTGAAAAAGCCCGCGTTGCACTTGCAAAAACGATTGTAAGCAAGGCTAATTTTCTATTACTTGATGAGCCTACCAATCACCTGGATATGCATTCGGTTGACTTGTTGATCGAAGCGTTGAATAAATATGAAGGCAGCTATATTCTTGTGAGTCACGACAGGTATTTTGTAAATCAAACTGCAAATAAAGTTTGGGAAATAGAGGACTATAAAATAAAAGAATTTGTAGGAACCTATGATGAATTAGAACTGTGGAAGCAAGAAAGAAAAGCTGCTGAGAACGAGGTATCAAAGAAAAAAGAAGTAGTTAGTGAGAAGAAAAAGGTTCCACCTGCAGACAAAAAATCGAACAATACTTCGACCCCTAATAAGGAAGCGCAAAAGGAATTTCAAAAAATACAAAAGCGTTTTCAGCAACTAGAACAAACAATTGAAATTCTCAATAAAGAGAAAAGTGTTCTTGAATCAAACCTTTCTTTACCCGAGATCTATTCTGATTCGCAAAAATTCATGAATGCTGAAAAGCTATACAATCAAAAAACCGCGGAATTAAAGAGAGCCAATGCGGAATATGAAACCTTATTTGAAAAAATAATGGAAATGGAAAATGAAGCCGGAGCTTAACGTTACTTTTTTAATGATGGCCCCTTCGTTATTAGGTGGGATATTATTGGAATTCTTAAAATTTAAAGTTCCATGTTACCGAAGGAATTACAGGGAATAGTGAAACCTGTTTTGCCTGAACTTCAAGCGTACCATTGTACGGGTTCCCTGTTTGATCAAAGTAAATAAAATAAGGATTCTTCCTGCTGTAAATATTATATACACTAAAGACCCATTCACTTTTCAATTTTCTCTCCGGATGCTTTTTAGGACTGTAAGTCGCGGCCACATCGAGCCTGTGGTAGGAAGGCAGCCTGTATTCATTTATACGGCTATACTGCTGCGTTAGTACTCCATCGTAGATATAAAAACGTTGAGGTAAAGTTGCCGCGTTTCCGGAGCCATAGACAAATGTGCCGGACAGTTTCCATTTTTTAGATAATTCGTAGATGCCTACGAGGGAAATATCATGCCGCCTGTCATACTTTGCAGGATATTGCTCACCGGAGTTTAAGCCTGGAAATTTTCTGAAAGTCCAGCTAAGCGTATAGCCCAGCCAGCCTGTTAACCTGCCTTTTGTTTTATTAATAAAGAGTTCAGTACCATAACTTTTTCCTCTTCCAAACGTGAAGAAATTTTCAGTATCCTCAAGTGTTGCAGGTGTATAGCCTTCTTCGTATTCTATCTGGTTTTGTAAGTCTTTATAATAAACTTCCAATGATGTTTCGTAAGTATTATCATTGAAGTTTTTAAATAACCCCAGGGCATATAGCCAGCTTATCTGCGGTTTTACTTTTAGGGTGCTTGGCACCCATATATCGGTCGGCAGCGTTGTGCCGGCATTACTTACCAAATGAATGTATTGCGCATTTCTTGTAACGGATGCTTTTATGGATGTAGCATCATCGAGCGCATAGCGAATAGTGAAGCGTGGCTCAAATGCGAAATAGGTCTTTACGGGCTCTCCTTTTTTATACACAGTGCTGTCTAATCTATTGCCGTTGGCATCCGTTGTGTAGATCTTGTATTTACCTACTTGCTGAAAGACGCTTTCGCGAATGCCAGCATTAATTTTTATTTTATCACTTATATCCCAGTCGTCCTGTACGTACACGGCGCCTTCGTGCGAATATTTTTGTTGGGCATTATTTGGCATGAATTCAACACTATCTTGCTTGCCCGTAAGTACCGAAGGAGTAAACGTATGGTAAGTATACAGTGCGCCAAATTTTATCTTATGATTTGTAAAAGGATATAGATCAAAATCCTGCTTTATATTCCAGTCTTTTATACCAGACTTCAGGTTGATTTCAAAATTATTTTGATTGGCTCCAAAGTTGAAATTATAATCGTTATAAACTAAAGTAGTATTAGAGAATAGCCGGTTGTTCAATACGTGGTTCCACCGAAAGGTGCCTGTAGCATTGCCCCACGGAATATGAACGTTCAATGATTGCTTGCCATTAACAAAATCAAATTTGTCCTTACCGAAATATCCGCTCAGGTAAATGTGATCTTTTTCAGAAATTTTATAATTGATCTTGGCATTGAGATCGTAAAAGTAATAGCCAGAGCCGCTGAATGAATTTGTTTTTTTAATGAAAGGTTTTACCAACGCATCTACATAAGTTCTTCTTGCAGAAATAATAAAAGAAGCTTTATTTTTTTTTACCGGGCCTTGTATGGAAAACCGCGATGCAATTAGTCCGATGCCACCTTCTACCTGGAAATTTTTGTCGTTTCCTTCTTTCATTGCTATATCCAATACACTGGATAAACGGCCACCGTATTGAGCGGGCATTCCTCCTTTAATTAGCGAAGTATTTTTAATAGCGTCTCCGTTAAATATGGAGAAAAAGCCAAAGAGATGCCCTGTGTTATAAACAACGGCATCATCAAGTAAAATTAAATTCTGATCCGGGCCGCCACCTCTTACATACAAACCCGAACTTCCCTCACCCGCACTTTGTACGCCAGGCAAAAGCTGTATGGTTTTAAGAACATCAACTTCTCCAAGGAATGCGGGAATGGCTTTTATTTGATTTATAGAAAGATCGATTTTGCCCATCTGCGCATTCTTTACATTGGCATCTCTTTTTCGCGAGGAAATAATAACCGTCTGCTCGGTTGTGATCTTTGGAGACATTTCAAAATTGAAAGCCACATCGCCGGTAAGATCAATTTTTTTTATTTGCGTAGCGTACCCAACATTAGAGCAAACAAATGTATAAGTGCCTGTAGTGAGCGAGATTGAAAAAAATCCATAAGAATTGGAAGTAATGCCTTTTGATAAGCCGGCAACGGAAATGGTGGAACCTATAAGAGTCTCGCCGGAGAGCGAATCCTTTACATATCCGCTTAGTGTATATTTATTTTGAGAACATACAATAATTGGGAACAATAAAAAGATAACGGATAATAATTTTTTCACGGGGTTTTTATGATGGCCTGCTTACTACTTAAGAGTATCCTTTATTTCACCACAATTCAGCATCGACGATTTGTATTCGGGATGATTCTTTCCAAGATAGGGATTTATGATTTCTTTTGTTGCACTCAGCCAGTTGCCTTCTTTATCTTCGCCGAAAGCCATAGGGCAATTTTGCCAATACAACTTTTCTCCTTCGTAGCCTATGGTTTTTAAAAATGGATACAAATTTTCTGATACCATTCTAAAATCCTGTCGCATCTCTGTAATATTGTTTTCTAAAAGCATGGCTTCTGCATTCGCTTTGATATCACTTATTTCCTGCCTTGCTGCCATTACTATTTGCGAATCTTCTTTCTCCAGATCACTTAGTTTTATGCTGTCAACAATTACCATAAAATTTTGACCTTCGTTTTTAACTTTAAAAGTATCAGCATCAACAAACGCGTCCTTCATCGACAAATAGGCGTCAACAGCATTAGAAATGCTTTGATTAAATTCCGGTGTGTGTTTGCCGATTTTTATAGATTCCTGTTTTGGCTCGGATTCGGTCTTTTCTGTTTTAAAAAACAACCACCAGGCTCCCAATAAAATAACTGCTAAAAAAATAATTGCTAATAAACTTTTCATCCGTTTTTTTTTGACGCAAAGTTAATACATAATAGTACAACAGTTATGAGTGATGCGAGATGCTAATAGATAACTGATGGATAATTTGTGAAAAAGCAAGTAATTAAAGCAATCTGGATGACCGGCAGTCAAACTCATAACTCTTAACCAACCCCTACATTTATTTGGCTATTAGTTTTTGATGTAAGAATTTCGGGGCAATTATATGAATATTTCATTTGAAAATACGGAGACCGCCTTTGAATACAAAACTACAGGCCAGCTTAAAAAAGCAAAATTCCTTTTTAGTTCAATGGCAATAGATTGGCTTGTGAAACTGGGAACAAGATTAACTCCATGGACCATTAAATCCGGATTGCCCGTAAAAGGTTTGATACGAAAAACTATTTTTAGTCAATTCGTCGGTGGCGAAACGCTTGCCGAAACCTCAAAAGTAGTTGATAAACTCAGCCGGTTTAATGTAAAGGTTATTCTTGATTATGGCGTTGAAGGAAAAGAAGGAGAGGAAAATTTTGACCATACGGCCGATAGTTTTATTAAAGTAATTGAGTATGCTGCATCACAACCCAATATACCTTTCATAAGTGTTAAGCTCACTGGCTTTGCAAGGTTTGAATTATTACAAAAATTAGATGCCGGCGCAAAATATGATGATACACTAAACGGCCATGCGGCAATAGGTATTTTAAGTGAAGAAGAAAAGCAGGAATGGCAAAGAGTAGAATCGAGGCTGGAAAAAGTTTGCGAAGCGGCCCGAATAAGTAATACAGGAGTTTTGATAGATGCCGAGGAAAGCTGGATACAAAATCCGGTGGATGCTCTTACGGTGAAAATGATGAAAAAATTCAATTTACAAAAGGCGGTCGTTTATAATACGATTCAACTATACCGGCACGACCGGCTTTCTTTTTTAAAAGAAAGTTGCGATGTGTCAATAAATAATAATTTCATTGCGGGCTTTAAACTTGTGAGAGGTGCATACATGGAAAAGGAACGGAAACGGGCAACCGAATTAAATTATCCGTCTCCCATACAGGCAGATAAACAAAAAACTGATGATGATTATAATGCAGCACTTACATTTTGCATAGAACGATTAAAAAAACTCTACGCTATCGTAGCTAGCCACAATGAATTCAGTAATTTATATGCGGTTGAAATGATGGAGAAAATGCAATTATCACTAAATCATCCTCATATTCACTTCTCACAATTATATGGTATGAGCGATAATATTACATTTAATCTTGCAAAAGCCGGTTGCCCTGTCAGTAAGTATTTACCGTTTGGCCCCATCAATGATGTAATACCCTATTTAATGAGAAGGGCCCAGGAAAATTCCTCTGTAAGTGGCCAAACAGGACGTGAACTTACATTAATAAAAAAAGAACTAAAAAGAAGAGCAGGAAGCAACTAAAGTTTAAATACACGGTCGCTTGGTGCAGATGTTGCTATCCATGGAATGATGAACAAAACTTACACAAAAAACTTTACAACAGTTTTTCACAATCCTCATTCAAACGAACTCTCCCTGAAAATTATTTACTATGTTGATTATTTAAATCTTCATAAAAGGAGGTTTGGTTCGAAATAACTAAATAGCATCATTGCATTTTTATAACCTGGTTTTCTACCAGCGCAAAAACGGTATCAGTCTTTTTAGGTATTACTTTATATAGCCCGGTGAAAAGACTGAAAGCCGGTAACACTGCATACTTTTTTGTAAAATAAAAACACGGCAATTTAAAAGATTGTTTGCCGCCTCCATTCACTCTTATGCCTGGATGTATATGCCCTGAAAAAGTGAATACGTCTTCATCATCTTCTTCACACACGGAAGCAATATCATGCGTGAAGCAAAACTTATTGAGAGAATATTTTTGCTTCGCTACCCTGATATCTGCATCTTCATAAAACTTATTGGACAAAACATCATGATTTCCTTTTATTAGATGAATTACAAGATGAGGCATATCGTTTCTCCATTTTAGAAAGAAATCAATTTCTTTATTTGCGTGGCTGTGAAACATGTCTCCTGCAATAAGTAATGTGGTTGGTTTAAAAAACTGGATTTGCGTAAACAGGCGTTGCAGATCTTCTTTATAAATACTCTGAGGTACACCGATTCCCGACTTTCTGAAGTGACCTGTCTTTCCAAAATGAAGATCGGAAAGGATTAATGCTCTTTCTTCTTCCCAATAAATGCATCGGGCAGGAGAGAGCCAGAGTGTTTGTTTATTGAGAATAAATTTTTGAGGAGAAAACAAGAATTTTTTTTAAAAATGTAAAGATAAGAAGCTATCAGCTATGAGTTATCTGCCATCGGTTACCCTTGTCTTTTCCTGGTATAGCGAACATTGTGTATAAAAATTATTACTGAATTAATTAAACAGTACCGATCTAAAGCCCCACCTCCGGAGGGGTTGGGGCAGGTCTTATTTCTCCAACTGCATTTGCATTCTCTTCACCCTGTCTTCCAGTTTTTCTGAAGTAAGATTTTCCCTCATACTATCAACTTTTATAGGAAAGCAAAATGGTGTCAACTTGCTGGGGAATGTAATAACAACCTTGCTTTTTTGAATTCGCTCCAGCATATCTCTCAGGCGTTGTTCTTCCATCTGCTGCTCCATTACTTCGTTGTATGCCTGCCTGAGCAATAGGTTTCCGGGTTCATATTCTGAAAATACATTGAACAGGAGTGATGCTGATGATTGTAAATGTCTCGCTTTCTTTTGCTCACCTGGAAAGCCCTGGAATATCAATCCTCCAATAACGGCGATATCCCTGAATTTTCTTTTGGCCATTTCAACACTGTTTAAACTTTTTTGAATATCTATTAATAGATTTTCAGGAGAAAAAAGTTCATATACATTTGTATCATCTACCGGGATGGGCTGATCGCTTAAAAGTTCAAATCCATAATCATTCATCGCAAATGAAAAAGTGATCGGCGTAATCCGGCTGATGCGATACGCTAATACTGCGGCCATAGCTTCATGAACCAACCTTCCTTCAAATGGGAAAACAAAAAGATGAAATCCATCTTTGGTTTCAATGTGTTCTATTAAAAGTTCATTTTGTTTAGGAATGTGGGAAAGATATTCCTGCAGTTCAAACAAAGGTTGCAAAGCTCTAAGCTCTTCGCAAATCTCCTTCCCTGGGGGAGATTTAGAGGAGGCTGCCTCATCAAACTTTCTCCTCAGCATAAAGCCAAGGTTTGCAGATAGAGGCATCCGGCCTCCCTGCCAACTTGGAATAATAGATTTTTTAGCATTCGACTTTCGTACAAGCGCGGTCATGTCTTTTATCATGGCAAACTCCAACGTTCTTCCTGCCAGTGTAAAAACATCGCCAGGTTGAAGTCTTGCGATAAACCATTCTTCGATAACGCCGACAAAGCCCCCGCTGATAAATTTTACTTTCATCATTGGGTCGCTTACAATAGTACCGATATGCATTCGGTGCCGCATCGCAACACGGCGATTGTTGATTTTATACAGCCCGTCAATGATCTCAATTTTTTTAAAATCATCGTATTGCTGGAGTGCTACTCCGCCGGCGGTTGCAAACTGCAGGATCTGCTGCCATTCGTCTTTCGTAATATCCCTGTAACAATAAGTTGTTTTTATTTCTTTGAAGATTTGTTCGGGATAAAAACCATCAGAAATAGCCAGCGTGCTCAGGTATTGTATTAATACATCAAAGCAAAGTATTCTTGGATTACGGCTCTCAATCAATTTAATTTTTGTTGCTTCCTTAAGAGCTGCTGCTTCCATTAGTTCGAGAGAGTGGGTTGGCAAAAAATAGATTTTACTTATTTCTCCGGGGCTATGGCCGCTTCTGCCTGCTCTTTGTAAAAACCTGGCAACTCCTTTAGGCGATCCTACCTGTATAACAGTTTGGACTGGCCGAAAGTCAACACCGAGATCAAGGCTCGCGGTACATACTACCGCTTTTAATTTTCCGGTGTGCAAATTGTCTTCAACCCAAAATCTCAGTTGCTGTTCAATACTTCCATGATGAAGGGCGATAGCCCCTGAAAGTTCAGGACAGGCAGTTAGCAATGCCTGGTACCACATTTCACTCATGCCACGGGTATTTATAAAAATGAGAGTTGTCTTACTCTGCATAATTATCGGAATCACTTTATCGACGAGCTTTATTCCCAGATGTCCTGCCCATGGAAATTTTTCAATTTCATCAGGGAAAATGGATTCAATTTGAATGGGTTTATCGATTTGAGCAGTTACTGTTTCTGATATGACCGCCGACCCTACTCCATTCGAAATGGGGGAAAGTAATACTTCTTGTGCCTGTGAGAGATTTCCAATAGTTGCGCTAATGCCCCAGACGCAACATTGAAAATTTTTAAGAGAATAATGTGTGTTTAAAATTCTTGAAATGGCAAGTTCTGCCTGTACGCCACGCTTACTGCCAAGAAGCTCGTGCCATTCATCAACCGCTATAATTTTAAGTGATTTAAAAACAGTGGTATATTCTTTTTGTGCTAATAAAAGATGAAGGCTTTCTGGTGTGGTGATGAGTACTTCAGGCATTTGCCTTTTTTGTTTCTGCCGTTCGCTTATAGTTGTATCACCATTACGGATACCCACTTTCCAGCTCATGCCCAATTCATCTATTACTTCCTCCATGGCCCGGCCGATATCTTTTGCGAGGGCACGCAAAGGAGTGATCCATAAAAGCCGGAGATTTGATTTACTTTTTGTTTTATAATTTTTTGGATTGTGATTAATGAAATCAATGACTGCTCCGAGAAAAACGGAAAAAGTTTTTCCGCATCCTGTGGGAGCGTTTACCAATCCCGATTTGTTATTTATGATGTGCTGCCAGGTTTCCTCCTGGAACGTGAATGGCGCGTAACCTTTGGATTCAAGCCAAAGGGAAACGATTTCGTATCCTATACTTTTTTGTAATAATGTCAGTTGAATATTTTTAGAAGAGTTTTTTATTGCGAAGGTGATTATTTTCCATATTTATTCAACATAGCTTTTAAATCTTCAATTGTATTTATTTCATCCACTTTTTTATCTTTCCGCCACCGGCTCATTCTCGGAAAGCGAAGCGCAACACCGCTTTTGTGACGATTGCTGGCAGCAATGCCTTCAAAGGCAATTTCAAAAACAAGCTCTGGTTTTACTGTACGAACCGGGCCGAATTTTTCAATCGAATTTCTTTTTACAAAATTATCTACCTGCGCAAATTCTTTGTCTGTTAAGCCGGAATATGCCTTTGTAAAAGTTACCAACTTATCTCCATCTTTCACAGCGAAAGTATAATCAGTATAGAGGTTACTTCTTCTTCCGCTTCCTTTTTGCGCATATACCATTACACAATCTATTGTGAGTGGATCGATTTTCCACTTCCACCAATCTCCTCTTTTTCTTCCTACTTTATAATTGGAATCCTTTCTCTTAAGCATAATTCCTTCGCTATTCATTTCTCTTGAATTTTTTCTCAGTTCAGAAAGTTCGTCCCAGGAAGTAAAAGATATAATCTCAGAGATCTGTATTGCATTATTTTTTAGAGGAATAATAATTTCTTCAAGTTTATTTCTTCTCTCACTTAGCGACTTCTCACGCCAGTCTTCATAATTATATTCAAGAAGGTCATAAGCAAAAAAGGAAATAGGCGCGTCCTGTAATTGTTTTTTACCAATATTTTTTCTGCCGATACGTGTTTGTAAAATAGCAAAAGGAAGAGGGCTTCCACCAATTGCAGGTATTATTTCACCATCAATCACCACTCCATCGGGCAGCAAATCTTTTAGAATAAAATATTCTGGAAACTTATCGGTCATTAATTCTTCTCCGCGGCTCCATACAAAAATTTCACTATTTCTTTTTATAACTTGTCCACGTATGCCATCCCATTTCCATTCCGCTTGCCATTCAGCAGGATTGCCCAACGATTCCGCTTCTTCTTCCAGTGCATAAGCAAGGTAAAAGGGATACGGCTTTGAAAAATCTGAAACTGATGCAGACTCACTCAGCAGTTCGCTGAAAGTGGTTGTAACCGGATCCCAATTACCGCTAATGCAATGAGCAATTACCGATGGCGAAAGGTCAACAGTTTTCGCTAATGCATTTACAATTGTTTTTTGAGAAACACCAATTCGAAAACTTCCGGTTATGAGTTTATTAAAGACAAATCTTTCGTCACGATTCATCTGATCCCAACTATTGAGAATAAATTCTTTTCTTATGGCTTCATCTTGCTTTTCAATTGAAATAAACGTTTCCAAATAGTATGAGAGGCTTTTGTTTACCTGGTCATCTTTTTTTGTCTCGGGCAACAGCAAAGCCAAAGTTTCCGCAAGATCGCCAACCGTATGATAGCATTCATCAAATAACCATGATGGATAGCTTGTAATTTCTGAACACCACTCACGCATAAGCCTTGAGTTAACGGCGCGTCTTGGCCTGCGTCCGCTAAAAATTGCGATCACCCAAACCTTATCATAATCGGGAGCAGTGGCGAAATAATCAACAAGGCTTTGAAGTTTATCATTTGTTTTGGTAGAAGTGCTAAGTTCAGTTACCAATTGAGCAAATAGTTCCAGCCCGGAAAATTCCGTATCAATTAGTGTCGATAAAACTGGCACCAATTCGTTTTTGCGTGGAAATTCTTCTATCATCAATTTGACAAATAATATTTCAATTTACATTTCGATTTAATCCTCCTTTACACCATCTGAAGCAGCTTCTTCATCTTCATTTCCATATTGCGTTTTCACTTCCGCCGCAATCGCAATATTCTCCTCATTCAAATACCTGCTGAATGCCGATTGAAAACCATGCGTTACAAAAACTCTTTCCGCAGAAGTCTCTTTAACCGTTTGCAAAAGGCCATCCCAATCTGCATGATCGCTTAATGCAAAACCTGCATCCACATTTCTTCTCCTTGCATTTCCCCTCACCTGCATCCAGCCACTACAAACTCCAACCGAATAAGGATGAAACTTTTTTAACCATGATGTTCCGTCTGCCGACGGCGGGGCAATCACTACAGCGCCTTTTAATAATTCTTTTGGTGTTTCGGGAGTAACTCGTACAACAGGTGTAATGTCCCAGCCGGCATCTATCAGGGTTTGCTGCATATTGAAAATAGCGCCGTGAGCATATATGGTTTGTGTAGTTTCTTTTATTGCCTGAAGTACACGTTGTGCTTTACCAAGACTGTAGGCAAGTATAATACTCGTAGCCCCTTTCTCTTTATTCCTGCTTATCCATGTAATGATATTGTTATAAATTTCCTCCTGTGGCTTCCATTTGTATATGGGCAGTCCAAAGGTGGACTCTGTAATAAGTGTATTGCATCTTACCGGCTCAAATTTTCCGCTAATGCCATCATTTTCCACTTTAAAATCTCCGGTTACAACCCATACTTCGCCATTGCACTCTATCCTTACCTGTGATGAGCCAATTATATGGCCTGCCGGATGAAGAGATATATTTACTCCATTAATATTAATTCCCTCACCCCATTCAAGCGTTTGATAATTGTTGTCGCCCAACCTTAGTTGAAGAATAGGTTTCGTGAAGGTGTGGCACAGATAATTTTTGTGACCAAAATAAGCGTGATCACTATGACCGTGTGTGATGATCGCTTTTTCGACCGGCTTCCATGGATCAATATAAAAGCCTCCTTTGTCACAAAAAAGTCCTTTTTCTGAAAAAGAAATTAGATTGGCCATACTAATTGAAAATGGCAAATAGCCTGCCTGAATTACGGCAATTATTTCAATTATAACATTGAGGTCAATATTTTTCCCGAAGGGTACAAAAGTAGATAGGCAGATGCTTATTAAATTTCTCTACGTCAATTTACGAGCTAAAAAATTTTTTGGCTTTGACTTCCGTTCAACAGAGAAAAATTTAAATGTGGTTGTTACTTATATAAGATTTTGAATATTTGTAACTTTCGATTTATTTTAGAAAAAATAAGAATATATTTTTAATATATTTATTCAAAAATTGACCGGATGCATTAGAGTTTTCCACCAAATAGCTTGTTTTTTTATGTAAGGAGGCTTTTGGTGTAATTTTTGCGCTCTTGCGTGGTTATTATTAAAGGAGGCATAATTTCCTGCTTGAATACTTTTTTCCCCAAAGATGTATTTGTTAAGTTGAGTCACAAAAGTATAGAATTTCTATACGTATCCTTTACCTATGAATGACTATAATAATCATTATTGATAACCATTTTGAATCTATCGAATCTAACGTTTTATGAAGAATCAAAAAATCCGACTATTTAAGAAAGCCGTTTCTTTTTTTATTTTTATCTCCTCAGTTTTAAATTTTACCAGTTCTTTTGCGCAGCAGTCTTTGGTCAATATAAATGGCTGGAATGCTTATGTGCATTTACCATGGGATTATTATTCAAATCCTAATGCGACTTATCCCACCATAATATTTTTTCCGGGCACAGGCGAGGTTGGAACGAATGCCAGCTTAGTAATTAAATATGGGCCCGGAGCAAACATTGCCCAGGGTTGGAACGGCAATGTAAAAATTGGGACTGATAGTGTTAAGTTTATTGTTATTAGCTTACAGCCATCAGTCTTATGGCCAATTGAAACTTATATAGATACGAGGATTCAGACGCTGAAAAAGATGTACCGCATCGATACCAAGCGTTTACATCTTACAGGCCTTTCGATGGGGGGCTGGTGTGGCACTACGTATGTAACGGCAGATAATTATGGGGGGCCTTACAATTACGCGAGTCAGGTTGCAACGGTAGTGGAAGTTGAAGGAGTAAGGCCAGATGATAACCAACCCTATCCAAATTTATTTGACAATTTTGCAAAATCAGGAGGGAGATTACTTGGATTTGAGCAAATAAATGATGGACGCGATACAAAGACAAGGGTTGACCGAATGAACTATACCAAGGCCAACTCGGCTATTTTCATTCCAACAAGTTATGGAACGGGTGCTCATTGCTGCTATGATCAATTCTATGGAGGAAATGGAACTACAGCGGGCAAATTCATTTTAGATGGAATCAGTCAGAATATGTATGAGTGGATGGCAAGAAATCCAGCACCAACAGCAAGTCCTTATACAAATATTTCGCCGGTGGCAAATGCAGGCGCCGATAAGTCAATTACTTTGCCCGCTAATAGTGTTTCCTTAACCGGGTCGGGCTCTGATCCTGATGGTACAATAGCCAGCTATCTATGGACAAAAATTTCAGGCCCTTCATCGTTCACTATAAGTAATTCTACCTCTTCCGCTACTACTGTTACTTCACTTGTGCAGGGAGTATATTTATTTGAATTAAAAGTAACGGATAATAGCGGAGCGATTGCCCGGGATACGATGAAAATAACCGTGAATGCAGGATCGAATATACCACCTGTTGCGAACGCTGGTCCCGATAAATCAATTACGCTGCCTATAAATTCTACTACTTTAGCAGGAAGTGGTACGGATCCGGATGGTAGCATAGCAAGTTATAAATGGACAGAAATTTCGGGTCCTTCTTTGGGTAATATTGTAAATCCAACATCAGCGTCTGCAAACATTCAAAATCTTGTGGTGGGAGTTTATCAATTTGAACTCCTTGTGACTGATAACTCGGGAGCTACTGCAAGAGATACTATGCAAATAACTATGTGGTCAGGAAGTGCCAGCCAACTCCCAGTAGCAAATGCCGGCCCTGATAAATCAATTAATTTACCGGTAAACACGATTACTCTATCCGGCATAGGCACGTCTGCTACCGGCACCATTACAGGATATTCCTGGAGGCAAATTGCTGGACCTTCTACTGCAACTATAGTCACCGAATCATCGCCCGCCACAGTTGTAAACAATCTAATCGCCGGAACTTATCAATTTCAATTCAGGGTAGCGGATAATGCGCATAATATTGCAGCGGACACTGTGCAGGTCACTGTAAAAGCGTCAACAAACATAGTCCCCGTTGCAAATGCCGGCCCTGACAAATCAATTACGCTGCCAATAAATAATACTACTTTAACGGGAAGCGGTACGGACGTAGATGGTAGTATTGTAAGTTATACATGGACGAAGATTTCCGGTCCTTCTTCCGGAAGTATTGTAAATCCTAATTTAGCTGTTATCAGCATTAATAATCTTGTTCAGGGAGTTTACCAGTTTGAATTAGCAGTTACAGATAACTCAGGCGCTACAGGAAGGGACACCATGCAAATCACAATGTGGCCCGGGCAATCTAATCAGCCGCCAACTGCAAATGCTGGAAGCGATATTACCATTACTTCTCCCGCAAGTTCGGTAACTCTGTATGGTAGTGGCACAGATCTCGATGGCAGTATTGCTTCGTATTCATGGGTGCAGACTTCAGGAGCATCCGCAAAGATCTCATCATCAAATGCAGCTACAATAAGTGTTACTCATCTGATTTCTTCAGGCACATACACTTTCACTTTAACCGTAACAGACAATAACGGCGCGACCGGAGCAGATAACGTAGTTGTGACTGTAAATCCTGCGGCTGCTATTGCACCACCAGTCTCATCAGGTAAAAGGAAAATGATTCCGATCGCTGCAGATGGCGGCATCTATTTTTTCAATAATAATTATTTACAACCGGGCGATACAGGCTGCATACAGGCCGGCACTTATCCCTATATATCCTTAAGTGGTATTGTGGGGACTGCCTCTCAACCAATAACGATTACCAACTGTGGTGGCCAGGTAATTAATACAGGGAACAATGGCCAAAGTTACTGCTATCGTATAGTGAACAGCCGTTTTTTCAAATTTACAGGTACGGGAGCACCGGGTATCAACTACGGTTTCAAGGCCTATTGGAAGGGTGGGTTCACAGGAGTGGGTATATCAGTAAAGGATAGTACGAGCGATTATGAAATTGATCATTTTGAAGCGCAGAATGTCCAAAACGGCTTTTTGTGCAAAATAGACCCATATAATTGTGACCCTGGAACATGGAGCACAGGATGGACTATTAAGAACATTTCTTTTCACGATAATTATGTACACAATACAACTGGCGAAGGCTATTACATCATTAATACCAGCGCTACAGTTACGGTAAATGATTGCACGGGCAAAGCAATTACAGTAGAACCTGTAAAGGCGAGCGGAGTAAAAGTGTACAATAATATTTGTGATTCCACGGGTTGGGATGGAATACAAGTGGCTGCGTCTGCAAATGCTGAAATCTACAATAACAAAGTCACAAATTATGGCAGATCCAATTTAGCCTCGCAGCAGGCCGGAATTATTCTTGGTGGTAAGAGTAATGGCTCGGTTTATAATAATTATATTAATAACGGCACTGGGGAGGGCCTTGAAATATTTGGTACCGGTGATGTATATGTTTACAATAATGTAATCTCCAATGCGGGGTGGGATGGTACTTCAAGTAAGCAAGATGCTATAGCGGTGGACGATCGACCTCAGCCATACAACTGGTATGCAGGCCTGAAGGTGTACATCATTAATAATACTATAGTAAATGCAGCCAGGAACGCGGTTCACTTATTTAATTCTTATGGCACAATGGCTGGCGGCAACAGGGTAAACAATAACCTGCTCGTAAAGCCGAATAATACAAGTCCTTACGATAATCCCTATGTAAATGTTGACGGAAATACCGTGGTTGATACAACTAAAAATACCAGACTATCCGTAATATCTTCGGCCGGGTTTGTTAACTCAGGTTTAAATGATTATCATATTGTATCGACTTCCCCTGCGATTGACAAAGGCCTGGACGCAACCAGCTATGGAGTTACAAAAGATTACGATGGCATAAGCAGGCCGCAGGGGCCAGCCTATGATGCAGGAGCATTTGAATACAATAAAGGGACACAATCCGCACCACCAGCTGCTGCATACACAAATGCGATTCATGTAAATATTTATGATGGTAAAATTCCCTATAACAACTCCCAATGGAATAACTGGAATGTAAATTCAAGTCTTTCCAGCGGTAACTTTTTGTATGACGATAATAGTAACAGCAGCGTGAATGCATCACTTAACAGCAATAGCGGAATAGTAAATAACGGCAATAACTACGCCCCCGGTGCCACTTCGTGCCCACCGCCCGTTCTCCAATTAAACACTATATCCAAAATAGATAGGTATCTCATCATAAACGGCCTCGATAATACTAAACAATACCGTGTGGAACTATACGCCGCCAGGGCAAACCTGGTGAATGCAACCCGGTTTATTGTTGGGAATGTTTCAGATACAATAACTATTTTAAATAACGTGAATGACTTCGCGAAATTTGATAACGTGAGCCCAACAAACGGAAAAATTACCGTAACCATAACAGCGCTTATTGATTGGCAATATCTTGCGGGGTTCAGTATTTTTGAGCAAGGTGGCAACGCTCCTGCGGGCGCAACTATTAATCCTGGTTTAACAACCCAGGCAGAGCAAGTGGACAACTCCGTTTCTTCAAACAATCCGGAAACAGTTACTGATAAAACGCTTGATGCGGATTTTGTCTCACTTCAAAACAGCATACTCACATTAAAAATGAATAGTGGCAAGCAACAAGTGATGAATGTATCTGTAGTGGACGCAAGTGGCAGAACATTAATGAGCACTAATGTTACGCTTCAAAAGGGCTACAACACATTTAATAAATTTATACCGAAGGCTACAAAGGGAATTTATTATATAAAATTTCTTACCACTAATAATTTTGTTGTTAAACCTGTAATGAGTGGAATAAAATAAACGAAGAATAATTGTTCATAAACTTGATCCCTCTGTTTTAAAAATGGGGGGATTTTTTCTTACAATGGTCTTCAAAAATTGATAAATACTAGCTCCAATACTTGATTAAAATGCTTGCTATTAAGTACTCAATTCATCAAAAGCAGCTCCTAAAGGCCTTTCAATGCCGTCACCCTTCCATTGCGGAGAACCCGGTATAGCAGTAGCTTTTAGAATTTCTTCTTTTGTTTTTCCTGATTTCATTTCGTCTCCCACAAATTTTAGAACGTTCCCGAGGTAGTCGTGGAATAACACCAAGTCTTCTGCAGAACCCG
The DNA here is from genome assembly GCA_040007435.1 of Ginsengibacter sp. Taxonomy (GTDB): domain Bacteria; phylum Bacteroidota; class Bacteroidia; order Chitinophagales; family Chitinophagaceae; genus Ginsengibacter. Next base: position 128,507 of record JBDTUZ010000003.1, on the reverse strand, counting down.
TTACATCATAACCCTCACCCGAGTGGCCAAAAACATATTTTGTTTTGCTATTAAATTTTTTCATTGAAGCGGACAGTACGTTCATCCAACTTTGCATATTAGCGCCTGCTCCGCGATCGACAAAGGGGTGACGACGGTTAAATACAAGGTCACCCATGTGTACTACATTATTGTGCTGAAAATGGATAATGCCATCGCCGTTAGTATGTCCGGCACCGTAATAATGTAAAGTAACTTTTTCATTACCGGATCTTTCCTGCCATAAGCTTCCAAAGGTTTCATTAGGGTAATATTGTTTCTCTTCCGTTTTTTGGGCAGCGGCAGAATTTTTTTGGTTGGTCAAAGAATTTTCATGAGCAAGCACCCGGCTCGTGACATCTTTAAATGCAATATTACCTGCTGTATGGTCGCCATGATGGTGCGTATTTATTAATAGCCTGAATGGTTTTTCATTTTTTTTCTTTAACTCTCCTATCAAGTGAGCAGCAGTATCCGGAAATTGCGCATCAACTACGGTAATACCATCTTTTGAAAAGTGAAATACTATTGTGCCCCCTCTTTCTGTAAATATTCCAAGGTCCTTTGTAAGCATAGTTATTTTCCAGGGCTCATCAGAAAATAATTTAAAAATTTTCTGTTGGCTTACGGTTAGCGCACCAAGCGTAGATACAGAGTTGTTGATGAATTTTCTTCTATCCATAATTTTTTTTTAAACAGAGAACCAGCAAGACGTTAAGTTACGGATAAAACTTTTGTAAAATTGCCGTGTATATCAGAATTAAGCCATCACTTAAAATTTTATTGTAGAAAAGACGTTATTGTAATCAACTGAATACTATGACAATTGTAAATTCATGCGCCCCAAACAAAGGCTTAGCTCGATAAAAAACGTGCCTGTTGTTCTTACTTCGTTTTACAAAAAACTAAAATTTATTGGTCATTCGCCAGATATGGATGACTATGAAAAGAGGAAGCTAAGTGTTTTTAATCAAATCAATTTTTTAGGGATTCTCGCTGGTATTTCGGTTTCAATCGCGGGCATGTTTGATGATCAGGATCTTCCGGTAATTGCATCCATTGTTGCATTTTCACCTGTAATTATTAGTGTGGTTGTTATCTTTCTAAACCATATGAAAAAATACGAATGGGCCAGGCTTGTATATTTTTCATTATATCCCGTTCTTACTTCAATGGCTTATGGAGTTGGGCTGGATTTAGGACTGGAATTGTTTTTTGTATTATATGCAGCACTTGCCGTGTTTTACCTGCAGAAGCCAACGAATGCGATTATTTCCTACGTGCTTGCCTCCGGTTGTTATATTATCACATACGTATTTGCCGGGCACTATTCATACAAGTTGAGTGTTACGTTTTTCCCTTTTTATGTTTTCATTCATGTGCTGGCACTTGTGCTGCTTTTCTTCGCATTATTTTGGTTAAAAAAGGAAAATGTTGGTTACCAATTTTCAATTTTGCAAAAGAATGACGAGCTGCATAATACAAATCTGAAAATAGAAAAACAAAAAAAGGAGTTAGCGCAAAAAGCTGAAGAACTTAACCAACTTAATCATTTGAAGGATAAACTTTTTACAGTGATATCTCATGATTTAAAGGGGCCGGTTTATGCGCAAAGAAATTTATTTCAAAGCATACAGCAACATGATATCCCTGGCGGTCAAATAAAAGAATTAATACCAGATATATTGCAGGATATTAATTATACGGTAAACCTCATGGATAATTTATTGCAATGGTCTAAAAACCAAATGCAGACTGAATCTACCGATCCACAATTGGTGGATATTTCTCAAATCATCAATAATGTGGTCAAACTGCTGCGCCTCCAGGCAAAAACAAAGGAAGTGGAAATTTGTACAGAAGGGCTTAATTCAATATACGTATATGTTGATAAAGATATGATTCACATGGTGCTAAGAAACCTGGTTTCTAACGCTATCAAGTTCACTGGCAAAAATGGAAAAGTTTTTATAGAATTAACTGGCCTGAATAATTTTGTGGAAGTCTGTGTTCGCGATACCGGCATTGGTATGACAGAAGATGTGCTTGCAAAAATAGTACAAAGCAATTTTTACACTACTAACGGAACAGCGAATGAAAGCGGCACCGGCCTTGGCCTTATGCTGTGCAGCGAGTTTCTTAGAAAAAATGGAAGCAGCCTTGTTATTAACAGCAAGTATGGAGTTGGAAGTACATTTTCTTTTAAATTGCCTTTATCACAAGAATGCATACTCGTAGGATGAAATCTTTGCTATTTAGGAGGTGTATAGAAATATGATTTTCGACCGGCGCTTGTTAGAAACTTGATTTAATATTTGAATCCTGAACCTCTTTTTTTTCGATAATTTTTTTTTCGATTCTACTGTCGGGGATGAGCCAAATAGTAGCTACCACTGCATACAGGCTTAATCCAATCCTTGAATCTATAAAGCAGGATGCAATACCAGCAGCATATATCCAAAGCGATATCAATCCTTTCCGGTCTCTGCCTATTGCCTTTGCGAGTATTGAATTTTCTCCGTGAAGTTTTATAAGAGTTCGTGCCAAAATATAATAAGCAATTCCAGCCATCATCAACAATATTCCATATAATATTACCGGCCAAAACTCAAATTCATTTTCGCCCATCCACCCCGACGCAAAAGGTATAAGTGATAGCCAGAAGAGCAAGTGGATATTAGCCCATAATACTTTTCCATTTACATGCTCGGCAACGGACATTAAATGGTGATGATTGTTCCAATAGATTCCTATATAAATAAAACTTAGGACATAGCTGAAGAGAACCGGCAAAAGAGGCCTGAGAGCTTCTAAATCATGGCCATGGGGAATTTTTAATTCCAAAACCATAATTGTAATAATGATTGCCAAAACCCCATCGCTAAAAGCTTCAAGTCTTGCACTGCTCATGCCATTGTTCAATTTAGATTTACAAAATAATTTTTCTGCTCAATCTAAACTACAAAGAAAATCCGGGTAGGAAGACTCGATGAAAACTAATTTACACATTACCGAAGATCCATAAAATTTAAATTCACCAGGCCCTATCGATTTCGCCATTCAGTATCTGCATTATAAAAAGATGATTGTTCTCAAAATAATCGGGAATGGTTTTTTGCGTACCTACGTATACAGGCATGAAGGTATAATTATGGAACACAGTATTTTTATTGTCGTTAACATGTGCCATAAAATCTGTTGGATAATTAAGTAGCAGGTTCGTAAAAAAATAAGTAGTCTGAAATCCTTTGTAAGCCACATCCGATGGTTTTGATCTATATAGCTGGAAGTATTTTTGAATCAATAAACTATCAAACACATTGCTTTTTGCTTCGTAGTGCGGGGTTGTGTAAAGAATTGGAAAATCGGGGTAAGCATCTTTTCGGGCCAGGCTTTTAAATCCATCCCAGTTGGGCATGCCGATTAAGACAAGGGGATGATTTTTTTGTATAGGATAACAGGCATCAGCCAGTTTAGTCGCAAACGTTTCATTGAGGCTGGCGCCTATTATTACGCACGATTCTGTGGTATCTATTTTTCTCAATAAGGCATAAGAAGAAATGGAACTATCTAATGCGATTGTTTTAATATTCAACAGCGGTTTCCCATCCTGGATATTCACTGCTTTTATATAATCATCTATCCTGTCATCCCCCTTTTTTTTAACGAGGTAAATTTTATCCGTGCCATGCTTTTGTACCAGGTAACTAAATATGCCTTCGCAATGCGTCTTTAATGTTGAATTGACGATGAGCACAAACGGATTTTCTGTAACGCCCCCATCATTAGGATAGGTGGCTGATACGAATGGAATTTCCTTTTGGACGGCAAAATTTGCCAGTTCCTGGTAATCGGGTTCCTTTACGCTTCCGATAATAAGATCGATACTATCAAGTAATCTATTTTTTATAAGCCAGGAAATCGGCCTTGAAACAGATTTTGAATCATAAATAAATACTTCGGCTTTCTTACCATTAAGGGTTAAAGTGTCCAGAGCTATCTGCGCACCCTGCACAAACTCCACAGCCGGCATAATAAATCTGGGTAATGAATTACTCGTGCTGAAGGAAGTATTAGAAAAAACAGAATCAAGGTACATCGGTGCAAAAATTGCTACCCTGCTTACTTTTGTATACTGTGCATCGTAGGTGTCTTGAGCAAAAGAAATTTTTGTACTTGTAATTATTAATATCAAACCCAAGAACCAAATATTTTTTTTCATACGCGTTTAATTTGCGTCAGGCACCATCAGTATTATAAAATGAACATAAAGTTATGCTGATGCCTTTGGCTGGTTATTATTCCCATTCTATGGTTGCCGGCGGTTTGCTGCTTATGTCATAAACTACCCTGTTTATTCCTTTTACGTTATTAATTATTTCATTGGAAACATAAGCGAGGAAATCATAAGGCAAATGCGCCCAATCTGCTGTCATACCATCTACTGATGTTACCGCCCTTAGTGCCACGGTAAATTCATACGTTCTTTCATCGCCCATTACGCCTACACTTTTTACAGGAAGTAAGATTGCGCCTGCCTGCCAAACGGTTGCATACAAATCATATTTTACCAATGCATTTGTATAAATGGCGTCTGCCTGTTGCAACAATTGTACCTTTTCTTCAGTTACTTCTCCTAAAATTCTAATAGCTAATCCGGGACCCGGAAATGGATGCCTGTTCAAAAGATCCGAAGGAATTCCAAGTTCCGCTCCAACCCTTCGCACCTCATCTTTGAATAGAGAGCGAAGTGGTTCAATCAATTTCAGTTTCATATAATCTGGAAGCCCACCCACATTATGGTGCGACTTAATCGTCATTGAAGGCCCATGAACGGAAACAGACTCTATCACATCCGGATAAATAGTGCCCTGGCCCAAAAATTCTATTCCTTCAAGCTTATGTGCTTCCTGGTCAAAAATTTCTATAAAGCATTTGCCGATTGCTTTGCGTTTTTCTTCGGGGTCAGGTTTGCCGGCAAGCTTCGCATAAAAATGATCTCTCGCATCAACTCCTGTAATATTTAAACCAATGCTTTTGCAAGATTCAAGCACTTGTTCAAATTCATTTTTTCTTAGTACACCATTGTCCACAAAAATTCCGAAAAGGTTCTTGCCAATAGCGCGATGGATAAGCGTGGCTGCTACCGTTGAATCAACGCCGCCACTTAAGCCCATCACCACTTTTCTATCACCAATTTTTTCTTTGATTTCAGCAATCGTCTCGTTAATAAAATGAGCCGGGGTCCAATCCTGCTTGCATCCGCAAATGGTTACTAAAAAATTCTTTATTATTTTTTTGCCCTCAGTTGAATGGTAAACCTCCGGGTGGAACTGCAAGCCATATAATTTAATACCGCTTTCTTCATTTTTGAAAGCCGCCACCGGAATGGAATGTGTATTCGCCAAAAGAGAAAAGTTTTCAGGCAACCTCGTTACAGTATCGCTATGACTCATCCATACATCAGTATCATTTTTTACATCTTGTAATAATAAATCGGTCTTAGTTAACTGCAGCTTTGCTCTCCCGTATTCACGCTTATCGCTTTTTTCTACAAGACCTCCGTACAACTTAGCAGTAAGCTGTGCACCGTAACACACTCCTAACACCGGCACATTCCCGGCTAATATTTTTACATCAACAGATGGAGCATTTTCCTCATTTACAGAAAAAGGAGAGCCGGAAAGAATAATACCTTTCAAATCTTCAGTAAAAGTAATCTCTTTATTAAATGGGATGATTTCACAATACACATTTGCTTCCCGAACGGCCCTGGCAATTAGTTGAGTGTATTGTGAGCCGAAATCGAGGATCAGAATTTTTTCTGTCATTTGCTGCGAAGGTAGAAAGTTTATCGAAGTTTGTAAATTGCATTTTCTTTAATCTTTAAAATTTAAAAATGAAAAATTTAATAACTCTTGTAGCTGTTGTTTTCTTTTTTGTGTCGTGCAATGTTAGCTTTAAAGGGGATTCTCTCTCAGGTAATGGAAATATTAAAACAGAAACAAGAAACATTGGAAGTTTTCATGGGGTTGAAACTTCGGGAAGTATTGATATTGAAATTAGTTCTGGCGATAACTTTTCAGTATCAGTTGAAGATGATGAAAACATTTTGCCGGTAGTTGTTACTGAAGTTGAGAACGGCATTTTGAATGTGCATTACAAAGACAATACTTCAATAAATAATGATCATGCCAAGGTGTATGTTAAGGCTCCCACTCTTGATAAAATTATTTCATCCGGTTCGGCAAATGTTATGATTACTGACGTTGTAAAAAATGCTCATGAAATTGAAATTAATCTATCAGGTTCCGGAGATATTGAAGGTGGGGTGGATGCTCCAAAAATTTCTGCATCAATTGGTGGATCTGGTAATATCAGTTTAAAGGGACGCACCAAAGATTTTGACGCAAAAATAGGTGGCAGCGGAGATATAAAATGTAGTGATTTACAAAGTGAGAACACTTCTGTAAGTATTGCGGGCAGTGGTAACGCACATGTTTTTGCCAGTGTTCATTTAAAAGCTAATACTGTAGGTAGTGGTGATATTTATTACCGGGGCAATCCTCAATCTCCGGAAATCAATTCTATTGGAAGCGGCTCAGTTAAACCGGAGTAATGTTTTAAACATCTTTATTGATCTGTATTGCCATGTTGTCAGCGGATTTAATGTGGCATTTTTTTTGAAAACAATGAAAAAAAATCTTAAACAATGCAAAAAGGAAATATAAGAGTACAGACGGAGAATATTTTCCCGATTATTAAAAAGTTTCTCTATAGTGATCATGAAATTTTTATTCGTGAATTGGTGAGTAACGCAGTGGATGCCACGCAAAAATTAGGGACACTTTCTTCTATTGGCGAAGCAAAAGGAGACATTGGGAATATAGATATTAGAGTATCTATTGATAAAGAAAAGAAAACGCTTACCATTTCTGATAGGGGTGTAGGTATGACAGAAGAAGAAGTTGATAAATATATAAACCAGGTAGCCTTCAGCGGCGCCGAAGAATTTCTTGAAAAATATAAGGGTAAAAATGAAGCCAATATAATCGGGCATTTTGGTTTAGGGTTCTACTCATCATTCATGGTGAGTGAAAAAGTTGAAATTGTTACGAAAAGTTTTAAAGAAGATGCAAAGCCAGTAAAATGGGAATGCGATGGCAGTCCTGAATTTATATTGGAAGAAACGGAAAAAGAAAACCGTGGGACAGATATTATCCTTTACATAAATGAAGAAAGCAAAGAATTTCTCGAGCCTGAAAGAATAAGGCACATACTTGAAAAGTTCTGTAAGTTTTTACCGGTTCCCATTAAATTCGTCAGTGAGGACTCCGAAGGAGAGGATAAGCAAATAAATAATACAACACCTGCATGGACAAAAAAACCTGCAGATCTCACTCCTCAAGATTACCAGGATTTTTATAAAGAGCTTTATCCATTTAGTGAAGCTCCATTGTTTTGGATACATCTTAATGTTGATTATCCTTTTAACTTAACAGGTATTCTATATTTTCCAAAAATTAAACAGCGTTTCGAAAATCAAAAAGACAAAATACAATTATACAGCAACCAGGTATTTGTCACCGATGAAGTAAAAGATATTGTACCGGAATTCCTGATGCTGCTTCATGGCGTGATTGACAGCCCTGATATCCCGTTGAATGTAAGCAGGAGCTACCTGCAAGGTGATCCCAATGTAAAAAAGATCAATTCTTATATAACCAAAAAAGTGGCTGATAAACTCGAAGAAATTTTTAAAGCCGATAGGAAAGCCTTTGAAGAAAAATGGGAAAGCCTTGGAATTTTTGTGAAGTATGGGATGATAACGGAAGATAAATTTTTAGAAAAGGCAAATAAATTTAATTTATTTGAGGACGCAAAGGGTGGGAAATTTTACACGCTCGACGAATATAAATTGGCGGCCGAAACATTGCAGAAGAATAAAGAGGGCAAGTTGGTGATGCTTTACACAACTGACCCTGTACAACAAAATAGTTTTATTAAAGCTGCCCAGCAAAAAAACTACATTGTAGTAAAGCTCGAAACTATTGTGGATAGTGCTTTTATCAACAACATGGAAATGAAATGGAGCGATGTGCAGTTTGTAAGGGTTGATGCGGATATTACAGATAACCTTATAGATAAAAATGAAAACATTGAAAGTGTTTTATCAAAGGATGAAGTTGAAAAAATAACAGAATTATTTAAGGTAGAGATACCTTCACTTCATGTGACCGTTGAAGTAAAAGGGCTTAGCACGGATACTTTACCGGTTGTAGCTACCAGGCCAGAGTTTATGCGAAGAATGAAAGATATGGCTGAAGCGGGCGGCGGTGGAATGGGTAGTTTCTATGGAACCCTGCCGGAAGAGGTTACGCTCACTATAAATGGAAATCATCCGGTTTATAAAAATATTTTGCAGGAAGAAAATAGAGAGAAGCAGGAGAAACAAACCCGAAACCTTGCAGACCTTGCTTTGCTGTCACAGGGATTGTTGAAAGGGAATGAACTTACGAATTTTATAAATCGTAGCGTGGAAATGATGGAAGGAAAAGAAAAAAGTAAAATAATTCTGGAGGTATAATTATAAAAAAATTATTTTTAAAAAGCTCTGAACTTTCAGGGCTTTTTTGCTTTATGGGGTAATATATTCCTGATCTTCCTCATTGGACAAAATACTCAACTCCAAATATTCTAATTTTTTCACGTAATATTCTTCCTCAAATCCTGCGCTTAAAAATATTTCTTTATGAACCGGATTTACATAAACTATGTGTATATGCCGTGGATTTTCTTTCAGAGAAAAGCGAATATTTTTGACAACCTCTAGCATTACAATCTCATCAAAGGGATTAAAAAAGAAAAAAACATTTTCATCGTCTTTTAACTTATAGTTGACCGCATCGTCGCATATTACATTAAATTCCGTTGAGGGATAATTTGCACTCACCTTTGCAATATTATTCTTTGCAGAAATACAAAGAGCCTTTGCAAAATCAATTCCTGTGATTTTATTAAATCCGAAATGCGCGGATACGACAAGCACCCTTCCTTTTCCGCAACCAAAATCAACAATAGATTTATTTGCTTTTAAGTTCTTCAGGTAGTCAAATGCCTTTTCCAATAAGAAATAATTGGCGCCCTGGTAAATAGATGCGTGAATTAAATTGTTACCATAAACAGAAAGGTTATTTAGCCTGTTTAATTCTATCGTGTTAATGCCATACTTTTTTTCACCCTTTATTTCCTGCAGCAGTGTGAAAAATGCAAGCCTGTAATTCCAATTAGACCCAACGAAGTAAAAATACTTAAGATAATATTTGATAGTCACTCTAAATTATTTTAAGCTATGGCGCTTCCGGAAAGCCTTATATCGATTACTTTTAATTGAAGGGTTGCTTCACCGTTCCATTCGTTTTCATCAATGGTGTATACTATATCAATCGGCTTTTTCATTTGTAGTAAATGAAATTTTTCTGCCATATTGAAACCAATTCCAGTGAATATTTTGTCATCGTGTTTTACCACAAATCTTATGTGTAACTCCTTTACAATTTTGGACCACGAAGTATCTAAAACGTTTTTAGTTATGAAGACCGGCCTGAGATTTTCCGGTCCATACGGTTCCATCTGCGATATAATGCCATAAAAGTTTTTAGTAATGTTTTTGAATGAAATTTCCGCATCTATCCTGATTTCAGGAATGAGCAGATGGGGTTCAATATTTGAAGAAACAACTTCTTCAAATTTATTACTAAACGCTTCTAAGTTTTGTGCATACATCGTCATGCCCGCGGCGGCAAAGTGACCTCCATAACCAATAAGATGTTCGCGGCACGCATGTATAGCTTCGTATAGATCATATCCTGGTACACTACGTGCGCTCCCGCCGACAAAATCCCCGCTTTGAGTAAGCACAATCGTAGGGCGGTAATATTTTTCAATGAGCCTGCTGGCAACAATTCCTACAACACCCTTATGCCAATGGGATTGAAACACAACTGTAGTCTTCCTGTTTAAAAGCACTTCATCGCCTTCAATCATCGCAAACGCCTCTTCCGTTATGGTACTGTCTGCTTCTTTACGGTCTGTATTATCACTATGGAGCATCTCTGCATATTGCATAGCCTTTTTGAAATCATCCTCAATAAACATCATTACCGCTTTAGATGCATCATCCATTCTGCCTGCTGCATTCACACGAGGGGCAATAATAAAAACGACGTTATTTATCGAAAACTTTTTTGTAACACCACTTAGTTCAATAAGGGCCTTTATTCCCGGTATAGGGTTGGTATTTAATTTTCGCAAACCGTAGTAGGCCAAAATCCTGTTTTCCCCGGTGATGGGGACTATATCAGCTCCTATAGCGGTTACAACAAGATCAAGGTAACAGAGATACTCTTCTTCGGGCAAATCAAGGCGTTGCGTGATCGCAGTAATTAATTTAAATCCTACGCCACAACCACATAATTCTTTATACGGATAATTACAATCTTTTTGCTTAGGATTTAAGATAGCGACTGCAGGGGGTAACTCATCATCAGGCATGTGATGGTCGCATACTATAAAATTGAGATCAAGAGAATTTGCATAACTTATAAGATCTATAGATTTGATGCCGCAGTCAAGAGAAATTATGAGCTTGAAATTATTTTTTTTTGCAAAATCAATTCCTAATTTACTTATTCCATATCCTTCGCGGTAACGATGGGGCACATAAAATGCAATATTTTCTTCCGTATAAATCTTTTTGAGAAACCGGAACATCGAGGCTACCGATGTTGTGCCATCGACATCATAATCTCCAAAAACAAGAATTTTTTCCTGTTGGCCTATTGCATTTAGAATACAATTTACTGCCTTATCCATGTCCTTCATTAGGAAAGGGTCATGCAACTGAGAAAGTTGAGGCCTAAAGAAATTTTTAGCTTTATCGAAAGTGTCAAATCCCCTCTCTACAAGTATTTTGCATATTGGGTAGCTTATATTCAGCGCTCTTTGTAAGTTAGTAACTTCATCTTCGTTTGCAGCTAATATGTTCCATCTTTTTTCCATGATTTAAATCGCCCGGATTAATTGATTCAAGATTACACATTTCCAAATTAGTACTTCCTGTCCGTCGTATATAGCACCAATTCCTCTAATCCTTTTCGAATATTACTTTCAGGAAATTCATATAAAATTGCTAAAGCTTCATCCCGATATTGATTCATCTTACCATTGGCATATTTAATGCCTCCAGTTTCTGTAACTTTTTCTAAAACATATTTAATTTTCAAAGGATTCTTGTTTTCATTTTTAATAATGTAAATGATTTTCCTTTTTTCGGCGGATTGTATATTATTAAGCGTATAAATCAGAGGCAAAGTCAACTTCTTTTCCTTAAGGTCATTGCCGGTTGGTTTTCCTATCTCCTCATTTCCATAGTCAAAAAGATCATCTTTTATCTGAAAAGCTATCCCGGTTTTTTCACCAAAAATTTTCATTTTCGCTGTAATTATTTCACTCTTACTTGTGCTCCAGGCTCCAACGCCACATGCAGACGATAGTAATGAAGCTGTTTTGCCTTTTATAATTTCAAAGTACGTGTCTTCTTTGAGGTTAAGTTTGCGCGATTTTTCTATTTGCAATAATTCTCCTTCGCTCATTTGCTTTACTGCCTCAGATAAAATGTGAAGATGTTTGAAATCTTCGGCCTCAGTTGATAGTAATAAACCTTTAGAAAGTAAATAGTCTCCCACCAACACTGCAATTTTGTTTTTCCACAGTGCATTTATTGATAGAAAACCTCTTCTTTCAAGAGATTCGTCTACTACATCGTCGTGAACGAGCGTCGCTGTATGAAGAAGTTCTACCAGGGCAGCCGCTCTGTACGTAGATTCATTTATATCTCCATGCAGTTTTGCACTTAGAAACACGAACATTGGCCTTAATTGTTTACCCTTTCTTTTGATAATATATTTCATTATCCTATCAAGAAGTGGTGTATGGCTTTTTACCGAATGGGCAAACTTTTGCTCAAAAATCTTAAGTTCATCCGCAATAAGATCTCGTGAAAACTGCATAGTCATGAACAGGCAATATAGCACAGAAAGCAATAAGTAAATAATTATTGTAAAAAGAGCGAACGCCATTTTTGACATGTGTGAGGCCGCATAAATTCAGTAACTCATGAGTATGTAAAAACTTTTCTCAAAAAGCAGCGGATAACGTCGGATAATAGTCATAGGTTTACAAAATTGTAGGGATATGTAAATCGTTCAAAATCTAAATATTTGGTAAAAAAAATTTGGATTGTGATATTGGTTTAATATTTTTGCAGACAATCAACCCGTTTATTTAGAAATCATTAATCAAAAAGTTATGGCAAGCAAAAAGTACAAATTATTATTACTGGGGATATTTTCCCTTTTATCTTTCGGGATCTTCGCCCAGGATACCGGAGTATATAATATTTATGATTCAAGTGTAATTCCGGCAAAAGGAATGGCACAACAAAATGAATTCATGAATAATACTTATGATTTTCCTGCAAAACCTCGCAGCGAATTTGAACTTGGTCTTTCTGCTGGTATGTTCTCTGTGAGTAGTGATGTTTCTACTAAATTGCCAACGGTAGGTTTTTCGGTTCACGCCCGTAAGGCTTTAGGATATGTATTTTCTTTGAGATTACAATACGTATACGGTGTTGCCAAGGGGCTTAACTGGAAACCATCTATTGGATATGGAAACAACACGGTATTAGCAGCAAAGTATAATGCTGCTGCTCTTCAACCTGTTTATTATAATTATCGTACGCACGTTCAGGATCTTTCCTTACAGGGAATTTTCACTTTAAACAATATTCGTTTTCACAAACAAAAAACTGGAATGGTGCTGTATGGTGGTATAGGAATTGGCGCTACTATTTATAATACGAAGACACAGTTGCCAACAGATTTTAACTCGATAGGTAGCGCAGGTTCGGGTTATAAAGACAGAAAGGCAATCCGCGATGCTCTAAAAACATTGCTTAAAGACGTGCCTTATGTAGATGCTGAAAACAACAGGAAAAATACGGCTACGCTTGGTGACAATACTTTGAAGCCTTCAGGAACTTTATTAGCAGGTATAGCTTTTAAATTAAGCAAACGCATTAATCTTGCCCTTGAAGATAGATTCACTTTTATTAAGGACGATCTTCTTGATGGACAACAATGGCAGGAGCATGCAGCCTCAGATCCTGCGCAAACACGCGATTACGACAGCTACAATTATGTTTCCGTTGGCTTAAACTTCAATATCGGTTCAAAAGCTGTTGAGCCACTATGGTGGATCAATCCGCTTGACTATGCTTACAGCGAAATCAACAATCCTAAGCACATGAAGATACCGAAGCCTATACTTGATGATACTGATGGAGATGGAGTAACTGATCAATTAGATAGAGAACCAAATACTCCGGCTGGTTGCCCTGTTGATACGCACGGTGTGACGAAAGATACTGATGGTGATGGTGTTCCTGATTGTAAGGATAAGCAGTTAATAACTCCTACAGATTGTCAGCCGGTTGATGCTGATGGTGTAGGTAAATGCCCAGATCCGGAATGTTGCAAAAACATGATGGCAATCCCAGTTGGTTGTCAAATTGGCGACTTGCCAAGTGTTTCTTTCAGGAATAATTCAGGCACGCTAAGCAGTGATGCTAAAGCGATGTTAGCAACTGTGGCTTCCAAACTAAAAAGTAATGCAGATTGTGGCATTACTATAACTGGATATCCTGCAGCGTCCAAAGCATCACAGGCTTTATGTAACAGGCGGACTGATGCAATTAAAACATATTTAACTGAGAAGGAAGGTATAAGTGCAGATCGCATTGACACCAATTGCGAAGTTGGTGGTGGAGATTCCAACACAGTTGATATCAAATCAAAATAAGTACACTTTTTGCTCAATGATAAAGCCCCTCCGGTTTCGGAGGGGCTTTTTGTTATTGTGAAAATATTAACCAGGTTGATTTTGAACTAGAATTTTTATCAATCAAATTTGTTTAAAATCACTTAATTTCGCACCTCTTTATGAAATTAGTAATAGTATCACTACTGTCGGTTTTCTTATTGATATCCTGCAGTGGTCATTTCAACAAAGTTTTAAAAAGCAATGATTTTGAGTTTAAGCTCAAAAAGGCTGATGAATACTTTGCTAATAAGAAATATAATTATGCGGGTCAACTATACTTAGAGCTCTTCTCAGTTTTCAAGGGTACAGATAAATTTGAAGATTTATATTATAAATACGCATATTGTTCCTTTTACCAAAAAAATTATGCAGATGCTGAAAACCTCTTTAAGGGCTTTTTAGAGGTATTTCCAAATAGTGTTAAGGCTGAAGAGATAGCATATATGCATGCTTATACATACTATTTGCAATCGCCTATTGCTGAGCTTGAACAAATTAATACGACAAAAGCAATTGGGATGATGCAGAGTTTCATTAACACTTATCCAAATTCACTGAGAGTGGCAGATGCAACCACATTAATTGCAAAAAGCCGTGTAAAATTGGAATTGAAAGATTTTAAAACGGCACAGTTGTATTATAACTTACAACAATACAGGGCAGCGGGAATTTCTTTCACTGGCCTTCTTAATACTTATCCCGAATCAGAGAAAGGTGAAGAATATATGTTGATGGCGATTAAATCATACTATCAATTTGCAAAATTGAGCTACTTCGATAAGCAGCAGGAACGTTATGAAAAGGTATCAACAGAATATTTTGATTTTGCCGACCGCTATCCGGGCAGCAGGCTTTTAAAAGAGGCAGAATATTATAGAAATCTTAGTCAGAATAACATTAAACAAATACAAAATGAGCAAATTAAGACGCCAGCAGAGCGCTAACACAAGTAATGTTGTTGAAACAAAAAACCTTACTGATGTAAAGGCAAAAACCGGGAATCTATATGAATCTATAGCGGTTATAGCCAAACGTGCTAACCAGATCAATATTTCCATTAAAGAAGAATTACATAATAAGCTTGAAGAGTTTGCAAGCCATACAGATAGCCTTGAAGAAATTCATGAGAATAAAGAACAGATTGAAATTTCAAAGGCTTACGAAAGAATGCCAAATCCTGCACTTCTTGCTACTACTGAGTTTATGGAGGATAAAATTTATTATCGCAGGAATGAAGATAATCTATTTGATTAGTGACAGATTTTTTTGATCCACTTTAATTATAAAGTGATTTTATGTTAGTTTTCGTTTAGAAATTATACTTTTAATGGCGGTTTTATACCGCCGTTTTTATTTAAAATAATTTGTAAAACGTATTATTCTATCCAGATGATTGTCTTGCGTAACAAAACCGGCTTGAGCAATAATTTTTAGAATGTTGAAAGGAAAAAAAATCTTATTATGTGTTACAGGCAGCATAGCTGCATATAAAGCAGTTGTTCTATTGCGATTGATTATTAAGAATGAAGCGGAGGTGAAGGTAATAATGACTCCGGCAGCAAAAGATTTTATAGCACCTCTTACGTTTTCAACATTGTCAAAAAATAAGGTACTGTCAGATCTATTCGATGAGGAGACTTGGGCAAATCATGTACTACTAGGCAGGTGGGCTGATCTGATAATTGTGTCCCCAGCTTCTTGTAATACTATTGCGAAAATGGCTAATGGAATTTGCGATAACCTTTTAATGGCAGTGTATCTCTCGGCAACTTGTCCGGTATTGGTTGCCCCAGCTATGGATGAAGATATGTGGCATCACCCTGCTACGAAAAATAATATTGAGATTTTAAAAAGAAATGACGTTAATCTGTTGCCTGTAAATGATGGAGAGCTTGCAAGCGGCTTAATTGGCCCTGGGAGAATGGCAGAGCCGAAGGAAATTATGGATTATGTAAGTAATTTTTTTTCTCTTAAGCGATCCTTAAAAGGCACTATAGCTATTGTTACTGCAGGTCCTACCTATGAAGCCATAGATCCTGTGCGGTTTATTGGAAATCATTCGAGTGGTAAAATGGGTATTGCTATCGCCAGTGAATTGGCTCTGAGAGGTGCAGAGGTCAATCTTATTTTAGGGCCATCTACAATCAATATTATACCGGGCGGGATTAAAACTAAAAGAGTTATTTCGGCAAATGAGATGTATGAAGCCACCTTTGAACTTTTTGCAAAGAGTAATATTATTGTGATGGCTGCTGCTGTCGCAGATTATGCGCCAAAAAATTCCGCTAAAGAAAAAATAAAAAAAGAGGGTAATGGATTAAATCTTACACTTACAAAAACAAAAGATATACTTGCAAGAGCTGGAGAACTAAAAACAAAAAATCAAATTTTAGTTGGCTTTGCATTAGAAACACAAAATGGCAAAGAAAATGCACTTAAGAAATTAAAGGCAAAGAATGCAGATTTAATTGTGCTTAATTCACTAAATGATGACGGTGCCGGGTTCGGATATGACACTAACAAAATAAGTATTTTTGACAGGAATGGTAATGAGCATCTTTTTGAAAAAAAGCCAAAAACTGAAGTGGCGATAGATATAGTAAATACAATTATCAGTTATAAAAATGAGTAAAATAATCCTGTTTATAGTATTATGCCTTTCGTTGAATATATCGTACTCGCAGGAGCTAAGAGCCAGGGTGAGCGTACTCAGTAACAGGGTGGGAAATAACGTTGATAAAAAGACCTTTCAAACTTTGCAAACCGCGCTGAACAATTTTGTAAATAACCGCAAATGGAGCAATGATCAATTTACACAAAAGGAAAAAATTGATTGCAATTTTTTACTGAATCTTGAATCTACAGGCGACGCAAATGTTTACAAAGGCTCGTTGACAATTCAATCAGCGAGGCCCATTTTCAATTCTTCTTATTCTTCGCCAATGATTAATTTTCAGGATAACGATATCATATTTAAATATTCTGAATTTCAGCAACTTGAATTCAATGATAACCGGGTTTCCGGTACAGATGCTTTGGTTTCAAGTCTCACGGCGATTTTTGCTTATTATGTAAATATTATTCTTGGAATGGATTACGATTCATTTTCGCCCCGGGGTGGTGATATCTATTTTCAAAAGGCTCAAAATATAGTGAACAATGCACCCGAAGGCCGAAACATTTCGGGATGGAAGGCTTTTGATGGAACCAGGAACAGATATTGGCTTACGGAAAATTTGTTGAACAGCCGATACACAATAATGCATGATGTTATTTATGGCTACTATAGGCTAGGAATGGATAAACTTTACGAAGACGAAATTGGAGCAAGGAGCCAGGTGCTTAACATGCTCACACTACTGAATACTTTCAACGTTGAAAACCCAAACACCATGATACTGCAGTTTTTTTTACAAGGGAAAAGTCAGGAGCTTATAAAAATATTTTCAAAAGCTCCGCCGCCGGATAAATCCAAGGCCCTTGATCTTTTACAACGTATCGATGTGACATCGGCTTCAAAATATAAAGAAGGACTTAAGTGAAACGAATATCATTTGTAATTGTTTTAGTTTTCATATTGTGTTCATGTTCCAACAGAAACAAGATTCCACCTGAAATAGTTCCTGCCAAAGAGATGTCGGAAATTATGTGGGATATGGTAAGGGCACAGGCTCTGGCTATTGAGAATTCAAGAAAAGATTCTTCAATTAATATTGAATCGCAAACAAAAGCCCTTACCAAAAGGGTATTTGAAATTCACCATATCACAGCCTCTTACTTTGATAAAAGCTATGAATGGTACTCCAGTCATCCGGATATTTTTAGGTTAATGTTTGATAGCCTCTATTCCCAAAAACAAAGAGAAAATGATTTGAAAATGAAGGAGCGATATAATCATTCTGACAAAGATTCCTTAGTTAGAAAACTAAAAAAGAAATGAACAAAGTTTATAAAGATGCAGAATCAGCATTATATGATTTAATAGACGGAAATATGATTATGCTTGGCGGATTTGGATTGTGCGGGATTCCTGAAAATTGTATAAACGCTCTGGTTAGAAAAAAGATAAAACATCTTACCTGTATCTCGAACAACGCTGGCGTTGATGATTTTGGAATCGGCTTATTATTAAAGCAAAGACAGGTAAAAAAGATGATTGCTTCATACGTGGGGGAAAATGCTGAATTTGAGAGGCAGCTATTAAATGGCGAACTTATCGTTGACTTAATTCCACAAGGAACTTTAGCAACAAGATGTATGGCAGCGGGGTATGGGTTACCCGCTATATTTACACCTGCCGGTGTGGGTACAGAGGTAGCAGAAGGCAAAGAAATTCGGGAATTCAAAGGAAAGCAATACTTAATGGAGTATGCATTTGATGCCGATTTCGCACTTGTAAAAGCATGGAAGGGAGATAAAGAAGGTAACCTTATTTATAAAGCGACTGCCCGAAATTTCAATCCACTTATGGCGATGGCTGGTAAAATAACAATTGCAGAGGTGGAAGAATTAGTTGAACCAGGAGTACTTGATCCTAACGAAATTCACACGCCTGGAATATATGTTCATCGCATTTTTGAGGGGATTAGCTATGAAAAAAGAATCGAACAAAAAACGGTTAGGAAATTAGCCAGTTAAATGAAGTTTTAGTAATAAAAAAACAGCACTGATACAATTAGTAAATCATCACATAAAAAACATGCTGGATAAAAATCAAATTGCACAGCGGATAGCGAAAGAGTTAAAAGATGGATTCTATGTAAATCTCGGAATTGGCATTCCTACTCTTGTGGCAAATTATATTCCTAAAGGAATTAATGTGGTATTGCAATCTGAAAATGGATTGCTCGGCATGGGGCCTTTTCCAATTGAGGGCGAGGAGGATCCTGATTTAATAAATGCAGGCAAACAGACAATCACGACCTTGCCAGGCTCATCTTTTTTTGATAGCTCAATGAGTTTTGGAATGATAAGAGCTGGCAAAGTCCATCTGACTGTCCTTGGCGCCATGGAAGTAAGTGAATCGGGAGACATTGCCAATTGGAAAATCCCGGGGAAAATGGTGAAAGGAATGGGTGGGGCAATGGACCTGGTAGCAAGTGCGAAGAATATTATTGTGGCAATGATGCACACTGACCCTAAAGGACATTCAAAATTATTGCCTAAATGTACTCTTCCTTTAACTGGCGTAAAATGCGTAAAAAAAATTGTAACAAATCTTGCGGTTCTGGATATAACAGATGAAGGATTTGAATTAATCGAGAGAGCGCCTGGCGTGAGCGTGGATGAAATAAAAGATAAAACTTTAGGGAAACTTATGATAGGAAAAATTGTTCCTGAAATGGTTTTTGAGTATTAGAAAGCTAATAATTTTTTTAGTCAATTAGGGAGTTTTTCATTGCAAAGAAAACAAGCCCTACGGAATTTTTTACTCCAAAGCGCTCCATAAGCCTATCTTTTATAGCCTCAACTGTTCGGGCACTTATATCCATTTTTTTTGCAATTTCCTGCGCGGTGTATTCCATACATACAAGATTAAGCACTTCCTTTTCCCTGTCACTAATAATCACTTCGCTATTTAAACTGGGATTAAATTTTTGCCGCGCATAATTTTTCTTGATAAGTACCCTGTTCACAAAATTGTTGAGATAGAATCCCGTTCTCATAACATCTGTTATTCCCTGCTTTATTTCCTCGGGCTCAGTGCTTTTTAGCAGATATCCATTTGCACCACTATCCATAAGATGCCCCACAAAACGCTCGTCCTCGTACATAGTTAAGATCAGAATCCTAATCTTCGGGAAATGCTTATTGACATATTTCGTTGTTTCGATTCCGTCTTTAACGGGCATCTTAAGATCCATAAGAATAACATCCGGCTGCGATTCCTCAAGGCCTGCTATCAACTCTTCTCCATTTTCAGCCTCTAAAACAAATCTTATATTGTTATACGGCCTCAACGAAAGAATTACTCCTTTCCTGAAAATTTTATGATCATCTGCAATGGCAACTTTGATGACTTCCATATAAATGTAAGAGAATTAAATATTAAAGATATCGGATAAAATATATCATTTTGTTCATTCTATTTACCCGTCTCCCTCGGCACTTCAATAGTAACCTTATAATAAGTGTGTGTACTATCAATATCAAACGAGATACTGCCTCCTAACACCTTAATACGGCTTTCTATATTTTTTAATCCAAGTCCCGCAGAATCAAAATTCAGTTTTTCAAAATCAGGCTGAAGAATGCCTTTTCCGTCATGATGTATGCGAAAGTAAGAAAAATTTCCCTGCACGTTCTGAGTAAGATGAATAAAACCTGCGTGGCTGTGTTTAATTATATTAGTAACCAATTCCTGTACAACACGAAAAACCAACAATTCCTGTTCCTCTTTTAATCGTTCCCGGTTATCGTGAAAGCGTGCGCTGGCATTGATAACTCCTGAACCATTAATTTTTTCAAAAAGATCTTTTATAGCTGACTCAAGGCCAAAATTTTTCAATGTTGGTGGCATGAGGCTATGGGATATATTCCTAATTAATTGTATTGTATCGTCGATAATTTGTTTAGCGCTAAATATAGATTGAAGTTGTATGGCTGGTTCCTGGTGAATGAGGTTTTCATTAAGATAAAGCCGCGCGGTTGCCAGCAAAGGCCCTGCATCGTCATGCAGGTCGGCAGCAATGCGTTGTCTTTCCTCCTCCTGGAAACGGATAGAAGCTTTAAGTAGCATTTGTTGCTTTTCTTCTTCCAGTTTCTGTAACTGCTTATTGAATTTAATTACCCGCCTTTGATGGAATACTACCACTGAAACTAGGGTGATTGCCATTGTAAACATTCCAATAGTACCAATGATAAGTACAGACGGAAGCCCTAAAGTATTTTCAGATATCTGCAGAAAGAACATTTATATTTAAAGGGTTAGTTTTTTAGTTTACGCTATTATAATCTATTCAATCATAATTTTTCTTTAACTCAGGCTTTGTTTGGTCTGATTTCATCATCATTGCCATAGAAAGCAAGACATTTTTTAATAAATTAAATATCGAATTAATAATTGTATACATTTCAAGGAAAACCCGATCGTGGATCATAGTCTCAAACAGGATATATAAAAAAAATGTCCCTGATAGGGATATCAGGAATGTAATAATGATCCAAAAATTGGACGTTGAATAAATATATAAATCTGTCTTACCTTTTATTTGAATAACTAAATAATAAATGCACAGCCCTATTATAAATATTGTTTGAAGCCCTGATGTGAAGGAGTCAAATCCTTCCATTTTGTTCATAAAGAAGAAATCGATTAAAGAGAATATTATAAAGCAGAGCCAGATTGGGAAAATAAATTTTTTAGGATTGGCTTTGGGCAAAACATAATAGAAAAAAAGACAGAAAAATGAGAATTCAGCAACAGTAAAAAAAGCGAAAGTAAAATTAGCTAAATTGTCTTTACGGATTTGGTGAAGATAAAAGCCTAAAAACTCATTAACAATACAATACATTATATAATAAAAAATTACCCTTAGAGATTTTTCTTTTGTCTTACGTTTGAACAAAAGAAAAAAAACCAAGGGTAATAAATGAGAAAATGACCCGATATATCTTATATAATGTAAAATAGAAGTTATGTTTGAAATCAAATATAACTATCTATTTTAATTTTTCGATTAAATCAAAAGCTTATTCCTCATATAACTTTACATCGTCCCACCATATTGTTTTATCAGCAACAATGGCTTCTTGCTTTACAATGTCTCCTGTGTTAGTAACAACAGAAAGTTCAAGGATGTCTTTTCCCTCTGCGTCAACAGCAGTGTATACTAAATGCTCTTCGTTTAGGTTTGTAAGGCATTTGCGGAAATTAATTCCAACGCATCCTGGCTGAGCCATGATTTGTTCAAGAATGTTGCGGCCAATGTAATAGCCTGATGTTGCGGTTGGGTTAGCTGCTTTAAAAGCATTTACTAATTCGATACCTTCTGTAAGTCCGATGTTCTCACCAACTTCAGCAAGGCTCGTGGTTTCTACCAGAGTGTTTTGATTCATGATTGTAAGTTTTTAATTGTTTGTGGTTAATTGTGTAATAGACTGCTAACTTCTATAAAATGAATATATTTGTCAATAGCTTTTTTTTTATTAAATATTTGTTTATTTTGCTTATATGTAGAACAGGCAAGGGTTATATCAGAAATTTAGCGGTATAATACGGGCAAAAGAAAAAGTAAATGTACGTGCGAAAGCAGTAAATTTACTATCAGGTTTTCTGTAAATTTTCTATAGTATTTATACTTTAGAGAAGCTTTTTTGGAAGGGTAATTTCGAAAATTCCTTTCAAGAACGCACGGAATGGGCAATATATTTTTGTGTATGTGAAATTTTAAATTTTAATGGGTAAGTTTTTTATGGATAATTTATTTGCTATTATAGAGTTTAAAATGTTCTGCAGGTTTAAAAAAACTTGTGCATGACTTTTTATTGATAGTATTTTCATCATAGTATTAAATGGTTTTTTTAGCGGGAGCCCACTATTGTGAAATTACTTGGTACGTGTTCTTTTCCCCTGAAAGCATAATAGGTAAACTCAGTAATAGAATCGTAAAATCTTCGTTATTGTTATATATTTATACAACCACCACTAAGCCATTATGATCATGCCGACTTCTTCGTTAGCTTCTGCAATTATTAAAATAGCCATTGCTGATGATCATAAAATTTTCAGAGATGGGATAAAAATGGCTCTTTCACCCAAACAAAACTTAAAAATGATTTGGGAGGCGGAAGATGGTAAAGACCTTCTGCACAAAATTACCATAAAGAAGCCGGATGTTTTATTAATGGACATAAGGATGCCTGAAATTGATGGTATCAATGCTATTGAAATGCTGCGAAAAGAGTACGAAGACCTTAAAATAATAGTGCTTACTATGTATGATGATCAGCAGATGATCAGCAAAATGATGGAGATGGGAGCAAACGCTTACCTCACAAAAACGACAGATCCGGATGAAATTTATGAAGCGATTCTTACCTGCATGAATGAAGATTTTTATTTCAACCAATTGGTGAATAATGCGGTAATGGGTAAGCTCATGCAAAAGAAAAACGTACGCCAGCATTATGGTACACAGATTCCGATCTCATTCAGTGAAAAAGAGCTAAAAATTTTGCAACTATTGGCCGAGGACAAAACAACTGAAGATATTTCAAAGATAATTTTTTTAAGCCCACGAACTATTGAGACCATTCGTCAAAATATGAAGAATAAAATAGGAGCAAAAACCATTGGCGGATTGATTACCTACGGTATGCGAAATAAGATGATTGAATAAAGTAACGACCTCGGTTACTATTTTCTATTTTTTAAGTAATAATCTTCCATCATTTTATAGACTTTTTCTTTCAAGGTTTCAAAATTATCTGATTGTTTAACCGGTATTGGAGGTAAAAAATGTAACTCCATTTTAGCGGGCCAAAAAAAGAAGATTTTATCCGGAGGAAGTACTTTTTTTGTATTAAACATTAATGCTGGAAGTATTGATGTTCCGGTATCTGCTGCCAATTTAAAGGCTCCATCATAAAATTCCTTGAGAGGTAGATTTGTCTTGTTGCGAGTTCCTTCGGGATAGATGCACATGTGCATGCCTATGCTAAGAACTTCCTTCATTTTTTTAAAGCTGTTTTGCCTGCTGTTTTTATCATTTCGGTCTACGAGTATTGACCCGCGTTTATATACCAAACCAAACAACGGAGTTTTCGCCATTTCAGCTTTGGCTATAGTTTTATTTGGGCCAGGGATAAAGGGAGTACTAAGAGGAACATCCATTAACGAATTATGGTTGCAGGTAACAATATAATTTTCTCCTTTTTTAAAGTTTTCCGATCCTACAGTTTTGAGGCGGCAACCCGTCAGAAAAAAAAATACCTTCATCCAGACTTTGGAAATGATCCTGAAAACCGAGGTTCTTTTTGGTTCGTCTATAATCCCAATAATCCACATTGGAATTAATACAGGAATTAGGGTAATTATAAAAGCTAAAATAGCCCATGTTGCAAAAATTCTTGCAAATATTTGTTTCAAGATTAAAAGATTAGAGTTTCCAATTTATTGGTTCCTTCTTTTGTTTTGCAAGGAACTCATTTGTTTTTGAAAAATGCCTGCATCCAAAAAATCCTTTGTCAGCACTAAAAGGAGACGGATGCGCAGCCTTAAGAACAAAGTGTTTTGTCTCGTTAATAATAACTTGCTTTTCCTGGGCAAATCTTCCCCATAGCAAGAAAATAATTCCCTCTTTTTGTTCAGATATTTTTTGTATAACGGTGTCGGTGAATTGAAGCCATCCTATTTTACTATGGCTTCCGGGTTCGTTTTGTCTTACCGTTAGTGAGGCATTTAATAATAATACGCCTTGTGTTGCCCAGCTTTCTAAATTACCTGTTTTTGGAATTTCAATACCGACATCTGTTTTTAATTCTTTAAAAATATTGATTAAAGAAGGAGGAGGTGGAACCCCATCAGGTACAGAAAAACTTAACCCATGTGCCTGCCCTTTATTATGGTAGGGATCCTGTCCTAATAAAACCACCTTTACTTCTGAAAATGGTGTTTTGTAAAATGCATTAAAAATTAGATGTCCCGGTGGGTAAATAATTTTATCTGCGGATTTTTCTGCCTTTATGAAAGTTGCTATTTGCTGAAAATAGGATTTATTAAACTCTCCTTTTAATATCTCTTTCCAACTTTCTTCAATCTTCACATCCATAATTGTCATTTAATAATTTACTAAGAGAAGTTCCTTTGAACATTTGGAACAGTATAATACCAACGAGGGAGTAAAAACTATAAAAGTTAATGGTGGTAAAAGAATGTGACCCCGACACGATTCGAACGTGTGACCCACAGCTTAGAAGGCTGTTGCTCTATCCACTGAGCTACG
Organism: Ginsengibacter sp.; assembly: GCA_040007435.1. Taxonomy (GTDB): domain Bacteria; phylum Bacteroidota; class Bacteroidia; order Chitinophagales; family Chitinophagaceae; genus Ginsengibacter. The sequence continues at coordinate 103,599 of JBDTUZ010000003.1, read as the reverse complement.
AGGCCAATTCAAATATTAATGAGTGAGATAAATTCCAAATATTCAATCATTAATTTTCGCAAATATAAAATAGTTTAATTCAAATCTTCCATCTTGCTAAATCTAATCTGTTTTCTAATGTCGGGTAGAATTATATTTGACCTTATAATTTTTAACGAATACTTTGAAGTAAATTAAAAAAATTAATTGCTAAAGAAAATAAACCTAATCGCTTTCTGCCTCTTTTACTTAATGGCAGGTATAAATCACTTCTGGCATCCGGAAAATTACTTGTTAATTATTCCCCCATATTTGCCCTTTGAAGAATTTCTTAATTACGCTAGTGGCTCATTGGAAATTTGCTGTGCTTTGCTGATGGCATTTTCTTCAACAAAGAGAATTGCAATGTATCTTACTATAATTCTCTTGGTTGGCTTCATACCCGCGCATGTATATTTGATACAGTTAAAGGGATGCGGCTCTCCAGATTTTTGTTTTCCGGAATGGGTAGCATGGCTAAGGCTATTCCCGTTTCAATTTATACTTATGTGGTGGGCATATAAAACAGGAAAAAGATTGCAATAGTTACTTCTCCTTATGGACAAAAACTACGCTGCCACTTTTTTCGGTATCTGAAGTGATTCTTACTTCATATCTTTTATCTCCATCTGTTACAATCATAAGTGCAGTATTAGGTGGAATAGTTCCCAAATTTTCTGCATACATCGTAACTAAGTTTTCCCCTGTGTTATCGTCAAGCTGTAGTTTGAGGGAAATTGGCTTATCACTCAATCTTTGATGAGATAAAACTATTTTTCCGTTATAAAATACTGAAATAGAATCTCCATCGATTTCTCCGTTATCGTAGAAATCAATTTTAAAGGTTTCACTAGAAATAGGAATTGTTTTTATGATATCCTTTCTGCGATATTTAAAACCAGAAACCGGGTTTATAGAAATTGCAGGCTTTTCAATTTCTTGTTTGGTTTTTATCTCATCCCTTACCAGGTCGTTCTCTTTTACTTCGGGGGTTGCTTTTTCTATTTTAGGTTTTACCGGCGCTTTTGTTGGTGGCCGTTTGTTATTCTTATTGGTTGTGGCTACGTCAATTTTTGGAATCGTCTTTTTCTGTAATTTTTTGTCATTGGCAGCGATGCCCAGTGGTAATTTTTTTATAATCCTTCGTGAAAGAAGTGTGGTGCCATAGCCGCAGTTGCCAGCCTGGTTTGGAGCAGGCATCCAGGTACCTTTCAACAATTCCACATCTGCGCTATCTTGCACATAATGCAGCTTATGGGTCTGAAAACAATTTTGAAAATCGGGCGGTGTATTAAATTTAGTTCGTTCAATTTCTGTCACTGTTATTTCCTTCGTTTCCCTATTAAGCGTGCCCGTTAGTTTACAAATAGTGTAATATCTTTTAGAACCTGCTCGAAAATAAGTGTAAGAATAACCGGAAACACTGGAGCCATTGGTGTTAAGTTCTAATACATAGTCAATATCGTTACCTCCCAGGCCGGAAAGGCCATAACTAGTTTCATTAAAACCGCCTTTCCATTGACCGTTAAAATTTTGAGCATTAACCGCAGAAGAAATTAGTAAGGAGAAAAAGAAGTAAAATATTTTCATTGTGATCAATAAATTTTTTAATGATTGACGCCACGAAGTAATGCAGATTCCGTGGTATTTTTCGGCATTCCATCATTCACACAAATTTATAAGTAATTAAAAGTTTATCCTTCAAATGAATCGCTTCTTTGTCTAATACTTCGTTAAATTTGCATCTCAAAAAAAACTTAAATAAAACTTGTTGAGGTGAACGATACCATGAATATTACTTTCCCTGATGGCGCTGTAAGGCAATACGACAAAGGATTAACCGCATTGGATATTGCAAAAAAAATAAGTGAAGGCCTTGCCAGAAAAATCTTAGCTGCAGAAATTAATGATGAAGTTTGGGATCTTTCCCGTCCCTTAAATAATGATGCTTCCATTAAATTTCTTACATGGGATAATGAAAAAGCAAAATCAACTTTTTGGCATTCATCAGCCCATCTCATGGCTGAAGCGGTGGAGGATTCTTTTCCCGGGGTAAAATTTTGGGTAGGCCCTCCTATTGAAAAGGGCTTTTATTATGATATGGATTTGGGCGACCAGCAAATTTCAGAAGCCGATCTTGAGAAGTTGGAAAATAAAATGAAAGAGTTGGCAAAACAAAACAGCCTGTTTGTAAGAAAAGAAATTTCGAAGGCAGACGCCATAAAATATTTCGAAGAAAAAGGTGATGAATACAAATTAGATTTATTAAACGGGCTTGAAGACGGGAAAATCACTTTCTATACTCAGGGAAACTTTACCGACCTATGCCGCGGACCTCATATACCTTCTACTGGAGTGATAAAGGGAATTAAGCTTACAAATATTGCCGGCGCTTATTATAAAGGTGATGAAAAAAATAAAATGCTTACCCGTATTTATGGCGTCTCATTTCCGAATCAAAAAGAGCTTGATGAATACCTTGTCTTTTTGGAAGAAGCCAAAAAAAGGGATCATAGAAAATTGGGAAAAGAACTTGAGCTATTTACTTTTTCGGAGAAAGTAGGAGCAGGGCTGCCTTTATGGCTGCCAAAGGGAACTATGCTGCGGGAAAGACTGCAGCAATTTTTGCAGAAGGCGCAAATAGAATCCGGTTATTTACCGGTGATCACCCCGCATATTGGGTCAAAAAGTTTATATGTAACCAGCGGCCATTATGAAAAATATGGGAAGGATAGTTTTCAGCCTATAAAAACTCCGGTAGAAGGTGAGGAGTTTTTTCTCAAACCTATGAACTGCCCGCACCATTGCGAAATTTATAAATCATCACCAAGAAGCTACAAAGATCTTCCATTACGATTTGCAGAGTTTGGTACAGTTTATCGTTACGAGCAATCCGGTGAATTGCATGGCCTTACCAGGGTAAGAGGTTTTACCCAGGATGATGCGCATTTGTTTTGCATGCCGGGGCAGGTAAAGGATGAATTTAAAAAAGTAATTGATCTTGTGCTATATGTTTTTGCTTCGCTTGGCTTTACTGAATATACCGCCCAGATTTCTCTGCGCGATAAAGAGGACAAATCTAGATATATAGGAAGCGATGAAAACTGGGAAATTGCAGAAAAGTCTATTATAGAAGTTGCTGAAGAAAAAGGGCTGAAGACTGTGATTGAATATGGTGAGGCTGCATTTTATGGCCCGAAACTTGACTTTATGGTTCGCGATGCAATTGGAAGAAAATGGCAATTAGGCACAATACAGGTTGATTATAATTTGCCGGAACGGTTTGATTTAACGTATATTGGAGAAGACAATGCGAAGCACCGCCCTGTAATGATACACCGGGCTCCTTTTGGAAGTATGGAAAGGTTTATTGCAGTACTTACAGAACACTGCGCCGGCAAATTTCCGATGTGGCTTACACCAGTACAGGTAAAGGTTTTGCCAATAAGTGATAAATTTATTTCTTATGCACAAAATGTTTTGTCTGAATTGAAAAAATATGATATTCGTGCTGAAATAGATGACCGGGGTGAGAAGATTGGAAAAAAAATCAGGGATACAGAGTTGGCGAAAACCCCTTTAATGCTTATTATTGGAGAGAAGGAAGTAAATGAAGAGAAAGTTTCAATAAGGCGTCAAGGCAAAGGAGATGAAGGAGTGAAATCTTTATCCGCGTTTATTGAGATGGTACAAGAGGAGGTAAAAAGCAAAAAAATATTTGATCAGGCTAATTAGCTGAAATCATAAAACAAAGAAAAAAATTTTAAACTAAAATCAATTAATGGCATTTCCACCAAGGCAGCCAAGGGGCGCATTCAATCCACGTTTTAAAAAAGAACAACAGCAGGAACACCGTACCAACCACATGATAAGAGTACCTAATGTACGATTGGTTGGAGAAAATGTAGAAGTAGGCGTATATCCTACGGTAGAAGCACAGAAAATGGCAAATGACCAAGGCCTTGACCTGGTTGAAATTTCTCCTCAAGCCGATCCTCCTGTTTGTAAGATTATCGACTACAATAAGTTCCTTTACGAGAAGAAGAAGAAAGAAAAAGAAATGAAAGCCAAGAGCAAAGTCTCTGAGGTAAAAGAAATACGGTTTACGCCAAATACTGATGATCACGATTTCGATTTCAAATCGAAACATGCTGAGAACTTTCTAAAAGATGGTAATAAAGTAAAAGCGTACGTTCAGTTTAAAGGCAGAGCGATCATGTTTAAAGAAAGAGGAGAATTGCTTTTGCTTAAATTTGCCGAGCGTCTTGTTGATGCAGGTACGCTTGAAAGCATGCCTAAACTCGAGGGTAAAAGGATGTTCGCAATTTTTGCGCCCAAAAGTCAAAAGAAAAAATAATTCCTCCAACGAATACAACACAAATTAGCGGCTAATTTTCTAGGATAAAGCGATGATAAGGAGAAATATATCTAAATATAATTATCCCGCGCCCATAATGATTGACTTCCTTTCTTTGTAAATATTTCATGTACCATTGTTTTGTGTTTCAGAACAATCTGTCAGACAATAGACACATATTTAGCATGAAGATGAAAATTTTTACATCTTTCTTGTTTATCAAATAAATTTTATTTAACGCAGCTATAATTTTATTTGACAAATAACGTTAATTATGCGTATTATTACTTTTGTCAAATAACGTTAATTATAGGTATTATTACGATAGTAAAAATTTCGTAGTTATTCGTATTATTTACGATTTAAATTACAGACTTTTGTATGCGTTCAAATAAAACCATTCAATACCCATGAAACAAGAAACCGAAGATCTTATAAATGTGATAATTGCCGATGACCACGTGCTTTACAGGGCAGGCGTTATTACAGCTCTTTCTTCGAAAAAAGATATAAAAATATTGGCAGAGGCAGATAATGGCGCTCATCTTTTGAATCTATTGAAAGGCATTCAGCCAAATGTGATACTGCTGGATATTCAAATGCCAATAATGGATGGAATTGCCACACTCCCCGAAATAAAAAAACTATACCCCGGTATTAAAATAATCATGCTTACTATGATGGACGATCAAAGTATGATAACCAAATTAATGGAGTTGGGAGCAAATAGCTATCTCACTAAAACATCCGATTCCGAAGTAATTTACGAGGCAATTAAAACCTGTCACGAACAGGAATTTTACTTTAATTCGTTAACTAATAAGGCTCTTCTAAACAATCTTCGTCAGAAGACACCTGTAAACTCAATAAAGCTTCAGCAGGAGGATGCGACGTTGAGTGATAAGGAAATAACTGTTCTACGGTTGATGTGCGAAGAAAAAAGCACGCGTGAAATTGCCGAAGTGGTGGAACTGAGCCCACGAACAATAGAAGCCATCAGGGATAAACTTAAAACGAAAACAGGCGCCAAGAGTACGGCCGGTCTTATCATGTTTGCGGTTAAGAATAAGTTGCTTGATGAAGAAATATAGTTTTCATTACAACTCGCTTTATTTTATGGCTTCAAACTAAACGTTACTGTTTCTAAAATTTGCATAACCTAAAAAATAGCTTGCAGATTTTTGTGTTGTAATTGCAGCTTGCATTCATTTTTTCCTTTTTTTAAATCAGCTTCGTTGCAAATCCGGTTTAACTGATTCATACACTTATTTTTGCTCATTACTCCTACAATTATGAATGAGCAGTTTTTCATTTTCAATAATAAGTTTTACACAAATGACTCACCCGTTGTATCTCCATCAAGCAGGGGCTTGAGATACGGAGATGGTTTGTTTGAAACTATGAAGAGCATTAAAGGAAATATCATAAATGAAGATTTTCATTTCGAGCGCTTATTTAATGGCCTTGCTCTTTTAAAATTTGATGTTCCGAAAACTTTCAACAAAGACTTCATTATTAAAAAAATTAAAGAATTATGCACGAAGAACAGGCATAATGATGTTGCACGCATCCGCCTTATGATCATTCGTGGCAATGGAGGAATATTTGACCCGGAAAATCTTTTTCCCAATTGCATTATTGAGTCATGGACACTTGGCGCTACAAATAACTTGAATGTAAATGGGCTTGTAATTGATTTGCTTCCCGGGGCTAAAAAAAGTTGCGATAATTTTTCTAATCTTAAATCCAATAACTATTTACCCTATATAATGGCGGGCATGTACGCTAAAGAAAATAAGCTAAATGATTGCATTGTGCTTAATTCTTTTGATAGAATTTGTGACACTGCTATCGCAAATATTTTTATCGTAAAAGGAACTGAAATTTTTACTCCACCATTATCAGAAGGCTGTGTAGCGGGGATTATGCGAAGATGGATGCTGGAAAAGTTTGATCTTGAAAATTTCAAAGTCATTGAAAAAATGCTCACGGCGGATGAGCTGCTTGCGGCAGATGAATGCTTTCTTACCAATTCAATTTACTACTTACGCTGGGTAAAAAATTTCAGAGATAAGATATACACAAATAGATCTGCACAAAAGATTTACAGTCATATCCTTCAAACCATTTGCAATTAACATTGTTACTGCTTGAAGAAATGAAAAGTTAACCTAATGGAAAAAATAAACATCTTTTGGTTTCGGCGCGACTTGAGACTTTATGATAACGCGGGTTTATATCATGCTTTGAAGTCTGGTTTGCCAGTTTTGCCCATATTTATATTTGATACTAATATCCTGGATAAACTGGAAGAAAAAAAAGACCGCCGCGTAGAATTCATAAGAGACACACTGGTAAATATTCAAAAAGAACTTAAACAAATCGATTCTGATTTACATGTATTTTATGGAACACCTGGTGAAAGTTTTGACAAATTAATAAGTGAATATAAAGTTGATACAGTTTTTACCAATCACGATTATGAGCCTTATGCTATTGAAAGGGATAGCACGATTAAAACGCTCTTAGCAAAAGAAGATATTCAATTCAAAACCTATAAAGACCAGGTGATTTTCGAGAAAGATGAGGTGTTGAAAGGTGACGGTACGCCTTACACGGTTTATACACCTTTTAGTAAAAAGTGGAAAGAAAAACTTACAGGCTTTTACACAAAGCCCTACCCATGTAAAAAATATTTTAATAATTTTTTTAAAACTTCTTCTACCAGGATCCCATCTCTTAACTCCATGGGTTTCGAAGAAAAAAAACAAGACATACCCGCTCAAAACCCCTCTTCCACGACGATAAAAAATTACAACAACACCCGTGATTTTCCTGCTCTTGAAAAAGGAACTTCGAGATTGGGCATACATTTAAGATTCGGAACATTGAGTATAAGAAAAGAAGTTGAAAGGGCAAAAAAGCTAAATAACACCTTTTTAAACGAACTAATATGGCGTGAGTTTTATATGTCTATTCTTTGGCATTTTCCTCACGTAGGAAATCATAAGTCTTTTAAACCAGCTTACGATAATATTAAGTGGCGTAACAATGAAGATGAATTTAAAAAATGGTGCCAGGGACAAACTGGTTACCCAATAGTGGATGCAGGCATGAGGCAGCTAAACGAAACGGGTTACATGCATAACAGGGTGAGGATGATCGCCGCAAGTTTTTTGTGCAAAGATCTGCTGATAGACTGGCGCTGGGGTGAAGCTTATTTTGCCCAAAAATTATTAGACTATGATCTTGCTGCTAACAATGGTGGCTGGCAATGGGTGTCAGGCAGCGGCTGCGATGGTGCACCATATTTCAGAATATTTAACCCTGAATTGCAGACAAAGAAATTCGATAAAGACCTGGAATATATTAAGAGATGGGTGCCGGAATTCCAGGAATTCACTTACCCTAAGCCGATAGTTGATCACCATGCGGCGAGAGAGCGTTGCTTGGCCGCTTATAAAAAAGCGCTGGATAGTGAATGAGGCATTACGATTTTGCAAACATCGCTTCCTGGTTTTCTATTTTTTCTTTTTGAAGAGATGTATTGGTGTTTTTAAATACATCAATCAAATTTTGAATAGCAGCTTTTCCGGCTTTGCCAAGGTCGATTGAATATTTGTTCACATAAAGGTCAATATGCTTTTTCATAACCTCTACTTCCATCTCCTGCGAATTTTGCTGAACGTATGCGGGGATCTCGGGGTAATTACTGAATGCATATTCAATACTTTTCTTTATAAGTGCATCTACCGTGTTTATAAATTTTTCATCTATTCTTTTATTAGCGACAATACCGCCTAGCGGTATAGGGAAGCCCGTTTTTTCTTCCCAATAATTTCCAAGGTCTACAATTTTATGCAGCCCCTTTGAAGCATAAGTAAACCTGTTCTCGTGTATAATGACACCCAAATTATTTTCACCTGAATTCAATACAAAATTTTCTATCTCATCATATCTTTTAAATACTTTGTTTGTTGCTCCAGGAAAAGCAACTGAAAAAAGAAGATGCGCAGTCGTGTTCTCACCCGGAATAGCGATAGTATAATCATTTACATCATCAAATGACACCGGCTTTTTCGAAATTAGAAGAGGCCCCACGCCCGTTCCCAATGCACTTCCACTATTTAATACTTTATAATCTTTAAGAATATTTGGCAACACTCCATAGCTTATTTTTGAGAAGTCCAGCTTGTTATTGAGGGCAAGTTCGTTAAGCGTTTCTACATCTTCAAGTCTTATACTGAAGCTTATTCCCTGTGTGTCAATTTTATTATTAACCAGTGCATCAAAAATAAATGTGTCGTTAGGGCAAGGTGAAAATCCCAATGTAAAATTCATAGTTAAGAAAATTTTTCAATTAATTTTTGTAGTTCGATGTTCAGAGTGGTAACAGCTTCTTGCATTTTCCATTTTGTTTTATCACGTTCACCAACTACATTCGAAATGCTTCTGAGCTGCAGGAAGTTTGCTTTTTGTTGCAGGCATACATAATGAAAAGCTGCTCCTTCCATACTCTCGACTTCTGCGTCAAATTTTTCGGCTAAATTTTTCGACCGCATTTTATCATCCGTAATACTGTTTACCGTAATTGCTTTTGCAACTCGCAAAGCTGCTTTTTTAAGAAGCCCGGGTTCATTTTTTAACCATCCCGATTGATAGGGAAATTCGTTTTCGTTAGCAAGCCCCATTTCAAATAATGTTTTGAAAGTACCTTTTTCATCTATTCCTATGTCTGCAAAAGTATCCTGTTCGATAATCATGGCATCACTTTTTTCAAAGGGTTCTTTAAAAGTTCCGGCAATGCCTGCCTGGATTACAAGGTCATATTTTGCTTGCGTCAATTTTTTGCTGAGTGTAAAAATAGTGGATGGTATTCCAACCCCGGTTATGAGCACATCTGCTGAATTGTTAGTTGCGAGAAATGGCGATATTTCGAATTTTGTTGCCGCAACTATTAATAAATCCATACCGCAAATCTCGTATATAGCTGTCGTATTTTAAGTTTCTGAACTTACCTTTGCGAAAATTTTTGAAGAGAATGGTTTATTTAACAAGGGTTGAACATTTTAATGCAGCGCATAAATTGTACAACCCGGAATGGAGCAAGGAAAAAAATGAAATTGTTTTTGGCAAATGCGCCAATGAAAACTGGCACGGCCATAACTATGAATTGTATGTAACCATAAGGGGAGAAGTAGTAGAGGACACGGGGTTTCTTTTTGATGTAAAAATCCTTAGTCTTCTTATAAAGCAATTTGTGCTTGATAAGCTTGACCATAAAAATCTAAATGTGGATGTTGAATTTTTAAGAAATAAAATGTGCACGACCGAGAACCTTGCAAAAGCTATCTGGCAGCAGCTTCATCCCCATTTGCCTGCGTCAGTTAAATTACATTGTATTAAACTTTACGAAACACCCAGGATATATGTTGAATATTTCGGGGATTGATTTTGAAAACTCTTTTTTTAATTATGAATAATAAAGTAGCCGTTTATAGAAAAGAACATTTTAATGCCGCACACCGGCTGAATAATCCTGCGTGGGATGCTGCAAAGAATGAAACTGTTTTTGGTAAGTGTAATAATCCCTCCTACCACGGTCATAATTATGAAATGGAGGTAAAAGTAACGGGCGTTCCTGATAAGGAAACAGGGTTCGTGATAGATCTTAAAATGCTCAGCGATATCATCAACGACTTTGTGATAGAAAAGCTGGATCATAAAAATCTAAACCTTGATGTATCTGAATTTTCAAAAGTGAACCCAACAGCCGAAAATATTGTTATAGTGATCTATAATATTCTGCGTGAGAAAATTGACAGCGGTTTTGACTTACAGGTTCGCCTGTATGAAACTCCAAGGAACTTTGTAGAATATCCCGTAACATAAATTTTAAAAAAGAGAAAATGGCTTACAAAAAAACAGAAGAGTACGACGCTGATGTAACTAATGGCTTAATAAAAAGCTATAAAGATGCGCTTAAATTGATTGGTGAAGACCCGGAGAGGGAAGGACTTTTAAAAACTCCTGAAAGGCTTGCAAAAGCAATGCAGTACGCAACCCAGGGATACCAGGGAGATGCAAAAGCAATTTTAAATTCCGCAAAATTTCATGAAGAGATAAGCGAAATGATTATAGTAAAGGATATAGAATTGTATAGTATGTGTGAACATCACATGTTGCCTTTTTTTGGAAGGGCGCATATTGCCTACATTCCAAATGGCTGGATCACCGGCCTTAGTAAGCTTGCCCGTGTTGTTGATATATATGCCCGGCGCTTGCAGGTACAGGAACGTCTTACGACCCAAATTCTTGGCGCCATACAGGAAACGTTGAATCCATTGGGCGTGGCCGTTATTATTGAGGCGACCCATTTGTGTATGATGATGCGTGGGGTTCAGAAACAAAATTCCGTTACAACAACTTCAGCTTTCTACGGCGAGTTTGAAAAGCAGTCAACAAGAAGTGAATTTATAAGTCTTGTGAATGCTGACCTTATTAAAAGAAGATAAATTTTGATTCCTGATATGAAGCATGCATATATTTTCCCCGGACAAGGCTCACAGTTTAGTGGCATGGGCAAAAATCTTTATGATATGCACCCTGATGCTAAAAAACTCTTTGATACCGCTGACGAATTACTCGGTTTCAGTATTTCGGCCATTATGTTTTCCGGCACTGCGGAAGAATTAAAGCAGACGAGTGTTACCCAGCCAGCCATTTTCCTTCATTCAATTGCGGCTTTTAAAACACTGGCAACCCCGGCACCGGAAATGGTCGCCGGTCATTCGCTGGGAGAATTTTCTGCGCTGGTTGCAAATGAGTGCCTTTCTTTTGAAGATGCATTACGACTGGTTTCTATAAGAGCTAAAGCAATGCAAAAGGCATGCGAGGCAAATCCTTCGTCAATGGCGGCTATACTTGGATTACCTGATGAAAAAGTCGAAGAAATATGCGCTTCAATAGAACATGAAATCGTTGTGGCAGCGAACTATAATTGCCCCGGTCAGATTGTGATATCCGGCAGCAAAAAAGGAATAGAAGAGGCTTGCGTGCTGATGAAGGAAGCTGGTGCAAAACGGGCACTGGTGCTTCCGGTGGGTGGCGCTTTTCATTCACCGCTTATGCAGCCAGCAAGGGAAGAATTGGCAGATGCCATTGAAAATACCCCGTTTAAAAGCCCATCTTGTCCTGTTTACCAGAATGTAGTGGCGACTGCTGTCATAGAACCCGATGAAATAAAAGCAAATCTTGTAGATCAGCTTACCGGCCCCGTTATGTGGACACAATCTGTAGAGAAAATGATAATAGATGGTGCAACACGTTTCACTGAAGTTGGCCCCGGTAAAGTATTACAGGGCCTTGTTTTAAAAATCAACAAGGATATGATTGTTGACGGTATAGGGCAATGATATTGTAATTAGCTTTCTTTTACAATCGCCATCATCGGGTGCACTTCATATTTATTTATGGCAGAAGCAGGATTATTTGATGTTATTTCTTTAACCTGTTCTTCGGAATCCGCTGATACAATTTCAACACCAAAAACACCAGCAGGATCTAACACCTGCCCAAATACCACGACTATATCATCATCCATTAATTTTTTCCAATAGTTTACATGCTGCCCGATTATGGGCTTTTCCTAATCATTCATATCCTTCGCGAAAGAAGGACGGCACTGAACTAATTTCAAATAGAGGCATTTCTTATCCATATATTTTTTTCAAAATTTTAGAATTCATTTACGGAGAGTGACTGAAATTTATAAAAGCTGGAATTGGGCAGAAGGAAATTATTCCATATTATTTCTTTATTTTCAATCGTACTAAAGTTTACCAAACATGTCCCATCCGCTTTTTCGAAAAAAGACTATTTCTGCAATTTTAGCCGATGCGCAAACAGGGCTTTCTGATGCCACACATTCCGCGTCAGGCTTGTCAAAGGTTTTAAGGGTAAAAGATCTTGTTGCAATGGGAATTGCCGCTATCGTGGGCGCGGGTATATTCTCAACTATTGGGAATGCCTCTTACGAGGGAGGGCCGGGCGTATCTTTATTATTTGTTATTACCGCTGTTTGCTGCGGATTTTCAGCATTGTGCTATGCGGAGTTTGCCTCACGTATTCCGGTAAGTGGCAGCGCTTATACGTATGCCTATGCCGCTTTTGGTGAACTGATAGCCTGGATAATAGGATGGGATCTTCTTATGGAATATGCGATTGGTAATATTGCAGTGGCTATTTCGTGGAGCCAGTATTTTGTAAATCTTTTAGAAGGTATCAACATTCACATTCCTGCCTTTTTAACCACAGATTATTTATCCGCTTCACGGGCTTTCAATGCAGCTTCTGTTGAAATCGCCAAAGGAACCAACCTGGCCGATCTCACAGAATCAATGAGGCAAGGATACAATGCGTGGCTGAATGCACCTAAGATTGGAGGACTTAGAATAATTGCCGATTTGCCTGCACTGGCTATAGTTTTCTTTATTACATGGCTTGTTTATACCGGCATTAAAGAAACACGGAAAGCTACCAATCTTATGGTAGGCCTAAAAATTGTCATTATACTTGCGGTGATAGCTATAGGTTTTTTTTATGTGGCTCCCGCTAACTGGAGTCCATTCTTACCAAATGGATTCGGTGGAATGATGAAAGGAGTTTCCGCCGTATTCTTTGCCTATATTGGTTTTGATGCCATATCAACCACAGCGGAAGAATGCCAGGATCCGCAAAGGGACCTTCCAAAAGGAATGATCTATTCGCTTATTATCTGCACGGTTCTTTATATCCTGATCGCGCTGGTACTTACGGGAATGGTATCTTATACCAAGCTGCAGGTAGGAGATCCCTTAGCATTTGTATTTAAAGAAGTTGGCCTTAATAAAATAAGTTATATCATTTCTTTTAGTGCCGTAATAGCAACGGCGAGTGTGCTACTGGTTTTTCAAATGGGGCAACCGCGAATATGGATGAGTATGAGCCGCGATGGATTGCTGCCCAAAGCTTTTAGCCGCATTCATCCTAAATACAAAACGCCTTCTTTTTCTACAATCGTTACAGGACTCGTGGTAGCCACTCCTGCGCTGTTCCTGAACCTTACCGAAGTAACAGATCTCACAAGCATCGGTACCCTATTTGCATTTGTGCTTGTATGTGGTGGTGTGCTTTTATTACCTGCAAGAGAGGTGAGTGAAGAGAAGCCGAAATTTAAGATCCCTTTTGTGAGCTCTCAATTTATAGTTCCTGTTTTATTTATTGTCGGTGTAATCATATTCTGGAATAATTTCCTCGGGCTTTTTGATTTCAGTGCCGGGTGGGAAGTCTTTCGCGACAAGCTCCCTTTCTTTTTATTCGTAATACTCGCAACGGCATTAAGCATTGCATCTTTCATAAAAAAACTTTCCCTTATACCTGTACTTGGCCTGGCAAGCTGTTTTTATTTGATGACGGAGCTGGGATATACCAACTGGATGCGATTTCTAATCTGGCTGGTGATCGGTCTCGTTATTTATTTTCTGTATAGCCGGCATCATAGTAAGCTTGCGGAAAAGGATGTGTTGTAGGACAGACTATCCGAAATAATATGTTTTTTATTTTGATTGAAATTGCCAGTCATTTAAACCTATTGAGGTTATAATATCTGGCCAGGTCTCATATCCTGAAAGCCCGGCACCAACAGGATATACATCCGTGTCAACCCACTTCTTCTGTTTTAAAAGAAAAATCTTTGCTTTATAAATTAGGTTTTTAGGAAATGGATTTTCGACCTTCAGCATCATTAATTCATGCGTTTTTTTCTTTACGCCTTGAATAAAACTTATTGTCAAAGTTTTGGAGGGATGGACTGGTTCTTTTACCGCTGTCATACTTTTTATAATCCCATTATCTTCTTCAATTTCAATAAAAATTGTTTCGCCGGGATATATTTGAACTGTTTTGCCGGGTAATATATAAGGTGTGGATTTTAGTTCTTCTTCGTAGAAAGAGTTTTTGTCAACCAGAACAGTCAGCTTATAAGAGGGCCTGATAAGTTGCGTGGTGTCTTGTCCATAAGAACAAAGTGAAACCAGTAGGATTTCGGTTAGCAAAATAGATATTTTTTTCATAGCGTGCAGGTCACTATTTAATTGTAGCCGAATTTAAAAATATAGCAAAATTTGATTCTGTCAAATCTAATACGCTTAATTTTTGCAGCCACCTCCCAAACTCCCAAACCCTCTATCTTTGCACTATGAAATACCAGTTAGGTGATAAAGTATTAATTCTTCACTCACAGGAAGAAGGCGAAGTGGTAGATATCATTAATGATAAAATGGTATTGATAGATGTAGAAGGAGTAAGATTTCCCGTGTACATGGATCAAATTGACTTTCCTTATTTCAAAAGATTTTCTGATAAGAGAGCTGCTGATAAATTTGGCGGCGGAATGAAGAAAGAAAAAATATACATTGATGACATAAAAAAAGAAAAAGCAAATTCTAAATACAAAGTGAGTGACGGTGTATGGGTTTCTTTTCTGCCGGTCTTCGATAAAGATGTTTTTGATGATGATGTGGTAGAAGCTTTTAAAATCTATCTTATCAATCAAACAAATGAGCCTTATTATTTTACATACCGCCTGCATTTTTTAGGAGCCGAAGATTTCAAACTGGATAACACCATATACTCCTTCAACGATTTCTATTTGCACGATGTACCTTTTGAGGACATGAACGATGCGCCAAAATTTGAATTTGATTTTTCGCTGGTGAATGCCAACAAAAAAAAAGCAGCACATTTTGAAGCCAGCATAAAAATAAAAGCAAAGCAATTGTTCCAAAAGATCGAAGAGATTAAATTAAAAAACGAGCCCACTTTTTCATTTAAACTTTTTGAAAATTACCCTGATAAAACAGAAGAAGTAATTCCTGAATATACCAACACGTATGGCCAGTTGTATGATGCATCCACTGCCCGGCAAAATCTTGAACCGGCAAGATCAATGATAGACCTGCATGTTGAAAAATTATCGGACGATTGGAGGCGCATGAGCAATTTCGAAATTCTCTCCTTACAGCTCAGCACTTTTGAAAAATATTTTAATCTTGCCATAGCGCACCATCAGCCAAATTTTATTGTAGTGCATGGTATTGGAACCGGCAAGCTGAGAGAAGAGATTCATGAGATTTTAAAACATAAAAAGGAAGTAAAGAGTTTTGTGAACCAATATCATCCCAGTTACGGCTACGGCGCCACGGAAATATTCTTTCAATATTAACCGCTTTGCCATTCTTACCTTTGCATCACTACAAACCGGGTTATCGCTCTGCTCGTAAGAGCAGGGAGGAAAGTCCGGACAGCATAGAGTAACACACCGGTTAATGGCCGGTCTCGCCTAAGGCGGGAAGAGAGTGCCACAGAAAATTACCGTCCCGATTAAAATCGGGATAAGGGTGAAAACGTGAGGTAAGAGCTCACGATGGTAGTAAGTAATTATTACGATGGGTAAACCTTGTGTGCTGTAATGCCACGTATATCCCGGTTTGCCATGCAAGTGATTTTTCATTTGCCGGGCAGGATAAGCTGCTCGTTTATGTTTTCGTCCCGATAGCTATCGGCACGGAATACCGGGAAGGGTAGGCAGCAAGATTGTTGCAGTAATGTAACAGCAAGATAAATGATAACCTCCCGTTGCCTTGCGGTATCGGGATACAGAATCCGGCTTACAGGTTTGTAGTATTTTTTTAAACTGGCAATCATCTTATGATTGCTTTTTTATTTTTTAGTGGCAAAGTATTTGCACTAGTTTGATGGTTAAAGCCTTAATTATGAGAAACATCTTTACATACCTGTTTTGTTGTATTTTTCTTTTTACTTCTAAAGAAATTGTTGCACAAAAGCTGGCGGCAAAGCCGCTGGTAAGCGGGCTTACCTTACCCATAGATCTTAAAAATTGCGGTGACGATCGATTGTTTGTAGCCGAGCGCCCCGGAAGAATTCGCATCATAAACGCCGATAGTACTTTGCGGCCCACGCCTTTCCTTGATATTTCGTCAAAAGTGTCGTCGTACACTAGCGGTGAAGAAGGATTTTTAGGAATTGCCTTTAGTCCAAATTATAAAACGGACAGAAAATTCTATGTTGATTACACATCTACTATTTCCGGACAATTAACCACGATAGTTGAAGAATATAAAGTGAACCCGGCAGACTCAAACATTGCATTAACTACTGGATTAACTATTCTCACCCAAAGCCAGCCTTATAATAATCACAATGGGGGTAACCTTATGTTTGGTAAAGATGGTTATCTCTATATTAACCTTGGCGACGGCGGAAGTGCTGGGGATCCGCAGGGCAACGGGCAAAATAAAAACACATTTCTTGCGAAAATTTTGCGAATAGATGTAAGTAATTCATCCATTGCTCAATCTTATGTGATACCTACATCAAATCCTTTTTATAATGATGCAACACCAGGTATTAAAAAAGAAATATGGGCTTATGGCGTACGCAATCCATGGCGCAGCAGCTTTGACAGGATCACCGGGGATCTGTGGATCGCAGATGTAGGCCAGGGCGCTGTTGAGGAAATCGATTACCAGCCTGTAAATACACCGGGAGGAAGAAATTACGGATGGAATATTATGGAAGGAACCGCTTGTTATAGTCCGGCTTCAGGTTGTAATCAATCAGGGCTCACGCTCCCAATTTACGACTACACTCACGCGGTTGGAAAGTCTATTACAGGAGGTTATGTGTATCGCAGCGCACAATCAAAATCTTTATTCGGTACGTACATATTTGCTGACTATGTTCAAAAATGGGTAGATGGAATCAGGGAATCAAACGGAGCATTATCAGGATCGGTAATACATTTCATAACAAATGCGCAGTCAACAGGCAATCCTGTTTCATTTGGTGAAGACAGGTATGGAGACCAATATATTTTATTTAATAATAACGGAACTGTTTATAAACTTGAAGATACCAGTTACCTCCACAGCCCGGTCGCGTATTTTACGGCAATTGACCAGGGCACAGGAACATTTTTGTTCCAGGGGTTGCCCGGCCGCAACCTCACGTATCAGTGGCTGAAAAATAATGTTCCTGTTCCCGGGGAAACTTCTCCGGATTATATAACGTCGGCTGCAGGTACCTATACACTTGTCGTTACTAATAGCATTGGAAATAGTGATACTTCTGCACCATTTACTCTTGGAGCTTTGCCCTTGAATTTAATTTCATTTTCAGCGCAGAAAGGAACGGGTAACAATGTACGCTTACAATGGAGTACTTCTTCCGAGCAAAGCACGGCTGGATTTTCTATTGAAAGAAGATTGAACAATGAAGCAAATTTCTCCGGTATCGGTTTTGCAGATAGTAAAGCCTTGAATGGCAATTCAAATATGCAGCTTGATTATACATTTACGGATTCTGCAGCGCCTGGCAATTCAAAGATTTTTTACAGGCTGCAACTTAGAAATCTTGATGGCCCTTATTCTTATTCCGATATTAGAATAATAACATTCAGCAGCGGTAAGAATAATTTTTCTTTTTATCCAAATCCTGCAAAAGGTAACGTGCAGGTAATTATTAACGACTATACAAAACCGGTAGTTATGATTCTTTACGATAATGCAGGTAAAAAAATAAAAGAACAATTGCTTAACCAGCCAAATACCGATGTTGATATTTCAGGCTTGCGGGGAATTTATATTGTGCAATTAAGTGATAAAGATGGGGGAAATGTAACGAGGGATAAGTTGGTGATTGAATGAGGGGATGTACGGTAGGGCTTGGCGATGGGCTGGTATTCATTGCTCGTCAAGCCCGAAGCCAAAGCCGAATATTGTTACCAAAGATGAAGATAACAACTAAAAGCTAAATTTATAAAGTCAGGCTGGAACTATTGCTGATAGCGAACTGTAGCCGATTGTTTTTCCGTCTGCCAGCCTATTGCCAAACCCCATGTAAGCTGCCGTTTTGGTCAGTCTGATTTGTGAATTTGTTTTAGTAATATTTCTTTTAGATTGTTGTCCAGCGCTAATTGATTTATTGTTTTAGTTGCTTCATCAAATTGTTTTGTCTTTGCTTGCAGAAATGCAAGTACAAGCCTTTGGTCAGGGCTATGGGAATTATAGCTTTTGCCGGTCGCAATTTGTCTTTGAGCTATTTCAATTAAATTTTCAATTGTTTGAGCGTTGTCAAACCAATTATTAATTTTCTGCTCGTATTTGTCAAGAAGGTGCTTTACTGAATGTTTGGCTCTTTGCTTACCCCAGTGTGTCGTTATTCCACCTTCTAACTTTCCTCCGAAGAATGAATTTGAATATTCGTCTGTCCATTCAAATAAATGTAGTTGAACACTTTTGTCTGTCCTATGAAATCTTAATTTTTTTGAAGAAATTGTCGGAACGAAGTCAATGCAAACTCCCCAATCAAATGTTCCTGTTTCTCCTTTTAATTTTGAATACTTGAAGACTTGTCTTATGGAATTTTTGGATTGGTCAAACCATAAATAATTTCGATCCCACACAAGCCCACGACTAATAAATCTTGGCGAAATTATTTCATCCAAAATTTCTCGTAAGGTTTGGCTGTCTATAAGTTTTCTGTTTTGAAAAATGTTTATCATGAAAGGTCGGTCTGTAAATGGCAGCTTACTCAAATATATGGGAATGTTTCAACTCCTTTCCTCGCTCTGACAAAAATATATCCTTATTGGCTTACAAGCTTTTAAATCAATTTTACGAAATAGATATTATGAAAATTTACCTTTCGCAAAACCAACTCCGGTTCAATCAATGAGGTTATGTTTCGTGTAATTTTTATCGTGTGGCCCTTGTTTTTGTGTGAGAATAACTGCTAAACATTTTCCCATTATCTTTGCGCCCTCTAAACAGTTCTTTAATACATGTTAAGCAGAAGAAATATACGGGTGAAGGTGATGCAAACGCTGTATAGCATTGAATCCATGAATAATGAAACCCGTCCCGGTGAACCATTGCAAATGCTCAAAAAGAAGCTGGAACATTCGCAGCAATTGTTTGCTTACCTGGTATATTATATCATTGAAGTTGCCCGTTTTGCAGAAAAAGATGCCGCACAAAAATCACAAAAACATTTGCCATCCGCACAAGACCTGAATATCAATACAAAAATTTCGGGTAATGAAATAATATGGTCTATTCTTGAGAATGCTTCCTTTAATAAGTCTGTTGAGCAACTAAAAATCAAATACCTGGTAAATGATGATTTGATTAAAAAATGCTACCTCTCTTTGGCGGCTTCTCCTGAATACAAAGAATACATTACTGAAAAATCGCGTGATAAGAAATCGGAAAAGAAAATTCTTGAGTTTATCTTCAACGATCTCATGCTTCCCGATGATCATTTCATAAGCGATGTGGAAGAAAAATTTATCCATTGGGATGATGATGTGGATATGATGATTGTGTTAATGACCACTTTGTTACAAAAACCAGCGGCCTTCAACTTTACGGAATTAACCGGTAAAGAAAAAATGGACTTCGCGGCAGACCTCCTTGAGAGCGTAATTAGTAAAAAAGAATATTGCCGCGAACTTATAAAACCAAAATTAAAAAACTGGGATGCGGAGCGTATCGCCGCGCTGGATATGATTTTTATGGAAATGGGAGTTTGTGAATTTCTGTATTTTGAAACGATTCCCACAAAAGTTACTATCAATGAATATATTGACCTTGCAAAAGAATACAGTACCGAACAAAGCGGGCATTTTGTAAACGGAATATTGGATAATATTCTTAAAGAACTCGCTGCGAACGATAAAATACATAAGAAGAATTTCAAAAACAGTGTTTTATAATACCTTTGCAAAAAATCAAAAAAAGATATGAATAAGTTGTTAGGGGTTATTTTTCTTATTTGTGTTCTTGTTTCGTGCGATATAAGGAATACAAAAAATAAAGGCGATGTGCTGGCTGCAAATACGTCGCAACAATTTACCGATTCTACTACCGTACAAATGATAGATTCTGCGTATAATTTTGGGAA
The DNA here is from genome assembly GCA_040007435.1 of Ginsengibacter sp. GTDB lineage: Bacteria > Bacteroidota > Bacteroidia > Chitinophagales > Chitinophagaceae > Ginsengibacter. The sequence continues at coordinate 83,201 of JBDTUZ010000003.1, read as the reverse complement.
GGTTACAGATGGCGCATTAGTTGAATATAGTTATCGATTCAAAAATACCGGTAAGAATCCACTGATCGTTTCATCGGCGGTTGCTAGCTGTGGCTGCACCGTTCCTGAAAAACCTGAGGAGCCTATTAAGCCTGGCGAGACTGGGTTTTTAAAAGTCGTTTTTAACAGCAAAGGCAGAGTGGGACCTGTTCATAAAGATATTACAGTTACGTCAAATGCCTACCCTAAATTCCCTGTTTTACAACTGACAGGAGAAGTCGAAAGCGCTCAAAAATAATTTTTCATAATGGCTGTTAGATAACAGCAAAACAAATCAGATAATATGAATGTAGCAATGGTTTTTTTAATGTTGGGGCAAGGTGGCTCAGGTGGCGGTGGTGGATTCCAGTTTATATTTTTAGGGCTGATGATCCTGGTTTTTTACATGTTTATGATAAGGCCGCAGGCAAAGAAAGCGAAGCAACAAAAGCAGTTTCTTTCAAACATGCAGAAGGGAGATAAAATTGTAACCATTGCCGGTATTCATGGCACGGTAAATAAAGTGAATGATGATGGCACTATGATGCTGGAGATCAATCCCGGCAGTTATATAAAAATTGAAAAGAGCGCAATAAGTATGGAGTGGACGGCGAATATTAATAAGCCGATAGCGCCCATTAAATAACCCCCTCCCTAAAGGGGGAATGGGCAGCTTTATTAAATTTGTATTTATTTTTAATTCTTGAATCCCAAAAAGATTTATAGGTCGTGTCTCTTTAAATGTTGATTAGGGATTAAAGGCAAAGCCCCTTTAGGGGTTGGGGTTCCATGCTAAAAATTGGTCTCACTGGCGGTATCGGCAGCGGCAAAAGCACTGTAGCAGGCATTTTTGAAGTGCTGGGTATTCCTGTATATTATTCTGACCAGGCTTCAAAAAGGCTTATGACTGAAAATGAAGAATTAAAAGCTTCTATCATAAATCATTTTGGGGCTGAAGCATATTCCGGGAGTATACTTGACAGGAAATTTTTAGCAGGCCAGGTATTTAATAATAATGAAAAGCTCGCCCTCCTTAACTCATTGGTACATCCGGTCACAATTAAGGATGCGGCTGATTGGTTTGAAAGGCAAACATCTCCTTATGTTTTAAAAGAGGCCGCTCTTATTTTTGAAAGTGGTTCCAATAAATACCTTGATTTTGTAATTGGCGTAGATGCGCCGCAGGCTCTCCGGGTTCAAAGAGCGATGGAACGTGACCGTATTTCTGCGCAACAGGTTGAAGACAGGATGAGCAAGCAAATGGATGAATCCGAAAAAATGCGGCTATGCGATTTCGTTATAGTAAATGATGAACAGCAAATGGTAACTCCCCAGGTACTTGCACTTCATAAAAAGTTTTTGGAAATGGCGAAATAAGGTTTCCCACAAAGACACTAAGCGCACAAAGGCTATATTTTCTTAGTGTCCTTTACCATTGTGGGATTGGGTCTTAACTAAGCAGTGCCAATCCTTTTTTAATCCTGCTAAAACCTTCTTCAATATTTTCCAGGTTATTTGCAAATGAAATTCTTATACAATCGGGTTCGCCAAATGCATCTCCTGTTACAGTTGACACATGTGCAGTATTAAGAAGAAACATGCAAAGGTCACTGGCATTTTTGATGACTTCGTCGCCGGCTTTTTTACCAAAATAACTTTTCACTTCAGGAAAAATATAAAACGCTCCATCAGGTTCGGTGCATGTTATTCCAGGTAATTCTTTTAATAATTCAAATACACGTTTCTTACGTGCCTTGAATTTTTTTACCATTTCAATAGTTTCGGTAAGTGGGGCATCTAAAGCTGTAATAGCAGCACGTTGCGCTATTGAATTAGTGCCGCTGGTAAATTGTCCCTGTAATTTTTCACAGGCTTTTGCAATATCTGTATTAGCAGCAATATAGCCCAGCCTCCAACCTGTCATAGCAAAACCTTTACTCAATCCATTCAATACAACTACGCGGTCTTTTATGGAATCAAACTGTGCAATACTCTGGTGGCCACCGCCTCCGGCGTGGGCATAGTTTATATATTCATAAATCTCGTCGCTCAATACAACAACATTTGGGTATTTTTCAAAAACCTTCACAAGGCCTTCCAGTTCACTTTTCGTGTAGACAGCGCCGGTAGGATTCGAAGGAGAAGAAAAAATAAATAATTTTGTTTTTGGCGTTAACGCATCTTCAAGCTGTTGAGGTGTGATTTTAAAATTAGCCTCCGGCGTTGTATGAATAAAAACAACCTTGCCTCTTGCCAGTCTTACAATTTCAGAATAAGTAACCCAATATGGTGTAGGAATTACTACTTCATCGCCATCATCAACAATGGCTAACACGGTATTGGCAAGGCTTTGCTTTGCACCTGTGCTTACCACAATTTGCTGTGGCGTATAGTCAAGGTCATTATCTCTCCTTAGCTTCCTGCAAATTGCTTCCCGCAGATCAAGATAGCCGGGAACCGGTGTATAATGGCTCCAATTTTCATCAATTGCTTTTTTAGCAGCTTCTTTTATGTGTTCTGGTGTATTAAAGTCAGGTTCGCCAAGGCTAAGGTCTACTATGTCAATTCCTTTGGCCCTCAATTCGCGGCCAAGTTTTGCCATTTTTAAAGTTTCCGGTTCATTAAATCTTGATAAGAGAGAAGAGAGTTGCATGTCGTAATTTTTTATTGAAACGCTGCAAAAGTAAGGGATAGAAGTATTGTAGGCAAAATAGTTATTGGAAGGAGTATTAAATTTTTTGAAATAAAAAGCCGCCCTGGCGGGGCGGCTTAATATTAAATAATTTTTTATAATAAATTAAAACCGGTGATCAGGCTTAATCATATCAGGGTATTCTTTTTGAAAATGTTTTATTTCAGGTATTGAAACGGCACGTACATAACCCTGGTTAGGGTTGTGCGTAATAAAATCCTGGTGATAATCTTCCGCTTCCCAGAATTTTTTTAGCGGCATTACCTGGGTAGCAATCGGCGCTTTATACTTTCCGGATGCATTCATTTGGTTTATATAATCTTCAATTTGTTTCTTTTCAGCATCATTGTTGTAAAATGCGATAGACCTGTATTGAGTGCCGTGATCTGGTCCCTGGCCGTTTACTTGCGTGGGGTCCTGGCCGGCAAAATAAACCTTTAATAATGTGCTGTAAGAAATTACGGAAGGATCATAATATACCATTACACTTTCAGCATGACCGGTATTTCCTGTTTCAATTGATTCATAGCTTGGATCGGTTGTATGACCGCCGGCATAGCCTGATACAGCTTCTTTCACACCTTTCACGCTTTCAAATAAGGCTTCCTCGTGCCAGAAACAGCCTGCGGCAAAAGCAGCTTTGCTGTATTTTGAGAGATTTTTATCCGAATTTTTTTGAGCGAAGGATGTAAATCCCGGGATCACCAATGCCGTAATAAAAAGGGTAGTTAAATATTTCATTTTAATTTTTATTTGTACATCAAATACGCAAACAGTATTCTCAAAGATGTTAAAGCAAAAATAAAATAATTAGGCCGGATGTGTTTTGGTACTCAATGTGCAAAATCTATTTGATAAATATTCGCCCACATTTTTCCAGTCACAAATATTCTGTCAGTTGCTGAGTCATAGGCAATGCCATTCAAAACGTCGGCACGGGGATTTTTATTCTTTGCTTCAAGAGCGAGTGAGCTTAAGTCAAGTTTGCCAATAATCTTGCCATTTGCAGGATTGATCTTAACAACATAATTGCTCATCCAGATATTAGCGTAAATGAAGCCATTTATATATTCAAGTTCATTCAGGCTCTCTTGTGGCAGGCCATTTTCAGTTACACTTAAAATCCGGATTGGTTTAAAATTAGTTGTATCCATAAATGTGAGTTTACTTGTACCATCACTCATGATTAAATCTTTTCCATCTGTTGTTAAACTCCAGCCTTCCAAATTGTTGTATGTAAACTCACCTGTTTTCTCAAAAGATGCAGCATCGTAGATAAATCCTACCTGGGCCTTGTAAGTAAGCTGAAATAATCTGTTGCCTAAAAAGACAATGCCTTCGCCAAAATATTTTGTTCTATCGAGCTCAATTTTTTTGAAAATTTTCCCGTTGCCAGGTCTGTTATTCCAATTAAAGATTTGGTCTGAGGCAGTTCAGCCGGCGAGCCTGTACTTTCATATAATTGGCCGTTATGAAATAAAAAGCCTTCAGTAAATAAACTGGTGTCATGTGCATAATAATTTTTGACCGCATAATTAATGACCGGCACACCAGGGTTTAATTGATCTCTGTTAGAGCCACTCGATTTTGAATTATCCTTGCAACTGTAAATGACAATCAATATCGAAATGGCGATTTTTAGTTGTCTCTTTTTAAAAATCATTTTTAAAATTAGCCGGTTCTCAATTTACATTGGCCTTAATTTATTTTTCACAACAATGATAGCTCACATGGGTTCTCGTTTACTCCCTCATCAATTGTATTACGTATTTTTTTCTGTCTACCCCGGCAGTTAAAATATAAATCCCATGGCTTATTGGTAATTGGCCTATATCCCACTGGTAAACCTGCATTGGTATCGCATTGATTTCTCTTGAGGTAATTTTCTTTCCCGATAAATCCGTTAGTTGCAAACTCACTTTTCCCGCGGGTATTCTTTCAAACCTTATTGAAATATTATTTCTAAAAGGATTATTCAACACATGAACATTTTGTTTTGCAGAGACATTTTTTATAATGACCACATTACTGATTTTTGATTGCCCATCTTTATCAATCATCAATAGTCTGTAATAATTTATTTCTGATGCTGCCTGTTTATCCAGTAGTGAATATTTGCGATTGGACACATTATTCCCGGCAGCTTTTATGGTGCCAATTTTAGTAAAGATTTGTCCGTCAAAAGATTTTTCCAGCTCAAATTGTTTACTGTTTATTTCAGAAGAAGTTGTCCATTGCAAAACGCTATGCTCGTATTGCAGGCTTCCTGAAAAATCTAAAAGTGTGATAGGCAATGTTGACCTGGCACCAGGAATGCCAAATCCGAACCCGGAAAACCCGTTATTAAATGTAGCAGTGAGAGAATATTTTGTTCCGAGGTTTGCAACTACCGGTGTCACAATCTGCGTGGTACCCACACCTCCCGGTTCCTGGTTTGAAGGCGTTGTTGTACTTATTTGTCCCGGAACTTTTACCATTTGAATGTTACTGAATGTCTGCCCTGTAGCAGCTTCCCAGCCATCTACTTCTGCTTTTGTGAAATAAAATGTAGCCTGGTAGGTACCGGCTGGGTCATTGGTCGATGGTAATATTCTAAACGTTTTATCCATTAGATAATTTGGCGGATTGTTGTTCCAGAACTTCGTCGCCCCGGTTCCCGCCCTGTCAATGACTACCTGTGTGCATCCGTAGTTATTAGTTCCTGTGTTTTTTACTCTTGCAATAATTTCGCCTGTGGCCGGATAAAAATAAAGATCATTGTTGCCGGCAAAATTTTCGGTGCGTGAAGTATTCAAAGTTGTTGCGATTGTGGTTCCGGCAAAAGACGCATCGAAAGTTATTCTTACACGGTTGTCGTTATCCACTGCGTCCGGCAGTGAACAACCAGCTACAGCTTCATTTGTGTAATCTGAAAATACCGACGTTTTCACCCCGGTGCCTAAAGGTGCGAAATTAGATTCGACTGTGTATTGAGTGCCGGCAAGATCAGGGCCTCCATCAAAACAAAATTGGATAACGATATTCGAAATGCCATCCCATAAAAATGGCGATGCAAAAGTGAAATTATTTGCCGTAGGACTGTTGAACTGGCCTGCAGGAAGTGTTGTGTAATCCCCTGTATAGACTTGCGTAAAAGGATCGGTTACAAAGCCATAGTTTAGATTAGGGGCGGGTGAATTTGCCATGGAAATAGTAAAACCATTGAACAATCTTGCATTAGGAGAAGTGACATACAATTGCAGGTCAGTTATATTTCCACTTCCTGAAAATCCGGCAGCCTTTAATTCTGACGCAGTATATATAGTTTGTAACCGGTGCTTCAGTTTATCTGTTCTGAATGGACAGAAAAGATAACCTCCAACATTTGCATTACCCGAACTAAACATGCCCGAGCCATCACCGACCGGTGCAAAATCATTATCAGCAATAGTAAAGGTATAAGTTTGAAATCCGGTGCCTTTTTGAGCATTTGTAGTCCCGGTAATATTATAGCTGATTTTTATATTTTCCGTCGGCTCCATCTCGGCATCGTCATAAATTCTTAAAGTCACTGTTTTTGATGCAGTTGCGCCATTGGCAAAAATAAGGGTAGAAGAGGGCGAACTAAAGTTTCCGTTGGTAGTAAAATCAAAATCATTTCCTATAGTTGCAGTAGATGATCCCTGTACATTTAAAGTTACCGTTGCATCACCCGTTGGCGCATTGGCAATGGACAATTGAAAAGTATAATCGGTGTAATTCCTACACCCCGATGTGCCCGTTGTCTTTTCCACTCCGCTTGCAGAAGCAGTAACGAAGTTTATATCGGGTGTAGTTACATTCGGTACAACCGCTGTAAACAACCCACGGCCATGTGTAGCCGCTGCTATCGTTCTGTCACCGGGCCTGTATTGCAGCATATCTATTCTTACATTGGCGAGGCCGCTGTTTGTGGGCTGCCAGTCTGTGGATGCTCCGTTTAAATCGTCTGTTGACCATACGCCGAGTTCAGTAGCCAGTAAAGCCCAGTCAGCATTTCTTGGATCAAACATTGCCCATCGCACAGGCATGTCGGGTAAATTTCCTTTGGTGATTGTCCATGTCGGCGATGCCTGCGTGGCATTCTTGCACTCCTCTACCAGGGCAGATCCATAGTTAGAAAGTGTGACCAACATGTGATCTTCGTTTGCAAGATCTATTGAGATAGAGGAGATGGATGCTCCTAAATTTCCTACTACTTTCCCCACCAATGCGTTGCCTGTATTGGCATTATCGACTCTTACTATGTCACCACTTTGCAGTCCAAAAAAGACACGGTTGGGTGTTAAAGGCGATACGGTTACATTGGTAACTTTTGAGCCGTTGAATTGGGGAACAGTTACAAATGATGTAGCACTACCCCCGGTTGCGGGATCCTCCCACCGTAAAAAGGTGTTGATGCTGCTAAATGCATTTACAAGATTTGCCGAATATAGTTTTTTACTCTGTGCATCATAAGCAGCCGGGTTAATAAAAGACCCATAGTTATTAAAGTATCGCCCTGAAAAAGTATTTCCGCCGTTGGTCGAAATGAAATAATTATTATAAACAGTTGATGTGATTTGAATATTAGGATTTAACTGATCAATAAAGCAAAAGCCGCCATCACCATCGCTTGCCGAAGTTGTGCTGTTGATTCCCGCTGCCGTATATTTTTGCGTGCCGTTATCCTGTGAACCCGCGAGAAAATAATTAGGGTTGGTAGGGTGGATGGCAGCAGAATAATACTGAGTAACATTATAGCCTAAATCCTTATTAAAAAAAGTCGGTTTGCTCCCGGTTACATTTGCATTTGAAGTATATGCAACGCCACCATCCGTTCCCCATATCGCAATGGATGAACTGCCGGGCGAATATATGATGGCGTGATGATCGGCGTGCACATTTTGCGCGGAGGTAAATGCGGGAGCGTTGTACAGGCTCCATGATGTCATCTGGATCCACGTAGATCCGCCGTCATCAGAGCGTAAAGCATCAACCCCGCCTATATAAAGAATATTCTCATCATTTGGGTCTACTGCTGCGATGAGATCATACCACGCTTGTCCGCGGGTAAAATTAGAATTGTCTCCCTGGTCAACTATAGTTGGAACCGTTTTAGTTGTCCATGTATTTGTGGACGCATCGTATCGCTGAATTGAATTGCAGTTTCCCGATGAAGAAGATTGAAAAAGCGCATAAACAACATTTGTGTTCGAAGGTGCGCACGCAAGTTCTACACGAAATGCCGAAGTGCCCGAAGGAGAGATATTTGTCCAAGTACCCGCATCACCGGTATTAGTTGTATTAACGGTATAATCTGACCGGTAAATAACGCCCGTAAGCCCGGATGCTCCCAGCGTTGCGTAAATGTCGCCATTTGTCGCGAGTTCCAGGTCGCCACCTGGTAAAAGGTTGCCGGAATATAAGCCTAAAACATTTGTCCATGTTGCTCCACCATCAATTGATTTTTGAATCCCATATCCGTCGGCGGGGTATTGTTGTTTTACTGCCGCGTACAGGTTACCGTTTTTATCAATCAGCAGATCATTCACATATTTAAAAGATAATGTAGAGCTTAATCTCGTCCAGTTAGTTCCACCGTCTGAACTCTTCCATATCCCAAGGCCTCTTGACGCATCAAAATTATACCAGCCTTCTCCGGTTCCAAAATACATCTCCTGTGGATTCAGAGGATTTTGAGTAATGGCTGTTACTGCGATATTTTCAAAAAGATCATTTACCTTATTCCATGTGGGGCTGGCTGCAGTTATATCATTGGTGTACCATAGTCCTCCCCCTACGCTTCCCGCCCATACCTTCTTGTAGCCATTTATCGCATCATTCAAATCAAACAGCAAAGCCCTTGTTCGCCCACCAACATTATTAGGCCCTCTTTCCTGCCAGTTAATTCCTGTGACCGCAACTTCCTTAAATGCTGCCGCAGATATACGTTGTGTTTTTATGTCCATTGCATTGATCAGTCTTTCGCGGGGAACATCATTTAGCTTTAAGTCTTTGGTGAGTTCAAAATCCTGCTCCATAGCAAGGTCCATCCTGTCTTCGGTTTCTTGTTTTTCCGTCAATTTTTTTTCAGGATGTAAAGGGGTGTGTGAAGGAATGAAAAATAAAATTGCAATAATCAGGATGATGCTACCTGCAAGAAAAAGGTAAAATTTTTTCATAAACAGAATTTTGATAAAGTTATGGTTTAAAAGAAGTGGATGGAAGTGTAGTCAAAGCTATTGTTTTGGCTCGTCAAATCTTCTGAGACGACAAAGTATTTTACAGAAGAGGGTTACCGGGATTAACGCGATAAAATGTAAAATGATGCAGAACCGGGAAAAGGTAAATAAATGCTTTCCACCTCCAGGTATTATGGAATGCACGGCCCATGATATTTGATAATCGTAACTTAATCTATAGCCTATCTCTTCAAATATCTATCCTGCAACAACTTTTCCATAACCTCAGTTTTTAAACTTCTGCTTATGGAAAGCTTTTTATTCAGAACATTTAAATGTCCTGCCTCTATGCTATCAACCTTCAAAATGGCTACAATAAATGACTTGTGAATTTTTAGAAATTTATCTTGCGGTAAATATTCTTCCAGCGCTTTAAAAGTAAGGTAAGTCGTATATTTTTTTTCTTTAGTGTGTATGCAAACATAATTTTGTAGCGCTTCTGCGAAATAAATATCATCTAAAAAAATCTTTTCGATTTTGTTGTCTGTCTTTACATAAAAGAAACCAGCATTGTCGCTTTTTATTTCATCCGGAAATTGTTTGGTGCGCACTTCAAAATGTTCTTTTGCCTTAAGAGCTGCTTTTACAAACCGGTCAAATGAAATTGGCTTCACAAGATAATCCATTGCATTTACATCAAAACCCTGTAAGGCATATTGGGGATAGGCAGTTGTAAAGATTACCTGTGGCGGATGCTGCAGCGACCGGTAAAAATCAAGCCCTGAAAGACCGGCCATCTCAATATCCAAAAATATAAGATCGACGGTTTGCCCGACAGGCATATTCATTGCCTTAATAGCGGAATCATATATCCCAAGAAGATGAAGAAAATCTATTTCCCCAATATACTCTTTCAGCCCTCTACAGGCCAAAGGTTCATCGTCAATTATTATACAATTTATCATGAGATATTTCTTAGTTTATATCAATTTCTAAATTGACTTTGTACCATCCGTTGCCTTCGCTGATCTCTAATGCATGTTTGTCCGGATAAAGTAATTCAAGCCTGCGTTTTACATTTATTAATCCAATGCCGCCAGGAGTTTTCCCTTTGAGACTTTCGCCGTTGGTTGTATTGGATACTTTAAATAGTATAGAATTTTTAACCATGCCTACATCAATGTGAACTTCATTTGCTGTGCTGTCGAAGTGAGATAAATGTTTAAATGAATTTTCCACGAAAGGAATAAGTAATAATGGCTCTATCAAAAAGTCCTTTACGTTTTCGGATTGATTGAATGTTATTTGAAAATTTTCTCCCTTTCTTAATCGCTGTAACTTTACATAATCGTCCAGGTAAGATATTTCTTTTTCTATCGGTATCTTTTCTCCATTACATTCATACAATTGGTAGCGGAGCATTTCGGAAAAGCGATGTAATGCATTTCTTGCGTCTTCATTTTTTTTATCAATAAGAAAGTAAACAGAGTTGAGAGAATTGAAAAGAAAATGAGGATTAATCTGCTGCTTCAAAAAATTTAATTCTGCCTCTGCTTTTTCTTTGGCCATCTCGCCAATGCGTCGCTGCGCTTTCGCATAATCTGTAAGAATTTTAAATGCAGCGCCAGTACTTACAAGCAACACATGCGGAATAAAATTATCATAAACACGTGTTTTAAAATTATCCCAAATATTGAAATCCTGGCTCATTACCATGTGGCCTATGATATTTATTTTCCAAAAAGTTGAAGCGGCAATCATTACCAAATAAATGATCGAAAAAATTGCATACTGCTTCCTGTATAAAAATTTTGGAACCAAAAAAAGATTGGTAATGTACACCAGCAAAGCAAGGTCTGCGACCTTAACCGCGGTAATTTTTAAAGCCAGTGAATTCGTTGCAAAATCCTGGTACCTCAGGTAGTACCACAGACCGAATACAGCCGCCCAGAAAAGAAGGTGGTGCAACTTATATCGTATTAAAAAAGAATTTTGCATTTACAAATAAAGTTACCGATTACTCTCTTTGCAAGAAGCTTACACCAATTGCACGGTTTGCAGGATGAAATGTAAAATATGCCAGGGAGCTTTTTGTTGTTCATTCTGTGCATTTCGTGTAAAACATTTTACTATGATGCGCAAAAGAAAAAAATTTGCATTAAAAAATATTGAGCCATGAAAATATTAGTGTCGTTGCTGTTAATTACTTCGATCATTTCGTTTAGAAGCTGTGGGCAATCAAGTTTGCAACAAAAACAATATGCTGATAAAAATGAAATGAAGGTTGGTGGAAGCTGTGAAGGCTGTGAGGCAATTTATGAAAGCCCCACGCCATTTAAGGATTTAGAATCGGTTGTAACTCTTTCCGACTTTAATGAACCGGCACCGAAAATGGAAATAAGCGGCATTATTTATAAAGCTGATGGCAAGACTCCTGCGCCGGGTGTTGTTCTATACATTTATCACACTGATCAGACTGGTCACTATTCGCCTGGAAAAAATGCCAAAGGTTGGGAGCAGAGGCATGGATATATCAGGGGCTGGGTAAAAACAAATGCTAAAGGTGAGTATAAATTTTATACACTTCGGCCTGCTTCTTATCCCGGAGGAAAAGCAGTGGCTCACATACATCCTGTAATAAAAGAACCGGGGAAAAGCGCCTATTGGATTGATGAATTTGTATTTGATGATGACCCTTTGGTTACCAATGAATATATAAATAAAATGGCCCGTCATGGCGGGGCCGGAGTAGTAAAGCTTAGCAAAAAAAATGGCATTCTTATAGGGCATCGTGATATCATACTTGGATTGAATATTCCCGGGTATCCGAAAGAAAATAGCTTGGGTTTCCAGTCAGGATTAAAAGTTGGAAGCAACTGTCCTGCTTTTGATCCATTGCACCTGTCAGGAGCGGATGCAGGAAAGAAAGTATGCCCCATGTGTAAGTACGGCTATGGAGAAGGTGTAATGATCTGGATAAATAATACGTCTATTTCTACTATAAGTTCATTCACGATTATGCTTGAAAATGAAATACAAAAAAGAGGCATCAAAAACTTTCGGGTGTTCCTAATTTATATGAAGCCTGCATCAGAAAATGAAAATGCCGCAACGAAAAAATTAATTTCCTGGGCGACTAATCTAAATTTGAGAAATGTAGCTGTTATAATAGTACCGTCCGTCAATGACGAAAAAACAGCAGACGCTTATGAAATAAATACGTCGGGTGATATTGTAAATACAGTTTTTGTTTATAAGAAAAGAGTGGTTGCCGATAAGTTTATTAACATCAGTTATGATGAAAAATCTTTTGAAAAAATCATGAAAGCTTTTTGAAGGCAGCCTTGAGATATCAAGCTTTCAGATGTTAGTCATTTGGTGGTAGTTCACGGCTGGTGGCTCCGTGCTTATTTCGACAATACCCATGTGTCTTTACTTCCGCCACCCTGCGAAGAGTTTACGATCATTGATCCTTCTTTGAGAGCAACTCTTGTTAATCCTCCAGGAACAATATTTACTCCATCGGGGCCATACAATGCAAAAGGCCTTAGGTCAACACGGCGTGGCTGTAAAAGCCCGTTAATATAACATGGAGTAGAAGATAAACTTATGATTGGTTGCGCAATAAAATTCCTGGGCTCTGCATTTATAGCGTTTTTGAAAGTTTGCATTTCCTCATCGGTTGCGATATTGCCCATCAGCATTCCATATCCGCCCGACTCATTCGTACGCTTGATCACCATATTGCTCATGTTTTCAAAAACATATTTTTTACTATCATCATCGGCAAGGCGGTATGTGGGCACATTTTTCAAAATCGGCTCTTCATTTAAATAATAGCGAATCATATCGGGAACATAAGCATAAATGGCTTTATCGTCTGCGACCCCATTTCCCATTGCGTTTACGATTGCAACATTTCCCTTTCGATAAGCCCAGTATATCCCCGGAACTCCGAGGATGCTGTCTGGCCTGAAAACAAGAGGGTCAATAAATTCATCATCAACTCTTCTGTAAATAACATCAACCTGTTCCAATCCTTTGGTTGTTTTCATGAAAACATGGTTGTTTTCCACTATAAGGTCGCGGCCTTCTACCAGCTCAATTCCCATTAATCTTGCAAGAGTGGTATGCTCAAAATACGCGGAATTATAAATGCCCGGTGTCAGCAATACAACTGTTGGGTTACTTTTCTGCCGGTTGCCTACAGCCAATAAATTTTTATATAACAGGTCAGGGTATTCCTTTACCGTACGCACATTATTTCTTGGTATCATGTCGGGGAAAATACGATAGGTAATACTCCTGTTCTCGAGCATGTAAGATACCCCTGAAGGGGTGCGCAGATTATCTTCAAGCACATAGAATTTGCCATCATGATCTCGTATCAGGTCAACGCCGGATATATGCGTGTAAATGTCAAAAGGCACATCTACATTCATCATTTCGCGCAAAAAATTGGGGCACGAATAAATAAGTTGTGCGGGAATAATTCCATCATGCAAAATGAATTGCTTGTGGTAAATATCTTTCAGAAATACATTGAGTGCTTTTAAACGTTGTTTTAAGCCTGACTCTATCATAGACCATTCTTCCGTAGTAATAATGCGCGGAATAATGTCGAAAGGAAATATTTTTTCTATACCCTCACCGCTGCTGTAAACGGTAAAGGTAATGCCCTGGCTCATGAAGAGTTTTTTTGCCATTTCATCTTTATGGGTCATTTCAACCGTGGGCAAATCATCTATTATGGAAACAAAATTTTTATAAGGAGGACGTATATGGCCGCCTGAGCACATTTCGTCCCAAACACCTGGTTGCTCCATGTAAGCGCTTAAAAGAGAATTTTCGCTCATATAAAATGAATATACAAAAATTCAAAAAATAATGACTATTAAGTTTTTTGGGATTTTATGATATCCAACGGTTTAATTGAGCGATCTTATATGGATAACTTTCTCATGTGCTATAACGACATTTTGAAATGTAGAAGATAAAATTTTAAGCGACAATTTATTAAAATAACTTACGCGGCTATTAGCCATTTTGCATTACTTTTTTCTTTGCTTCCACAGAGGTTATTACAGGAATTATTTTAAAATCTGCAAGGTCTTCCCAGTGTTTGATCCACCGATGAATTTTTTCTTCCGAATCACTTTCCATTACCTGGTAGCATATCTTAATATCCTTATCAATCCAGCTATTGATATAATTCACCCCCTCTGGTAATTGCCTACCTTTTTCAGCAAACCTTTCATATAGTTTTTTCACTTTATTTTGATGAAATGTTTCTATTATCATAAATAGCATACAATAATTTGAGAAGGTTTATTATCGATATAAATTCCGAATGGCGATTTTTAAATATTTTTATTTTTCAACTACTGAAACTCGTTTGCCCTTCAAATATTTTTCCCTGATAATTTCATAAACCGGCTTATCATGTACTTTGCTTTCCAGCCAGGAAATTATGTCCAGGTATGCAAAGGCTCTTGTTTCAAATTTGCTTGTTTCGAATTGTTTTATGGTGTCCAATAATTTTTCAAATTCGGGCTTCATTTTTTTTGCGCTTAGATAAAAAGTTTTTCTCAAAAATTTAAACATCTCTTCTTCCACCAGGCTCAGGTTTTGCATCTTTGCCATAAACCGGTAAACTGATTTCACAAGATATTCCAGCAGTTGAAAATTACCGATCTCGTAATGGGCTATAAGGTGCAGCAGCCTTGCATAACATTGCAGGTCATTTCTTAAATCAACCTTCCAGTTGATTATTTTATTCAAATAATTGATTGCCGTATCATAATCTCCGGCGCCAAAATATAGTGAGGCAATCTTGTAATAAAACACCAACACACGGTGGTTATCAAGGTATAAACTGAATTCAGTGAGTTGCTTCGTTATTTCAGGAATTAATTGAATTCCTTCTTTAAAAGTTCCCTCTAAAAAATGCCGGTTGAGCTTTGACGTGTAGAGATAAACAAAAACCTGTATCCTGTTATTGTGATTTTGTTTTACAATGTCAGAATCATTAAAATCCTCAAAGAGTTGTAATGCTTTTCTAAATCCCGTATAATTCCTAAGGGTGAAGTGTGCATTTAATAAGTTATGGAGGCCCTTAATATAATTCGCTGTTTCTATCGCAATCATAGCAGGCTGCATACTGTAGAGGTCCACCCATTTTTGGGAATGCCGGTAATACATAAGGAAATCCTGCCTTATAAAGGCGTACCAGCAATAGCTTTGGCGGTAATAAAGGTTTTGATAAAATCCTTCAGGAGAATCAAGGTCATTGATTAAGTGTTCATGAAAATAGCTCTCCAATTCCTTTTCATCATCATCATTTCTCGCATGGCCATTCTTAATGTACCAGCTATATAATTGCAAAGCAAGATTTGATAATTTGGTAATTCTAAAAAGTCTTTCGTTTGTTTTATCAGCTTCGAGAGTTAGCGCGTCGGCCCTGTCCTGCATACTCCTCGTAATGTGTAATGTCTCTATTTTTTTTTCTAAAAAGATTACTTCGGTGAGTGCGCTTACCTGGTTATTAGGCCGGGCAATTTCTTTTATCTTATCAAGAATTTTAAGACTTTGCAGGTACAAGCCTTTATTATAAAGTATCCATGCATGATCCAGTTGTTCATGAAGTTGTATCTCTATATTTTCATTGCTTTCCAGTAACCGGAGGCTTGCAAGAATTTGCTTATAGAGATGGGCTTTCATATTTGAAAGCTGCTCTCTTTTTATGGATGTGGTTTTATTTAGAAGTTCTTTATCATCGTATTCTTTCATTTTATCAATCGCATCGAATAATTGAACAATTTTCAGATCATTGTTGGATGTATTTCGTTGAACATATAGCTTAAAATTTCTCTTTTCTGACTTTTGGAGAGATTGAATCAATTGAAACAGGGCATCGGTTGATCGGTTGGGCATCGTAAATCATTTATGCTGAAGAACAGTCCTAATACGGCTTTTGCAAATTTACCATTCCTTTCGGCAATGTAAATTTCTGCTATTTTGTCCATTAATATCCTTGCATAATAGGCTATTTTCGAAGATACATTTAAGGCAGATTGCTTGCTTGATTTAAAATCCTTCCATAAAAATTATTGCAATGAATAAAATAATAATTTTTGATACCACCTTACGCGATGGTGAGCAGGTACCCGGTTGCAAGCTTAACACCAAAGAAAAAGTTGAGCTGGCCAGGGAATTGGAGTACCTAGGTGTGGATGTTATCGAAGCTGGTTTTCCTATATCAAGCCCTGGTGATTTTTCCTCTGTTCAGGAAATATCTAAAAATATAAAGGATGCAACAGTTTGTGCTTTGACAAGAGCAGTAAAAAAAGATATTGAAGTAGCAGGTGCGGCTTTGAAATTTGCGAAGCGGCCACGCATTCACACGGGTATTGGAACTTCGGATTCTCACATAAAAAGTAAATTCAACTCAACAAGAGAAGATATTTTACAGCGTGCAATTCAATGTGTAACATGGGCAAGAGATTATACTGACAATATTGAATTTTACGCCGAAGATGCCGGACGGACCGATAATGAATATCTCGCGATCGTGATAGAGGCTGTGATTAAAGCTGGCGCAACTACGGTTAATATACCGGATACAACCGGGTACTGTTTGCCACACCAATACGGTGAGAAGATTGCCTATCTCATAAATAATGTACCAAATATTGATAAGGCAGTTATATCGTGTCACTGTCATAACGATCTTGGCCTTGCAACAGCTAATTCTATTTCGGGGGTAATTAATGGAGCGAGGCAGATTGAATGTACCATAAATGGTCTCGGCGAAAGAGCGGGAAATACCTCTCTTGAAGAAGTGGTAATGATAATCAGGCAGCATAAAGATCTTAATTGCTATACAGACATTAAATCCCAGCTTTTAAATCCAATAAGTAGAAAAGTTTCTGATATCATGAGAATGCCTGTGCAGCCAAATAAGGCAATCGTTGGCAGTAACGCTTTTTCTCATTCATCCGGCATTCACCAGGATGGCTTTTTGAAAAATGCTTCTACCTACGAAACCATAAACCCCGAAGACGTGGGTGCCGATAGTTCAAAAATTGTTCTTACAGCAAGAAGTGGACGCAGCGCCCTCGCTTTTCGTTTCCAAAAGCTCGGTTTTCAGTTTGACCGTAATGATGTTGATTATTTGTATGATCGTTTTTTAGAAGTTGCAGATACAAAAAAGGAAGTAGGTGACACGGATCTTTCTGGTCTTGCAAAAGCATACCAGGAAAAAGGATTATTAACAACATAGTTTTCATGCGGTTTAGTTTTATATAGTGGGGGATTGTCCCCCGCTTTTTTTTAAATGGAAATTTTAGCCGAACGTATAGTGGAAAAGAGTTGTGGGCGATTTGGTGCGGAATAAATGTATTTATTGAACAGATTTGATCATTTAAGTTATTTAATAAATAATTGCAACTAAATAAATAATTGCAATTAAATAAAGCATTTGAAACAACATTGGTTTAGTTGTTGTATGAATTATCACATAAAGACTCAAAAGATCGGATAGCTTTTTTCGTGTCGTTCTTCGTGTCCTGGTGGCAGGGGATTTTAGTGAATCATTTTTTAACATGAAACAATCATTACTTAAAGTAGAATGCCTTACGGTTCAGAAATCCGGGAAAACAGTTTTAGATAAAGTTTCATTTTCTGTTAATAAAGGTGAATGCCTGGCAATCATTGGTGCTTCAGGAAGTGGTAAATCAACATTAATAAAAGCGCTCACGGAAAAATATTTTTGTAAAGGAAGCATTGATTTCTACACTGAGAATGGAATTGCGCCACGCATTTCGACCATTTCGCATCAGCACCATTTTAAAAATCTTTCAAACACATCTTCTTTTTATTACCAGCAGAGATTTAATTCAAGTGATTCGGAGGATGCACTCACGGTGAATGACGCCCTCATCAATTTAGGTGTACCGGGAAAATCTATAAAGGAAACGCTTGCTTTGCTTGGAATTTCGCATGCTCAGTTTACGCGGCTCATACAATTATCTAATGGAGAGCATAAAAGATTTCAGTTAGCAAAAGCTGTTTTGTTAAATGCTCAATGGCTTTTATTGGATAGTCCATATACAGGCCTCGATGTTGCAGCCCGTAAATTATTAAATGAAATCATTAACAAATTAATTTCAAAAGGCATTCACGTTTTGCTTGTTACATCGGCTGCTGATGTACCGGAGGCAATTACACATATTGCCTTATTGGAAAATGGAACGCTTAAAGAAAAGATTTCTCATGCTGAATTTAAAAAGCGCAAACAGAATCCCGCGACGAAAAATCAGTTGCCCGCATTAGACATCAATTTGCTGGAAAAAATGGTACCTGCCTATTCTTATACTGATTTTTTAGTTGCAATTGATATGATAGATACGTGCGTGGAATATGATAAGAAAAAAATTCTTGATAATATAAATTGGAAGGTTATTAAAGGGGAATGCTGGAGTGTATCTGGTCATAATGGTTCTGGAAAATCAACTTTATTGAGCCTTGTAACTGGTGATAACCCACAGGCATTTGCGAATGAAATTTATTTATTTGATAGAAGAAAAGGAAGCGGTGAATCCATTTGGGATATAAAACAAAAGATAGGATATGTTTCTCCTGAGCTGCATCATTATTTTGATTCCGGTATTTCTTGCTTCGATGTGGTAGCATCCGGGTTGTTCGACACTATTGGTTTATTTAAGCAACTGAGCGAGAAGCAAAAAATGATCGTAGATCAATGGATGCTGCTGCTGCAGATAGATAAGTTTGATAAAAGATTATTCAGGCAATTATCTAATGGTGAGCAGAGGCTTGTGTTACTTACCCGGGCATTAGTAAAAAATCCTCCATTGCTCATATTGGATGAACCTTGCCAGGGGTTGGATCAGGAAGTGAGTGCATGGTTCATTGCTTTAATAAATGACATTTGCGTAAGCATGAAAAAGACACTTGTTTATGTAAGTCATTATGAAGAGGAAATACCTTCCTGTGTTACCAGGACTTTAAAACTACAGCAAGGGAAAATTGCGGCTTAAAAATTAAAAGATTATAATAAGTAGAAATATTAATACAGAATGGAAAAGAAGATAGCGATAATATTCGGCGATGGAATTGGTCCTGAAGTTACGCGACAATCAATAAAAGTTTTGAACGCCATTGCATCAAAGTATCATCATACTTTCAAATATTCTTATGGCCTGATGGGTGCTGTTGCCATTGATAAAACAGGCGATCCGTTGCCTCAAAAAACACTTGATATCTGTATGCAAAGTGATGCAATATTATTTGGCGCGATCGGCCATCCCAAATATGATAACAATCCCTCTGCAAAAGTGCGGCCCGAGCAAGGTTTATTAAAACTTAGAAAGGAATTGCAGTTGTTTGCAAACATACGTCCGGTATCAACCTACGCTTCGCTGCATCACCTTTCGCCCTTGAAAGAAAAGCAATTACAGGATGTTGATTTCATTATTTATCGTGAACTCACCGGGGGAATTTATTTTGGAAAGAAAGAATTAAGTGAAGATAAAACCGAAGCATCAGATCTGTGCATTTACAATAAAAGCGAAATTGAACGTGTAGCAAAACTGGCTTTTGTAGCGGCACAGCAAAGACGAAAAAAATTGATGCTTGTTGATAAGGCTAATGTTCTGGAAACGTCGAGGCTTTGGCGAAAAACAGTGCAGGCTCTTTCATCAGAATATCCTGATGTGAAAGTAGATTACATGTTTGTGGACAATGCGGCCATGCAAATAATTGTAAACCCAAAACAGTTCGATGTTATATTAACGGAGAATATGTTTGGGGATGTACTAAGTGATGAAGCAAGTGTAATCAGCGGATCACTTGGGCTTCTGCCTTCAGCATCCGTAGGCGTTTCTACAGCATTGTTTGAGCCGATTCATGGTTCATACCCGCAGGCTGCAGGAAAAGATATTGCAAACCCTGTAGGTTCAATTTTGTCTTCGGCAATGATGCTTGATTATTTTGGGCTACAACAAGAAGCGAAAGAAGTAAGAGAAGCCGTAGAATGGACTTTGATTAATGGTTTTGTTTCGCAGGATATTGATCCTGTAAATGCGCATTACACATCCACGATAGGTGAATTTGTAAGCGATTATATAAGCAATGATATTCCGGTAAATATCAATGCAAAAAATATTGCTTTTGGAAAGGCTACAATTATTTGATAAAAAAGTTCTTTGTTTTTAATAAAGGGTTCACTAAGTTTGCTGTACATTTTTTCTCAATGATGCAAGGCAAACTAAATAATGGCATTCAAAATATCACAGTGATACTTATTGCTGTCATAGTCGTTATTGTGCCCTTAAGCATTGGAGGAGTAATTACTATTTAAAAAAATTAATCAAAGTATAAGCCCCGCCTCCAAAAGAAGCGGGGCTTTTTTTGTCGGTGTATTTGAATAAAAAATTCTTGTCTCAAATGGTTTAGTTTCCTCTGCTTTGGAGAGGGGTTGGGGTGAGGCCAAATCAAAAATTATGTATTACAACGCAGACACTTTTATTTACTGGAATGGGGAAATCGTGAAAGCTGCAGAAGCTAAAACGGATTTATTCGGACAAACGCTTCATTACGGCTATGGAGTTTTTGAAGGCATTCGTTCTTATAAAACCGAAAATGGCAAAACAAAAATCTTTAAAGAAGTTAAGCATTTTGAAAGATTAAAGAATTCAGCGGATGCCTTGAACCTGCCATACGCATGGACTTCGGAAGAATTGATAAAAGCAACCTACGAAGTTTTGAGATTAAATAATCTACAAGATGCCTACATCAGGCCACTCGTGTATGCACCGGCTAACATGAGTTTTAATCTCAATAGAGAATCCTTTATAGCAATTGAAACATGGCAAATGCAGCCATTTTTGGGAGAAAAATTATTGCGTGTAATGACGTCTTCTTTTGAGCGTCCTAATCCAAAAGGTTTTAAAATAGAAGCAAAAGCTACAGGCCATTATGTAAATTCTATTCTGGCCAGCCAGGAAGCAAAAGCAAAAGGCTTTGATGAGGCGCTGCTAAGTGATATGAATGGCTTTATCGCTGAAGGACCTGGCGCCAATGTGTTTATTGAAAAGAATAAAAAACTATATACCCCATCTATCGGTAATATTTTACCGGGAATTACAAGAGCAACTGTTTTGGAAATTTGTGAAGCGCTTGACATTCCTGTAATAGAAAAACAAATTGCAACCGAAGAAATACAAGGTGCTGATAGTGCATTTTTTTGTGGTACCGCAGCAGAAGTAATTGGCATGGAAAGCATAGATAATATACCATTTGCAAAACAATGGAACGACACTTTAGGAAGGCAAATTCAAAACGCATATAAAAACCTGGTTGTAGAAAAGGGTTACATCTCTACTGAAGCATTAGTATGAAAGAATTAAATAAATATTCGAAGACATTAACCCAGGATGAGACACAGCCTGGAGCACAGGCAATGTATTACGCTATTGGTTTTAAGGAAGAAGATTTCCAAAAAGCACAGGTTGGTGTAGTAAGTATGGGCTGGGACGGTAATCCATGCAACATGCATTTGAATGACCTGGCAACAACTGTGCAAAAAAGTATTAATGATGTTGATGATTTACTAGGCCTGCGTTTTTATACCATCGGTGTAAGCGATGGCATAAGTATGGGAACAGACGGTATGCGATATAGTTTGGTAAGTCGCGATGTAATTGCAGACAGCATAGAAACCAATGCCGGTGCTCAGTATTATGATGCGATCGTTGCAATACCGGGTTGTGATAAAAATATGCCCGGCTGTATTATGGCCATGGGAAGATTGAATCGTCCTTCCATCATGTTGTATGGTGGTACAATTGCACCCGGTCATTTCAAAGGAGAAGATTTAAACATTGTTTCTGCTTTCGAAGCATTGGGTCAAAAGATAGCGGGCAATATGAACGAAGCGGATTTCAAGGGTATTGTTCGCAACGCTTGTCCTGGTGCCGGCGCATGTGGCGGCATGTACACAGCAAATACGATGGCAAGCGCTATTGAAGCTATGGGTATGAGTTTGCCTAATTCATCAAGCAATCCTGCATTGAGTAAAGAAAAGCAAAAAGAATGTGCATCGATTGGTGAGTCAATAAAATTGTTGCTTGAGAAAGATATTAAGCCAAAAGATATTATGACACGTGAAGCATTTGAGAATGCAATTACTGTAATAATGGTTTTGGGTGGAAGCACAAATGCGGTGTTGCATTTAATTGCGATGGCAAAAAGCGTGGATGTAAAGTTGACTCAGGATGATTTCCAGGTAATAAGTAATAAGATACCGGTGCTTGCTGATTTTAAGCCCAGTGGAAAATACCTGATGGAAGACTTACATAAGCATGGCGGCGTTCCGGCTGTAATGAAATACCTTTTTGGAAAAGGATTATTACATGGCGATTGCCTAACGGTAACGGGCAAGACAGTTGCGGAGAATTTAAAAGATGCCCCTGATTTAGATTTTGAAAAGCAGGATATCATTCACTCGCTGGAAAATCCAATTAAGAAAACCGGCCATCTGCAAATCTTATACGGAAACCTTGCCGAAGGAGGAAGTGTTGCAAAGATAAGTGGCAAAGAAGGCGAACGCTTTGAAGGTAAAGCACGTGTGTTTGAGGGAGAGAAACATTTGATAGAGGGCATACAAAGTGGAAGAGTTCATGCGGGTGATGTGGTAGTAATAAGACACATTGGCCCGAAAGGTGCACCCGGCATGCCGGAAATGTTGAAACCTACGGGAGCTATTATTGGCGCCGGTTTGGGCAAATCTGTTGCTTTAATAACTGATGGAAGATTTAGTGGCGGTACGCATGGTTTTGTTGTAGGCCATATTACACCTGAAGCTTACGAAGGCGGGCTGATTGCTTTGGTAAATGATGATGATATCATTGAAATCGACGCCACAAAAAATACGCTGACGCTTAAAGTAAGCGATGATGAAATTGCAAAACGAAAAGCAGCATGGAAGAAGCCGGCATTAAAAGCAACGAAAGGTATTTTGTATAAATATGCACTAAGTGTAAAAGATGCAAGCGAAGGGTGTGTAACAGATGAGGGTTAGATAACAGTTAAAAATAATAATGCAAATAATACGAAGCATACAAAACAGGATTTATGAAATCAGGGGTGAAAGAGTAATGCTTGATAAAGATTTAGCTGATTTGTATGAAACAGAAACGAAATCATTAAATCTTGCTGTCAAGCGAAATATAAAACGATTCCCTAAAGACTTCATGTTTCAACTCACAAAAGAAGATTGGGATGATTTGAGGTTTCAAAATGAAACCTTAGAAAAACAGAAATATCCTTTGAGGTTGCAAAATGAAACCTCAAAAAGAGGTGGTACGCGCTATCTTCCTTACGTCTTTACAGAGCAAGGTGTAGCAATGTTAAGCGGAGTTTTAAATAGTGACAAAGCTATTAATATGAATATAGCCATTATGCGGGCTTTTGTAGAGGTGAGAAAAATATTTCTGAAAGAAAATGATTTCAGGGAACAATTAAAAGAAATCAAAGAAAGAATAGGAGAACATGACGCACAGCTAAACCAAATTTATGAAGCAATGGAAAACCTTTTAGATGAAAAGGCACACGGGAGAAAATGGGAAGAACGAATAAGAATTGGTTTCAAAAGTTAATACTTCAAAAATAAAAATGTTATTATGAATACAATTGAATTAATAAAGGAGAAAACAAGACTACAGGCTCCCGAATCTGAGTCGACGGAGATCAGTGGCTCGGCAGCTTTGCTTGAAATTTTTCTTGCGGAAAAAGTAGATACAATCTTTGGCTATCCCGGCGGTGCCATCATGCCGATCTATGATGTACTATATGGGTATCTTGAAAAGCTTAATCATATATTGGTACGTCATGAGCAAGGAGCTATTCACGCCGCCCAGGGTTATGCACGATCATCAGGAAAGGTAGGTGTGGTGTTTGCAACAAGTGGCCCGGGTGCGACAAATCTTGTGACAGGTCTTGCAGATGCAATGATAGATAGCACTCCATTGGTTTGTATAACCGGGCAAGTGTATGCGCATTTGTTAGGTACAGATGCTTTCCAGGAAACTGACGTGATCAATATTACCACGCCAGTTACAAAATGGAATTATCAAATAACAGATGCTACAGAAATACCAACTGTATTGGCAAAAGCATTTTATATCGCGAAAAGCGGCAGGCCTGGCCCGGTGCTAATTGATATCACTAAAAATGCACAACTACAGAAATTCAATTTCGAAGGGTATATAAAATGCGACCATATTCGCAGCTATCGCCCTTACCCCATTATAAGAAAAGAATATGTTCAACAGGCAGCGGATTTAATTAATGCTGCAGAAAAGCCTTTTGTAATTTTTGGGCAGGGTATAATCCTTGGAAAAGCAGAAGAGGAATTAAAAGCTTTTATTGAAAAGTCTGGAATTCCTGCGGCCTGGACTATTCTCGGCCTGAGTGCATTACCTACCGATCATCCTTTAAATGTAGGTATGCTCGGGATGCATGGCAATTATGGGCCTAATGTTTTGACAAATGATTGCGATGTGTTGATCGCAATAGGAATGCGTTTCGACGATCGGGTTACCGGGCGTCTTGATAAATATGCGAAGCAGGCCAAGGTGATTCACCTCGATATAGATCCATCAGAGATTGATAAGAATGTAAAGTCCACTGTGCCTGTATGGGGAGATTGTAAAGCAACGCTGCCAATGCTTACACAGCTTGTAAAAGAAAAAACCTACCCCGGCTGGCTAGATACATTTAACGAGTATAGACAAATAGAGATTGATACCTGCATTCAAAAAGAAATGAATCCAACCGATGAACAGCTTTCAATGGGCGAGGTAATTAAAGAGCTCAATGAATTAACAAATGGGAACGCAATTATAGTGACGGATGTTGGCCAGCATCAAATGGTAGCATGTCGCTATGCAAAATTTACTCAATCAAAAAGTAACATCACTTCAGGCGGATTGGGTACAATGGGATTTGCATTGCCGGCAGCTATCGGAGCTAAATATGGAGCGCCAGACAGAACAGTTATTGCTATAATAGGCGATGGTGGATTTCAAATGACGTTACAGGAACTTGGCACTATCATGCAGGATGATATTAATATAAAAATTATTATTCTCAATAATCAATTTCTTGGTATGGTGCGCCAGTGGCAGGAATTGTTTCATGAAAGGCGTTATTCATTTACGGATATTAAAAGCCCGGATTTTGTTGCGCTTGCAAAGGCGTATAGCATAGAATCGCAAAGAGTTTCTGAAAGAGAAAAATTAAAGGACGCTCTTAGTGAGATGCTCGAGCATAATGGTTCTTATTTGCTGGAAATAATGGTTGGGAAAGAAAACAATGTTTTTCCTATGGTACCCCAGGGATGCAGCGTTGCGGAAATAAGATTGAAGTAAGAAGTGAAATGATAATGGTATCATGATAACAGAAGTTGCTATTTTAAACATCAGGGAAAATGAAAGTAATGATTTCGAAAATTCATTTAGCGAAGCTCAGGAGATAATTTCAAAAATGAAGGGTTATCTCGGGCATGAATTGCAAAAGTGTATTGAACAAAAAGATAAGTACATTTTAATTGTGAGATGGAGAAGCATCGAAGATCACACGGAAGGCTTTAGAAAAAGTGTTAAATACCATAAATGGAAAGAGATGCTGCATCATTTTTATGATCCCTTTCCTTTGGTTGAACACTATACTAAAATATTTTGATAATGAATTTAGCTGATGAGAAAAATATGAGTAAAGAAACTTCGGTTTTACGACCAGGTGAGGCCACCTGGAATGCCGGTCTTTATGACGATAAGCATTCCTTTGTTTCAAAATATGGAGAAGACCTGGTGAACGTTTTAAATCCACTTCCCGGTGAAAAAATTCTCGATGTGGGTTGCGGTACAGGTTACCTTGCCAATGTGATATTACAAAAAGGTACACAGGTAACCGGAATAGATAGTTCGCCGGAAATGATTGCGAAAGCGAAGCGCGAATATCCCGGTATTGATTTTAAATTGATATCGGCTACAGATTTTCACCTGGATATTTTGTTTGATGCAGTTTTCTCTAATGCAGCGCTGCATTGGGTTTTAGACAAGAACTCTGCAATAGAATGTATGTATGATTGCTTGAAACCCGGGGGAAGATTTGCTATGGAAATGGGTGGCAAAGGAAATGTAAAGTACATAACCGATGCAGTTAAGCAAGTTCTGTTGAAACATGGATTTAAAAAAGAGGCGGGAATAAACCTTTGGTATTTCCCTTCTTTAGGTGAATATACTTCACTGTTAGAGGTAAAAGGCTTTCGAGTCACATCTGCTTATCATTATGATAGGGATACAAAATTGGATGACAACGCAAATGGTATTAAAGATTGGTTGAGGATGTTTGGAGCAGGTTTTTTCAATACCATAGATCCCGGGATCGTAAATGATATTTTAGATGAAGTACAGGACATTTTAAAACTTGTTCTTTTTAGAAATGGAAGTTGGTATGCGGATTACAAAAGATTAAGAATAACAGCAATTAAATAAAACATTGGTTGCAAAAAATAGTAAAGATGAAACAGGAATTCACATTAACGGTGTATACTGAAAACCAGATTGGTTTGTTAAACCGTATCGCGATTATTTTCTCACGAAGAAAAATTAATATTCATAGCCTGAACACATCTCCGTCTGAGGTTCAGGGTATTCACCGCTTTAATATCGTGATTGATGAAGTTGAAGATGTTGTAAAAAAACTTGTTCGCCAGATTGAGAAGCAAGTAGATGTTTTAAAAGCGTACTATCATACAAATGAAGAGATCATCTGGCAGGAAATGGCATTGTATAAAGTACCAACAGATGCGGTTGCCGAAAAGGTAAAAGTTGAAAGATTATTGAGAGAGTTCGGCGCAAGGGCTATTGCAATACGCAAGGACTATACCGTGTTTGAAACAACAGGCCACCGCGAAGAGACTGATAAACTGGTTTCCTTTCTTGAACCTTATGGATTAATTGAATTTGTAAGAAGCGCCCGTGTAGCTATTATAAAAGAAAGCAAAGGCTTTCATGAAAAAGTAAAAGAATTTGAAAAGACACAGCCTGGCGAAGAGGTGATAGAAAATGAATTTTTAGACAAGCAATCTGAAGTCTTTAGTATGTAAAAATAAACGAAATGCAGAATGTAATTCCCATGTTATCTTACGAAGCTGGAGTAGCTTCATTAGAATGGTTGAAGCAGGCATTTGGTTTTGAGGAAGATATGGAGATGCGTTTTATGGAGGACGGACGCCTAACGCACTCACAATTAAATACAGGTAGAAATATCATTATGATTGCAACTCCAGGACCCAACTATGAAAGTATAAATAAGCAAAGGTCACGCGATAAGCAAATGGATAAATGGCTTTCTGTACCCTGGATAGTAAATGGCTTGCTGGTGTATGTAACAGACGTGGATGCGCATTTTAAGAAGGCAAAAGAAAACGGCGCTGAGATTTTATCAGAGATAGAAGAAGGTTTCCCTGGCAAAAGATACAGATGTGCAGATGTAGAAGGCCACCGCTGGATGTTTATGGAAAAATAGATCTAATGACTGTACAAAAAGTTATACCGATTCTTAGAATATTTGATCATAAAAAAGCTATTGAATTTTATATAGACTGGCTGGGTTTTAAAATAGATTGGGAACATAATTTGAAGAAAACACTCCAGTGTATATGCAGGTATCGGCTGAAGGAATAGTATTACATTTAAGCGAACATCATGGAGATACCACACCAGGAACAAGAGTTTATATTGAATGCACAGGATTGAAAGAATATCATAAGAAATTGATTGAAAAAAAATATAAATACAATAAGCCCGGCCTTGAAGAATCATTTTATGGCACATGGTGTATGGAAGTTCATGATCCTTTTGGAAACAGGTTAACATTTAATGAAGAAAAATAAATTATTGAATTTGTTCAAATGACAAATGCTGTGTTCACGCAACCGGCTGATTAATTAATAAACCAATAAACCAATAAACAAATAAACATGGCAAAGTTAAATTTTGGTGGCACCGAAGAAAACGTTGTTACCCGTGATGAATTCCCTTTAGCAAAAGCACAGGAAGTTCTCAAAGATGAAGTAGTGGCAGTAATTGGCTACGGCGTGCAAGGCCCCGGCCAGGCATTGAATCAAAAAGAAAATGGGATTAACGTAATCGTAGGACAGCGTAAAAATTCCAAAAGCTGGGATAAAGCAGTGAGGGATGGTTTTGTAGAAGGCAAAACTTTATTTGACATCGAAACTGCTTTGGAAAAAGGAACGATCATTTGTTATTTGCTGAGCGATGCTGCTCAGATTGCTATGTGGCCTACTGTTAAAAAGCACCTAACTCCCGGCAAAGCTTTGTATTTTTCTCATGGCTTTGGTATTACTTATCTTGACCAAACAGGCATTGTGCCACCTAAAGATGTGGACGTATTTTTAGTAGCTCCTAAAGGTTCCGGCACTTCTTTAAGAAGAATGTTTTTACAAGGCCGTGGGCTAAATAGCAGTTATGCAATATTCCAGGATGCAACAGGAAAGGCTTTTGAGAGAGTAGTTGCATTAGGAATTGCGATTGGTTCCGGGTATTTATTCGAAACAAATTTCAAGAAAGAAGTATATAGCGACCTTACAGGTGAAAGAGGTACTTTAATGGGAGCGATACAAGGAATTTTCGCAGCGCAATTCGAAGTGCTGAGAAAAAACGGGCACTCTCCATCCGAAGCATTTAATGAAACGGTTGAAGAACTTACCCAATCGCTGATGCCATTGGTTGCTGAAAACGGCATGGATTGGATGTATGCGAATTGCTCTACGACAGCCCAGCGGGGCGCATTAGATTGGTGGAAAAGATTTCGGGATGCCACATTACCTGTTTTTACTGAATTATATGATAGTGTAGCAACAGGCAAAGAGGCTGCAAAATCTATTGAAAGTAATAGCAAGCCCGATTACAGAGAAAAGCTTGAAGTTGAATTAAAAGAATTGGCGGATAGTGAAATGTGGCAGGCAGGGAAAACCGTTAGAAGCCTGCGACCGGAAAATCAACCTGCGGCGGAAGAGGCTGCTGCAAAGAAGGAAGCAAAAATGAAGGCAGCATCAAATTGACTTTATTAAGTTGAGTGTTATAAGATGATATCAAAAAATATGGCCCATTTGAAAAATGGGCCATATTTGTTTCTAATATTTTCAATTTTAGCATTTATCCAATGCCTGCAAAATATCATTCAAAATATCGTCGGCATATTCGAGGCCTACAGAAATACGTATAAGCCCCGGTGTTATGTTTACTTTTAACCTCTCCTCCTCGGTGAGTTTACTATGAGTGGTGCTGGCAGGGTGAGATGCAATGCTTCTTGAATCTCCCAGGTTTGCGGTAACGGTCAGCATTTCCAGGCTGTCTAAAAATTTTCTTCCGCTTTCAAGGCCGCCTTTTAATTCGAAGCAGACAATTCCTCCTCCATTTTTCATCTGCTTAATAGCGATACTATGGTGTGGATGGCTTGGCAAAAAAGGATATTTTATCCTTGATATTTTTGGATGATTTTCCAATGCATTGGCAATATGAAGCGCATTTTTTGCATGGCGCTCCATGCGTACATCAAGTGTTTCAAGGCTTTTGCTTAACACCCAGGCATTGAAGGGAGATAGTGCGGGGCCTGTATTTCTGCAGAACAAATAAATATCATGTACCAGTTTTTTATCACCAACTATTACGCCGCCCAACACTCTTCCCTGCCCATCGATCCACTTTGTAGCTGAATGCACTACCAGGTGCGCACCAAAATCAATTGGCCTTTGGTTCACCGGCGTTGCAAAACAATTATCAACATTCAAAATGAGGTTGTGCTTTTTTGCAAGGGCGCCCACAAACTCAAGATCGATTATCTCAAGGCCAGGATTGGTGGGAGTTTCCAGGTAGATCATTTTTGTGTTGGGCTTAATAGCTGCTTCCCACTCTTCAGGGTTATGAGCGCTTACATAAGTGTATTCAATTCCATAATTTGGTAAATACTTTTTTATGATATTATGTGTGCTGCCAAACACTGCATCGCAGGATAACAGATGATCACCGCTTTTTAACAACGCCATAAAACTTGCAAACACGGCACTCATACCTGTGGCAGTCGCAACACCCGCTTCAGCGCCTTCCAGGGCAACCATTTTATCTACAAATTCATTTACGGTAGGATTACTAAAACGGCTGTAAATATTATCATCCGTCTCATCTGCAAATGCCGCTCTCATGTCTTCAGCATTATCAAAACAAAAACTGCTTGTTAGAAATAAAGGCGTGGAATGCTCCTTTTGATTGGTACGTTCCGTTTGGGTGCGAATAGCTTTTGTAATAGGATTTTGTTCCATAACTCTCTTGATACTTGATTGGGCTTATTAATAATTTTGGCAAATGTACTTCATGCAGAACGTTACAGCAAAGCCAAAGGAAAATTCGCATCTTGATAACCGAAATTGTCAGCTAAAAGTAAATAGTTAAGAAATGCAATCGCCATTTTATGAAGACGGGGCCGCCCTGGTAGATTCGCGGATTACCAACGTTGCCTCTAAACTCACTTGCGTAATTTCTTTTTTATCATCAATTGTTTCTAACAAGATTTTTGTGGCAAGTTGCCCCATTTCTTCAATCGGTTGCTTTAGATACGTAAGCGGCGCATAAAATAAATCTGACGCATCCATCTGATCAAAAGTAATTATTGAAAGATTGCCCGGTATTTTTATTCCTTTTGAATGAATATGTTTCAAGCCAAAAAGGGCCAGTGTATTGGAAGTAAATAATATTGCATCAACAGGCTCAGGCAATAGCAAAAGTTCATCTACTGCTTGCTCCACTAAAAGTTTCATGTTATCAGCAAATAAAACTTCTTTACACCAGGCAATATCGTAAGCAATTTTGTTGTCCTTCAAGGCATTCTCGTATCCTTTTTTCCTGTCCTGTAAATTTAAAAGACTGGTTTTATATGTAATAAGCCCGATCTTATTATTGCTTCCGTCAAGAAGGTGCTGAGTAGCTGAATATGCGGCTTTGTAATTATCCAATGTCACCCAATTTGTTTCTATCTCCGGGAAACAGCGGTCAATAAGCACAAAAGGAATGTCATGCTCTTTTAAATAATTGATATTGGATTCACCATTTTCAGCTGGTGCTATTATGAATCCATCAACCTGCCGGTCGAGCAACGTATTCATCAACTTAAAGGACTTTTCGGCATTTTCATCAGCGCTTCCAAAGATCACGGTATAATTTTTTTTATCAGCCTCATCTTCGATGATGCGGGCCAGGCTCGAAAAAAATGGATTTGAAATATCTCCGACTATTAAGCCTATTGTGAAAGTTTTTTGCAGTTTAAGGCTCCTGGCAATCTGGTTGGTACGGTAGTTTAATTCTTTAGCGGTTTCTTTTATTTTCAGTGCAACTTCTTTTCTTATCCTTCCGGATTTTTGATTATTGAGAACGTAGGAGACTAATGCAGTTGAAACGCCTACTTTGCTTGCAATATCTTTTAACGATACTTTCTTTTTCATGACAATAATTCAGGTTGAACAAATCTTAACAAAGCTCCGGTAATTTTTGTAATCTACATAAAATCAGTCATTTAGAAAATATATGGGTTACTATTTTTACTTTTTGGCATTATTATAGTACATCTGTTTAAACGATTAAACTAAATTAGATAATTTTGCGTTATTGGATGTGAGAAGAAAGAATATTAAAAAGCAATTAAAATAAAAAACATGAAAACGAATAAAAATATAGGATTAATAGAGTGTAGCTCAAGAGAAGGATTGTCGAAGATTACTTCGCAAAATAACCCGGATGGCTACATAGTAAAGAAAATTAAGACGACCAATAAAGTTGCAGGTGAAAGTGCTTTGGCAGAATATCCGGGTGTGCAAGTTGTGGAAGATATTAACTCAATTATCCAGGATTCTGATATTGATTTGATACTTATTTCGCAACCGAAACAGGCAGACCTTGCTATGGTTGGTGAAGTAGTAAATGCCGGAAAGAATGTCCGGATCATTTAAAAACATTTTAAAAAAAATAAAACTAAAACAAAAACTTGGGCTTTAAAAATTATCACAAAGCCCTAAAATAACTACTAACGATTGCCTGCTAATGTACAGCAGGCATTCCTTTTAGAAACAATATTAAAATAGAGTTTATGAATTCAAGCATTAGTGTTGCAAAGCGGATTGTGTTTGTGCCAGGCATTTCGAAAAAACCTGAATCAGCGGAATTATCATTTTTAAATATGGCGACCTTATCGCGTATTTACAGAATTGCAACAAGTGTATTCTTCTTTGTTGCAGGACTTACTTTTGCCACATGGGCAAGCCGTATACCTGATATTCAAAACAAATTGCAACTTAGCGATGCTGGACTCGGGGGTGTCTTGTTTGCATTGCCCGCCGGATTAATGACGAGCCTTCCTCTTTCTGGCTGGCTTGTTGGAAATTTTGGCAGCCGGAAGTTGGTGGTTGCGGGTGCAATTTTATACCCGATGACGTTAATTCTTCTTGGTGTGGCCGGTTCAATATGGGTGCTAACATTGGGCTTGTTCCTGTTTGGACTATTTGCCAATGTGATAAATATTGCGATGAATACACAGGCCGTTGGCATAGAAAAATTATATGGCAAATCTATTATGGCATCTTTCCATGGCTTGTGGAGCGTTGCCGGATTTACCGGCGCAGCGATCGGAACTTTGTTTGTTTCAGCAGGATTTTCCCCGCTGCTGCATTTCTCGTTGGTTTTTGTATTAGCCGGTTTGTTGGCTTTAATTTCATATCGCTTCACACTACCGCATGACGATACTTCAAGCAAATCGCAAAAATTATTTGTAAAGCCAGACAGGCAAATCCTTGTACTGGGAATCATTGCATTTTGTTGCCTGTTGTGCGAAGGAGCAATGGCGGATTGGAGTGGGGTTTACTTTAAGAAAGTAGTATCGGCGCCGGTATCATTAACCACGCTGGGATACCTGGCTTTTACAAGCACCATGGCCTTAGGCCGGTTTCTGGGTGATTGGATTGTAACCAAAATCGGTGTAAAGCGCATGCTCCAACTGAGCGGAGTATTAATAACAACCGGACTATTAACTGCTGTTGCCTTTCCATATCTGGGTACAGCAACAATTGGTTTTTTCCTTGTGGGGTTTGGCGTATCATCTGTAGTACCTATTGTATATGGTATTGCAGGGCGTTCAAAAACTATGTCTGCAAGCACTGCGCTTGCCACCGTTTCTACCATTGGATTTTTAGGGTTTTTAATCGGCCCGCCGCTTATAGGGTTTGTGGCACAGGCTATCAATTTGAGATGGTCATTTGCACTCATAGCCATATTAGGCTTTGGTACAGCATTTTTAACCCGCATGATGAAAATTGAATAAATAACAATTAAAAGAAAATTTTATGAATAACAATCTTGAAAAAAACAGACCTAAAAAGAATAGAGTACGCAAAAAAATTAATCACAGCGTATTGGCAACTAAATCATTTGAAGAAAAAAATATCTATACAGCCGAAAGGCGTTTAAAAGATGGAGGCTTCATAGCCTGGCCTGAAAATAAAATTGTAAAAGAAAATACGTCTACCGATATTGACATTATTGAAGGGCGTTCCAAAAAAGGAGGCTTTATTGCATTTCCAAAATTTAACTCCTGATGTATCGAAAGACTTATTGGGGTAAAAAAATAGAAGCCTCAATAATTTTGAAATATCTTATAAAGGTTATTGTAGTGAAAATACAGTAACCTTTTTTTATTCTTTCTAATAACCGCTTTCTGATGGACATTAACAACGAAAAACGAGTTTAACCTTTAATCTTTCTTTTTTATGATTACCCCCTGTTGCTTATAATGTTCCTTTCTTAAATCATCTTCATCATCCATTTCAGGGCCCTTCATTACTTTACGCCAGTCGATTTTTCTGTTGTAACGCTTCATTGCGATTTGTGGTTCAAAAACCTCTTTCGATGGAAATACAAGCGAGTATGGTTTATAATCAGGTTTGTCCGTAAAGAAATCCTGCAGCAATGTTGCTGTGGCATCATACTGATTTACATAAGGAACATTAAGAATGGTATAAATAACTTTTAATATGGAACCAAAATTAGCGTGGTTATGAGAAACATATCCGTGCTTTACATAGGGGCCGGCCATCATCAAAATACTGCGATGTGCATCTACATGATCAACACCACCCTGCGGATCATCTTCTGTAATAATTACCAGCATATTTTTCCAATAAGGTGTTCTTGACAAAAAATGCAAAATCCTTCCTATAGCAAGATCATTATCCGCCACATAAGAGTGATAGAAAGGATATCCATACTCAGGGCGGGGAGAAGCTGTATGATCATTAGGTACCTGCATGGTGATGAGCTGCGGCATTTTACTTTTTCCTTTCAGCCACATTTTGGTAAACTCACCTTCAAATTGATCCATTCTAAACTGATCCGGAATATTAGTGTTGAAGCCTGCGTAATTGTGGCTCGTACGCGGATACAATGCCTTTTGCATAGGCACCATTACACCATGCCCGGAGCCGGTTGCAGTATCGTACCATTCTTCCCTGTTATGCGCGGTTTCGTTGGCTTCGCCGAAATTGTAAAATGATACTTTACTTCTTTCCATTGCTTCCCACAAACCTCCTCTTTCAGCATAATCTTCGGGGTCTATACTTCCTGTTGAGCCTGGAAATCTCCTGCCGGATGCCTTGGAAAAAAGCTTTGATGTTTTATCAACACTTGAGTTTGTTTCAACCCATTCGTTGGGTATTACACCCATCATCCAATGATGCCCGTGAATAGATGCATCGCTATCGCAATAATAGTTATCGCCGAAAGCAAACTGTTTTGCAATCTTTAAATGGTTGGGTGCAATGTTCACATGATACAACGTTTTATCTTTCGCGATAATATTTACGTCAACCCCGAATCTTGCAAGAGTCGGGTCGCCAATACCAGTCTTTAACTGGCCCATAACTTCATCATAGGTTCTGTTTTCCTTGGTGATGTACACAATATATTTAATGGGACTTTTTCTGATATTTTGGAGAGGAGGTAAAGGATTTATGCCATCGTCGGTAACAGTTATTTTATGAAAAGTATTATCAATTACCTGTCTGGTATAAACTGCCAATTGCTGTTGATCGGGTATTCTTATTTTTTGAAACGTTGCAAGTTGTATATCTCCAATGTAAGTTCCCTGGATAGGTTCAATAAAATCCTTCCCTCCATTCGGCCCTGCGCCATAGCCACGGCAACTGATCACGTATAAATCTTTTTCATCGTTGGAAGGCAGCACCCGTGTAGTGCCCCAGCCAGTTGGTATAAGGCCTTTAGTCTTTTTAGTATCAACATCAATAACGGCAACCGCATTAAACCCGAGCAAAGCAGCATACAAAGTTTTTTCATCCTTACTTAATGATATTCCAAAAGGTAACAGGCCGCGATAGTGGTCAATAAGAGAGTCTGTTTTAATATCTATGTGGCCAATAATTTTATGCTGACGATAATCGATAACAGAAATATTGTCATTGGTTGCATTAGTTACGTAAGCGTATTTATCGCCAACAGCAATTGAGTTGGGACTTGCACCACCCGTTACTTCTGCACCTTCCACCATTTGCCCTACCTGGTATCCTGTTTTAAACCTATCCATCACTTTATTAGTATTGAGGTCTATGGTATAAACGCTCATGGCTTCAGGTGAAGAAGGACTTCCAACTCCGGGAATTTTTCTGCCATGCCAGGTATAGCCGTTGATTGATTCTTTGGTATCGTTACCATAAGGCTGAATAGGTAGTAAAAGACTGTCGTAATTCTGTGGAGTGAGATCAGGCAGTAACGGATAATCGTACATGCCAACATTCGCTACAAATGCAATTTTTTTATCGGGGCTTATAGAAAAACCAAAAGGTTGTCTTCCTGTTTTAATGGAAGCGGTTATTTTTTTCGTAGCCAGGTCAATGCGTACCATTCTGAAATTGCCCCTGTCTAAAACGAGTAACTCATTGTTATTTTCATTTAATAAAAGATCAGAAGTAAAGCTGTCTTCATAATCAATAGAATCAACCATTCCGTTTAATGAAATAGAATCAAGCCTCTCAAATTTTTCAATATCATATACAATTACGGCTCCATTATCACCCCCGCTTAAATATACTTCCTTTGAATCCGGTGCAAAGGCTACGCCTAAAAACGATCCGTTGGAAAAGGGCGATTTGATACTGCTATCATAGCTGGGAACCCTTGTGTTGGTAAGCGTTTCATTATCAATAATGGTAAACACACCGTTGTGAATCGTTACGGTTTTTTTACCGTCCGGGGAGATGGCCATTCCGAAAGGGTCATGAGTTATCTGGATCGTTTCACCGGCTGGAGTTACATATCTGCCACTTGCCAGTACGCTATTTCCTTTGATATTAATGTGTGTATATTCTTTTATAGCAGGCACACTTAATACCTGGTAACTTTTTTGGGCAAATGTGTTTGTCACGATAAATAAGAACAAAGGCAATAACAGCTTATAGCAGTATTTCCTTTTTGAAAAAAATAATGTGTTTATGCTTTTGGTAAAAAAAAGAATACTTTTCATGTGCAATTACAATGATTACTGAGTTGTGAAATTCATCTTCACGAACCGAAGGATAATATTACAATTTAAGCGAGAAAGAATTAAATATCTTTTATGGAAAAAAACTTTTTTTGAATTTAATACCAGTGAAGATGAATTGCGTTTCTGATCAATCCTTTACTATGCATGCATCAGTTGCCCCAACACTTTCCACAAAGTCATACAACTTGTAATTATTACCAATGCTCCTATGGCAATAAACATTTTTTTAACCGGGACTTTTCCGACTAATCTTGCAGCTAATGGTGCAGCGAGTAAGCCGCCAAATATCAATCCTGCAATATCAATTAAGGGTAGGCTTTTAAGAAAGATGAAAAATGTAATAGAACTGCACAGCACTACAAAAAATTCTGCAAGGCAAACAGAACCGATGACGTAACGGGGATTTTTTCTTTTCGAGATTAGCGTACTTGTAACCAACGTACCCCAACCACCGCCTGCAAAGGAATCCATAAAGCCACCTATTGTTGCAAGCCATCCCGCTCTTTTTATTTTGCCCTGAAGCTGCTTCTTTTTAAATGCTTTTCTTAAAATAAAATATCCCAGGTACAGGGTATAAACAGACAGAGGAATGCGGATATAGCTTGAATATTTTTGAGCAAAAAATGCAAGGGTTGCGCCTATAATTGCGCCAATAATTCCTGGTATGACAAGTGCCCTGAATAATTTCTTATTGATATTTCCAAAGCGGTGATGGCTATACCCTGAAACGCCGCTGGAAAAGACTCTCGCCGAGTGAACTCTGCTGCTAACTATAGCAGGGCTTACCCCATTTGCTAAAAGAAAAGTAGTAGATATGGTGCCATATCCCATGCCCAGGGAGCCATCAACCATCTGGGCAATGAAGCCGGTTAAGAACATAATCAGGAATGGCTTTGGATCTGCGAATTCAGGAATTGATCTTAAGCTGCCGGCTATCTGGTGAAGCGGGACATAAGATAAAATCCAATGTCCTATTATCATAAAGCAAAAGGCGAATAAGCACCACTTAACAATTTTCTGCCATTTTTTTGTACCATTTTTTTTGCCGGTGTCAAGAGTAGTTTGCTTAGCTGCAAGTACAGTTGTAATGTTATTCAAATGTTTTACTTTATCTGCAAAATCTCCATTCAGTCCGTTTCTAATTATATGCATG
Source organism: Ginsengibacter sp. (assembly GCA_040007435.1). GTDB lineage: Bacteria > Bacteroidota > Bacteroidia > Chitinophagales > Chitinophagaceae > Ginsengibacter. The sequence goes on along the minus strand of JBDTUZ010000003.1, from coordinate 45,451 downwards.
TTATCTAATACATTTCCTATTTCGTCAGGCATCAATTCATTAATTTGTTCTTTCAGTCGCTTGGCTATCGTTGGTGATTTTCCATTTGTCGAAATCGCGATTTTAAGGTTACCTTTCTTTACGATAGAGCTTAAATAGAAATCACACAATTCAGGCTTATCGGCAACATTTACCAGCTTACTTTTTTGATGGGCATCATGCCTTATTTGTTCACTTGTTTTAATGTCGTTCACAGCGGCTATTACAAGGTCTGCCTGTTCTATGTCAGCAGTTGTATAAGCTCTTTCTTCTATCACAATATTTGAAATAGTTTTTGCGAGTTCATATATTTCATCATTCACGGTTATCGACACAAGGTATATAGACGTAGCCGGCGAATTTTCTACTACTGCCGTTAATTTCTCAAGGCCAACGTTGCCTCCGCCTATAATAAGTAAACGCAAGGTTTCAAGCTTAAAAAAAACAGGGAAAAGATTATTACCTTCTTCAATTATTATTTCTTGTTTTTCTTCTATCACCTTAGGCTGGTTTATGTGATTCATGAAATTTCCTGTTTTTAAACTTCGAATAAATATTCAAGCGAACAACATTCTGATCTGGATAGATTGATTTTGTGATCCGCTGTTGAAGGATTTTCATGTATTGGCATGGTAAACTTGTGGTGGTAGAAAGTCTAAAATTTATTTCTTTAAAAGCCTCTTTTTGATGAAAAAAAAGGACTTGTTTAAATACCCTGGCTTATCCAATATTTCGCTTCTGACCTTTAGCTTGATAGTGTCTTCTGATATAGGAAATTGTAATTGAGGCATGAACGGCAGGGTAAATATTATATATTTTCCGCCATTTATTTAATTTAATTAAATAATTTTCTAAAAGAATAATCTCCAAACTTTTCATTGCCATTTCTCTCTTTTTTGAAATCCGCGAACAAGCTATTAAGCTCGCTCAGTATCGCAGTTTCATCAAGGCTTTCTTTATATATTTTATTTAGACGAAGCCCTTCATGATCTCCACCAAAATGAAGATTATATTTGCCAGTTGCTGTGCCCACGAACCCTATTTCAGCATTGTAAGCCCTTGCACATCCGTTGGGGCAGCCTGTCATCCTTATTATGATGTCTTCATCTTCAAGGCTATATTTTGCGAGCAAGTTTTCTATCTTGGTAATTAATGAAGGCATGTAACGCTGTGCTTCTGCAAGAGCAAGGGGACAGGTGGGTAAAGCCACGCAGGCCATTGAATTTTTTCGGATGGCCGTGGCTTTATCAGTATGTTCAATTATTTTGAATTGCTCTAAGATTTTATTTACAGATGCTTTGTCTTCCTCAGCTACATCACCCACGATTACATTTTGATTACCTGTGAACCTGAAATTTACTTTTCCTGTTTTTGCAACTTCAAGCAAAGCCGATTTCAAAGCCACTTGTTCATCGTCAAGTATTCGTCCATTTTCTACAAACGGCGTGTAATACCACTTGCCTTGTTCATTTTTAAACCAACCATAGTAATCGTGACGGCCAGTAAATGTGTAAGGCCTTGCTTCTTCCAGTTTGAAATCTAGTCTTTTTTCAACCTCCGCCTTGAAGTTTTCAACTCCCAATCTGTCCACTGTGTATTTAAGGCGTGCAAACTTGCGGTCACTGCGATTTCCGAAGTCTCGTTGAACAGTAAGTATTTCATAAATCGCCCTTAGTGTTTTTTCTTCACTGTCGGCAAACCCAATCACAGTACCTAGCCGTGCATACGTTTGTGCGTTTCCGTGTGTTGTTGATAATCCGCCACCGATTGCAATATTAAAACCCAGTAGTTTTTCATTTTCAATGATGGCTATCAAGCCAATATCATTTGTAAATACATCCACATCATTGTTGGGAGGAATAGCAATACCGATTTTAAATTTCCTGGGCATATAGCTGTCCTGGTACAATGGATCTTCTTCATCTTTTTTGTCCAATATTTTTTCTTCGTCGAGCCATATCTCATAATAGGCTCTTGTTTTCGGCATGAGCATACTGCTGATCTTATCTGCGTAAGCAAAAACCTGCTCATGTATCGCTGATTGCATAGGATGTGCACTACACATCACATTGCGATTGATATCGCCACAAGTTGCTATAGAATCCAATTTCGCTTTATTAAAATCCTGGATTGTAGGTTTTAATTTGGACTTAAATAAACCGTGTAATTGAATAGTTTGCCTGGTAGTTATTTTAATCACGCCTGTTGAATAATCGCCGGCAATTTCATTTACATCAATCCACTGATCCGAAGTTAAAAATCCGCCGGGCAAACGTAACCTTATCATAAAAGAAAACAATCGCTCCAATTTTTTTTCAGCTCTCTCATCGCGACGATCGCGGTCATCCTGTTGATAAATGCCATGAAATTTTATTAAAGACTGATCGTCTTCACGCAGGGCTCCGGTTAGTTCATCGTGCAAACTTTCTTCTATAGTGCCACGTAAAGAGTCACTTTCAGTTTTTATTTTTTCTATCGGTGATAATTGTTCAGCCATTGATTGTATTTGAAAACTTTTATTATAGTAATTATTTCTACTTACACGAATAGAATCATACGAAACAGAATTAGTGTAAGCAGAAATAATTTGCTTCGTTAGTGTTAATAAACATCTGTAATATATCTCCCTTCTTCTTTTAAATTATCCAAATACTTTTCAGCATCGGGTTTTGATCTCTCACCAAATTGCTCAATTATTTTTATCAGTGTTGCTTCAACATCGAAACTCATAGGATCCTTCGTACCGCATACATACACATAACCACCGGTATGTATCCATTCAAAAAGTTCGTTGCCATGCTGTATCATCTTGTGCTGTACGTAAATTTTTTCATTTTGATCTCTTGAAAAAGCAGTACTCACTTTAGTAAGAACACCGGTGTCAAACCAATTTTGTATTTCACTTTGATAAAGAAAATCAGTGACAAAATGTTGTTCTCCAAAAAATAACCAGTTCTTTCCAGAAGCGCCTGTGGCATCCCGCTCTGCAATGTAGGAACGGAAAGGAGCAATCCCGGTTCCAGGACCGATCATGATTATATTTTTATCTTCTTCCGGTAGCCGGAAGCGATTGTTAGGATGTATATAAAACCGGAGTTCTTTCTCCATATTAAAATGAGATAAAAATTCTGAAGCCAATCCATATTCAATTTTGTCATTTACTTTAAAAGAATTTCTGGCAACTGTAATATGAATTTCCCCGGAATGTGCTTCAGGCGAGGAAGCTATCGAGTATAGCCGTGGTGCAGTAGGTTCCAATATTTTTACAACCTCCGTAAACTGGTCGGAATCTTTTACAGGATAAATTTTCAACAAATCAAGCAGGTCAGTTCTTTGTATAATTATATCTTTCTCCACAATTGCTGCGTAGTGTTTCACCACACGCTCCGGCAGGTAAGTGATGTTCAATTTTTTATGGAGAAGATCATAAACTGAAAACAATTCATCCTTGTAATCAACAGTAGCAGTTTCATCTGTTCCCGTGATATAAATAATTTCTTCAACTATTGCTTTTTTATTTTCAGGAACAATGCCTATAGAATCTCCGGGCAAATAAGCTACATCTTCGGCCTCAATTTCTATATGATAGGTTTCTTTAATGCTGCCCCTGTCATTTAAATTAATATGAGAAAGTAATTTCCCGTTATATATTTTTTTCCCGGAAGATTTTTTAGTTAATATTTTCGGAGCAGCTATTGAAGGGACTTCTGAATTTGTATTAAGGGTTTTTATTATTTCTTCAAACCATTCACCGGCTTCAGCTTCGTAGTCAACGTCGCATTTTTGGATGGGGAAAAACCGCTTTCCTCCAAGCTTGGTAAGCTGCTCATCTACGTCTTCTCCTGCCTTACAAAAAAGGGGATAGGAGATGTCGCCTAGCGCAAGCACACTGTATTTTAATTTGTCAAGTTTAAAGCCATTCTGATGCACATGATCATAAAACTTCTTTGCTGCAGCAGGCGGCTCACCATCACCGTGAGTACTGATAACGGCTAAAAAATATTCTTCTTTAGTAAGATCATTCAGGCGGTATTGATCCATGCTTTGTACCCTGGCATTAATGCCGATTTTTTTTGCTTTGGAAGCAAATTCGGTTGCCAGCTTTTTCGAGTTACCTGTTTCAGTTCCGTAAGCAATGGTAATTTTATTTACCCCGCTTTTAGCGACAGCAGGAACATTTGTTGAAACCTCTTTTGATACAAGTCCATTTAAGTAACCATTCATCCAAATCAATTCTTCTTTGGTAGATTTATCAATGAGGTCCAGTAAAGTTTTCAATTTATTTTCAGCCAACATTGTAATGCGAATTTTCAGGATTATTGAAGTTGATCACGGGTTTTTTCAATGGTTTAAAATAGCTTTTATGATCATGATTATTTGTGAGCCACGCAAATTGTTCATGAAGAGAAACTACTTTTCCAATAATCACCAAAGACGGAGAAATGAATGATCTTCCTTTTAATTTTTTATGGTAATCATATAAGTTGGCAATATGAATATTTTGAAGAGGCGTTGTTGCCTGCTCCACTATTGCCAATAATTTATCTTCATGAATATTATTGCGGGTCAGTTTTTCAATCACATTATCTAAGGTCTCGGAAGACATGTAAAGTACAAGAGTGTCTTCTGTATTTGCCAGTTCTTTCCAATACGCGTCTGTAACAATATCAGATTTATAATAAGTAAGAAAACGTACCGATGTAGCATAACCTCTGGCCGTAAGAGGAATTCCTGCGTAAGCCGCGGCGCCTAAAGCGGCTGTAACACCGGGCACTATTTCAAAAGGAATTTTATTAGCAATAACCGTTTCAAGTTCATCCATAATATTTGAAAAAATTGAAACATCACCGCCCTTTAATCTTACCACTAACTTGCCTAACAGGCAATGGTGTACGATCAGTTCATTGATGGTTTGCTGTGGTGTTGAGATGCCGCGGCGGCACTGTTTTCCTACGCGAATAATTTCAGCAGAAGGATTCACGTAGCTTTCTAAAATCACCTCACTCACCAGGCGGTCAGTCAACACGACGTCAGCTTGTTGCAAGAATTTAACTGCTTTCATAGTAACCAAATCAGGATCACCGGGCCCGGCGCCAGCAATAATCAACCTTCCGCTTTTTAATTGTTGTGTCATTACCAGTCTACTTAATTAGTAGGATATTTTATCAAAAAAAATTATTAAACCTATTGAATCATGCAGGCACCTACGGTAACGCAACTTGTTTCATCAATCAATATGGCGCCTCCGTTTTCTCTCAGTTTTTTATAAGAATCAAAAATTACCGGCGAAGCAGTTTTTATAGTTGCTTTCACGATGTCATTAAGCTCTGCTTTTTCGGGAGAATAATTTTTCTGTAAAGTATTTACATCCAGTTTATACTCAATTTCGTTTACCACAGCCCTTACTACCTGGCTGTTGATTTGTAAAAAATATTTATTACGCGGTATTAAGGGTTTATTTCCCATCCAGCAAAGCAGCACTTCAAATTCCTGTTCAGTTGCTGGTTGGTTATCCCTGTGAACGATCATATCACCACGGCTTACATCCACATTATCTTCAAGGTGCATCACTACACTTTGCGGAGCGAAGGCTTCGTCTATTTCTTTGCCACCTATTTCTATCGCTTTAATAGTGCTTTCAATTCCCGAAGGCTGAACAATAATTTTATCACCTTTTTTATAAACGCCGCTTATTATCTTACCTGCATATCCCCTGTAATCGTGAAGTTCTGCTGCTTGCGGACGAATTACAAGCTGCACAGGAAATCTTCCATCGGTTAAATTGATATCGGACCTCAGCTCTACATTTTCTAGAAGATGCAGTAAAGACTCGCCTTCGTACCATGGAAATTTTTCAGACTTTTCAACAATGTTATCGCCATTCAATGCACTGATTGGAATATAAGTAACATCTTTCAAGCCTAAAGATTCTGCCACCTTCACATAATCAATCACAATGTTGTTATATACATCCTGTGAATAATCAACCAGGTCCATTTTATTAATTGCCACAACAACGTGCGGAATGTTTAAAAGAGAAGTTATGATTGAATGACGGCGTGTTTGCTCTACCACTCCGTTTCTTGCATCAACCAATATTATTGCAAGTTCAGAATTAGATGCGCCGGTAACCATATTTCGCGTGTATTGAATATGCCCGGGTGCATCAGCAATAATGAATTTCCTTTTAGGGGTTGAAAAATATTTATAAGCAACATCAATGGTAATTCCCTGCTCACGCTCGGCACGTAAACCATCTGTTAATAAGGCAAGGTCTATTTCGCCATTTTGCTTATTCCTGCTTTGTTTTTCAATTGCAGCTAGCTGATCAATTAATATTGATTTGCTATCATAGAGCAATCTGCCTATCAATGTGCTTTTGCCGTCATCAACACTTCCTGCAGTAATAAATCTTAGTATGTCCATTGTGAGTTGTGAATGTGAATCGCAAGTAGCTTCAGTGTGTTCTTTTCACAACTGACCTACTCGCCACTCTTATTAAAAATATCCGCCCTTTTTTCTATCCTCCATCGCGGCTTCTGAGACCCTGTCGTCAATTCTTGTTTCGCCCCGCTCACTTGTTTTGGTTGCAATTATTTCCGTGATAATGTCATCGATTAGTGTTGCGTTGGATTCAACTGCTGCAGTGCAAGTCATATCACCAACTGTTCTGTACCTTACTCGTTTTTTTGAAACTACATCTGTTGGTTCTATTTGCATGTACTCGGATACTGCTACTAACTGGCCGTCATACTCAATTACTTCTCTTTCGTGTGCGAAGTAGATAGAAGGCAGATCAATTTTTTCACTGCGGATATAATTCCAAATATCAAGTTCTGTCCAATTGCTTATGGGAAAAGCGCGAACGTTTTCGCCTTTGTGAATTTTACCGTTGTAGGTGTTCCAAAGTTCAGGGCGTTGCAGTTTTGGATTCCATTGTCCAAACTCATCTCTTACAGAAAATATTCTCTCCTTTGCCCTTGCTTTTTCCTCGTCCCTTCTTGCGCCACCTATCAACACATCAAATTTGAATTCATCAATAATATCAAGAAGCGTATAAGTTTGCAGCGCGTTGCGGCTGTTGAACTTTCCCTTAAGTTCAGTAAGATTTTTTTCTTTAATGGTATCTTCTACTTTCCTCACAATTAATTTTTCGCCTATTTTTTCTACAAGCGCATCTCTGAAATTTAGTGCCTCGGGGAAATTATGTCCTGTATCAATATGTACTAATGGAAAAGGAAACTTACCGGGCCTAAAAGCTTTTAATGCAAGATGGACGAGTGTAATAGAATCTTTACCGCCTGAAAATAGCAACGCAGGGTGCTCAAACTGCCCTGCGACTTCACGCATAATATGAATGGCCTCAGATTCCAGTTGGCCCAAGTAGTCTAAATAGTGTTTAGTCATTTTTCAATTTTTTCATTCATATTTTTAATCAACAACGTGTACATGTAATCCGCATTCTTTTTTTGTGCTGTCTTCCCACCACCAGCGGCCTGCCCTGAAACTTTCACCGGGCCTTACGGCTCTCGTGCATGGGGCACATCCAATGCTTACAAACCCGCGGTCGTGTAATGGGTTGTAAGGAATATCATTCTTATTAATATAGTGTTTTACTTCCTCAGTTGTCCAATGTAAAATAGGATGGTATTTTATAACCTGGTTTCCCTCGTCCCACTCAACCTGGGGCATATCCTGTCGATTTTCAGAATGTTCCGCCCGTAAACCAGTTACCCAAATCGCTTTTCCTTTTAGCGCACGCTTAAGAGGTTCTACTTTTCTTATATAACAACAACCTTTTCTATTCTCTACTGATTCATAGAATGAGTTTGGGCCTTTTTCTGCAACGAATTCCTGCAATAAAGATTGATCAGGATAGTAGGCTGTTATCTTAGTCTTATAATTTTCGTTGGTAGAATTCCATACGGAATATGTTTCAGGAAAAAGACGCCCGGTGTCTAATGTGAAAATGCTTATAGGAATTTGATTCTTCAAAATTTTATGAGTAATAAGCTGATCTTCGAAACTAAAGCTTGTTGAAAATGTTACCTGGCCGGGAAATTGTTCTGCTAAATCAGAAAGGACCTCTTCAATGCTTAAAGCATCAACCTTTTCTGATATAAGAGAGATATGTTTTTGAAGCGGATGCATTTTAAATAGTTATCTCTTGTAAAAAGCGGTTAAAAAATTGGGACTTGGTTAGGAATAATATGGTAGGAATGTGGATAGTCATCGAAGGTCAACAACCACCCATGGGCTGAGAAGAAATACACATAAACTTTATAGTAAAGAAAGATTTCATCTGGTTGATAAATTCAATTGTCTACAACAAAGGTAGGGTATCCAGTTTTTAAATTATAGTAAACCGGGAATTTTTTTTGTAAATATTTAGATTCAAATTGTTGGACGCTGTATTTCGTTGCAGTTCAATTGCTTTATGGTAAAGGGTTTTGGGCAGCAGAATTTGGTTTGCCCATTGTATTGTTTTATGAAATTAAGAGTTGCTTTAAGTTTAAATAGTTTTGTAAAAACCCTTCTTTTGACCTGGAATATATGCAAGTCAATATTTAAAGGTAACAGTCTTTTATCCCACGATAACTCTTCACTTTTACAAAATTCATAGAATTGTGACCATTAGAATTAAGAATGCGGCAGTGGAAAATTACTGCGACAACGATATTCTCACCTGTACACCTGCCCTCGTATCAACCGTAGGCGGCGACGAAGAAATATATGGATTCACCCGTCTCTGATCGAAGTACAATTTTACATTGATACGGTTGCTGATGTAGTAATCTATGGTAGGGCTTATGGTAATTTCTTTACTTCCGTTTGTTGCGAATGCGCTGTTCTGGTCGAGGCGGCTGTTGGCAGTTACATTGTCTCTTATCTTGAAATCCAGCCTGAAATTAATTTCATTGTCCAGTTTCTTTGTATCCTGTTTTGTAAAGGGTACTTTGAAAGGAAGCTTTAATCCACGTTTGCGGAAACCGCCACCAAACGTATATTCTGTAGAACGCACTTCACTCAACTGGTAATCAATCAGGCTAAGGCTAAGCTGTCTTTGCTTAGTATATTCAAACTTCAACGAAAGCTGGTTGGTGAAACTCATATCGATGCCAACTAAAGGAGCAAATTGTTCCTGTATAGTTATATTGGGAATTAAGAAGAACGGGATGTAATTGTTGGAAACGGTATCTATAAAGGACGGATATCCAAATCTTGAAACATCACGATATAATAAGGCTGAAGTAAAGCTGTTCATTCCCAGGCTCGCATTATATGCATGCGTCAGCGAGAAATTTGTAAATATTTTATCAAGTCCTTTCACCCTGCTAAGTCCGTTATACGTTATTCGCCAGTTTGGCTTTGGCAATATATCCCTAAATGGATTTGATTTTAAATTGGGATTATTTTGTTTTACTAACGAAACTTTTGTTGGGTCCTGGCCGGTGTAAGCCGCGATAAAAGCAGGAACCAGCACATCTACAGCGTAGCGTCCGTAGCCTAAAGCATAACCATCGGCCCCTGCTGGATTTCCCGCGAGTTTACTATAGGTATTCAATGCGCCCAATCGTTTCGATAATACCTGCCGGTAATCCTGGAACTTAATAAATGTTCCGGAAATCTGGTTGGGATTGTATTTTTCGAATAAGGTATTGAAGGCTATATAACTTACGTTAAACCCACCGCCAATATAAGGAGTAAGGTGTGCAAAGCCATTGCCGGAACCGGAAGTATCCTTAAAGGTTTCCGAATAATTTTTATTGAAAGTTTTATCAATATTCACATCAATGGTAAGATCACGCACAGGTTCAAGTTGCGCTGATATTGTAATTCGCTGATCGAAATTCTGGACAAACAGATCATTAAAGTTCGAGTCTTTTGAAATAAGTCCCCGGTCTGCAGCGCGGTTCAGCCAGTTACTATCTGGTTGCTTTCCCAAAATAAAATCAAAGCCTGGCGCCATACTGCGGAAATTTTCTCCCAGTATTTTTGTGCTGTCAGTATATCCCGGCAGCCTCGTGTTACTGTTTTGTGACAGCGTTGCGTTCACCGATTTTATACTCGTTAGTATTTTTCCAAAGGCTCTTACAGCACCGCTTAATTCAGGCAATGCCTTGGGATCTTTTTTTACTTTTTGATTTGGTTTTTTTAAGGCAGAAGTATCACCCTTAGCCGCGTTTGTTGTTGTGTCGCTTTGAGCCTTTGACCTCGGTTGGTCAAGTGCCCTTAACCATTTCGACTTACTATAAAGTTTTGTAAAGTCAAGCTGCATATTGGCTTCTTCCTGTTGGCCGTTCTCCAGGAAATTTCCAAGATTTACTGCGAGCCTCGAAGCGCCTATCCAGCGGTAATTTGCCGAATAGCGCAACCTCAATGTGGTCCAGTCAGTTAACGGAAACTTATTGAGTGGAACATTGTAAGAAAAATTAATTGATTGAGTGAACAACGTATTCCGACCGCCGCTAAAGAAATTTCTTTCAAGAGTATCCTTTTTTTGTTTTGTATCAATTCGCCCGAATGGCTCATCAATTCTTGCATTGTTCAATGCGGAATAATCTATGTTCAATGAATGTGTAAGATCCCAGCGAAAAATATAGCTCCTGTCGAAAGTGAAATACTTGTCATAGGTTTCAGGAATTACATATTTATCGTCACCAATACTCCTCGGTTTTATTACTCCAAACTGCCTGAAAACATCAGCCTTAAAGGTCAATTGGGATGGGATAGGATTAACGTTGAAATCTTTAATAAGGTCAAACCAATGCGTCTTTGTTTTTTTGAAAAGCTTTTTAAAAGGCTCAAAAAACTTTGGCTGTGGTGCATAGTTATATCCCAGGCCTCCGCGCTGTTTCGTGACATCGTTGTATTCTACAAGTGGGTTGTGTGCAGTTGTTTTTGTAAAGGAATAACTCAGGTCAAGATTTTCCACGTCCCACGGCATTGGCTTTTTGCTGTTGGTCCTGTTCTTATGAACATTTGTAAAGCTTACTGTTTTAGTAGATGTAAAATCGATTGCCTGTTTTCTTATTGAATCCCGCTGGCTGGCAGGAGCCAGCTTTATCTTTTGTTTTAAATTAAGATCCAGGTCAAACGGATCGTATTCCGGTGTGCTGATCGACTGTGTAATGCTGGCGTAGAAAGGTATTGATAAAGCTGCGTTTTTAGGCAAAAGCTTTCCAAGTTCAAGATTGGCTGCAGCATCAAACTGGAGAAAATAATCCCTGAACCTTTCATTAACTTTTTGCTCCAATGTGCCAAAGCCTGTAGTATGTGTATTGACTGAAACTGATATGGTTCCAAGGTCAGCAAGGTTTGCATCAATGCGGGCCAGGCCTGCCCAGCCGCCCTTCTCGTCAAGCGATGAAAGCCTGAGTTCATTAAACCAAAGTTCACCGCAGGCACCCTCTACTTTATCATTTCTTACACCCATTAAAATTCCCTTTATCTCACCCAGGTTGGGGTTACCCATAATCGAGTAGGTCTGGCCGTTGCCCTCAAGCACTGAGTACAAAACATTTATCGGGGAGCTTGAAAGATTTCGCGCTGTTTTGATCCGCGTGAGTTCCTGCAATTCAAGGTCGAGATTATTGGCCATGCGCCACAGGGTATCATTATAAACATCACTGTTTGGATCGAGGCCGGTATTAAGCGGTGTAAGTTTTAACGGGATTCTTACCTCGTAATAATTGGAAACAAAATCACTTCCCATTCTTACAGTTGCGTACAGGTCATCATCATTCAAAGGGGTATTCTGTGCTTTTTCAGCATGAATGTACATTTCGAGTTTTTTAAACTGCCTTAGATCCCTGTTGGCAAACGTTTGAAAAACTGCCTTGCCGTCCTTGCGTGAAAGATCGCAAAATTTAAGCGTAAGAGCTTGTTCATTTTGCAAGAGATTCACCCCATTGTTGCTCAATGTTTGAACCCTTTCTATTTCCCTTGGTGTGCGATACGGGAGGGGACTACGCTTGTCATTTTCTTCAATATTTACAGCGCCTACATTAAAATCGGTGGTAATCTCAGGACTGTAGTTGCCGGTAGAATCGAGCCTGAACTGAAATTTCCTCCATGTATTTCTAACAAGATCCAGTTTGCCAAAACGTACCACAACGCTGTCAGTAAAGTCGGTTAAGAACATTCTTATAAAACGAATGGATTTAAAATCCGGAATGTTCCCAATCTTTTTATTATATGAATTAATGGGAATTCTTAACTGGTACCAGGTTTCGGCGCGTGTGTTGCCGTCCACCAACTTCACGTTTACTAGTTTTTTATCAACAATAAAATTTTGGCCTATTTGCATAGCCGGATCAGCCGGCGGTTTCAGGTCAACTATGTATTGAAAATATTCTTCTGTTTCATTCAGCGTGTTATCACGGTTTACATCTTCCTGGTCAGGATATAAAGTTGCTGCTGAAGAAAATTGTGCATTATTATCGGCTATGGGAGAATTTCCCTGCGGGTTATTAAATCTTTTATAGCGGGCAAGAATATCTGCTGACTGGGCATCAAGATCGTCTCCGCGATAGTAATGATAATCATCTGAAGAAGGATCGGAAAGTGCATCCAGGTAAACTTTGGAGGTTGCTCCGAAATTTGCGGCGAGTATATTTAAATAATCATTTCTTCTTCTTGTTACTTCCGCAGTATCTGACAGGCCATCAAAACCAACATCCTGGTAAGGCCTGTCGGCCGGGTCGTTGCTGAAAGCATTCGTTACCTGTATGGGATTGCGTGGTACATTTCCCCACACGGAAGTGTCTATTTGCGATGGAGCATTTGGTGTCGGAAGCCCATTCTCATAAAATCTTCTGGAGTCTTTCAAAACGTCTTCTGAGATATTACCAAGGTTTATATAGAATTTACCACCACCTGATTGATCGGCATTTGGCCTGTCGGCAGTATTTATGAAGGGATCCTGAATCCAGCATTCAATGTATTCAACATTAGCAGTTTCAAAATCTGTCTGGTCAATATTTCTCATTAAGCCGCCCCAGCGCTGCCTTGGATTCAATAATTTACCTGCTGCATTTACATTGGCTGCGTCGTAATTGTATGGGCCCCGGTCCGTTGGATAATAAGCCAGGTCAAAGGTGATTAATTGATTTTGCCCAAAGTCGGTAGTTCTCTGAGGAAAAATTTCTGTTTGTGAAACAGATCGTATCCTTGGGTCTGACAAAGCAGTTTTTTGTCCTTTTAAAGGGTTGTTGACATTTTTTGGATCTTGTAATGTCGGCTCAATCTGGTACCAGGCAATCTTCGCCCGGTTCTTTCCGTAATCAAGATTGTTATTTAAACCTGCTTCGGGAAATAGCGTATTATTTCCGGTTTCATCAGTGGCTCCAAACGGAGTGGATGCTAACGCCCATGATATAGGCGGGAAGCGCAGATCAATATCACTTTTACTTCCTTCAAAATTGTCAATATAAATTACTCCTTTACTTCCCTTGCCTATCTGTGGGGAATGGCCAGGTTTTAAGAAGGCAACTTCCGCATAACCATTTATGGCGGATGGCGCTGTGGTGCTATAGAAAGGAAGTTTATTTAATAGTTTAGTCAGCCTTGGAACATCTCTGCGGTAATTCGCGTCAAGGCCATACATGGTATTTTTGATCGGGTCTTCGCCATAATCAACTTTGGTAAAGAAGGGCCTTTCACTCAAACGCACCATTGTTGCGCCTAATGATAATTGTTCCTTGGCTGTGTTTTTAGCAAGGTAATCGAGCCGTAAAGCAAGATAACTTTTTGACTGAAGCCCGAAGGTGGCATTGTTTTCGAAATTTACCTGCACGGGGATGCCCGCATTTATAATTGCCTGGTTAATTACTTTGATAGTACCCAGATCATAATTGATGGTATAATCAATATTCTCACTAAGCTGTTGTCCGCCGGCTGTTACTTTTACCGAGCCCGGCGGTATATTATATCCAATGCTGATATCAGAAGTTGCAGATGATTTTGCGGAGCCCTTCAGTACAAACCTGTTTAGGTTTGGGAACTGCTGGGCAACAGCTTTTATGGAATCATAGAGAGGATAAAAGAGACTGTCTTTTGCAATAGTGGTATCGCTAAAAACTTTTGGCGCAAGATCTCGCCCGAACGGCTGTAATAATGGAAACATTACCCTGCTGTATTGCGGGATCACAGTATAGCCTTCCACATAGTCGAACACACCATCGGGCTGCGGATCATTTTGATTATTGAGCCTATCCAAATTGATGAGCGTCAAAATGGGCGTTCCCTGGTTAAGATCTCCAAAGGGAAGATATCTTTTTGCGCCATAACCCGGCTGCTCAAATAACACATTCAAATTAAAATCAAGCCTTTCCAATGTTCCAAACCCAACACTGTACACGTTCTTCATCATCAGTTGCCAAATGGGAAGTGTAGGCCGCTGAGAGGTAGCCTTCAATAATTTTAAGAAAAGCACATTTTGATTGCTCGATACAGAATCTGGCGTTACGTCCTGAGAAAACTCACCCACCTGGTAAATTCTTCCATTGTAGGAATATTGATAGGCAACTGCTAATACTTCATCAGGCTGCAGTGGCTGGCTCAGCGAAAGAAAACCCACTTTGGAATTATATATGTATTGAGTAGAATCGAGTTTTCTTGCAAATGTTTTTTCAAAGTCTTGAACAGGATTTAATCCCATACCTAAGAGCTGGTTGGTGATAAGCGCAGCATTGCGACTCGATGGATTGCTTGTCACCTGTTGATATTCAGAGTTTGTAGCATTCGCGGGCAGCGTGCCGTTAACTACAAAGGGCCGGTAAGGTTTTGCTTCGCCAAGGTCCATTAAACCAACAACATCTCTTGCCTGTGTGGTAGCACCATTTTTATTCGTGACCCATACTTCCAGTCTTAAAATTTGCACTGGTGTGGTAACCGCGGGCAAATTGCTCATCACTTTATTATAATTCTCTTTGAAATATTGTCCTAATAAGAAGTGCCGGTTTTCTTCATATTCATCCGCTTTAAACTCAAATTGCTGCGCCGCGGAACCTCCCTGCAAATTCACAGATTGTCTCTGCGATTTTTGATTCGCAAGCACACCAGTCACATATAATTTTCCAAATTGTAATTGTGTCTTTATTCCAAAAAGCGATTGCGCCCCAGGGATCAATGTGCTTCTTGACGGAAACGAAACATTACCTGCTTCAAATCTTTTTAAGATCTCATCGTCTGTGCCGCTGTAGTCGAGCTTCAACTGGTTGGTAAAATCGAAGTTGGCCAGTGTATTGTAACTGATCGGGAATTTTAATTTATCTCCAATATTTGCATTCACATTTAATTGAGCCGCCATGTCAAAATCAAACCCTCCATTTTTTCTTGCTCTTTCCGGCAAAGTAGGGTTCTTAATATTTTGTCCCTGGTAGCCAGCGGTTACATCTACATTACCTTGCGGCTGAATATCAATTTTGCCATTACCAAATAAACGATTGAACAAATTATCGTAAACATTAAGCTTTGGTTTTACTCTTCCCCGGTTTAAAATATTGAGGGTATTTGCTCTTTTTCTAAAATATTCTGTTTCAGATTTTTTTGCCTGCATGGCTGCAAATTCATCAAATGTGTAAGAAGTAGGAGTGCGGTAGTAGCGGTTGCCAATTTTTTCAAAAACGATATACTTTTTGGTTTCAGGATCGTAGGCGATTGAATCCGTAATGTTCGATGGAGGATTAAAATCAAAAGTGCTTCTGGAATTTGAGTAAAAATCGCCACGACGATCATGAATCGGGTAGTGTAAAGTATCTGTAGTGTTATTGAATGTAGAATCCTGTGCTGAAGCGGTGCTGCATACAACTATTGAAAATGCCATGGAGAGAAGGCAAATCAATAACAACCCAAAGAAATTTGGAGCCAATTTTCTGTTCAGCAACATCCGACAAATTAATTAAGGTAGATTTCTCTCAAATAGCTTTTAGGGCTTTTTTTATTAACTCCTCCAGGGTGTGTATTGTTGGATCGGAAACAATGATTTTTTTAATTGCCTGCTCTCCCACAGGCCGTGAAATTCCAAGGGCCACTAAAGCATTTAACGCATCTTGCTCCAAACTATTGCCATGAGATTGAATACCAACCGAAGTTGATGACATTTTGGAAACTTTGTCTCTTAGTTCTAGCACAAGCCTCTCAGCAGTTTTTCTTCCAATCCCTTTTACACTTTCCAGTACCCTCGCATTGTTTTGTATTATAGCATTACTTATTTCGGATGGCTTCATATTGGACAGCATCATCCGTGCCGTTGCTGCACCTACTCCGGAAACACTTATCAACAACACAAACATTTCCTTTTCCATGGCATCAAAAAAGCCATACAATGTATGCGCATCTTCTTTTATCTGCAGATAGGTAAATAATTTCCCTTCGGTAAGATGCTGAATATGCGAATAAGTATTCAGGCTGATATTCACATCATACCCAACCCCATGAACGTCCACATAAACAACGGTTGGATTTTTATATGCAAATTTTCCTGAGAGGTATGCGATCATATCAGATTTTAGAGCGCCAAAAATAAGTAATTCGATTTAACAGGGCTAATATTAATAAATTGTTTTCATGTACGGATAATGTAATTGACAGGATGTTGTAATTTCGACACTTAAATAAAATCCTAAAAATATAGATGCAGGAAAAAATTACGGCGGCAATTACAGCGGTTGGCGCTTATGTTCCCGAGTACCGTCTTACAAATGCCGAGCTTGAGACAATGGTTGATACAAGCGATGAATGGATAAAGTCAAGAACCGGGGTTGAAGAACGAAGAATTTTAAAAGGAGAAAACAAGGGCGTTTCGGAAATGGCAATTCCTGCAGTTTTAGAGCTTTGCAAAAAAAGAGGAATAGACCCCATAGAAATTGATTGCCTTATTTGCTGTACCGTCACTCCTGACATGACTTTTCCTGCAACGGCAAATATTATTACATACAAAGTTGGCGCTACTAATGCATTTGGTTTTGACCTGTCTGCAGCATGCTCCGGGTTTTTGTTTGGCGTAACTACCGGCGCATCTTTTATTGAAAGTGGTCGTTATAAAAAAGTGGTAATAGTAGGTACTGATAAGATGAGTGGTATTGTTGATTACAGCGATCGTACCACTTGTGTGCTTTTTGGCGATGCAGCCGCGGCGATTTTACTTGAACCAAATGCCGAAGGCTATGGTGTACAGGATAGTCTTTTGAAAACAGATGGAAGCGGCGTCGAATATCTTAAGATGGTAGCAGGTGGTTCAGCAAAGCCTGCGTCTATTGAATCTGTAATGGCAAAGGAGCATTATATCTACCAGGAAGGTCCGCAGGTTTTTAAGTTTGCAGTAAAAGGCATGGCAGATGTCTCTTACGAATTATTAGAAAGAAATCATTTAACTGGCGACGATATAGCCTGGCTGGTTCCCCACCAGGCCAATAAAAGAATTATTGATGCCACGGCCAATCGCATGGGTTTAAGTATGGATAAGGTGATGATCAATATTCAGCGATATGGAAATACAACTTCCGCAACTATTCCTTTGTGTTTATGGGAATGGGAAAAGCAATTAAAAAAAGACGACCTTATTGTGCTTGCTGCTTTTGGCGGCGGGTTTACGTGGGGGGCGACGCTGGTGAAGTGGGCGTATGATACTAAATAGCAATTTCTAATAATAACCCCTGATTATCTTAACCTACCTATTGACATCGTGGGCTTCCCTCATCAAAATGTTTTTAAAGCATCCATTTTAACATATTTATTTAAATGAGGAACAATATTTGAATGCACCTCATTAATCAAATTATTTAAACAATGGATAAGACAGAAAAACTCCACCTCATGGAAAAATTACTTCGTGAGCTCGATGACGTAGTAAATACACAAACATCTCTGCTTAAAAAAGTAGCGCAGATCGAAGCAGAAAATATAAACCTTGGAAATAGGCTTCTTGAAAAGCAATTACCCGAGATTCATTCAAAAGCTGATGAAGCCCTTACAGTGGCGACAGCACTGCATACCGAGTTTACTGAAGTAAAAGATAAATTTATTAAAGACAATAAACTGGATGAAGTATTGCCTGAAGCGAAATAGGAGCCATCTATTTTATGATTAGCCTAAAAGAAATTATTTTTTCCTGCTGAAGACAATAAAATCCGTAGCAGGAATTTTTTCAATCCCACTCTGTCGCATCATGGTAACTATTTGCCCCCGGTGAAATGTCTGGTGATTGAATAACTGCAACAGCACCTCGTAAACGGGTTGCTTGAAAAATTCTTTCTTGGAATTTTGATACCCGAAAACATGTGTAATTTGTAATTCGCTCGCTTCAGAAACCCATTCATTCCATCGTTTGGAAAGTGTCAATAATTCTTTTGACAAACTTTCAAAATCGCCTTCAAATGTTTTGCTTGGCCATTCTACATGCTCTTGTAGTTTTAGGCGTTGCCACCAGATGCTTTCCACATCCATTAAATGGACGACCGTTCTAAAAATACTTCTAAAGCTGCTCTCTATTTCTTTTTCAATTATATCGTTTGATAAAGTTGAAATTTTTTCTGTAATGATTTTATTTGCCCATAGATTGTAGGCCGAATATTGCAGAAATAGTTGCTTCATGTTTTGCTACATTTGTCCAAACTTAAAACACATTTTTTAAAAAGGATATTTTACCGCATGCCCGATATCAAAAAACTGACCGGCTTTAGTTCAACAGCAATACATTCGGGGAGTAATACCGACCCCAATCAATCCCACCTTATCCCCATTTATGCAAGCAGCACTTATGTATTCGACAGCGCTGAGCAAGGCATGCGCAGATTCAATGGTGATGAGAAAGGATATATCTACAGCCGTTGGGGAAATCCCACAATGGCAGAGGTGGAAGAAAAAATTTCTGCGTTGGAAAGTTTTGGAATAATAAAAGATGAGAAGCCATTGGAGTTAAAAACATTATTGCATGCAAGTGGCATGGCTGCTCTCAGTACTTTGATGCTGGGCAATTTAAAAAGCGGTGATAAAATTTTGTCCCACTTTTCATTATATGGTGGCTCACAGGAATTAATGGAAAAAGTATTACCACAATTAGGCATTGAAGCAATCATCGTTGACCTGAGAGATTTGAATAAAGCGGAAGAAGCTATAAAAAATGACAGTAATATAAAACTACTTTATCTTGAAACCCCTGCCAATCCTACCATACAATGTGTAGATATAGATGAACTAACGAACCTGGGAAGACGTCACAATCTAATCGTTGCTGTTGACAATACATTTGCAACGCCTTACCTGCAACAGCCTTTTAAATATGATGTGGATTATGTTTTTCATTCTACTACCAAATTTTTGAATGGACATGGTACCGCAATTGGCGGTGCGCTTACCGGGAAAGATATTGAACACATGGAAACCAGGATGACAAAGGTTCACAGGCTGCTCGGCGGCAACAGTAATTCCTTCGATGCCTTTCTTTTATCGCAGGGAATGAAAACTCTTGAAGTTAGAATGGAAAGACATTGTGAGAATGCTGTAAAAGTCGCTGGGTTTTTAAACGGGCATAGTGCAGTGAGCAAAGTAAATTACCTCGGCCTTACTTCCCATCCCGATTATTTGACCTCGCAAAAACAAATGAAACACCCCGGCGCAATGATGAGCTTTGATATGAAAGGCGGTTTGCAGGCAGGAATTAATTTTATTAATAAACTGCAAATGTGTGTAAGGGCAGTTTCATTAGGCACATGCGATACGCTGTTAAGCCACCCTGCATCAATGACCCATTATGGTGTGCCAAAAGAGAAACGCCTGCAATATGGAATTACGGATGGGCTGATAAGAATGAGTGTTGGGATCGAAAATGTGGAGGATATTCTAAGCGACCTTGACCAGGCTCTTTCATAGTGCTTCAAAAAATAAACAACGAGAACGTATTTTTATAAATATCCCAAGAAACTAATGCAAAGAAAAATTTACTTTCTGTACATTTTACTTTTCCCGGTTGTCATTTTTTCGTGCAAACAAAATAGTTACGATACCATTATTCGTAATGGAATAATTTACGATGGGAATGGAGGACAGCCTTACAGGGGGGACATTGCTATTTCAGGTGACACAATTGTTTTTATTGGCAACCTTTCAAAAGCGAGTGCAAAAAATGATATTGATGCAAATGGAAACGCAATTGCTCCCGGTTTTATTAATATGCTTAGCTGGGCTAATACGAGTTTGATCCAGGATGGCCGTTCTCAAAGTGATATCCGCCAGGGCGTTACTCTTGAGGTCATGGGCGAAGGTTCAAGTATGGGGCCATTGAATGCAAAGATGAAAACGCAAATGCAAAATGGCCAGGGCGACATAAAGTATAAAGTCGAATGGAATACCCTCGGTGAGTATTTAAATTATTTAGAAAAAAAAGGTATTTCCTGCAACGTTGCATCTTTTGTTGGCGCTACAACGGTAAGAGAATTCATAATAGGAGAGGATGATCGTTCCCCAACGCCCGCCGAACTTGATAGCATGCGGTTGTTGGTAAAACAAGCAATGGAAGAAGGTGCGCTGGGCGTGGGCTCATCGCTTATTTATCCCCCGGCATTTTTCGCAAAAACAGATGAATTGATTGCCTTATGTAAAGAAGCCGGTAAATACGGCGGCGGTTACATTTCACACATACGCAGCGAGGGCAATAACCTTTATGAGGCCATAGAAGAACTCATTACCATTGCACAAAAAGCCAAAGTTCATGGAGAGATATACCATTTAAAAGCAGCAGGAAAAGATAACTGGAATAAAATGGACAGTGTGATAAGGAGAATAGAGAAAGCACGAAAAGAAGGCATTGATGTCGCAGCTAATATGTATAACTATCTCGCCGGTTCAACTGGTCTCACGGCGTCTTTTCCGCCATCGCTGCAGGATGGTGGCTTTGATAAATTGTGGCAGCGTTTACACGATCCTGCAATAAGAAAAGAAATGGCGAAAGCCATGCAAACAAATGCAGTGGATTGGGAAAATTTATACTACGCTGCGGGTTCTCCCGATAAAGTTTTATTGCTTGGATTTAAGCAGGATTCTTTAAAAAAATTCGGTGGTAAGACCCTTGCAGAAGTAGCCAAAATTCGTGGTACCTCACCGGAGGAAACCGCAATGGATTTAATAGTACAGGATAGCTCAAGAATAGGAGTCGCCTATTTTCTTATGAGTGAAGACAATGTGAAGAAAGAAATGGCGCTTCCATGGGTCAGCTTCGGCTCCGATGCCAGTTCTTACTCCAATGAAGGTGTTTTTCTTAAATCATTTACGCATCCGAGAGCTTATGGAAATTTTGCAAGAGTCATTGGGCATTATTCAAGAGACGAAAAAGTTATTACTTTGCCGGATGCAATAAGAAAATTAAGTAAGCTTTCAGCTGAAAAATTGCATATTAAAAAACGCGGTGAATTAAAGCCAGGCTATTACGCAGATGTGGTAATTTTTGATCCTGCAAAAGTAGACGACCATGCTACTTATGAAAACCCTCATCAATATTCTGCAGGAGTAATTGATGTTTTTGTAAATGGTGTCCAGGTTTTGAAAAACGGAGAACACACCGGCGCAACGCCAGGAAGATTCGTTAAAGGGCCAGGGTGGCAATCAGAATTAAAAAATTGAAAATATATTCTTCCACTTAAAAAATTATTTAATGGAAATAAATATACGCAAAGCAACCAAAGAAGATTGTAAACGCATGATGGAACTGGTTCATGAGTTGGCACTTTTTGAAAAAGCCCCTAAAGAAGTGACTGTTGAATTTGACCATTTTGTTGAAAGTGGATTTGGTGAGCACCCTGTGTGGTGGGCTTTCGTTGCCGAAGTGGACGGCGTAACGGAGGGCTTTGCTTTATATTATATTCGCTACTCGACATGGAAAGGGCAGCGCATGTATCTCGAAGATTTTGTAGTGAACGAAAAATTACGGGGGCATGGAATTGGTACGTTATTGTTCGATAGACTGATTGAAGAAGCGAAGGAAAGAAAGTTTAGTGGAATCGTATGGCAGGTTTTAGATTGGAACGCGACGGCCATAAATTTTTACAACAAATATGAAGGCGTGGAAATAGATGGAGGATGGTCCAATTTTTCCTATCCATTGAATTCATGATATAAAGAAATTAAATACAATTTTATGGCGGAGAAAATAAAGATGTCCGGTAATGGAGAATTGAAAGTCTCTGATAATCCGATTATACCTTTTATTGAAGGAGATGGAATCGGCCCGGATATTTGGAAAGCAAGTGTGCGGGTATTTGACGCCGCCGTAAAGAAAGCGTATGAGGGTAAAAGAAAGATTGAATGGATGGAAGTGCTCGCCGGTGAAAAGGCATTTAACCAAACAGGCGAATGGATGCCGCAGGCCACCATGGATGCTTTTAGAGATTACACGATATCTATAAAAGGGCCGCTAACAACACCTGTCGGAGGAGGCATACGCAGCCTGAACGTCGCGTTACGACAGGAACTTGATCTATATGTAAACCTTAGGCCGGTAAGATATTTTGAAGGCGTACCGTCCCCGATGTGGCACCCTGAAAAAGTAAACATGGTAATCTTCAGGGAGAATACGGAAGACATTTATGCAGGGATAGAGTTTATGACAGGAACACCTGATGCAAAAAAATTATTGAAGTTTCTGCAGGAAGAATTGAGTATAAAAAAGATCCGTTTTCCGGATACCTCATCATTCGGAATAAAACCGGTGAGTAAAGAAGGATCTGAAAGATTGATACGTGCTGCAATAGAATATGCGATCACCAATAGATTGCCTTCAGTAACATTTGTACACAAGGGTAATATTATGAAATTCACCGAGGGTGCATTTAAGAACTGGGGTTATGAATTAGCTGTTCGTGAATTTGCAAATGATGTTTACACCTGGAACCAATGGGAGGCTACCAAAAAAGAAAGTGGCGAAGCAGTCGCCAATGAAGAAATGCGTATTGCAGAAATAGGTGGAAAAATTATGATCAAGGATGCGATTGCTGATAATTTTTTGCAACAAGCTTTGCTGGCGCCGCAGAATTATTCTGTTATTGCGACCTTAAATTTAAATGGTGATTACATCAGCGATGCGCTGGCGGCGCAAGTGGGCGGAATAGGGATTGCACCGGGAGCGAACATTAACTTTCTTACGGGCCACGCGGTGTTTGAAGCAACTCATGGCACAGCTCCCCGATTTGCAAACACAAATACAATGAACCCCTCTTCAGTAATATTAAGTGGCGTAATGATGCTTGACTATATGAACTGGAAAGAAGCCGGAGAACTTATAACTAACGGAATTGGAAAAACGATAAGAAATAAAAAAGTAACGATAGATTTTTATAATCTTATGAAGGACGCAACGCTTTTAAAAACGAGCGAATTTGCTGATGAAATAATAAAGAATTTGTAGGTGCTGGATACTGGATACTGGATACTGGATACTGGATACTGACGGATACCGGATACCAGCGACCGGATGAACAAAATAAGATGTAGTTTATGAGTTATAAGAATCTTGAAATCTGGAAATTAGCAAGAGAGGTTGCCATTGAAATTCACAAAATGTCTTTGACGCTTCCAAAATTTGAGCAATTTGAAGAGGCACAACAAATAAGAAGGTCAAGTAAAGGAGTAAGAAGTTGCATTGTTGAAGGTTACGGTAGAAGAAGATATAAGGCCGATTTTATTAAATTTATCGTGTATTCCCTTGCTTCCAATGATGAAACATTGGACCATCTTGAAACACTTTTTGAAACAGAATCAATGAAAGATGAAAATATTTATATTGCACTCCATCAAAAAATAGAATTGTTAGGGAAGAAAATAAATAATTTTTTACAAGCAGTTGAAAAGGGGCACAATGAAAGTAAAACGTAATCAAGTATCAAGTATCAAGTATCAAGCATCAAGCATCAAGCATCAAGTATCAAGCATCCAGCATCCAGCATCCAGCATCAAACCCACTAAATACATAAAATCAACACATGACAAAAATTAAAGTAGCAAATCCTGTTGTAGAACTTGACGGAGATGAAATGACAAGAATCATCTGGAAATTTATTAAGGACAAATTGATATTGCCTTACCTGGATGTTGACATAAAATATTTTGACCTCGGCATGGAAAGCCGCGATAAAACAGATGACCAAATAACGGTTGATGCTGCCAATGCTATAAAGAAATATGGTGTAGGAATTAAATGCGCTACCATTACTCCGGATGAGCAACGGGTACAAGAATTTAAGCTGAAACAAATGTGGAAGAGCCCTAATGGAACGATCCGGAATATTCTTGACGGTACCGTTTTTCGTGAACCAATTGTAATCAAAAATATCCCGCGGCTTGTAACCAACTGGACGGCTCCCATCATTGTTGGCCGCCACGCTTTCGGTGATCAATACCGTGCAACTGATACTGTTATTAAGGGCAAAGGAAAACTTACTATGACTTTTACCCCGGAAGATGGAGGAGCGCCTCAAACATTTGAAGTATATAATTTTAAAGGCGATGGCGTTGCTATGAGCATGTACAATACGGATGAAAGCATCTCAGGATTTGCAAGGAGCTGTTTTAATATGGCGCTCAGCAAAAAATGGCCTTTATATCTTTCTACAAAAAACACGATCCTGAAAAAATACGATGGCCGGTTCAAAGATATTTTTCAGGACATTTATGAGAAAGAATTTAAATCTAAGTTTCAAGAGGCCAATATTGTTTACGAGCATCGTCTTATTGACGATATGGTAGCAAGTGCTTTAAAATGGAATGGCAATTTTGTATGGGCTTGTAAAAATTATGACGGAGATGTTCAGAGTGATACCGTTGCACAAGGATTCGGCTCACTCGGTCTTATGACTTCTGTTTTAATTACACCTGATGGAAAAACTATGGAAGCTGAAGCGGCTCATGGAACTGTGACGAGGCATTTTCGGGAACATGAAAAGGGAAATCCTACATCGACAAATCCTATAGCATCAATTTTTGCCTGGACCAGGGGGCTTGCTTTTCGCGGTAAAGTTGATAATAACGAAGACTTAATAAAGTTCTGCCATGCCCTCGAAGAGGTTTGCATAGAAACAGTTGAGAGTGGTAAAATGACCAAAGATCTCGCCGTATGTATAAGCGGTAATAAAGTCTCGCATGGTGCCGACTACCTCTACACAGAGGAATTTTTGGAGGCAATTAATGAAAATCTGCGCAAAAAGCTTGGTGATTAAAATTCTCATACTTAGACGCTACATTTTTCGGTCTAAAATTTGCGTATAATCTGCATTTCTTCTAACGATTGGCGATAAAGCATGCATATTTGATTTCCTTTATTAAATTTATTTCAGATAGATATTTATTAATGATGAAGTAATACAGTTGTTTATTAAATTTGAAATATATTTAAGGTGTACATTATTCTAATTGAGCCTTTCATATACGAATAGAACACAACTGACGTTAGGAATAGGGTTGCATAATGAAAACGCTAAAAGAACTCTGAGGCAATTTAAAACCTGCAACCGCAGCAAGGCAGTTTTATAATGTCTGTAAGGTAATTTTAATTGAAACCATTGTTTATTCTCTGCATTAAGAAAAACCAATACTATGTCAAGAATCCTTGTAGTTGATGATGATACGGATATATTATCAGTCATGGAAATACTCCTTACTATGAAAGGATTTGAAGTAGAAGTAACTGCCAGGGGGGAAAATACACTTCCTAAAATAAACACTTTCCGGCCCGATCTTATTTTGCTTGATGTTTTAATTTCCGGCCATGATGGCCGTACTATCTGCAAGCAATTGAAATCAAATGAAGCAACAAAGCATATACCGGTAATCATGTTCTCTGCTCACCCGGGCGCTGCTGCTACTATAGCCGACTATGGCGCCGATGATTTTATTGCCAAACCATTTGATGTGAATAATCTCATTCAAAAAGTAAATACCCAACTTTCTGTAAGGAACGTTTGATGGAAAAACCTTCCTGTTTCCATTAGTCTCTGTTTCCATCCCCGCGTAAGAGGAACCAATAATAATAAGAATATCGCGACTTCAATAGTAGTTTTATTGGAATAAAATTCAATAGACAATTTATCTCTTTAT
The DNA here is from genome assembly GCA_040007435.1 of Ginsengibacter sp. Taxonomy (GTDB): domain Bacteria; phylum Bacteroidota; class Bacteroidia; order Chitinophagales; family Chitinophagaceae; genus Ginsengibacter. Next base: position 19,348 of record JBDTUZ010000003.1, on the reverse strand, counting down.
AAATTAAGGCGGCACCAAAATTATTTATCTACACTTTGTATATTGTACTAATAATTCAGGGATAATGAAGAGGAATCTCACATACATTCCAACGTATTTAATATTTTAAATAAATGAAATTGACACATCCGGTTCTTGTTGGCAAACATCGTTCGATTAAACTTGTAACGATCGTATTGGCTTTGGTAATATTCCAGGCATGTAACAAAGAAAAAAAATGGATAGAAGTTGACCCTTCCTTTAGCCAGTATATTGATGCCTACACTTCAGGAATCGTTTCAAAAACTGCAGCGATCAGGGTTCAGTTATCTGCCGACGCATCAACCACACATCCGATTGGCGAAGTAGTTGACAAAGATCTTTTCAGTTTTTCACCGTCAGCCATAGGTAAAGCAGTATGGCTTGATGCGCGAACAATTGAGTTTCAACCGGCAGAAAATTTTACTCCTGATAAATTATACAAGGTAACATTCCACCTTGGTAAAGTAACCCAGGTTCCCTCAAAATACCAGGAATTTACTTTCAACATTCAAACGGTAAAACCCTCATTTAAGGTATATGATTTCGGGTTAAGAAGTAGCGGACAAAAGGATAAGATGGTGTTGATAGGAGAAATTGAAACTGCCGATGCAGAGGACGGCGCGTCAGTTGAAAAATTATTAACTGCAACAGAGAATAACAAAGCGTTGCAAATAAGCTGGCAGCATAACGGCGTAGATAAAACGCACAATTTTACGGTAAAAGATATTGTACGCGGAAGTGCTGCCCAACAACTTCAGCTCAACTGGAACGGCAAGCCATTGAATATTGATATTACAGGCAGCAAAGCTCTGGAAGTGCCTGCCATAGGCGATTTTAAGGTGATGACCGTAATGGCAATGAATGATGCTGAACAGTATGCGTCCATTCAATTTAGTGATCCCATTGCATTGGGACAAGAACTAACCGGGCTTATCAACATAAGTAATCAATCTGATATCACTTATAGCATCAACGGAAGTGAAGTGAAGCTGTACACCGGCGATAAACTGGATGGTGATTATACAATAAATGTAAATCCCGGGATTAAAAGCGCATGGGGTGATACGTTGCAAAAAGGATATACTTCAAATGTATTTTTTGAAAACAGGATGCCGTCTGTTAAAATCCAGGGACGAGGAAACATCTTGCCTAACACTGGCCGCCTTGTATTACCTTTTGAAGCAATTAATTTAAATGCGGTTGACATAAGCATTATAAAAATTTATGAAAATAATATCCCGCAGTTTTTGCAAGGCAACGACCTGGGAGGTGATGGTGATTTGCGTCGTGTGGGAATTCCAATCGTGCAGAAGACATTAAGGCTTGATGATGACAAAACATTAGACCTTCACAAAAAGCAAAGATTTTCACTTGACATTGATAAGTTTTTGAAAACAGAACCTGGCGCGATATACAGGGTTACTATTGGCTTCAGGCCCGATTATTCATTATACACTTGCCATACTTCAGACTCTTCTGCAGAAGAAAATGATGATGAAGAAAATTATTATGGTGATGAAGAATACACTGAATCGCAAAATACAGTTGATGATAATGATGAGTTTTGGAAGAGATATGATAAATACTATCCTTATGGTTACAGTTGGCAGCAGCGGGATAATCCATGCAAGGCCTCTTACTACAACAAGGATAGATGGGCGACCCGAAACATTATCGCCTCCGGCATTGGGCTTACAGCAAAGCGGGGTGGAAATAATACAATAACCATTGCTGTTTCTGATATTTTAACCACGCAACCAATACCTAATATTGAGTTACAGGTGCTCGATTACCAGCAACAGGTAGTTGCCAAAGCGAATAGCGATAATGACGGCTTTGCAACTTTCAACCTTAAAAGCAAGCCATATCTCGTGATTGCAAAAAGGGGCGATGAAAAAGGTTATCTGAAAGTGGATGATGGCAGCAGCCTGCCTCTTAGCCGTTTTGATATTTCGGGCGAAGAAGTAAAAAACGGAATCAAAGGTTTCATTTTTGGTGAAAGAGGTGTGTGGCGGCCAGGCGATTCATTGTATATAAATTGTATTATAGAAGATAAGGAAAGCAAACTTCCCGAAGGGCATCCTGTTGAATTGGATCTCTTTACCCCGCAGGGGCAATTGTATAAAAAACTTGTTCAAACAAATGCAAATGATGGCTTCAATGTTTTCAAAACTGCCACCGAACAAAATGCAGTTACCGGCAACTGGCTTGCGAAAGTAAAAGTAGGCGGCGTCACTTTTGAGAAAAGAATTAAAATAGAAACAGTGATGCCCAACCGGCTTAAGGTGGATCTTGATTTTGGAAAAGATCCTTTACTTGGTAAAAGTGTTTCTAATACAGGCGAACTGTCGGCGAGGTGGTTATTTGGCGCTACAGCGAAAAATTTGAAGGCAAAAATTGATGCATCTTTATATGCCAGGAAAACAGCCTTCCCGAAATTCACGGGTTATACTTTTGATGACCCCACTACTAAGTACACAACCCAGACCAAAACAATTTTTGATGGTGAATTAAATGAGGAAGGAAAGGCAACTGTAAAACCGAATTTTGAAACCGATGACAATGCCCCGGGCATGTTGAGTGCAAATCTTTTTGTAAAAGTATTTGAGCCCGGTGGCAGTTTTAGTATAGACAATGTGACCGTTCCATACAGTCCTTATACAAGTTATGCCGGCATTAAAATGCCGGAAGGTGAGAAACCGTGGGGCTTTATATTGACAGGCAAAACGCATACCGTACAAATTGTGAATGTTGATAATCGCGGTGCATTGCTCACCGGAAACCAGGACGTGGAAGTGCAATTTTATAAAATTCAATGGCGCTGGTGGTGGGACAACAGCGGCGATAACCTCAGCAATTTTACACAGGATAAGTACAATAAATTAATAAAAACAGAAACGGTTCATTTAAATAATGGCGCCGGAAAATGGAGTTTCAATGTGGGTAACAATGAATGGGGAAGATACCTTGTACTGGTGAAAGATATGAAGAGCGGGCATAAAACGGGAGATGTTGTGTACATAGATGAGCCCGGATGGCAAAGTCGTGATAATATGGATGACCCCACCGCGGCTTCCATGCTTTCGTTTACCGCTGATAAAGAAAAATACAACACGGGTGATGATGTTACGCTTACGATACCGAGCAGCAAAGGAGGCCGTGCGCTTATCAGCATAGAATCCGGCAGCAAAGTATTGAGAACCTTTTGGCAGGAAACCGACCAGGGGCAAACGATTGTAAAATTTAAAGCGGAAAAAGAAATGGCTCCAAACATCTATGTGAACGTAAGCCTGCTGCAGCCGCATGCACAAACAATGAACGATTTGCCGATAAGAATGTATGGAGTGCTGCCCATATTTGTCGAAGACAAAAACACCATATTGAAACCCGTAATAAGTATGGCTAATACCATTCGGCCAGAGCAACAGTCAACCATATCCGTTAGCGAGCAGAATGGAAAAGAAATGACTTATGCTATTGCTATAGTTGATGAAGGATTACTGGACCTTACCCGGTTTAAAACCCCGGATCCACACGATTATTTTTATGCACGGGAAGCGCTCGGTGTTAAGACATGGGACCTGTATGACTATGTAATAGGCGCATGGGGCAGCAATCTTGAGCGCATCCTCACCATTGGCGGCGACCAGGACCAGGGTGGGCCTATACAGCCAAAGCAAGCCAATCGCTTCAAGCCTGTGGTAAAATACCTTGGCCCTTTTCATTTAAGCAAAGGAGAGAAAGCGTCACACAATTTTACACTGCCTCAATATATAGGATCAGTAAGGGCGATGGTAATTGCGGCTAACGATGGCAGTTACGGCAGCGCGGAAAAGGCGGTGGCGGTAAAAAAGCCGCTTATGCTTTTGGCGACCTTGCCAAGAGTATTGGGCCCTGCTGAAACCATTAAAATTCCGGTGACGGTTTTTGCAATGGAAAATAATATTAAGAATGTAAATGTTTCACTCCAGGCAAATCCATATTTGGAGATAACAGGGCAGAGTTCGCAGGTTGTAAATTTTAGTGAACCGGGAGAGCAGGTTATTTACTTTGACGTGAAAGTAAAACCAGATGTTGGAATAGGAAAGGTGAAACTCACCGCATCAAGCGGAAAAGAAAAAGCAGACTATGATGTAGAGCTTGATATAAGAAATCCCAACCCATATATTACCAGCGTAAGTTCACAGATTCTTTCAGGCGGCCAGCAGTGGACTACTGCCGCAACCGCTATCGGCGCTGTTTCTACCAGCAAAGCAGTTCTTGAATTATCCAGCATTCCCTCCATGAATCTGGAGAAGCGGCTTGATTATTTGATCAGGTATCCGCATGGGTGTATTGAGCAAACGACTTCCGGGGTTTTTCCGCAATTGGTATTAAATCAACTGACTGAACTTTCTGATTACCGCAAAGCCCAGGTAGAAAGAAACATAAAGGCCGGCATCTCCGCCATACAAACTTTTCAGCGAAACGATGGCGGATTCAGCTACTGGCCGGGCGGCCCGCAAAGCGATGAATGGGGTACCAACTATGCCGGTAATTTTTTACTCGAAGCGCAGGATAGAGGATATACGGTGAGTGAACAATTGTTGCAGCAATGGAAATTGTTCCAGAGAAGCAAAGCGAATGCATGGGTACCGACGACTACCAATTTTTATGGCGGAGATCTCACACAAGCATACCGGCTTTATCTTCTCGCGTTGGCAAAGTCGCCGGAGCTCGGAGCTATGAACCGTCTCAAAGAATTCAAATATATTTCACCGGAAGCTAAATGGAGACTGGCTGCTGCCTATAAACTTACCGGGCAGGACAATACTGCATTGCAATTGATAAGCGGCTTGCCCACAACTTTCAATACCAATCATACTCCGGGTTATACCTATGGCTCCGATACCAGGGATGAAGCAATGGTTTTAGAAACACTAACGCTGCTGGGCAGGCGTACTTTAGCGGCAGACCTCGTCAATCATCTTGCCGCAAAGCTTTCGGATGATAACTGGTACAGCACCCAAACGACCGCTTATTCTTTAATTGCTATTGCAAAATTTTGCGGCAAAAATCCTTCAGGCTCAAAAATTATTGCTTCAGGTACGGCGAATGGAAAAGCGATCAGCGTCAATTCATCTTCTTATGTATGGCAATTGCCGCTTGACTTAAGCAAAGGAACTTCGAACATATCGCTTAGTAACAAAGGCAACAATGTACTCTACGCAAGAATTATTTCCGAAGGGCAACCACTGACAGGTGAGAATTTGCAGGTGCAAAACAACCCGGCAATTCTTGGTTTAACGGTTACCTACCTCAATAGAAACCTGCAACCTATTGATGTTTCTAAAATTACACAGGGAACCGATTTTATTGCAAAAGTGACCGTAAGAAATCCAGGCAGGCGCGGCTACTACGAACGCATGGCACTTACACAAATTTTCCCTTCTGGCTGGGAGATTTTAAATACCCGCCTGCAGGATGGAGAAGGAGCTTTCAAATCATCTCCATTCGATTACCAGGACATAAGAGACGACAGGGTTTATACCTATTTTAATTTAAATCAAAATGAAACCCTCACTTACTATTTCCAATTGAACGCCGCTTACCTCGGCAGGTATTTTTTGCCGGGAACATTTTGTGCTGCCATGTATGATAATTCAATAAGCGCAGGAGTGAATGGGAAGTGGGTAGAGGTGGTGGGGCAGTGAGGGTAGATTGTCAAGGAACAACCTTCTAATAAAAAGTTCACTAAATGTGAACTTTTCAAAAAACTTTCTATCTTTGTATGCGTGTCCATTTAATAAAAAGGCAGACGATTGAAGATTATGCAGAGCAGAATGCACAAAGCAGAAGTTCATTCAGGATTTGGTTGACGACCACCAGGTTTGCGGATTGGAATGAACCAACTGATATCCAACAGACATTTTCTTCTGCTGATTTACTTGGCAAAAGCAGTAGCAGGGTGGTATTTGACATTGGAGGAAATAATTACAGAATGATTTGCAAATATTTTTTCGGAGAAAAAGAAATTCATTTGTATGTCTGTTGGATTGGCACGCATGCTGACTATGATGCGCTCTGCAAAAAGAATGAGCAATACAAAATAAGTAAGTTCTAAAATAAATTAAGATGGAAGCATTGAAATATAAAATTATCAAAAGCAAAAAACAATACCATGAGTATTGCGGGCAACTTGAAATATTGCTTGATAATGGTAACAAATCAAAGCTAATGAAAGAAGAAATCGAATTACTTACTCTCCTCATTGAGAAGTGGGACAGTGAACACAATTCATTTGACGAGTTAGATCCGGTTCAGCTTTTGAAAGCGACGATGAATGACCATAACATTAAACCAATTGCATTGGCTGAATTGTTAGGAGTGAGCAAAGGATTGGTTTCTGATATACTTAATTACAAAAAAGGACTGAGCAAAGAAATTATCAGGAAACTCTCTGACACCTTCAAACTTTCGCACGAAGCATTTAACAGGCATTACAATTTGGTTACTTCCATTAAAAGCGAACATACTCATTCAGGAGGCAAGCCTATTCGTGAAGGCAAAGTATCTTTAGGAAGGAGAGTTGCAGTTTAAGCCCGTATTTTCTGGATCGAATATTACTTATCTCTATATTAACGATATCGCTCTTATTATTTTTTACTAACCGTGAAGGAGTTTTAATTAATTAAAACCGGTTCAACTTTAAATAAAGTTTTTGATAATTGCATTTTAAATATCTTAATTGGGGAAGTTTTTTTACTTAAAATTTTCATGATTTTCTCCTTCGTGTATGCATCCATTTTTGCACCTAAATAAACTTCTGCAATTGTCGTATCAGGAATATCGATTTCTTGATCGGCAGAATTAATTTTAGTTATACGCCATTCTTTTTCATAATCCCATTGAATATGCTTTGTTGCTAATGTTTTAGAAAAAGTTTCTTCTTGGTTTTCAAGAAATTTAAAAACTGGCAAATCACGCTGATAAGTCACCTTTTCAAAAGTACCATTAAAATGTGTAACTAAATCCTTAATATTAAATCCAATACATAAACCTTTATGTGCATCAGCATAGTGACTCCAAAGTAAAAAATTGTCAGGATTCTTACATAGTGAAAAAACACCAAACGATAGGTACATCTCTAATAATTGAGATTGCCGTTGGGAAAAAAAGTGCTGGGGATTTTTTTTTATTTCATTCCATTTTTCATTAATATCATTATCATTTAAACTTTTTCCAGGAAATTCAGCCATAAAACTTTCCTGAAGAAAATGAAAAAATTCATAAGAATTGATTTCTTGGTTATCGATGATTGCTGGTATTTGGCAATCATAAGGATCATTTAACCCTACAGGAGATGAAAGCCATAATTTATTTTGTTCCAAAATTCTTTTATGATAACAATCGTTCCAGTTTCTATACTTGTATAATATTGTTGAAAACATAACGGATAATATTTTTACTTTTTAGTAACACACCTTAATCTTCCCAATATTCAATACCAATTTTATTGATATATCCTATCAGTATGTGGCTGCCATAAAGTAGATGAGACTTAAATACACGAGCTATTCCATTTTTAAAGCTTGATATTAAAGTATATTTATAAGGAATCAAAAATTCACCTAATTTATTTATAATACCATATCTCGTGTCGTAATAACGATCGTTCTCATATATTTCTTTTCCAACTACTGCATATCCTTCACTAAATTCCTCTACCTTGTCAAATTGACAAGGAATCAATATTTCTCCTATTTCGTTTATAAATCCAAATTTAAGTTTACCTGACACATGATTTAACACCGCCGCTAATCCTTCTGAAAAACAAGCGTAGTGAAAATCGCCGAAAGAGACCAATCCTCCTTCTTTATTAATTGAATGCAACCCAAACCTCCTATTTGAATCATTTAAGAAAACAGCGCCTATTCCATTCTTAAATTCCTTAACCTCTGAAAATTTACAGGGGATGACTAAATCTCCTTTTTTATTTATGAATCCATAATTTTTATCTATTGCAACGTCAGCCAATCCTTCTGAAAAGCAGCCACCATCATCAAATTTATAGGGAATTATCAACGATCCTTCAGCGTTGATATAGCCGCATTTATTATTTCCTACAAAAGCTAATCCTTCAATAAAAGGTCCTGATTTTTCAAATCTAAAATCGATAACTAAATTGCCTTTCTGATCTATATAACCCCACTTTCCGTCTAATTTAACCGCCGCTAATCCCTCACTAAATTCATAGGCGTAATCAAAAATAAAATCTGTCAAAGGATTGCCTTGTTTACCTATAAAACCCCATTTGGCATTTTTTGAAACTGCACAAAAGCCAAAGGAAAAATCTAAGCTGTAATAAGTCTTATCATATTGACAGTCACAAATAAAATGACCTTTATTATTAATAAAACCAGTTTTTCCATCAATTTCAATTAATGCCAGATTATCTTGAAAAGGCTGCACCCTATTAAAAATGCAATCAATCACAATCCTTTTGTCAGTTGTACAAAATCCCCATTTATCTTTTTTTCTGTATGGTATTAGTTGCGGTTCTGTTTTCGCAAGCAACTTATTTGTTACATTAATTGCGTTACCAACTCTTTTAATTAAACCACCTTCAAATTTTATAAGCTTATTATTTTCCATCTTCAAATTCTTTTACCTGCTCTAATAATTTTTCTTTCGTAGTAGTAAAATATTTATCCCAATCATCAATGCCGCTAATAGTTTTATACGCATCGCTCTCCGTAATCAATTGCATTTGTTGCTGCAGTTCATTGATTCTCATTTTTAATTTTTCAATTTCAGACTTCATTAATTGCTTTTCATTAATAGCATCAGACTTGTTTACAAAGAAGTTTCCTTTCTCTAAGTTTTGCAAAATCTCTTTTACTTTTTCAAGATCATTTCTTTCATAAGCAGCATTCAATTCAGCAAATAGTTTATCGGCTAATTCTTTCTGGTCTTCGCTCACTACATCCGGGTGACAAAGCTTACTGGCCTTTCTGTATTTCTTTTTTATTTCAACTAGTTCTTCTTCTGTAAGGTCAGCAATCTTTTCATTTTTGCTTATCTCAAATTCCTGGCTATAATTTTTATAATCCTCTTCTGCTTCAGTTTCTTTTGGCGTTCCCTTCGCTTCAGTTTTCCTAAATTTTAAAATCTTTAAAATCAGTTCTCCCAATTCCTTGTTATGCCTTACACCAAACTCATGAATTAATTTTTCCAGGTCTGCTTTCTCATTAGATAGCTTATTCAATGTTGCCTCTAATGATTTCGCCTCCAGTTTCAATCCGTCAATTTCCGGATCATTGTAAATGCTAAGATTATGATGTTGATTAATGAAAACTTCAATTGCAACTGAAGCTTTGCTATATGATTTTTCTTCGAGATAAATTATGAGGTTTTCAAGGTCGGGTGGTAGAATTAGCTGTTGTAGTTTAGCAACCTGTGCAGTTATCTCATCTTCTTCTTCTAATGAAATGAGGCTTTTAATCAGCTCAAGCCTTTTAATTATCTTCGGAAGATCTTTTATGTATGACGACATTTAACTTCTTTAGACTAAAATAGTTTATCTATTTCAATTGAAATGTGATTATAATACTTTAGCAATATGGCAACTCGTAAATTATGAACAACATAAAATTATTTGAAAGTAAAAGGGTAAGAACACATTGGGATACAGGAAAAGATCAATGGTATTTCTCGGTAATAGATGTAATCGAAATACTTACTGATAGCTCCATTCCAAAAAGATATTGGAGTGATTTAAAAAAGAAACTTCAGACAGAAGGAAGTGAGTTGTACGAAAAAATCGTACAACTGAAATTGGAAGCAAGCGATAGTAAAAAGTACGCTACTGATTGCCTCAACACGCCTGACTTACTTAGAATGATCCAATCCATCCCTTCACCCAAAGCCGAGCCCTTTAAACAATGGCTTGCAAAAACCGGTTACGAAAGAATTGAAGAAATACAGGATCCGGAGAAAAGTATTGACAGGGCAATGGAGAATTATCTGAAACTTGGCTATAGCAAAGAATGGATTAACCAACGATTGAAAAGTATTGAAGTAAGAAAAGAACTTACTGATGAATGGGAAAACAGGGGCGTAAAGAAAGGGCAGGAATTCGGAACGCTTACCGATATTATTACAGAGGCATGGAGCGGGAAAACGGTGAAGCAATATAAGCAGCATAAAGATTTGAAAAAGGAAAACCTGGGAGATAACATGACCAATCTTGAGCTGGTGCTCAACATGCTTGCAGAGGCTACTACTACCGAAATCAGTAAGGAAAAAAATCCAAAAACATTTGATGACAGTAAAAGAATCGCAAGGCAGGGAGGAACCATTGCAGGCAATACGAGAAAAGAGATTGAAGCAAAATCCGGTAAAAAGATTGTAAGCCCATTGAATGCAAAGAAATTGAGATCAGAAGCTGAGATGAAAAAGTTAAAAGGGTAGCGCAGTATACAAATAAAATCCGAAGCCGGTGCAAGAAAATCAGGATCGAACAAACAAAGAAAATTTTTAAAAATAAAGCGTTGCATTCTTTATATTTTGCAGAATTGAGTTCACGCTGAATGAATTTTATGGCAAAAAATATTTCTACGAAATTAGATACACCGCATTTATTTGCTGCGGTTTGCCGTCTTGTAAATGAAAGTAAAGCATCAATAGCAATTGCCGTAAATCAGCGGCTTACGATGCTGTATTGGAGTATAGGTAAAATGATAAAAACCGAGATTCTCAAAAATCAGCGGGCAGAATATGGCGAACAAGTTATTGATACCTTATCAAAAAAACTAGCTGAAGAATATGGCAAAGGTTGGAGTAAACAACAACTCTGGAATTGTCTCTACACTGTAGAGATTTTCCCAAAAGAAAAAATTATCTCTACGCTGTCGGGAGAATTAAGCTGGTCGCATTTAAAAGAGCTTATTTATATAAAAGATGATTTGCAGAGAGAGTTTTATATTCAGTTATGCAGAAATGAAAGATGGAGTGTACGGCAACTAAGAGAACGAATAAATAGTATGCTTTACGAACGTACAGCACTTTCCAAAAATCCCGAATCGCTCATACGTAAAGAACTTGCAGCTCTTAATAATAAAGAGGTAGTGTCACCCGATTTGTTTTTCAGAGATCCATACCTTCTTGATTTTTTAGGCTTACAGGATACCTTTAGCGAAAAGGATTTGGAATCTTCAATCATTGCCTACCTGCAACGTTTTATTATTGAGTTGGGTAACGACTTTGCTTTCCTGGCAAGGCAAAAGAGAATACAAGTTGATGGTGAAGATTATTATATTGACCTGCTTTTTTATAACCGGCAACTACAAAGATTGGTGGCGATTGACCTTAAGTTGGGGAAATTTAAAACTGCCTATAAATCGCAAATGGAATTATACCTGAATTGGCTTATCAAATACGAAAAGAAAGAAAATGAAAATGCACCGATAGGATTGATTTTATGTGCCGATAAAGCAGATGAACACATAAAACTTCTTGAGCTTAACAAGGGAAATATTAGAGTAGCTCAATATTATACAAGCTTGCCTTCCAAAAAATTATTGCAACAAAAACTACACCTTGCGCTGTTAGCTGCAAAGGAAAAGTTTGAAACGAAATCATCTCCTTAACGTATTCGTGGAATCGAACTTCCCAACCTATTAGGATAAGCATGTCAAAAATTCCTCTTAAAATAAAATTCTTCTTTCTCACGGCGACAGTTTTATTCACCTGGTTTTGGTTTTCGCTTCCTTCAAAATTATTTAACGATCCCACGAGTTTTGTAATTGAAGATAAAGACGGGAATCTTTTAAATGCATCCATCGCATCCGACGGACAATGGCGTTTTCCTTATGATGAAAATGTGCCGGATAAATTTATAAAGTGCATTACAACTTTTGAGGATAAGAGATTTTATAGTCATCCCGGCGTTGATGTTTTGGCAATAGCAAGAGCAGCTTTAAGAAATGTAAGGAGCAAAGAAGTAGTGCAGGGAGGCAGCACGCTCACTATGCAGGTGGTTCGGTTAAGTCGCCATGAAAGCAGGAGAAACATTTGGGAAAAAATTATTGAAAGCATTCAATCTGTGCGGTTGGAATGCAGTTATTCAAAAAATCAAATCCTGGCTTTGTATGCATCCAATGCGCCATTTGGCAGCAATGTGGTGGGCCTCGATGCTGCATCATGGAGGTATTTTGGGCGCAGCCCTGAAAAATTAAGTTGGGGTGAAATGACAGCGTTGGCGGTATTGCCTAATGCGCCGGCGCTTGTTCATCCTGGTAAAAACCGCGATGTGTTATTAAAGAAAAGAAATGCATTGCTTGATAAACTTTTTGCAAATAAAATACTGGACAATGCAACATGCTACCTCTCTAAATTGGAACCGCTTCCCGGGAACCCGCTTCCGCTGCCGCAGGTTGCCCCGCATTTACTTCAGCGGTATAAGCAGGATGTAAAAGAAAACGCCGGCCTTTCTTCGCGAACAAAAACAACGATTGATATCAATCTTCAAAAAAATGTGATCAGTATTTTGGATCAGCATCACAATGTTTTAAAAGGGAACGGAATTAATAATGCCTGTGCACTGGTACTGGATGTGGAGACAGGAAATGCATTGGCCTACGTGGGAAATATTTATAAACCTGCAGACCCGGAAATGGAAAGTGATGTGGATGTGATAAAAGCGCCACGAAGCCCCGGCAGCGCATTGAAACCTGTTTTGTATGCTTCCATGTTCAGCGATGGAATGATCTTGCCCAATTCCTTAATTCCCGATATCCCCACGCAAATAGGCGGATACACTCCGCAAAATTTTGATCTTGGATATGATGGCGCTGTACCGGCGTCGTTAGCTCTTTCACGGTCGCTCAATATTCCCGCTGTTAAATTATTGCAGCAATATAAATACCAGCGGTTTTATGATTTGTTGAAGCAACTCGGTATGACAACTCTTAATCGTCCTGCGGATAATTATGGACTTTCACTTATATTGGGCGGCAGCGAAGTTACCATGTGGGACCTCGCCGGCATCTATGCCGGTATGGCAAGAGTCTTAAATCACCAAAAGAAAAATAAAGGCCTTGCTTTAAAAGAAGATTTTCATCCGCCCAATTATTTTATAAAGAAAGACAATACGAAAAAAGTAGCAAGTGATGATGCTATCAATTCATTAGATGCCACTTCAACGTGGTTTACTTTCCAGGCAATGGAAGAAGTAATGCGGCCTGGTGAAGAAGGCTTGTGGCAGGAATTTTCATCATCTCAGCGTATTGCATGGAAAACAGGAACGAGCTTTGGTTTCAGGGATGCGTGGGCCATCGGCATTACTCCAAAGTATGTGGTTGCGGTATGGACGGGAAACACGGATGGTGAGGGACGTCCGGGCCTTATTGGCGTACAAACATCCGCACCTATTATGTTTGATATTTTTAGAGAGTTGCCTTCATCAAAATGGTTTGCAAAACCTGTAAACAATTTTTCATTCATTCCCGTTTGCCGGGAAAGTGGTTACAGGGCAAATGTGGATTGCCCGAACCCGGATACAATTATGGTTTCTAAAAACGGCTACAAGGCACCGTTATGCCCTTATCACAAAATGATTCATCTCGATGCAACCGGCACGTATCGCGTTGATGAAAGTTGTGAATCGCCTGCAAATATGATTCACCAAAGCTGGTTTGTTTTAACGCCTGCGATGGAATGGTATTACAAACAAAAGAATCATGATTATAGACCGCTGCCGCCATTTAAGCCTGGTTGTGATCTTGCTAATATTGGAAGACAAATGGAATTAATATATCCGCAGCTAGATGCTAAAATATATGTTCCTTTGGAAATAAATGGCAGCCGCGGCAAAACGGTATTTACTGCTACCCATAGAAAACCGGGAAGTAAAATCTTCTGGCATCTTGATGATGAGTTTGTTGGTACAACTACAAACTATCATCAAATGGCTTTAAGCCCCGCTCCCGGAAAACATTTGCTTACTATTGTAGATGAAAATGGCGAAAGTATGAGCAGGCAATTTGAGATAATAACTCCTAACCCCTGAAGGGGAACAATGACAACAAATGCAAACAAAAAATAAATTTTTCAAGCTTGCAAACCACCCCTTTAAATTCGGGATGTATTTATTCTATAGACTTCCTACTGCTTTTTTTTCAGGAGTAAGAGTGCGGGAGATTGGCGAAGAAAAATGCATTACATCAGTTCCATTTAAATGGCTTACGCAAAATCCTTTTAGGTCAACTTATTTTGCATCGCTTGCAATGGCTGCTGAAATGAGCACGGGAACTTTGGCATTAAGTAATGTTTACAAAAGAACGCCTTCCGTATCAATGCTGCTTACAAAAATGGAAGCGGCTTATTTTAAAAAAGCAACAACGCGTATTTTTTTTACCTGTGAGCAAGGAATGGAGATTGCTTCAATTGTAAGTGAAGCTATTCAAACCGGTGAAGGGAAAAGCATAGTTGCGAAATCAACAGGAAGAAATGCTAACGGAGATATCGTAGCGGAATTTTTATTTACATGGTCATTCAAATCGAAGCCGAAAAAAAATATAAAAACGAGAGTTTGACTTGTTAAGTTAAATTAGGCTATTAATAATTGATATACATTTATCAGTATGATTAATTGCCACGACCTTTAGGTCGTGGATTGTTTAAAGGCAGTATTGGCTTTAGCCAAGATTACCAGGGCAGGTTTAAGATTTGAAATTAATCATAAGGCGAGAAATACTTTATGGTAAGATATATTTAAATTGTTTTGGCTAAAGCCGATTATTAGCGGCATAAACTATGACCTAAAGGTGATGGCATTTTTTTTGACGAGTTATATTTTAATCGGATTATATACTACATGATGCGCATTAACCAATTAATTTCAAATAAGTAAAATCAAATAATAATTTATGAAGATTGCATTTCACGGCGCAGCCCGTACTGTTACAGGTTCAAAACATTTACTCACTTTAAAGAATGGAAAAAAATATTTGTTGGATTGCGGGATGTTCCAGGGCATGGGGAAAGATACTGATGAAATGAATCGTGACTTTGGATTCATTGCTTCTGAGGTAGATTATTTAATTCTTTCACACGCACATGTTGATCACTGTGGCCTTATTCCTAAACTGGTGAAAGAAGGTTTTAAAGGAAAAGTTTTTTCGACACCCGCAACAAAAGACCTCTCTGCAATTCTTATGGCGGATAGTGCCGGCATACAGGAAAACGATATCAGGTTTGAAAATAAAACACGCGCCGCTCAGGGCAAGCCTTATTTGGCGCCTTTGTATGTAATGGAAGATGCGGTGAAAGCCGTTGAACATTTTGTTACTGTTGATTATGGAGCCTGGCATACCATAGATGAAAGTGTTCAATTTATGTATCTTGACGCAGGCCACATTATAGGAAGTGCTACGGTGCATTTAAAAATAAATGAAAGCGGGAAGGAAACGCATCTGACTTTCTCAGGTGATGTAGGAAGATACCGCGACGTGATATTAAGATCCCCGGCTGATTTCCCGCAGGCAGATTATATTATTATTGAATCAACTTATGGTAACAAACTTCATGATGGAGTAACGAGTACGCCTGATGATCTTTTACAATGGATAACTAAAACTTGTTTGCAGAAAAAAGGAAAATTGATTATCCCCGCGTTTAGCGTTGGCCGCACACAGGAAATTTTATTCTCACTAAATCAACTTGAAAACGAAAACAGGTTACCGCAATTAAAATATTTTGTTGATAGCCCATTGAGCCTCGAAGCGACAAAAGTCATTGAAAGCTATCCCCAATATTTTAATAGCCGCATTCAAAAAATATTAAAAAACGATGAGGATCCTTTTGCGTTCAAAGGTTTAAAATTTGTGCAAAGTGTTGAAGAAAGTAAAATGCTGAATTATTTGGACGAGCCATGTGTAATCATTTCTGCAAGTGGCATGGCCGATGCAGGAAGGGTGAAGCACCACATAAGCAACAACATTGAGAACAGCCGAAACTCCATTTTGTTTTCAGGATATTGTGAGCCCCGGTCTTTAGGAGGCAGATTAAAACTTCATCCAAAGGAGGTCGGAATTTTCGGGGTGACACATGAGGTAAATGCGGAAATAGGGGAGATCAGAAGTATGAGCGCACATGGAGATTATAATGATCTGAGCCAATGGCTTTCCTGCCAGGATCCGAAACAGGTGAAAAAATTATTTTTAGTGCATGGAGAATATGATGTGCAATTGGATTTTAAAAATCGTTTAATCGGGAAGGGATTTTTCGATGTAGAAATTCCTGAAAGGCATTGGGAGATTGGATTGGGATAGATTTGATTTGTATTTAAATAATAGCGAGTTAGCACTTTTTCAAAAAATTGTTTTTGATTTCAAATGTATGCAATAACTATAGGTAAAAGATTAGCCCGAAGGGCTTAAACTCTAATAACCATCGGTAAAACCGGTGGTTAACACTCATATTGTGGACAACAACTCCGATAGGAGTTGAATATAATCTTATTAATAAATCAAAATCATAACCACATGGTGTATCGCCAGATTCTTTATCAAATAGTTTTCGGCACTAAACACCGGAAGCCAACAATCAATATTGAATTTGAGAAAGCGCTATACCAATATATTTATGGAATAATAAAAAATAAAAAGTGTAAGCTGTATCGTATAAATGGGATCGAAGACCACATTCATATCATGTCCGACCTTCATCCAACAATATGTTTAAGTGATTATATAAAGGATATAAAAGTGGCCAGCAGTATATGGATGAAAGAAAGTGGAAAATTTCCGGCATTTGAAGGTTGGCAGGATAAGTATGGAGCATTCACCTATTCCGTCAGAGAAAAAGACATGATCATTAATTATGTTAAAAATCAGAAAGCGCATCATCAGAAAGAAAGCTTTTATGATGAGTTTAAGCGGTTGTTGATCGAGAATGAAATCGAATTTGATGAAAAATATTTACTGTAATGATTGTGTTCAACCCCTGCGGGGTTGAGATGAAGTTGTCTGTTGATTGCCCAGGGCTTTGCTGCCCCGGGTTATTAATATTTAAGCCCTTCGGGCTATATGCCGACTTCTATATAAGTGTCAGAAAAACTGATGAAATAATTTAAAAGTAAGTTTGCAGCAATAAAAAAGCAAATAAATCCTGCTAATATTAAAGCAGGGCGTAACTAAAAAATAAATTGAGGTAATAGAAAAAAGATGCTTAAAGGATCAAGCAGAGCAGGATTTAATGCAAAAAAATAAATGAGATTATAGATTTAAAGAATCATCCATTGTTATACAAAAGAGATTAAGAAATGGGTGGGAAAGGACGGTGAATTGATATAAAAAATATAATAATTAGAAAATGGCAAAGGTTGGAATAAATATAGCAACAGGGACTTTACAACAAGATGAAATTATTGTGGGCATTGATTTGGGGACTACAAACAGCCTTATCGCAATCATTCATCCCGATACAAAAAAAGCGGTCGCGCTGAAAGAACATGGCAGTGCATCATTGGTTCCCTCTGTTGTACATTTTGGAGAGGCCGGAGAAATAAGTGTAGGGGAAGAAGCGAAACAATTTCTGATCACAGAACCTCAAAACACTATTTTTTCTGCGAAAAGATTGATGGGGAAATCCTACAATGACCTTAAAGAACATAAAACCGTTTTTACTTATAAGATCATTGATGACGATACGGAAAGCCTGGTAAAAGTTCAGGTGGGCAACCTGCCTACCGGACAGGCAGGTAAGTTTTATTCGCCCATAGAGCTTTCGTCTTTTATTTTGAAAGAATTAAAACAAAGGGCCGAGCATATTCTAAAAACTCCGGTAAACAAAGCCGTCATAACTGTTCCCGCTTATTTTAATGACGCGCAAAGACAAGCGACTCGCGATGCAGGCAAACTTGCAGGGCTTGATGTATTGCGAATCATAAACGAACCAACTGCTGCAAGCCTCGCTTACGGTATAGGACTTAATAAAGAGGAGGAGAAAACAATTGCGGTGTATGATCTTGGTGGCGGCACCTTCGATATTTCGATCTTAAAAATTAGCAACGGTGTTTTTGATGTGCTTTCAACCAATGGAGATACTTATCTTGGCGGAGATGATTTTGATAATGAGATTGTAAAATTCTGGATACAACAGGCAGGATTAAACGAAAAGGAGATACAGGAAAACAAAGAGCTTTCGCAGGAATTTAGGCTCAAGGCCGAAGAAGCAAAAAAACATCTTTCCTCCAATGAAAAATTTTCAGCAACGATTAATAATATCAGCCTTGAGATTTCTAATAAGGAATTTGAATCATTGATTCAGCCTTATGTTGAAAAAACAATTGCATCCTGCAGAAGTGCTTTGAAGGATGCGAAACTTTCGGCTTCGGATATACAGGATGTTGTGATGGTGGGAGGATCAACAAGAGTTCCCTTGGTAATAAAAAGTGTAAGTGAATTTTTTGGGAAAAATGTAAATAACACCGTAGATCCTGATGAAGTAGTTGCTCTTGGTGCTGCGATCCAGGCTGATATTTTAGCGGGAAATAATAAAGATTTTTTACTGCTAGATATTACACCGCTTTCTCTTGGAATTGAAACCCGGGGCGGACTGATGGATGTGTTAATTCCAAGAAACTCAAAAATTCCTTCCACTGCTTCGAGACAATATACTACCCAGGTTGCCGGACAAAGCGGAATGAAGATCGCCGTTTACCAGGGAGAAAGAGATTTGGTAAATGATAATAGGAAACTTGCGGAATTTAATCTTACATCAATACCAGGGATGCCTGCAGGCTTGCCAAAAGTTGAGATTACGTTTCTAATAAATGCTGATGGTATTTTAGTAGTAAAAGCAAAAGAACTAAGAAGCGGCGTGGAGCAAAGTATAGAAGTCCAGCCTCAATACGGATTGACAGATGAAGCGGTAGAAAAAATGTTATTGGAATCAATCACTCACGCTAAGGATGATATAGCAACAAGGGCTTTGCTGGAAGCGAGAACAGAAGGAGAAGAACTTTTAGAAACTACGGAGAAATTTATCCAAAAGAATTCAAGCAAACTTGCACAGGAAGAAATGATAAATACCGCCAACGCCATGCAGGCATTGCAACTTGCACTGACTATGGAAGACAAAGATTTGATTCAGTCAAAAATTGAAGAGCTAAATGACATTTCGCGACCTTATGCGGAGAGAATCATGGATAATGCCATTAGCTCCGCAATGAAAAATACAAGTGTTTACGATAATTGAGTTTTACATCTTAATGCAGGCTTCTCAATATATATCCAGGAAAGAAATGCCAATATGCAGGAAGATGCAAGCGATAAAAGAAGAT
>JBDTUZ010000002.1:0-225596 GCA_040007435.1 Ginsengibacter sp. | reverse complement strand
TTCGCCATCAAGAATAAGCGTTTAAGTAATGGTTGGAAAAAACAATACTATTATCAGAACTCGCTTTCTCCGGCCCTTTTCAAGATACTTTTTTCTTCTTCTGAAAGCAAGTGATACCCTTTTTGATTTATCTTATCGAGAATTTCATCTATTCGTTGCTGCGTTACTATTGAGCGTTTCACGAAAGGCTTTTGGTTTCCTGTCTTATAAAACATCTTTTCTTTTGTGGCCTGAACGGCCAACACTTTCTTATCGGGGTTAAAAAGATTCATGAACCAAAAATAGAATTTATTCATCCATTCGGACATGTCGTGGCCTTTGCGAAGCAGTACAATAAAAGCGAAACCAGCCGCACCACCGGCAAGATGAGCGAGGTGGTATGCCGGTCCGCCGGTACCTATCCCCGCAAAATCAATGACAATATACAGAAGCGTAAGAATCCAGATCGGGATACCTCCATTCAACATTCTAAAAAAGCGATAATCAGGCGCAAGAGCTGTGGTGGCTACGGCAATTGCCATTATGGAAGCATTGGCTCCTTGTAAAGTGGCATAATCAATCGAACTCCTAAGCTGCGGTATGGCATAATTGGACGCAATAAAAACAATTGCTCCGGCAAGGCCGCCATATATATACACAGGAATTACTTTATTATTACCAGCGATATCCTGGAAGATGGAGCCAAAGGCCCACAGCCAAAGCATATTAGTAAAAGTCACAATGATGCCTGTATGAAAAAACATTCCCAAAAAAAATGTCCACGGTACCTTAGCCAGCGACGAAAGCTTTGCGGGCATTAAAAACCAGGGGAGAATATCAGTCCCGAAGGTATTTACCGGTGACTGAATCATATAATAAACTACCTGAATAAGGCCAAGAATGAGGAAGCCCACTCCATTAATTCCTATCAATGCAACCAGGGCATTATTGTCCTCTCCAAGACTAATCTTTTTGAAACGCCGGTCTATATATCTTTCAGATTCACCCATAACCTTACAAAAATTTTAAAAAAGGAAACAGTGATTAAAATTACCAAAAACTATGCAGTAAATTTCTCAAACAAGAATTTTAATAAAAGGTTTTCTTATCGGTTTTGTTCCAAATGATAACGAGTATTAAACCCATTGCAAGGCCACCGAGATGTGCAAAGTGTGCAATGCTATCACCTGAAGGCTGGAAACCACCGAAAAGGTCAATAGCCGCGTAAATGGCCGCCATATATTTTGCCTTAATAGGAAACGGAAGAGGGAACATAAAAAATTCCGTATTAGGAAAAGTATAAGCAAATCCGGCAAGCAATCCCATAATAGCTCCGGAAGCACCCACGGCCGGAACAAAACCGCCTACCAAAAATGATTGAGCAAGGCCCGCTGCCAGCCCGCATATCAGGTAGAAAATTAAAAACTTTTTTGGACCCCAAACGCGTTCCAGCACACTGCCAAACAACCACAATGCATACATATTGAAGAAAATATGTAACCAGCCCCCATGAACAAACATATGGGTTACCAGTTGATATGGTTCAAATAACCCGCTGCCAAACGGGTACAAAGCAAGTAAACCTGTAAGGTTCCAGGTACTGTCAAAAACCAGTTGTGCCAAAAAAACGATTGCATTTATTATGATAAGATTTAAAACTACCGGTGGTATACTCTGAGGTGATCTGCGATTATTATATGCCATTCATTTATTTTTTTGAACGCAAATTTCGGAAATACTTATGGGATATGAGGCATTTATAGTTTCTCCTTAACAGTTGAGAAAAAAATACCAGGATCAGCTAACCTAACTGCGAAAAAAATAATCAATCAGGAAAGCAATTTGTAATTAGACCACACGAGCTTTAAATCTTTTAGATAATGAAAGCCTTTTGCATAAAGGATATCTGAAGTATGAAGGTTTTTAACTGGGAGCGTATTTAAATTTGCAGGAAGGCCTGTGCTTGTAAGAACTCCCTTTCTTAAAGGCGGCAGGTCTTTTTCTTCCAGCGCATACCCGATCCAGGTTTTACTGCGAAACAAAACTTCAAAATTGTTTCTAAAAAAGAGAAACGGGCGCTTTTTTAGAATAAAATGAAGTGGAAAAGTGATAAGAAAAAAAATAGCGAGGGCAAGATCAACTAAATTTTTACTGCGCCTTTGTACAGGTAAATTCAGCCGGTAGTTCGAGCCGCCCGAAAGAAAATTACCGGGGGCATTCTTCGCTTCACTGCCAATCAATGTATGGGTGCAGGAAGTATAAATCCTAATGCGCAAGCTTCTTTGAAGCATTGAGATTGACTCTATTATTTTTTTAAAGGAAAGAGATCCTTCGCAAAAGATAATTTCCTTTACTGGGTATCGCTTTAAAAGAACAGCGAGTTGTTCCAGTTGACCAATTGTTTTTTTATCCCCGATTTTCCCGGTTTCTATTCTGCCCAGAACCCTTTCCTGCATTGCTGCATTTTCCAGCAAAGCAAATACTTCGTCAAATTCAGTTTCGGTACCCGCAATTATCGTTTCATTTACCTCGTCTTTTTCCAAAGCATTTTCAATAACCTTCCATTTCAGAAGCAATATTCGAATGATACTCATGGATAAAAAAGCAAGCAGGGAGCCGAAAAATAATATGCCTCTCGAAAAACGAAGACTCTCCGGCAACAGGGAATAAACAGAAAGAACGACCAATATTGCAGCAAGAGTTGCCTTGTTTAACCTTGATTGCTTGTAACCATTATCATACAATCCCGCAAAATAAGAGGCTATTAAGAAAAGGGCCGTGAAGACAGGAAAGGCAATCAGCAGCATATTGGGCGAATAATTCACCTCACGTTTTACAAAACTGCTCCAGATGTATTTTACAAACCAGAAGCTCGCTAAAATTATTGCGGCATCTATAAACTTAAGCCCGATCCACTTTAAAAATTGAGTAAAAGCTGCTATTCCGGCACTTATGTAAATAGCCACCTGGATTAATAAATTAAATAACCCGGCTTTAGGGCCGCCATAATGCTTTTGTGCAAAAACACTCATAGCTTTGTAAAACATTCTTACATAATTGAGCGAGCCCTTTTTTGTGCTTTCTCCTTTAAAATGAATAATGGTACTTTCAGCAAAATAAAAGTTCTTATAACCTGCCTTTTGAATCCGGTAACTCAGGTCAATATCTTCGCCATACATAAAAAAGCTTTCGTCGAAAGAACCAACTTCTTCAATTATCTTTTTCGGTATCATCATAAAGGCGCCGGCTAAAACATCCACTTCATGATTTTCATCTTTATCAAGGTTTCCAAGATGGTATTTTGAAAAAACCCTCGAGCCGGGGAAAAGCTTCGTTAACCCTGAAAGTTTGTACAAAGAGGTCATTGGGGAAGGGAAAGCTCTTTTACTTTCTTTTAAAAATTTACCAGAGCCGTCCAGCATTTTCAAACCTATTGCAATGGAGTTGTCTTTGGATTTTATGTATGAAATACATTTTTGAAAGCAATCTTCAGGAACAATGGTGTCAGGGTTTAAAAAAAGAATATAATCTCCGGAAGCTTGTTCCAGGGCCTTATTATTTGCTTTTGAAAAACCTTCGTTATCATGACTCCAGATGAAATTTACTTCACTGAATTTATGCAGAAAGAAGTCCCTGCTTCCGTCAGTAGAATTATTGTCGACGACAAATATTTCCCCCTCCATATTTTGCAACGCCTTGGTTACTGAGCAAAGGCATTGCTCGAGAAAATACTTAACATTGAAGTTTACTATAATTACGGAGAGCAGCAAAAGCGGAACAGTAATTTGTTAATTGAAAAGGGATTCTAAATAATTTCTAAAAGCTGCAAAGTAAACAGAGCTTTTGCATTAACAATAAAAATATTTCAGTATACTAAGCATTAAAAAATACTATAAATATTTCTCTAAATAAATAAATAAACATTTATAACCTTTGCGCATGTATAAACAAACCCTCATCGAGGCTACAGAAGCCGGAGCCAAAGAATTAAAACGGTTCTTTAACGGCAAATTTAAGATCAGTAATAAGGAGGGAATTAATAACCTTGTTACCGAAGCCGATCATGCTGCTGATAAAGCAATTCTAAAAATAATCCAGAAGGAATTTCCTTCGCATGGAATTGTAAGTGAAGAAAGTGCCGAAAAGGTTACCGACAGCGAGTACAAATGGATTATTGACCCGATTGACGGTACGGTTAATTTTGCAAATGGCATACCCATCTGTTGCGTAAGTATTGGGCTGGAGCATAATGGGAAAATGATTATGGGAGCTGTTTATAACCCGATAATGGAAGAATTTTTCTTTGCTGAAAAAGATAAGGGCGCTACGCTAAATGATAAGAAAATATCGGTAAGTGAAAAGACTGAAGTATTGAAAAGTTGTCTTGTTACAGGCTTCCCGTATACTTACCTTGATCAGCCAAACGGGCCCATACAGGTTTTCGAAAGGTTGATACGAAAGGGGGTTCCGGTGAGAAGGCTCGGTAGTGCAGCAACGGATCTTTGCTGGGTAGCGGCCGGCCGTTTCGACGGTTTTTACGAGCATCAGCTTAATGCCTGGGATAGCGCTGCGGGCTTCCTAATCGTAGAAGAAGCAGGAGGTAAAGTGACGGACCTTAGAGGAGAAACATACTCCCCATATCAACCAGGGATTGTCGCAACAAATGGAATTATTCATGATGAATTGATAGAATGGGTGAAAGGAAATTTGAGTTAGATCTTATAAAAAATAGCGTATTCAAAAAATAATAATGCAGGAAGAAAGAACAGAAATATCAACACTCGGAGAGTTTGGCCTGATAGATCATCTCACAAAAAACAACGAGATCAAAAACGCATCTACCATATTAAGCGTGGGAGACGATGCCGCTATATTAGATCATTTTGGTAAGCAAACAGTTGTTTCAACTGATATGCTTGTTGAGGGCATTCATTTTGATTTAATGTACACGCCTTTAAAACATTTGGGATATAAAAGTGTGGTTGTGAACCTCAGCGATATTTGCGCTATGAATGCCATACCCGCGCAAATAACTATGAGCATCGCATTTAGCAATCGTTTTAGCCTTGAAGCACTCGATGAATTCTATGAAGGGGTATATGCAGCCTGTGAAAAATACAATGTGGATCTTGTGGGCGGTGATACTACTTCTTCGCAAAAAGGATTTATTATTAGTGTAACGGCAATCGGCGAAGTTGCACCGGATAGATTTGTGAAAAGAAGTGGCGCAAAGAATGGCGATCTTATCTGTGTGAGTGGCGATCTTGGCGGCGCTTTTTTAGGATTGACATTACTCGAAAGAGAAAAGAAAATTTTCCTGGAAACCAAAGGTGTGCAACCTGATCTTGAAAATCAGGATTATATTGTTGGAAGAATTTTAAAGCCCGAAGCGAGAAAAGACATTATTGAGTTTTTTGCGGCCAACGATATCTTACCCACTTCTATGATTGATGTAAGCGATGGCCTCAGCAGTGAGCTATTACATATATGCAAGCAAAGCAATACCGGCTGCGTATTATATGAAGAAAAAATTCCGGTGAACGATATTGCCAGGCAGTTTGCCTATAAACTTGAACTGGACCCTACAGCCTGCGCACTTAGTGGCGGTGAGGATTACGAGCTATTATTTACTATAGCACAGGCCGATTTCGATAAGATTAAAATCAACGAAGAGATAAGCGTAGTTGGCTACATTACCAGCAAGGATAAAGGATCGAAAATAATTACCAAGGGAGGCAATGAACATAAACTTACTGCACAGGGATGGAAGGCGTTTTAAAAAAAATATTTATTTACCGGTCTTTTTCCGATTTTGAATAATCGTTTTCGCAATAGATTTTTGCTACACATGAGGCACCTATTATTCCTTTTATTTTTTCCGCTTCTTTACTCATGCTCTGTTTCAAAAAACTATAATCCTAATAAGAAATATTCTAAGGAGACTTTAAGGGAAGACTATACGTTTCTTAGAAATGTCCTCGAAAAGAAACATCCTGCGCTTTACTGGTACACGACCAAAGACAGCATGGATTATTATTTTAATGAAGGGTACAAAGCCATTGCCGATTCTATGACTGAGTTACAATTTGGCTGGAAAATAATTGCGCCGCTTACTGCAACCATCCATTGTGGCCATACCAGTTTTAGTATGAGCAAAGGATGGAATAAATTTATAAGGCACAAACACATACCTTCTTTTCCACTCTATTTAAAGGCATGGGGAGATACGATGGTAGTGGTTAATAATTTAAACAAGAAAGATTCGGTGATAAAAAGAGGAACAATCATCACTTCTATAAACGGCCTGACCGTTGACGATATGATTAGCCGGATGTTTTATTTTATGGTCGAAGATGGATATTCTGAAAACGTAAATTACATTCGCCTCAGTGGAAATTTCCCCTATTTCCACCGTAATATTTTTGGCTTATACAAGACCTACAATGTTGGCTATTTGGATAGTACCGGCATTGAGAAAAATACAATGCTTCCATATTTTGCACCGCCTGTTGATAGTATGGGCAAGGGAAAAAAAAACGTTCCCGGCATAAAAGAAAAAAAGCCACACAGGCGGGAAAGGCTTGAAAATGCCCGGTCGTTGCAGATAGATTCTTCTGCCGCATTAATGACGATAAATACTTTTACAAAATCACATCTTCATCATTTTTTTAAAAGCTCATTCAGGCGCGTAAGGAAAGAAAAAATTGAAAATTTAATTATTGATATACGGGCAAATGGCGGCGGCGATATTGATAACTATGTGTTGCTCACGAAATTTTTACGAAATACACCATTCAAAGTGGCGGATACAGCGTATGCCGTAAGTAAAAATTTCAGGCCTTACACAAGGCATATTACTTCAGGTTTTTTTAATAACCTGGGACTGTTATTCGTGACCCGCAAGAAGCAGGACGGAAAATACCACTTCAGGTATTGGGAGAAGCATAGGTTTAGCCCTAAACAAAAAAATCATTTTGATGGGCAGGTTTATGTGCTTACTAATGGATTGACTTTTTCAGCTTCGACTTTGTTTTGTAATGCAATGAAAGGCCAGCATAATGTTACCCTTCTCGGGGAAGAAACGGGTGGTGGCTGGTATGGCAATTCCGGAATTATGATACCGGATATTATTTTACCGAAAACAAAATTGCGTGTGAGGCTTCCTTTTTTCAAGCTGGTTCAATATAATCATATCGCGGAAAAAGGCACCGGCGTTGTACCCGATGTATATGTGGGGCCAAATGTAAAAGATGTAATAAAGGGAGTGGACACAAAATTAGAAAGAGTGAAGGAAATGATTGCCGAAAAACAGAGAGATTAACACAAGGGAACAGGGACTCTTTATTTAAGTAGATACTTTCAGTTCTATCATACAAAATTCATAAATGTTAATTAGGAAGCCTTTATTTTAAGAACATTAAATTGCTCGTCAAGCATTACAAGGTCAGCATTAAACCCTTTTTCAACTTTCCCCATTTTATGATCAAGCCCAAGCATTTTTGCGGGATAAAGGCTGGCCATTCTCATGGCTTCTTCAGGAAGGATATAACACTTCTCAACACAATTTTTTACTCCCTTTGCCATTGTTAGCGCAGAGCCGCTAAGGATACCATTTGATTCATATTTATCAACATTTAGTTTATGGTGATACGGGCCGTCGCTCGTTTCCGTTACAGCATCTGTTATTATAAAAAGACGATCACCCATTAATTTTTTAGCCAGTTTAATCATCGTAAAATCAACGTGTATTCCATCAGGAACAATACTTGTCATAGCAGAAGGATGCATCATGATCGCCGCCGCAAAACCTGGTTCGCGATGGTGTAACGAAGTCATCGCATTAAATAAATGGGTCGCAAAATTTATTCCGGCATCAAAAGCTTTCATTGATTGCACATATGTCGCATTGCTATGGCCTGCCGAAATAACGATATCATAACTTTGTATAAGCTCAATTACTTCCATGCTGCAAACCTCGGGTGCAAGGGTGATTATCTTTATGACATCCTTTCCATATTCTAATAAAGCCTTTACTTCTTCAATTGATGGCTTGTGAATAAGTTGTTCCAGGTGCGCACCGCGTTTTATTTTATTGATCCAGGGCCCTTCAATATGCAGGCCGGGAACACCCTTGCCTCCTTTATTCCAATACTCTTTTATTGCATCAATGCCTCTTTTTAGAACTTCAATTGTATTGGTTGCTATTGTAGGTAAAAAATGTGCTGTGCCGCCATTTGTGCAATGCTCATACATTTTTTGAAGTGTATCTGAATCAGTATATACTGAGAATAGTTTTGAAGAAGCGCCGTAGATCTGTATGTCTATAAAAGCAGGTGCAATTGTTGGAAATCTTTCGATAGTACTTATATCTCCAGGCAGGCTTTCAATTTTAGTGATCTCTTTAATCAAGCCATCTTCGCATATAATTGCAGTATTTGAAAGCCATTCAGTTCCCGTAAAAACTTTTTCAGCACAATAAGTAACGTTCATTTTATCAGGAATTAATAATAAAAGAATCCGAGTCTCTTATAAAAGGAAATTTATTTCTCACTTCATTTAGTTTTTCTTTCTCTAAAGCATAAGTGAAAACATCTTCCTCCTTTGTTTTTTGATACAATATTTCTCCAAGAGGATCTATGATCATACTGTCACCGGAATACGTGATACCATTTCCATCCTCACCGATACGATTTACGCCTATTACATAACTTTGATTTTCTATAGCCCTTGCCTGCAAAAGAGATTTCCATGCAAGACTTCTTTTAGCAGGCCAGTTGGCAACAAAAATTAACAGATCATACTCATGATAGTTGTTAGGGTCTTCAGGATTTTGCGAAATGTTTTGCCTCGCCCAAACCGGGAATCTTAGATCGTAACAAATCTGTAAGTTAATTTTCCAACCTTTAACTGAAGCGATCAGCCTTTTGCTTCCGGCAGAAAAATGCGAGTGCTCGTCGCCGTAAGCAAACAAATGCCGCTTATCGTAAAAGCCATATTCTCCATTTGGAAGCATCCAAATAAGGCGGTTATAATATCCTTTCTTCCCTTCAGAATCTGAACCATCTTCTTCGATAATTACACTCCCGGTAAGAATTATTTTTTTTTCTGCACATATTTTCTTCATCCAGGTTATTGTTTCGCCATCCATTGTCTCAGCAAGTATTTCAGGCCTCATGCTGAAGCCTGTGCTAAACATTTCCGGAAGAATAACTACCTCGGTTTTTTCCTGTACGCTATTTATTTTTTCCAAAAGATTCGCGAGGTTCGCTTTTTTATCTTCCCAAAAAAGATTGGTTTGTATCGTTGTTACTGTAAGCGTACTCATAAAAATCTTACTTGTTTTTATCTGATAAATTTTTAAGCATTTCACTAATCAGGCCACTCTCATAACCCTTCTGCAACAAATAATCCTGAAGTTTTCGCTTCTTTACAAAAATATTCTTTTCACCTCTTATGGTTTTTAATTTCTGCTCAGTAATTTTTCGAAAGGTTTTTTGATAATCTGTTTCATCAATTTGCTTCAAGGCTTTTTTAATACAATAGTCACTCACCTGCTTTAACCTGAGTGCTTGTTTTATCTTAACCTTTCCCCATTGGTTCATACGAAATTTGCCTCCGGCATAAAGAATGGCAAAGCGTTCTTCGTTTAAATAGTTTTCAGTAATAAGCAACGAGATAATTGGCTCTACTTCTTTTTTGTACAACCCATAAGAATACAGCTTGTCACGCACTTCGGCGTGGCATCTTTCCTGGTAAGCACAGTATTGTTTTATTTTAGGAATTGACTGCCCGGGCGTAAAATTTTGAAAAGCCATCCTCAAAAATATTCCTTTGAGATTTATCAGAAAACAGAAAAAAAATTGCGCTGCTTTTTATTGTAGCGCAATCAGGAATGTTATGATAAGTTAACTGCGTTACCGCACCAGTTTTAGTTCATCAATAATATTTTTCGCACCGCCCATTTTGTCAATGCACCAAAGTACATATCGAATATCAACGCAGATTGTTCTGTTAAGGTTCTTATCAAATTGAATTTTGTGGCTTAATGCTTCGTAATTACCATCAAAGGCGAGCCCTATTAAGTTTCCATAACCGTCCATAACGGGTGATCCGGAATTACCACCGGTGATATCGTTGGTAGTGATAAAGTCAATTACCAGATCGTTCCTGCTTTTGTCTATATATTGCCCGAAGTCACGTTTCTTCAACAGTTCAATTTCTTTGGATGGCAAATCAAATTCATAATCCCCCGGAATATATTTTTCAAGAATTCCTTTGCTGGTAGTAACATTATCATAATAAACTCCATCACGGGGAGTGTAGCTTTTTACATTGCCATAGCTTACACGCATACTAAAGTTAGCGTCAGGATACATTTTTTTAACCGCATCAGAATTCATTTCCATAATGCCTTTCATGTACAGCCTTCCGAGTTCATTATTCTTGCTAACGAAGTCACTATAGAGCTTACTGTATTTAAGGGTGTAATTTTTTAAGAAAGCAGAGGCATAAGAAAAGGCCGGGTCGTTTTGCAAAGTATTCGCATCAGGATTCCCTATGAAGGCTGCCCATTTTACCGAATCTAAAATCATCGTGTTATCAAAAATAAAATTAGCCCAGGCTTTAAAAGTAGCTTTATCGCTTAGCGGGCCGAACTTTTCTTTAAGGTTCTGATAAAAATTAACAGGATGCTGGTTCTTATCAACATCAGTATAATACATCATTGCGGTGGCAGCCATTATTTCTTTATCACTGGTAATATCTTCATTAGCCATAAATTTTTTTCTTGAAACATCTGCCGCGTCCAGCGCTTTTTTCAGATCGGCCTGTGACTTCCCGGTTTCTATCAACGCTCTTTCAAGCCCCATTAGAGACGAAGCGTAGGCAGTAAGTGGCGAACCAAGTATGCCTTCCATGACGTAAACACGTTGTTTTGCATAAGGTGTCAAGGCTGCGTAATTCGCTTTGTAATCGCTCAGCACACTTTGATATTCTGGCTTGTTTTTAGCCCACTCAGCAAATTTATTTTCAGCATTTTGCTTGTTTTCGTAAACATGATATTTTTCCAGTTGCTTTGTTTCGCCATCATAAAACTTATAGTAGTTGGCTATGCTGGCATAATTCTCCGCAAGTTTTAATTTTACCGCAGGATCTTTGATCATTTCGGCATGCATATCCTTAAGGCGAACATCGCGTAAATTAACAAGCGAAGGATTATCAATTTCATTTTTTAGCTTAATTCCGAAGGAGGTTTCATAGCGGTTGGTGCTACCGGGATAACCATAAATCATGGTATAATCGCCTTCTTTATAACCTCTGAGAGAAACAGGAAGAAACCATTTGGGTTTTAGCGGAACGTTATCAGCGCTATATTCTGCCGGCTTTCCGTCTTTAGAGGTATATACCCTGAAGATTGAATAATCACCCGTATGGCGCGGCCATTCCCAATTATCAGTATCGCCGCCAAACTTTCCAACGCTCTCGGGCGGAGCACCCACAAGTCGTATATCTTTATAGATTTTATAAACATACATGATGTGCTGGTTGCCCTTAAACATGCTATAAATTCTTCCGCTAACAGCGTTTTCAGGGTCTGCTACTTTATCAGTAATTTCTTTGTAAACATCAGCAGTCTTTTTTTCCCGGTCAGCATAACTTAATCCCTTCAAGGCATTTTCTACCTGGTCCGTAACATCTTCTATGCGCTCAAGAAATGTTACAGTAAGATCCGATTTAATTTCCTGGTCCTTAGAGTATGCATAAAAGCCATCCTTTAAATAATTATGTTCAACAGTGCTTGCACCAGCAATTACACCATAGCCGCAGTGGTGGTTCGTAAATATTAAGCCCTGGTTGCTCACTATTTCTCCGGTACAGCCTCGGCCAAAAATAATAATCGCATCTTTTATAGAAGCTTTATTGATACTGTATAATTGTTCTTTGGTGAGTTTTAAACCTTGCTTCACCATATCATTATATACCTGCTGCCCGAGAAGCATGGGCAGCCACATGCCTTCATCGGCACTGGCTTTAAAAATTGTAAAACATAAGTAAAGCGCAATGAGTAATTTCTTCATTTTATAAAATTTGGTTAGAAAAAACGGTGTTCAAAATTATAAAGGAAAAAAAGGGAATGCTTTAATGACGGAAAAAATTAAAGAACAGGTTGCATCAACAAAAGCATTGTATTGATTTTACAAGAATGTAAACTATTTTTCGTGAAAAGTAACTAGTCATGGGCGCGGTTAATAATCTATAACCTGCTCTACCATCACTTCCGGAATAGTTCTAAATTCATATTGTTGATTGCGCAACTGAGGCTCAAAGCCCGCTTCGCGAATAGCATCCTGTATCCCTTTACTGGTAAAGCGATGTGGCGCTCCTGCAGCGCTTACCACATTTTCCTCGATCATTATACTTCCAAAATCATTTGCCCCGGCATGTAAACAAAGTTGGGCAACTTGTTTTCCAACGGTAAGCCAGCTTGCCTGGATATTTTTTATATTCGGCAACATGATCCGGCTCATGGCAATCATTCGTATGTATTCTTCTGGTGTGGTAAGATTATGGACGCCTCTTATTTTCGCAAGCAATGTATCAACATCCTGGAAAGTCCAGGGAATGAAAGCAATAAAACCTTTAGCTCCATCGGGCTTTTTTGCCTGGACTTCTCTTATGCTGGCAAGATGTTCAAATCTTTCCTGAACCGTTTCAACGTGCCCGAACATCATAGTAGCTGAAGTAGTGAGGTTAAGCTTATGCGCCTCCGTCATTATATCCAGCCATTCCTGTGTTCCGCACTTACCTTTACTTATGAGCCGCCTAACCCTGTCTGTTAGTATTTCTGCTCCCGGACCAGGTAAAGAATCCATTCCCGCTTCTTTAAGCGCCGTCAGCACTTTACGGTGGGTGGATTTTTCGAGTTTGGTTATGTGGGCAACTTCCGGTGGCCCAAGGGCGTGTAATTTTAAAGAAGGATATAATTTTTTCAGTTTTTTAAACAAGTCAACGTAATAAGAAAGGCCAAGGCCGGGGTGATGGCCACCCTGGAGAAGCAATTGTTCGCCACCATACCGGAATGTTTCATCTATTTTTCTTTTGTAAGTTTCTATGTCGGTAATATATGCTTCCTCGTGACCTGGAATTCTATAGAAATTGCAGAATTTACAATTGGCAATACACACGTTGGTAGTGTTTACATTTCTATCAATTATCCATGTCACCTTGTTGTAAGGAACTTGCTTTTTACGCAACTCATCAGCCACAAGCATTAATTCCGCTAAAGCAGCATTATTAAATAAAAACGTGCCTTCTTCAACTGAAAGGAATTCCATTCGAAGCGCTTTTGTAAAAAGCTGCGAAATATTCATAACCGATTCTGATTTACTTTCAAAACAAATGCCGTTTGTAAAATCCTGTACAAAAATACGGTCATATAACTTAAATTTCAGGATTGTATATGATTCGATATTTACTTTACATAATATTTACGATTGCAAACCTTGCTGGCTATTGCCAGGAAGAAAATGTTGAAAAAAATGCAAAGCTGCTTACCAAATTTACTTACAGACAACTAAGCGGAGGCGTGGTTTTAGTAAAAGCAAGGTTTAACGACATTCCGGATTCTCTTAATTTTATTTTGGATACAGGAAGCGGGGCTATCTCACTCGATTCCACTACTACCGAAGAATTTAAGATTTCGCATGTGCCATCAGGCAGAACGATTAACGGTATTGCCGGCATAAGGGAAGTAGATGTTGCCAGGAACAACAAACTTACCTTTCCCGGCCTCATAATGGACAGCCTGGATTTTTACATAAATGATTATGAAATATTAAGCAGCGTGTATGGTGAAAAAATTGATGGCATAATCGGCTATAGTTTTTTCAGCAGGTATATTGTTAAGATGAACTTCGATAGCCTGCAGATCCTGATATATAGCCCAGGAAAAATAAATTATCCCAAGGCAGGTTTTTTATTGCATCCGCTTTTTACAGCGCTTCCCATACAGCCATTGACCATCAAAGATGAAAGAAAAGTTGATGCAAATTTCTACATTGATACCGGTGCCGGGTTATGTTTTCTTATGAGCAAGCAATTTGAGGAAGATAGCGCTGTATTAAAAAAAAGAAGAAGGCCCATCTCAGTGCAGGTACAAGGGCTTGGAGGGAAAAAGGAAATGCAGCTCACGATTATTAAGCAGGTGCAAATAGGGCCTTATAGATTCAGAAAAGTCCCCACCAATATTTTGGATGATGAATTCAATGCCACTTCTTACCCTTTCCTGGGAGGCCTGATTGGGAATGATATATTGCGTCGTTTCAACATGGTCTTTAATTACCCAAAACGGGAAATCCACCTCATACCAAACAGCCATTTTAATGATGAATTCGATTATTCCTATACCGGTATGAATATGTATTATGTTGATGGAGTAATTATCGCAGATGATGTAATTGAAGGATCACCCGCAGAAAGAGCGGGCCTTAAAAAAGATGATGTGATTGTTGCCGTGAATTCTAACTTTAGCAATAACGTCAATACCTATAGAAATCTCATGCAGAGAGTAGGCGATAAAATTACACTCCTTATTACCCGCGATTCCCAGCCTACCATTATCTCGTTTAGAGTTGGACGTATATTTTAGAAATACTTTCTAGTACTTTTTTGGGAAAATGAATTGGTTTGCCTCAAATTTGCGCACATGATCAATTTTGAAAGGTTTGTTTTAAGCAATGGACTGCGTGTAATTGTACATATTGATAAAAGTACACCCATGGCTGTGCTGGATGTGATGTATGATGTAGGCGCAAGGGATGAAGATCCGCAAATGACGGGTTTTGCACACCTTTTTGAGCACTTAATGTTTGGCGGAAGTATAAATATTCCATCCTACGATGAGCAACTGCAAATGGCAGGAGGAGATAATAATGCATATACTACCAACGATCTCACAAATTATTATATTCAGCTTCCGGCAGAAAATCTTGAAACAGCCTTCTGGCTCGAAAGTGACCGGATGCTTTCTCTTGCCTTCGATGAAAATTCTCTTGAAGTACAACGAAAAGTGGTTTGCGAAGAATTCAAAGAGCATTACATCAACAAACCTTATGGTGATGCATGGCATAAAATGCGTGAGCTGGCATACAAGGTTCATCCATATAAGTGGATGACAATAGGCCGTGAGTTGAGTCATGTTGAAAATGCACAATTACAGGATGTAAAGAACTTCTTTTTTAAACATTATACACCCGCAAATGCTATACTAACCGTTGCGGGTAATGTTACTGTTGAGCAGGTTAAAAATCTTACTGAAAAGTGGTTTGGTGATATTCCTGCCGGTGAAAAATATATAAGAAAACTGGCTGCGGAGCCAAGGCAAACGGAGGCAAGACGGCTTGAGGTGAAAGCAAGTGTACCGTTAGATGCTTTATATAAAACATGGCATATGGGTTCCAGGCTCGATAGAAGATATTATACGACCGACCTTCTTTCTGAAATTTTAGGAAACGGGGCTTCTTCAAGATTATTTCAAAGCCTGGTGAAGGAACAACAGTTATTCAGCAGTATCGTGTGTTCTCACTTTGGAAGCATTGATGCAGGCTTGCTCTATATTGACGGCAAACTCATTAAGGGAACCGATATTGTGGTGGCAGAAAAAGCGATAGAAACGGAATTGGATAAAATGAAAAATGAATTGGTGAAACAAACAGAATTGGAGAAAGTGAAAAATAAAACCGAAAGCATGATTGCTTTTGAAGACATAAGCGTTATGAACCGCGCCAATAGCCTTGCTAATTATGAACTGCTTGGCGATGCCAATCTTATGAATACCGAACTGGGTAAATACCAATCGGTGACAGTTGAAGAAATTCGCGAAGAATGCAGGAATATTTTTGCGGATAGCAACAGCAATACTATTTATTACCGGTCGCACAATTAACACGTTCTGCCATAGACTAACCTGCACCTAAACAACCAAAAAACTTTAATACATTAATTTTAGAAATGCTAGACAGAACCATTGCTCCTCCCATAAAAGATGCTATTGAATTCAATCTTTTACTTAAGCCCTACGAAAAGTTTGTTCTTAAAAATGGCGCTCCCGTTTATTTTATCAATGATGGCACCGAGGAAGTGGCTTTGATAGAGTTTGTTTTTTCGGCAGGTAATTCTTTTGAAAACAAAAACCTCGTTGCCGCGGCCACAAACCATCTTATAAAAAATGGGACTTCTGAAAAAACTGCCCTGGAAATTAATGAGCATTTCGAGTACTTTGGAGCATACCTTAGTCGTAGTTGCCAGAACGAAACAGCGACCATAACGCTGCATTGCCTTTCAAAACATCTCAAAGAAGTTTTACCGGTTATAAGCAGCATCATTACTGATTCAATATTTCCTCAGCAGGAAATAGAGATTTTTAAACAGAACAGCATACAAAGACTGATGGTGAGCCTGGAAAAATGTGATTTCGTTGCAAACAGGTTAATTGACCAACATTTGTATGGAGCGGACCATCCCTATGGAAGGGTATCCAGCATTAAAGATATAGAGGCTTTAAACCGTGAAGACCTCCTGGCTTTTTTCAAAAACTTTTACTTAGCTGCAAATTGTAGAATCTTTGCCGCAGGTAAATTGCCGGTAGATTTTCAATCTCAGTTAAATCAATATTTCGGCGACCTCGCATTAAATAAAAACATACCAAAAGTTACGCATAAAGCCGAAACATCAACAGAAAAAAAGGCAAGAATAATTAATGATCCGAAAGGAGTGCAGGGCGCCATTCGCATCGCCCGGCCGTTCCCGTCGAGACACCATCCTGATTTTAAAAAAGCCATGGTGTTGAATGTGCTTTACGGGGGATTTTTTGGTTCAAGGCTTATGAGTAATATTCGTGAAGACAAGGGCTACACGTATGGTATCCATAGCTTTCTCGAAAACCACATAAAGCAAAGTGCGTGGGTAATAAGTACCGAGGCAGGAAAAGACGTTTGCGAAGCAACCGTCGAAGAGGTTTATAAAGAAATGAAAATACTGAGAGAAGAAACAGTAGATGATGAAGAATTATTGCTGGTAAAAAACTATATGATGGGTATAAACCTTGGTGATCTTGACGGTCCTTTCCAGGTAATTGCGAGGTGGAAAAATCTTATAATAAATGGCCTGGATGAAAATTATTTTTATGAGTATATTAATACTATAAAAAATATTTCTGCAAATGATATAACAGAGCTTGCCAATAAATACCTGTTGCCGGAAGAATTTTATGAGTTGATAGTGATTTAATAGTATTAAATTACCGTTATGAAATTTCTCATTCGTATTCTCATTACCGCAGCGGTTGCTTACGGCCTCTCAATAATCTTATCGCCCCACGTGAGGATTGACTCCTACTTCACTGCCTTAGGTTTTGCTTTTGTGCTTGCCATATTAAACGCGATAGTAAAACCTATATTAATAATACTTACGCTACCTATAACCATTCTCACTTTGGGCATTTTCCTGTTGGTAATAAATGTATTGATCATATTGCTGGCTGGCAAACTGGTTCACGGTATCCATATAGGAAGCTTTTTATGGGCCTTTGTTTTTGGATTGTTGTTATCTGTTATTTCTTCCGCACTTCTAAAACAAGAAAAAAAAGGCTGGTGATCACTACTCCTTTCTTCTTTTTTATTTACAAATGAATAGTTGAAATTTGCACCATGCAATTCAACAGGAACGATTTATCAGAAGAAACATTAATCGACTTATACAGAAGGCTTCTTCTTCCCCGGATGATCGAAGAGAAAATGTTGCTCCTGCTGCGCCAGGGCAAAATCTCCAAATGGTTCAGTGGTATTGGCCAGGAGGCCATTTCCGTAGGTGCAACCTATGCCCTGCAACCTGATGAATGGATAATGCCGCTGCACAGAAACCTCGGTGTTTTTACTTCCCGCGATATGCCCTTACAAAAGCTAATGAAGCAATGGCAGGGCGATGAAGATGGATATAGTAAAGGGAGAGAAAGGAGTTTTCATTTTGGCAGTAAAGAACATTTTATCTGTGGCATGATCTCTCATCTCGGGCCACAGCTTGCAATCGCAGATGGTGTTTCACTTGCCTATAAATTAAAAAGGGAGCAAAAAGTGTCTCTTGCTTTTACGGGAGAAGGCGGTACTAGTGAAGGAGACTTTCATGAGGCTTTAAATGTAGCTTCCGTGTGGAACCTGCCGGTAATTTTTATAATTGAAAATAACGGCTATGGCCTTAGCACTCCTGTAAGTGAGCAATACCGCTGTAAGAATTTAGTGGATAAGGCTGCAGGCTATGGCATGGAAGGCATACAGATTGATGGAAATAATATATTGACGGTTTATGAAACAATGAAAAGTGCAAGGGAATATTGTATAGAAAAACAAAGGCCCTACCTGGTGGAATGCATGACCTTCCGGATGCGCGGGCATGAAGAATCAAGCGGCACTAAATATGTTCCCAAAGAAATGTTTGCGCAATGGTTGCAAAAGGATCCCATCAAAAATTACGAGCGCTTTCTTGTTGAAGAAAAAATTTTAACCAACCTCGCAGTAGCGGACATACGCACAGAATTCAGGGAACTGATAAAACCCCTATCCCCTGAAGGAGTAACCCAAAACCGGCTCCCGGTTGATAAAGAAATTTCTAATAAAGAATTGAAAGATGTTTATGCAAAACGAACCGATGAAATTGTAACGGAACAGAGTATATTGGTTAATCCGCCCGAAGAAGGCGCAGCCGATCTTCGTTTTATTGATGCTAT
Source organism: Ginsengibacter sp. (assembly GCA_040007435.1). Classification (GTDB taxonomy): domain Bacteria; phylum Bacteroidota; class Bacteroidia; order Chitinophagales; family Chitinophagaceae; genus Ginsengibacter. Next base: position 206,839 of record JBDTUZ010000002.1, on the reverse strand, counting down.
CTCGCAAGGCCTTCGGCAATCAATGGGAAAGCATAAAAATTTGGTGATTATGGGCCAGGATATTGCAGAGTACGGTGGGGCATTTAAGATAACCGAAGGCTTTGTACAAGATTTTGGAAAAGAGAGAGTGCGCAACACGCCGCTGTGTGAAAGTGCAATTGTAGGAACCGCATTAGGCCTGAGCCTTGAGGGTTTTAAGAGTGTGATGGAAATGCAGTTTGCAGATTTTGTTACGGTTGGTTTTAACCAGATAGTAAATAACCTTGCTAAAATTCATTATCGCTGGGGTCAAAATGCAGATGTGGTTATTCGCATGCCAACGGGTGCCGGAGTTGGTGCAGGGCCTTTTCACAGCCAAAGCAATGAGGCGTGGTTTGTACATACGCCAGGATTGAAAGTGGTGTACCCTTCTAACCCTTACGATGCAAAAGGCTTGCTGATTGCGGCAATCAATGATCTCAACCCGGTAATGTATTTTGAGCATAAGGCTTTGTATAGAAGCATAACCGGACCTGTGCCGGAAGACTATTACGAAGTGGAAATTGGTAAGGCAAGGAAAGTACGTGCCGGGCAAGACCTAAGTATCATTACTTATGGTATGGGTGTAATATGGGCCACAGAATATGCAGATGCACATCCTGGTATTTCAATAGACATTCTTGATCTGCGAACACTGCTTCCTCTCGATTACAAAGCAATAAGGGCATCAGTGAATAATACGGGGAAAGTTCTGGTACTCCATGAAGACACGCTCCTTGGAGGAATAGGCGGTGAGATTGCAGCATGGATTGCACAAAATTGTTTTGAATTTCTAGACGCCCCGGTTACGCGATGCGGATCGTTGGATACACCCGTTCCATTTAACACAGAACTGGAAAAAAACTTTTTAGCAAAATCGGGAATGGATGAAACGATCCGGAAATTAATTAACTATTAACCACAATTTCTTTAATACGATAATTGCATTGTCGATCTCCTGAAGATTTAACCGGTTGTCCTGATTTTTCAAATTCATTCGTCATACAAAAGGAATTCATTAAAAAATAATTTCTCACATCAAAATGAAATGAAGATGGCAAAGACGATTGTTCAAAAAGTGGTGTTCAAAAACACAAGCCCCGAAAAGGTTTATGATCTTTATACGAATGCAAAATTGCATTCACTAGTAACAGGCGCCCCTGCAAAAATTTCCAGTAAAGCAGGCGCAGCATTTTCGGCGCATGGAACTTACATCAAGGGAAAAAATCTTTTTCTTGTAAAAAATGAATTGATCGTGCAAACATGGAGAGCGGAAAGCTGGACTAAAAATGACCAGGACTCTGTATTTATCATCGGTCTTGAGAAGAAAGGAAATGATGTTGTGCTAAATGCGGTTCATGCAAATGTTCCCGACAATGCAGAAGCAAGCCTTAAGAAGGGGTGGTTCGATCATTACTGGAATCCAATGAAAGATCATCTTGCAGGCAAAGAAATTAAAAGGGTTACAATGTAATGTTTCGGCGAGCTCAATATTTCGGCAGGTTCAACATGACAACCCCTGGGGGGTGTCAGACTGAGCCTTTCAAAGGCGGCTTGAGTCAAAAGGACATCCAAGACCGAGTTTATCATCCCGGACTTGCTGAAGGCTTAAAACTTATAATCCTTCACTACCTTCTCCCTGAACTCAAATATTTTTTCCAATTGCTTTTTTACAAAAAGCGAATTGGCAATGTCGCCAAAAAACCAAAACGGAACTTTATAATGCACAATATCCGTCATCTCAACACCTCCACTTACTTCTTTAAAATGGTGCTGGTGATGCCAGAATGAATACGGCCCGAAGCGCTGCTCATCAATAAAATACTTCATCGGGTCAACTTGCGTTATTTCTGTCATCCAGTAAAGAGGAATACCAAGCAATGGCTTCACCGTATACTCAATTATTTGCCCGGAATACATTTCATTACCATGACTTACAGATAAAATATTAAACCCAAGTTCCGGCGGAGTAATCTTTTTTAAGTTGGCCGGCGAAGAAAAAAACTCCCATGCTTCTTCAATTTTTATCGGTAACAACTGGACCTTCTTTAAACTATATACTTTACTCATTTGAGATTAATAACAAAAGAAAAATGATTTGGTTAAAATGTAGTAAAAGAACTTTTAAAACAATTCCATTTGTGCAGGCTTCATTTGATCTAATTCATTTCTTCAAAAAAAATATGTGGCCATACTTGTTATTATGTCCTGAGATGATACCGGACAAAATTAAATTCAACTTAAAAAGATAATTATGCAGGCCGTAAGCCAATAGATGACTTACTAAGCAAATAGTCAGAATAGAGTTCGTTCACATACTTAATATACCCTCTTACTCTTGGATTTATTTGAGCCTCACTTTTCATTTTAGAAACCAGTTTGAGTTTGCCATTACCAACCAATAAGCCAGTAACATCGCAGATATATTTACGATAATTAATTTTTTTATTGTGAGGAAAAAAACCTTTTGATCTGATAATATCTAAAATTTGAATGGAGAGATTTTTAAAGTCTTTTTTTGATGAAAAGACCAGGTCATCAACAAAAACAGTAAAAGTTATATCATGGCCTTTAATAAAAGCTTCTAATTGCCTGGCAATTTTAGCAAAAACTATATTAGCAAGAACCGGTGAAGTGGGTGCACCTTGGGGTAAAGAACATTGGTACGTTGTAAGTTTGGTAATTATTCTTGCAACCTCCCACGTAAAACCATTTTCGATGAGAGCTTGATGAACTTGCTTATTTGTCACATTACTAAAAAAGTTTTTTAAGTCAATCTTGAAAAAATATTTATTTTCTATATGTTGCAAAGCGTTTATAACATTATTACTTCCTCTAATGGAACCATATATAGAATCCGGTAATTCAATTTGTTCAAGGTGATTACAGATTTTACTTTGAATTATTTTTAGAGACTGAACCGGTGGAATAAGATGCCTCAGTTTTATAGATCCATTCTCTTCTATCTGAAATTTTCCAAACTTTTTTTTGGGTTTAATTTTTTTATAATAAAACTTTTCAGGACACGAAGTTATCGTTGATAGAAAACGTTTGTTTGTATTTAATTCTCTATATAACTGGTAAAGATTCTGTATCATAAAAAACCAAGGTTTAGAACAATTTTGTAAAAAATAATAGCATGCTTTTTAAGAATTTTCGCATTGTCTTTAGCCATTTGACTGGCTCTTTACTTTTAAGTTGGGTTATAGCCAAACTTAAAATTTCATGTTCCTTCTCTGAAAGAGAGCAATAGAACTTTGATTGAATGTTCCTGACGCCTTTTCTTAATCGCTTACGATCAGTCTTTTTCATAACTAAAATTTTAATTGTGTTTACCTGAAAGAATGATTTCTTTCAGACGCAATAGAAACTTTTCAATTACATAAGCTTATTCAGAGAATTTTCAACTTTGGTTTAGTTTTTAAATTTTCGCGGCAACGCAAGCCAGCGATTGAAATATGCAGTATTGCTGCATTTTAAAATTATAACTGAATGAAAAAGAAAGCTTAGAACCAATCAAAGAACTGAGATAAATTTAGCTCAAGCTACTCTTAAGGTAATTCACATTTTTTGCACAAGAATACAGGTAAATTAATATGGTAGGGGATACTGGAAAACTCTCTAACCCAAGTGTTTATTAATGGCTTAATGAAGATGAACAAGTATAAAATCTTTAAATTTATCTTTGTCCTATGCCTTCCAAAAATTACCAATTAGAAAAATTTCATAAAGAATACAACCGCTTAAACGAGCATCAAAAGAAAGCCGTTGATACCATCGAAGGGCCTGTAATGGTCATAGCCGGGCCGGGTACGGGAAAGACACAAATCCTTTCTGCACGCATCGGAAAAATATTACTTGATACGGATACGCAGCCGCAAAATATTCTTTGCCTTACCTATACAGATGCTGGCGTAATCGCCATGCGCAAACGCATATTGGAGTTCATTGGCGCTGATGCATACAAAGTAAACATCTACACCTTTCATGCGTTTTGCAATGATGTGATACAGGATAACCTCAGCCTGTTTGAAAAGACGGCGCTTGATCCTGTTTCTGATTTGCAGCGAATAGATTTGTTTAAACAACTCATTGATTCATTTCCAAAAAATCATTCGCTGAAAAGATATCGCGGTGATGTGTATTACGAGATCAACAACCTGCAATCATTGTTCAGCACCATGAAGCGGGAAGGCTGGTCGCCAAAGTTTATCAATGAACGCATTGACGAATACATAAAATCCTTGCCGGAGCGCAGTGAATATATTACTAAGCGTGCCACGGTTAATTTTAAGAAAGGTGATGTCCGTACCGATAAGATTGAAGAAGAAACGGAGAAAAAAGAAAAGCTGCGTGCGGCTGTTAACGAGTTTGATAATTTTCAGCAACTCATGCGCAAAAACAATTTGTATGATTTTGATGACATGATCAACTGGGTGATAAAAGCCTTTGAAGAAAACCCGAACTTGTTGCTGCGTTACCAGGAACAGTTCTTATACATTCTCGTGGATGAATACCAGGATACAAGCGGTACGCAAAATCGGCTCGTTGAATTGCTCATTAACTATTGGGATAAGCCCAATGTATTTGTTGTTGGCGATGATGACCAGAGCATTTACCGTTTCCAGGGAGCGAACGTGGAGAACATGCTGGGCTTCGCAACAAGTTATAAAAATGATTTACTAACGGTGGTGCTTACCCATAATTATCGTTCGGTGCAATCCATACTCGATGTTTCAAAAACCATCATTGGTAAAAACCAGGATCGCTTAATAAACCAAATCGAAGGTTTGAGCAAAGAGCTTTCTTCTTCCAACGAAAAAATAAAACACCTTACCAATAAACCGATTATTCATAATTATGAAACGGAGCGGAAGGAAATGATCGGCATTACAAAAGAAGTTGAAAAGATTTTGGCTGAAGGTATTGAACCAAAAAAGATCGGCATCATTTATAAAGAAAATAAATATGGTGAAGAGTTGGCGCAATATTTTAAGCTGCTGAAAATTCCTTATTACAGCAAGCGCAGCCTGAATATTCTTCATATCCCGTTTGCAAAAAAGATCATTACCATTTTACAATATCTCGCCACGGAACATGACATTCCTTACAGCGGCGATGAATTGCTGTTCGAGATGTTGCATTATGATTGGTTCAATATTCCGCCGATAGAAATTGCAAGAGTGAGCATCGAAGTGGCTGACAAACATTTTACAAAGGATAAAACTTCTATAAGAAAATTGTTGGTTGAAAGAAGCAGGCAACCCGTGCGTGACCTCTTTACACAAAGTATGAATGAAGGGCTTAAAAAAGCGAGTGAAGCGATGGAAAGCTTGATTTCAAAAGTTCCGAATCTCACGCTGCAAGGTTTGTTTGAATGTGTTGTTCGGGAAGCGGGTGTGTTAAGCTATGTCATGAAGAATGATGAAAAGATATGGCTGCTGCAGGTACTTACCGGCTTATTTGATTTTATAAAAGAAGAAACGCATCGCAATCCTAATCTTGATCTCAAGCAATTAATTAAGCTGTTTGACCTGATGCAAAGCGAGAAGCTTACTTTGCCATTAATTGAAGTATGCGGCAATGATAAAGGTGTAAACTTATTGACAGCACATGGTTCCAAAGGCCTGGAGTTTGAGTATGTTTTCTTTGCTGGAGCAAACGCTACAATGTGGGAAAAGAAACGCAAGCCTTTTGGTGGTTATAAATTTCCGGATAATATTTTTACTTCCCTCTCCACCAGTGTAGAGGGCCAGGGTGAGGTTGGGGCTGATGAAGAACTCCGCCGCCTTTTTTATGTAGCCCTTACACGTGCAGAACAAAACTTATTCATCTCTTATTGTTGTTTCAAAAATGATGGAAAAGAACTGGAGCCATCCATGTTCATCGCCGAGATTTTAGACAATCATGAACTGCAAATAGAAAAAGTTTTTATTGATCCTGCAACAGAAGCTGAGTTCCAGGTTTTGCAATTACAAAACGATGCCAGGCCGGAGATTGAAAAAATAGAGAAGGAATATATCACGAGCTTGCTGGAAAGATTTGTGATGAATGTAACGGCATTAAATAATTATTTAAAATGCCCGTTGGAATTTTATTTCAAAAATCTCATTCGTATTCCCTCTCCAAAAAATGAAGCAACGGAATTTGGCTCAGCTGTGCATTATGCGCTTGAACAATTCTTCAGGAAGATGCAGGACAATAAGAATGTATTTCCACCAAAAGAAGATTTTATAAAAGACTTTAACTGGTACATGCATCGCCACCGCGAAAGTTTTACCAAAGAACAGTTTGCAAGAAGGCTGGAATATGGAGAAGATGTCCTGTCCAATTATCATGACAACTACATTCATAGTTTCAATAAAATTGTTGCGCTGGAAAGAAATATAAAAGGCGTAGTGGTGAATGGTGTGCCTTTAAAAGGAAAGCTGGATAAGCTTGAATTCAATGGCAAAGAAGTGAACGTAGTGGATTATAAAACAGGTGACGTTGATAAGGCAAAAGAAAAAATAAAGCCACCGCAGGAAAAGATTCCTAATGGTGGCGACTACTGGCGGCAGGCGGTGTTCTATAAAATATTACTCGATAATCACGACCGTGATTGGGTATCCGTAAGCAGTGAATTTGATTTTATTGAACCAGACAAAAAGAAAATTTACCGTAAGGAAAAAATTTATATCAATCCCGAAGACATCACGACAGTGAAGCAACAAATAAAAATGACATGGGATAAAATACAGGCGCATGATTTTTATACAGGCTGCGGCAAACCCGATTGCCACTGGTGCGAATTTGTAAAAACCAATAACATGGCGATCGCCTTACACGAAATTCCGGAAGAAGCAGAGCAGGAGATTTAAAAGTTTTTTAGGAGGAATAAAAATCATTTTCAACCCAAAGCTATTATGTTTGCTTTTTTTGTAAAATGAATATAAGGAACGTAATTGCTTTTATTGCTGCTGGTTGCTGCATTTATATAATATCTGTGATTACAGCAGGCTGTGCCCAGATAGGAGCGCCTATGGGGGGCCCAAGAGATTCACTCCCGCCCGTTTTATTAGACGCCTCACCACCAAACCGTACTAAGAATTTTACCGGAAAAAACATTACACTCAGCTTTGATGAGTATATACAATTACAAAACCTGCAACAAACTCTGTTAGTATCTCCAACTCCAAAAAGAGTTCCTGATATCAACTTTAAATTAAGAGAGGTTACTATAAAAATCCGTGATACGCTTGAGCCTAATACCACCTATAGTATTGACCTGGGAAATTCGATACAAGATATAAATGAGAACAACCCTTTTCGAGCCTTTAGATATGTTTTTTCGACAGGGCCGTACATTGATTCTCTAAACTTCTCAGGAAATATACGTCTTGCCGAAACCGGTAAAACGGACAGCACTTTAATTGTGTTACTTTATAAAGACCTGGACGATTCTGCGGTATTAAAATATAAACCACGGTACACAGCAAGAGTTGATTCCTCAGGAAAATTTAAGTTTAGTAATCTTCCAGGCGGTACTTATCATGTATTTGGTTTAAAAGATGAAAGTGGTCAAAAATATTATAACAATAAAACGGAATTGTTTGCTTTTGCAGATTCGCCTGTTGTAGTAAACGATAACACCGCCCCGGTAACTTTATTTGCCTACCAGGAAGAAAAGCCTGCACAAAAAAATAATACCGCCACGACTCCCCCCGATAAAAAATTAAAGTTCACGGCCTCTTTAAATACAGGTGTGCAGGATATCTTGACTCCACTGACACTTACATTTAATAATAAACTTAAAAATTTTGACAGTACAAAAATTCAACTGACTGATACACTTTTCAAACCCTACGAATCTTTATCGGCTAGCCTTGATACGACGGGTAAAAAAGTTATCATACAAAATACATGGCAGGAAAACACAGAGTACAAATTGATCATACCGGTTGATTTCGCTACTGACACATTAGGTAGTGCATTGGCCAAGGCAGATACCATTCGTTTTAAAACTAAAAGAGAGGGCGATTATGGCACCATCAAAATAAATTTCAAGAACCTTGATAAATTTCAACACCCCGTATTACAGTTCGTGACAAATAATGAAGTTGTAAATTCTTATACTTTAACATCGGCTACATGGACCGTAAAACTTTTTAACCCCGGGGATTATGAATTAAAAATTCTCGACGATATCAACCAAAACGGCCACTGGGATCCCGGGAGTTATGAATTGAAAAAGCAACCGGAGGAAGTATACAACATTCCGCAGAAAATAACCATTCGTGCCAATTGGGAAAATGAAAAAGATATTGAATTGTAAAATGGTTAGCCGATGCGTTAGTTACCCAATATGATAGTGGATCAGCTTACCATTCAATAATTCCACTATTCATTCAATATTTATAATTCTTAATTTTACCCAATGATTTTTTCTTCTTCGCTTTTGGAAAACGCAGTCAATGAATTTTCTAAGCTACCGGGCATTGGTAAAAAAACAGCATTGAGGCTGGTGCTGCATCTTCTTAAAAAAGAAGTAGGTGACGTAAAGTCTTTCAGCGAGGCTATCTTCAAAATGCGCGAAGAAATCAATTTTTGTGCAAGATGTCATAATATAGCCGATAAAGAACTATGCAATATTTGTAATGACAGGGCCCGTATTCAAAATATGATTTGCGTGGTTGAAAGTATCCGGGATGTAATTGCTATTGAAAGTACCCAGCAATATAATGGCCTTTATCATGTGTTGGGTGGAATAATATCTCCGCTCGACGGAATAGGTCCGGACCAGTTGCAGATTGAATCTTTATTAAAACGGGTAAAGGAAGAAGAAACGGAAGAATTGATTTTTGCGCTTAGTCCGAATATACAGGGAGATACGACTATATATTATATCAGCAAGAAGCTATCAGCACTTAGCATAAAAGTTACTACGATTGCCAGGGGAATTGCCTTTGGAGGCGAACTCGAATACGCAGATGAAATGACTCTTGCCCGGAGTATTTCTAATCGCATGCCCGTAGAAAGTTATGTGGCCAATAAAGTCTGACACCAATTTATGTACTCGATTTAGGCCCAAAACTTTACGATCTAAGTTTTTTGCCGTGCAAACTATTATTAACTAAATTACACTCTTCATTTTAAAGAATTTGCCTTGAGTCATAATTTCAAAGATATAAAGCCGGTTATTGGATTTAGTTGCGGAGATATAAATGGTATAGGCCCTGAATTAATCCTGAAAGCGCTTTCAGATAACCGGTTACTGGATTTTTGTACTCCGGTTGTTTTTGCAAGTAATAAGGTGATTAATTTTTACAGGAAAGGTATCCCAGACCTAAATTTTAGTTTCTCCAGTATTAAAGATTTCAGTAAACTCAATCACAGGCAGGTAAACATATTGAACTGCTGGGAAGAAGAGATTCCCATAAATCCTGGAATCCTGAACGGAACAGGTGGAGAATATGCAGGCAGAAGCCTGATTGCAGCAACGCAAGCCTTAAAGGACGGCCATATTCATGTATTAGTGACTGCTCCCATTCATAAAAAGAACGTTCAAAGCAACGAGTTTAGTTACACGGGGCACACGCCTTTTTTCCAGGATTTCTTTGGGGTAAATGATGTTTTAATGCTGCTTACCTCTTCCGATTTCCGGGTAGGGCTTGTAACAGAACACGTTCCGGTGAAAGATATAGCAGGCTATATTACCCGTGATAGAATAGTAAGTAAATTAAAAATTTTACACGCTTCACTTAAAAGAGATTTTAATATCGACAGGCCAAAAATTGCTGTGCTTGCTTTAAATCCACATGCCGGCGATGAGGGCCTCATTGGAACGGAGGAGGAAGAAATAATAAAGCCGGCTATAAAAGAAGCAAAGCAGTATAATATGCTCGTAACCGGTCCCTTTAGCGCCGATGCATTTTTCGCACGTGGGCATCAAAATAGATTTGACGCTGTATTGGCCATGTACCACGACCAGGGATTAATTCCATTTAAATCACTTTCAATGGCAGAAGGCATTAACTTTACAGCAGGCCTGCCTGTAATTCGTACCAGTCCGGATCATGGAACGGCTTTTGACATAGCTGGAAAGAATGTAGCAGATATTTCTTCGTTCAATGCGGCAATTTTCGCCGGCATTGATATTTTGAATCACCAGGTTCAATACGACGAGAACCGGAAAAATCCAATTAATAAGATGGGAGCGGCTGTAGTAGCCAGTGGGGCAGATGAAAAAATCTTAGAATAGATGTAATGCTTTTAATGAAGATGCAACGTAATAAGTGGAGAAACTTGTCGTTATCTATCTAATTTAAGATCCGAATCAAATTTCTTACTTACTATTAAAATATAATTACATATTTTCTATGGATGTATAATTTTACTTGGAACTTAATTATATTTTTGTAACCGGATTGCTTATTTAATATTTAGGCATGGATAATATCTTACTCAGCGGGGGATTAGCGTTTTTAATTACGTTTTTTTCAATACCCGTTATCATAGAAGTGGCGAAGGAAAAGAAATTTTTCGATGAGCCTGATGAAAGGAAGGTTCATAAAGCAGTAATTCCAACTTTAGGGGGCTTGGGCATATTCGCAGGTTTTATTGTTGCCACATTATTAGGCGTCCCCCCTTCAATGGCGTCTGTTCTGCAATATTTTATGGCAGCTATAATGGTAATATTCTTTCTTGGAATAAAAGATGACATTTTGATTCTTTCAGCTACAAAAAAATTTATAGGCCAGGTTGTTGCGGCAGCTATCATTATTAAGTTCGGCGGAATACAGATAAGTAACATGCATGGCTTTTTGGGATTGTACGAAATACCCCACACGGCAAGCATATTACTTAGTTTATTTACTATTGTTGTCATTACCAACTCGTTCAATCTCATAGATGGTGTTGATGGACTCGCAGGTTCTCTCGGCTTAGTAACTTCATTGGTTTTTGGAGTTTATTTTTTGATGACCTCACAGGTTATGTTTGCCGTAATGGCTTTTTCTTTAGCGGGCAGCCTCGTAGGTTTCTTAATTTATAACTTTTCTCCGGCCAAAATATTTATGGGCGATACTGGCTCACTACTTATTGGATTACTTAATTCGGTTTTTGTAATAAAGTTCATTGCTGTAGCTTCTGATCCCTCTTTCGGTTTTGCATTAGACTCAGCACCGGCTTTAGGATTTGCTATTTTAATCGTGCCTCTCTTCGACACTTTGAGGGTTGTAAGTCTAAGGATTCTTAGCAGGCGTTCTCCATTTAGTCCCGACAGAAATCATATCCATCACTTCTTACTTGACTTTGGCCTGGGCCATAGAATGATATCCGTTGTATGTGTTGTTACCAATATTTTATTTATCGGCTTTGCTTATTTCCTCCGCTCGTACGGAACAACAACGGTAATTCTTGCTCTTACTTCGACATCAGTTTTATTGGTAAGTATGATTTATTACAGCAGGCCTAAAAGTAAATCAGTTCCATTCGCAAGCCCTGAGCGGAAGCAGGAGCCCATTCTTAAATCCCACAAAATCCTTACTCTTGCCGGCGAACCCATTGAGCAGGATTAGGCGCCAGGTCTTATTAACTTTTTTATCAGCCCGTTTTCGTTAATTTTGTTCACTTTTTACGTGTTCCTCATTAAGGAGATGAATTTTTTTGAATACCAGTAAATTTATGATATGACAGACGACCTTTCAGAAATTTTGAAAGACAGTACGCTTTCGATGGAAAAAGCAATAGAGCATTTAGAAACAGAACTCACAAGAATAAGAGCGGGAAAGGCCAACCCAACCATGCTGGATGGTATAGTAGTTGATTATTATGGCAATCCGGTTCCAATAAACCAGGTAGGTAATCTAAGCGTTATGGATGCAAGAACACTTACCATACAACCATGGGAAAAAAATATGCTTCAGCCAATTGAAAGGGCAATCATCGCTGCTAATATTGGAATAAACCCGCAGAATGATGGTAATATAATAAGGCTGTTTTTACCACCACTTACAGAAGAGAGAAGAAGAGAGCTTGTGAAAAGAAGTAACGCCGAAGGTGAGAATGCAAAAGTGGCTGTGCGCAACATACGCCGGGATGCAATTGAGCAAATAAAAAAACTGCAAAAAGATAGCGTAATAAGTGAAGATGCTTCGCGGGACGCTGAAGCCGAAATGCAGGAGATTACCAACAATCATATTTCTTTAGTTGAAAAGCATCTTTCGTCGAAAGAAAAAGAAATTATGTCTGTATAAATATCTTATAACAGATGTTAAAAGAACAATTACTTTTATTAATAACAACTCCATTATACATCCTGGTAATTGGCTTTGAGATAGTACTGAGCCATGTACATCTAAAAAAGTACTACTCCGTAAAAGATACCTTGATTAATGTGTATCTGTGTGCCCTCAATGGAGGGATAGATCTTCTTTTCAGGGCGGTTTATTTGGTGATTCTTGCGTCCATATTTAGCTATCATGTCATTAGCTTTTCCTTTAACCCATGGCTGTACTGGATTTTACTCTTCCTGCTGGAAGATATTGCTTTTTATATTGAGCATCGTGTTGATCATTATTGCAGGTTTTTCTGGGCGGTACATGTAACACATCATTCATCAGAAGAGTTCAATCTAACTACAGGCTTCAGATCGTCTGTATTACAACCACTATATAGATTTATTTATTTCCTGCCCATAGTGTTGCTTGGTTTCGAGCCAATCGATATTGTTTTCATGTACTCGCTTACCCAGATATACGGAATACTGGTGCATACACAATACATTAATAAAATGCCTCCCTGGTTTGAGGCTGTTTTTGTGAGTCCTTCTCACCACCGTGTTCATCATGCCAGTAATGTGCGTTACCTTGATAAGAATATGGGCATGGTTCTTATTATTTGGGATAAATTGTTTGGAACATTTCAGGAAGAGGTGGACCACGATCCCGTAAAATACGGGCTTACAAAACGGTTGGAGAATCCCTATCATCTCTCCAAAATAATTTTTCACGAGTGGAAAAATCTGTCAGGAGACCTGAGAAAAAAAATCCCTCTTTCTGTAAAATTTAAATATTTGATAAAGCCACCCGGATGGAGCCATGACGGTAGTTCCAAAACCGCAAAAGAGTTGAGAAGGGAGTTATTGCTTTCAGAAAAATTTTAATATTCCCTGGCTCTAACTCTCCTCCTAATGTTGAGATATCATTAAAAAATATTCAACCCGCAGCTTCTTCATTCAAAATAATATTTTCAACCCAAAGACGTATTTTTATTCCGTTTAATAATTGCCCCTTGAAATCATCCATGTTTAGTTTCTAAAAAAAATACCACTATGAGCGGGATCAAACTTAAAGACATAAGCACACGGGCAGGAAAAGAATTTGATAAACAAGAAACAAAAAGTAAGACAATCCAGATACTTGAAGAGCTAAATAGCCTGCAAAATCTTTTGTATGCCGAGAATAAACAATCTATACTTATTGTAATTCAAGCAATGGATGCCGGCGGCAAGGACGGTGTAATAAGGAACGTTTTTACTTCTATGAACCCACAGGGCGTAAATGTAAAAAGCTATAAAGCACCCACTCCTGAAGAACTAAGCCACGATTTTTTATGGCGTATCCATCAACATGCGCCGGCAAAAGGAATGATTCAAATTTTTAACAGGAGCCACTACGAAGACATATTGATAACAAGGGTACATAAATGGTGTGATGATGAAACAGCATACAAGAGAATGAAAGCCATTAATGATTGGGAACAACTGATTTCAGTTCACAATAATACTCATGTGCTCAAATTCTACCTGCACGTTTCCCGCGAGGAGCAGCAGGAAAGGCTCAATGAAAGAATAAAGGATCCTGCTAAAATGTGGAAGTATAATGAGAGCGATTTTGCAGAAGCCAAACTTTGGGATATTTACATGGAGATGTACGAGGATTGTTTTGAGAACTGCAATGTAATGCCCTGGACTATTGTGCCGAGCGACCAGAACTGGTATAAGGAATACATAATAGCATCTACATTAAGAGATACCATGGCGGGTCTGAAAATGCAATACCCGGGTTTAAAAAAATAGTTTCGTCATTCAATATTCACTAAAAATTAAATTTGCACTTATGGGTTTTATTAAAGATTTTAAAGACTTCGCACTAAAAGGCAATGTAATGGATCTTGCTGTTGCTGTAATAATTGGAGCTGCTTTTGGCGCAATTGTTTCTTCGCTGGTGGACGACATTATTACTCCTTTGTTATTGTCACCGGCGCTCAAAGCAGTAGGTGCTGAAAATATCTCGCAACTAAAATGGGGAGAAGTAAAATACGGGAATTTTTTATCGGCAGTTATTAAATTCATAGTGGTTGCATTAGTCATTTTCTCTCTTGTAAGAACCATTGCCTCCATGAAAAAGAAAGAAGAAGCCGCAGCACCGGCTGGTCCATCAAGTACTGATCAACTTTTGATGGAAATAAGAGACGAACTGAAGAAATCCTAAACAAGATGTGCATTTATTGCCTTAACCCATTGCAATTATAATGTAATGGGTTGTTTTATTGCTATTGCCTAACGACATGGCCCGGTGCCTGTTAGGAAAAAAACTTATTTTCGTAAGCACATATCCGTATCACAAATGATAAATATTCTAAACCTGGTTTAACAACACCAAACTAACATGAAAAAATTTTTTACATTACTATCCCTTTGCATGCTTTTCGTTGCCTGCTTTGCACAGGAAATGCCGGATGATAAAAAAATACAGCAACCCATATCGAATACAGCCACGTGGACGAAAGGGATTCGATTTTTCGCGATTGCCGGGCAGGCTGGTAGTAAAAACTGGGCCTCGGGTAATGATGTATTTTCTGTTTCTGCAAATATGTTTTTGAATGCGCACGCTAACCTGACAAAAAAAAGATGGTATTTCAATAATTCATTAATTGCTTCTTATGGCCTTATTAATACCGATGAATATGCGACCATAAAGAATGATGACAAGATTGATCTTTTTACAACAGTGGGCATCAAATTGAAAAAGAAACCACGTTTTGGAATAGGAGCCGCTATAAATTTTAGATCCCAGTTTTCTAACGGCTATGATCGTGATTACCTCAATCAGGGACTTAAAAGAAGGACCTCGGGTTTTTTTGCACCGGCATACATTACGGTAGCACCTATTGGCGTAAACTACCAGGCGAAACATCTAAATATTTATGGAACTCTGGTTGGCTTTCGCGGTGTGATAGTTTCTAATGAACCCTATAGTTATGCTTACCAGGGAGGAATAATTCCTGAAAGCATGGTTAACGAAAAAAACAAGGCGACACTTGAAAGATCAGTTGCTGAGATGTACGGAGTTGACCCAAAAAAAACAATACAATACCAGGTAGGGCCATATATTTTGGTTGCTTATAATAAGGAGATATGCCATAATGTATCCTATATGGGGCGCCTTGATTTATTTTCAGATTTCACCCACAACACACCCGGCAATGTAGATGTATTTTTGATTAATACATTTGTATTTAAAGTAAATAACTGGCTTAGTGCCTTGTACAGTCTTGACCTTGCTTATGATGATGATATCAAAAAGTTTGGTTACTATAAGAATCATCCCGCTTTACAAAGCAAATCTATACTTGGTATAGGAATAAATGCCCGACTGGGAAACGATAGAATAAACGGTCATCGGGGAAACCATAGTAAAATGAATAGAATGCATAAATAGATTTAATGGTAAATTTGTGATTCCCCGGTGATAGAATCACCGGGATTTTTTTTACCTTGAAGGCTCTCCTTCATCGTCGTTGAACAGCCAGATTTAAAAAGAATAGAAATAAAAAAGAAATAAATGAATAAAGAAATATACCAGATCGTTCTTCCGCAATTCGAAGGCCCTTTTGACCTCCTTTTATTTTTTATTGAAAGGGATGAACTGGATATTTATAATATTCCGATTACGAAGATTACCAATGAATTCCTTGAGTATATTCATAAAAGCGAAGTGCTGAATATTGAGCTGAGCAGTGAATTTATACTGTTCATAAGTACGCTAATGCGTATAAAGGCCAAAATGCTTTTGCCCCGCAAAGAGGTTGACCAGGAAGGAAATGAAATTGACCCCCGCCAGGAACTGGTGGATAAAATACTTGAATATAAAAGATTTAAGGAAGCTACTGTAAAGATGAGTGAACTGGAAGCATTGCGTATGCTTATGGTGAAACGCGGTAACATACAGGAAGAGCTTTCAAGAATTGGAGACGAAGCCGCAGAAGGCACAGAAATACAAGCTGTTTCTTTATTCAAGCTTATGAAGGCTTTTGAAAAAGTGGCTCAACGGCTTCATGAAAAAAGGCACATGCCTGTACATACAGTTATACGTTATGACTATACCATGGAAGGAAGCAGAAAGTATATGCTTGAGCTTGTAAAAAAGGAAAAGCATGTTTCTTTTGAAAAAATATTTGACGTATCAGAAAACCGTATTCATGCTATTTTTCTTTTCCTGAATATGCTCGAGCTCATTCAGCAAAAATATTTTTCGATAATGATGGGGCAGGGAATGAATAATTTTATAATTGAGTATAACGAAGATCGTGTGGAAGAAATAAGTCCAGTGATAGAAACACCAGTTGATCCTTCTCTGAACTAATAATATTTAGTCAATTAAATATGTTAAGCAGAATTGGTTTACCGGAACTGCTTATTATTGAATCTAATTCACTCAAAAATTTTATGGAGACCATTGGGCAACCCCTGCTGTTACAAATAGGCAATGGATAAATTTCCTGCTCCGGAACGCACTCGTAGGAATGAAGTACAATTGATCTCTCGTAAGCATTGCTGTTAGATGAGTCAAGCCCGAATAATTTAAAGGCAATGCCATACCTGCCGGTATATCTTTTCCCTACTTTGAATTTCCCCGTACAACTGCAGCCACTATTTATCTTATTGGAAAAGTTAGCATTTATTTGAAAAGCATTATCGCAACTGCCATGTGCAACCAATCCGTAACTTATTATAGAATCCACTCCCAGGTCATATACAAAAAAGCGCTTCTTGCCAGATGCTATATTCATATCTGCCAGGAAACAGATTCGGGGATTATAGTTTTTTGCCGAGATGAATTGTTTGAGGGGTAAAACCTCATTTTTTAATCTTAAGAATTCGGTTGAGGATATTTTTATTGCCTCACGCGAAGGAAGAACAGTTTGAGTAAATTTTGGTTTGTAAATAAAGTAGTAGCCCGTTATTGCAAAAGCACAGCAAACAGAAAAAGATATTAAAAAGAATTTTGAAATTAGGCGCATAAAACTGATTCGGGAATTAAGATGAGTTTCATTTCAATTTCCATATTGTTTTAAAAAAATAATTTGCACTTCGCAATTGCTTTTTTTTATTTCATAATTATAAAAAAGGCCTGGTATTAGTTTTAAAAGCCTTGCTGCGAAATATTTTCTTATTTTAGAAGCATATTAATTTATTGAACCAATTAATCAGCTATGAAAAAGGTAAGACTTTCGTTTTTTATTTTCCTATCCTTTTATACTGCTTCCATTTTTGCACAACAGAAAAATGACAGCGTAATTATTTCATCGATAGTTACAGAAGCAACCGAACATTCACAACTAGAAAAGCTGGCGCACGAGCTTTTTGATAAAATAGGGCCAAGGCTGGTGGGAAGCCCCAAAATGCAACAAGCACACGATTGGGCTGTGTCAAAATATAAAGAATGGGGAATAACCGCGCAAAATGAAAAATGGGGCGAATGGCGCGGGTGGGAAAGAGGGATTACTCATATTGATATGGTTTCACCGTGGGTAAAATCTTTAGAAGGAACTCAGCTTGCATGGAGTCCTTCCACAAAGGGAAAGACGATTACTGCAGAATTAATTATTCCTCCTTATGTTGACGATTCTATGGCTTTTCAAAAATGGTTGCCGGCAGTGAAAGGAAAGTTTATAATGATTTCAATGAACCCGCCTACCGGCCGGCCTGATTATAACTGGGAGGAATTTGGCAAAAAGGAATCGGTTCAAAAAATGAAAAGCGATCGCGATTCGCTAACAGATCGATGGCGTAAAAGAATTTCCAACACAGGCTATACAACGAGAACACTGCCGCCAGTTTTGGAAAATGCGGGAGCGTTGGGGATCATTACTAATAATTGGTCAAAAGGTTTTGGCGTAGATAAAATCTTTGGAGCCTATACTGCAAAAATACCAACCGTGGACATTGCATTAGAAGATTATGGGCTGCTCTATCGTTTGGCAGAAGAAGGGCCGGCACCAAAACTGACTATACTTGCGGATTCAAAGGAAACAGGAATGCAGCCTACCTACAATACAATTGCAGAAATAAAGGGTACGGAAAAACCTGATGAATATGTAATGTTGTCAGCACATTTCGATTCCTGGGATGGTGGAACCGGCGCAACGGACAACGGCACAGGTACAATCACGATGATGGAGGCGATCAGGATTTTGAAAAAGATATATCCAAATCCCAAAAGAACAATACTAATTGGAAACTGGGGAAGCGAAGAGCAGGGCCTGAACGGCTCAAGGGCTTTTGTAGAAGACCATCCTGAAATTGTAAAAAATATACAGGCTGTTTTCAACCAGGATAATGGTACAGGCAGAGTTGTGAATATCCAGGGGCAGGGTTTTTTAAATTCGTATGAATATGTTACACGTTGGCTGGCTGCAGTTCCTGATAGCATCCGCAGCCAAATCGAAACCAGTTTCCCCGGCTCGCCCGGTCGTGGTGGATCCGACTTTGCTTCCTTTGTGGCAGCCGGCGTTCCGGCTTTTTCCCTGAGTTCTAATAGCTGGCTATATGGCATTTATACATGGCATACTAATAGGGATACTTATGATAAAATTGTTTTTGATGATGTGCGGAACAATGCAATTCTCACAGCGATTTTAGCTTACGAGGCAAGTGAAGATGAAGAAAAGACTTCTCGTGAAAAATCAGTATTACCCATTGACGGCAAAACCGGTGAACCTGCAAAATGGCCCGAACAAAAATCACCTACAAGAATTGGCGGTGTAAATAAGTAAGGGGTTGGGGAAAATTTTAAGGATTGAAGATCGAAGCAAAAAAATAGTGGCTATTCCGCGATCAATTTATTCACTTCAATTTTAGCCATATCCCTGATGGCATCTGCAATATGATTTGCATCAATACCTACTTCGTTATACAATTCCTTCGGAGTTCCATGTTCAATAATCTTATCAGGAATTCCTAATATTCTTACCTGGGCACTATAGTTATGTTCAGCCATAAATTCAAGAATAGCTGAGCCAAAACCGCCTT
This sequence comes from Ginsengibacter sp., assembly GCA_040007435.1. Lineage (GTDB taxonomy): Bacteria > Bacteroidota > Bacteroidia > Chitinophagales > Chitinophagaceae > Ginsengibacter. The sequence goes on along the minus strand of JBDTUZ010000002.1, from coordinate 187,524 downwards.
TAACGGTTCCGTCTTCTACAGTAATTATTTTAGAATATTTCTTAAACACTTCGTGGAGCTTTTCTTCATCGAGTGGCTTTACGAACCGCATATCATAATGAGCAGGATTAATTCCTTCCGCAGTCACTTCCCTAATCGCTGACGCGGCAAAATTACCCGGGTGGCCAAAACTCAATATTGCGATTTCCTCACCATCTTTTAATTTTCTTCCCTTACCAATTTCAATTTCCTTCATGGCAGTTTTCCAATCTGCTTTGACAGCGGCGCCACGCGGGTATCGTATCACAAATGGATTTTTAGTTGATTCTAATTGAGAAGTATACATAAGGTCGCGCAATTCGCTTTCATTCATCGGGGCGCTCACAATCAAATTGGGAATGCAGCGCATATACGCAATATCGTACGCTCCATGATGCGTTGGCCCATCTTCTCCTACAAGTCCGGCCCTGTCTAAACAAAAAACAACAGGCAGGTTTTGTATAGCAACGTCATGCACCACCTGGTCGTAAGCTCTTTGCATAAAAGAAGAATAAATATTGCAGAATACCCGCATACCCTGTGTGGCAAGGCCAGCGCTGAGTGTCACTGCATGTTGCTCACATATTCCCACATCAAATGCACGGTTGGGCATTTTTTCCATCATAAATTTAAGAGAAGAGCCGCTTGGCATAGCAGGCGTAACACCCATTATCTTTTCATTCTTTTCTGCCAGCTCTATAATGGTATGCCCGAACACATCCTGGTATTTAGGTGGCTGAGGAATGTCAAATTTTTTCTTATAAATTTCACCGGTTATTTTATCAAATAATCCGGGTGCATGCCATATCGTTTGATCCTTTTCGGCTAATTCATAACCTTTTCCCTTTACTGTTTTTATATGTAAAAGTTTGGGGCCCGGAATATCTTTTATGTCTTTTAATATATCAACAAGTTTGGTGATATTGTGCCCATCAATTGGGCCAAAGTAACGTAAATTAAGTGCTTCAAAAAGATTGCTTGTATTACTTAAAATACCTTTTAGGCCTGCTTCCAGTTTTGACACAATTTTTCTTGAAAATTTCTTAGCCGGGAGCTTGCCCAACGCCTTCCAAAAATCATCCCTAAGCTTATTATAAGTTTGAGAAGTAGTGATATCCGTAAGGTATTCTTTTAATGCACCTACGTTAGGATCAATGCTCATGCAATTGTCATTGAGAATAATCAGCAGGTTACTTTTTTCTATCCCCGCATGATTCAGCGCCTCGAATGCCATGCCTGCAGTCATTGCCCCATCTCCTATTACAGCAACATGCCTGCGGTCATCTTCGCCTTTGTAATGTGACGCCATTGCCATGCCCAGGGCCGCGGAAATTGACGTAGAAGAGTGGCCCACACCGAAAGCATCATAATCACTTTCTGTTCTCTTAGGAAAGCCACTTAAACCCTTGTATTTTCTGTTGGTAATAAAATTATCTCTCCGGCCTGTAAGTATTTTATGACCGTACGCCTGGTGGCCAACATCCCAAACAAGTTGATCGTAAGGCGTATTAAAAACATAATGGAGGGCGACTGTTAATTCTACCACCCCAAGACTGGCGCCAAAATGCCCGCCGTGAACACTTACGACGTCAACAATGTATTGACGCAATTCTTCACAAAATTCAGGAAGCTGGCCGCGATCGAGTTTTTTTAGATCGTTTGGATCATCGATTGTGCTAAGTAAAGGTCCAGGGGTAATGTTCATGTGTCGAAATTATTGGTAAAAATACATTTTTTTCTCAGGCGATTTAGTAGATAGATATACGATTTACCTGCAAAAAAGTTCGGTTACCGGTTCGTAAATTCACTATACTAACGGATATATTTGAGATTTCATATACTTAATCAAGTAATAAATTTCCTCATTCCAAGTAACAAATCCGGATCGGGTGAATTTTCAAGATATTGGTTCCGCTCACTTAACTTACACACGCCGGGATAATCTCCTTTAAACGAAGACATATTTTTAATAATTTGGAAATGGAGGTGTGGCGGCCAATATCCATTCTCTTCCACGTTTCCAAATGTTGCAAATTTTTGGCCACCTATTATAAGGCTTCCTTTTTTAAGGTTTTCAATATCTTTTAAACTGATGTGGCCATACAAAGTATGAAAAAAAATATCGTTTAACTGGTGAGAGAGAATAATAGTCGCACCATAATCGCCTAAATGGTCGTTGTAAGCAAAACTGTGAACAACGCCGTTTAGGGGAGCATACACTTCCGTTCCCGTAACACCCCAAATGTCTATACCAATATGCAGTCGCCTTGGTTCTTCTGCGATTATTGGTTGTTGTGTCGTAGCTAAATTGGTATCAAAAAGTTCGCTGCGATTATATAAAGACCTGAGTTCATTATAACCGCCGTAACCAAATTTTGCACCGTACATTTCTAATTGATTAGAAATATAGTTTCCAAATTCCATGATATCCGCAATGTTCACCGCTTTTAATTCCTGGTTGTTTTCGCTAAGATCAAACGAAATGAGCTTCTCTTCGTAGGGATTAAAAGGTACAACTGGATGGAATTCCTGCGTTTTAGATTCTAATATCTTGTAAAAAGCATCTTCAACGGGCGCCATACAATTTTCCTATTTTAAAAGTTGATTGACAGAAATATTAATCTAACGTAATGCTAAACACGAAGCTTCAAATTCACAAATTTATTAATCACCCTGATCGATTTCACAAAGCCTGGCCTCTGCCTCATATTTATTATTATAATATCCATGCAACAGGCTTTCCCACAAATATTTTAGGATGAAAATAAAATACCCATGCGTTTGAAATTGCCTTATATGGCATAGTTCGTGCCTCACCCATTTTTCATTATCGAGAAAATCAGCTTCGCTAACATTATGAAGATGAATTGTGCCTCCCAAAACAAAAGCTACTTTATCGGCTTTTAACTTTGCCGCAGCAACTTTCGCAAGCCATGACTTTTCTTTAATCCTGATATTAGTTAAATCAATTGCAGGCCTACTTTTCACTTCACGGCTTCCCATGCTTTTACTATTTCTTCAGAATGAATTTTTGACTTAGGTTTTTTAAAGATCTTAACGATTTTGCCCTTTTCATCAATCAAAAAAGTTGTTCGATGTAAGCCCGTGTACTTTCTGCCGTACAGATTTTTTTCGCCCCAAACTCCATACTTGTCAATGATCTTTTTATCAGGGTCCGCAATCAAGGTAAAAGGCAGTTTGTATTTTTCTTCAAATTTTTTATGCTTCTTTTCGTCATCCGGGCTTACACCCAAAATGACATAGCCCTTCTTTTTTAGCAGTGCATAATTGTCGCGGAGATTGCAGGCCTCTATAGTACAGGTAGGTGTATCGTCTTCCGGATAGAAGTAAAGCACGACTTTTTTATCCTTAAAATCTTTCAGGCTTACTGGTTTCCCATTTTGATCTTTTGATTTAAAATCAGGTGCTTTATCTCCTTCCTGTAGTTGTATCATTTGGCTTTTTTTATCTTGTAAAATGAAGTGTTTTTTGTGAAGTATTCCCTGCTTCATCCTGCGCAGAGATCGTCAACTCATGATTTCCACGGGAACACATTTCATCAAAATGATAAATAAAGGATCGTCCTTTATCATTTGTGAACATTAGCCAGTTACCGTCAAGTTCAGCTTTAAAATTTTTTATCTCATCGTTATCATCTTTTGGAACAAAGACAATACGCGTGGATTTTGAAAGATTTGCATTATCCGCGAAGCCGCCAACAATAAGCGGAGGAGTACTATCCCCGATCAATTCAAAATTTCCGAAATCGCGAAACTTTGCAGTGTACCAATCACCGCTTCCCGTCGCTTTTACTACCTCTGTTTTATTTGCCCACTCACGCCGCATTAGCATTTTATCCTGTAATTCCGGAGGCACGGTTTTATTCGCTCTTATTCTAATGGTGTAATAGCTATGCACAGGGACCAGGCCGGATTCAACTGAAAATATATCAGAGAAGGAATTGCGGTCATTAGAAGCTTTTTTAGATTCAACAAATGAAACTGAATCGTATAAATCTTGCGGACGGAGTATTACCTGGAGGTCATTGCTTTCGAAAATATTTACAAAACCCGGATGAAATTCTTTCTGGTCATGATAAGATGCTGTGTCATCAATGTTTCCGTTTTCAATTATGATTCCTTTTTTTATTTTAAAATTCAGCGTAGATGTATTTCCATAAGTATCTTTCACAACGATACTTACGTTGTGTACGCTATCATCTTTTAATTCAATTACACCATCACCCTTTATATCTTTATAAACTCCTTCGGGATAGCCGGGCAATCTCGCAAGTTGCTCTATGTATGGCCCGCCCGAAGCCTTAGTCTTATAATCAATGTGTGCATTAAGATATCTGGTTTCGTCATAGCCTATGCTATCAAGCTGGAAACCGACGATCGGCTCGTCATCAACATACAGAACGGCTTCATAAATACCGTTTGCATTCGATGAACCAGACACTTTATCATTAGCCGAAATGCCAAAACTTATTTTATCGGTATTAACTGGAATCACCGGCGTAGCGGTGGTATAACCACCATTGACTTTTTTTAAACTGAATAATTTAGGAGATTGGCTGTACATACTCCTGCATCTATCATACATGGCCAAGCGAATAATTGTGGGCGACACATTGTCCGCAATCGGAAAACCAAATAAAAGCGGATTTAATACTTTATCGGTCCTGGTGTCTCTTATTTCAAAATGACAATGCGGGCCCTGGGATCCACCGGCATTACCGCTTCTTGCAATGAGCTGCCCTTGCTTTACCGGGAACATCCCAGGTGGAATATCGAGATATACTTTCCACGATTGCTGCTTATACTGTTGCTCTTTTACATACTCTTCAAGCGCTGGAAAAAATGAGTTTAAGTGGGCATACAACGTTGTTAACCCATTAGGATGATTTATGTAAATTGCTTGTCCAAAGCCAAAGGGCTCAACTTTTACATGCGCTACATATCCATCTGCTACAGCTTTTACTACTTTGTTGACTACACGGTCGGTGCGGCAATCGAGGCCCATGTGGTAATGATTGGCGCGTAGCTCCCCAAAATTAGCTGCAAGCCCGACATTTGCCTCTACCGGGTAAATAAAATAGCCTTTGGGATATTTTTTTGCAGGAAGTACCTGACCCTGGGCATCAAAACATAAAAAGATAACGAGAAAAAATAGGAACGGTTTATGTAACGTAATCTCTTTAGGAAAAAACATATTCATATTAATACAAAATAACGCCTAAAAATTTTAAATTTATTATCATGGCAAAAACATCTACCATTTCAGCAATCATTCTTGGGGCTTCAATTGGCGTGGCACTCTTGAAATTTTATAGTATGCCAAAAGAGGAAAGGGAAGAATTCTTCAACCAACTTAAAAAGCAAACTGATTACTTACTGGACAATGCGGAAGATACTGTGGAAAAAGTTGAACAATTTATGGGAGAAATAAAATCAAAAGGAGAAAATGAATGGATAGAAAAATTATACGTTCTTAAAAAAATGTTCAGGGATTTTTATGGAATTGATAAGCGGTATCCTGCTCCTGATAAGAGTGATGCTCCTCATAAGAGTAGCCTTGTTATGAATTATTGAGTAAAATAAAAAAGCAATTTCATGAGTGAACTTGCTTTTTTATTTGTTAAAGAATTAATCCTTTGCCAGTACAACAATCAAGGCATAAATTACACCAGGTAAAAAGAATAAAAGTGTAAGAACCAGATCAAGCCAGAACTTATTGTTTATTTCTCCTTCGTGAAGATAAACAGCAAGTGGTGGAAGAAGGATAGCCAAAATAACCAATAGTACCTGATTAGTTGATGGCTCACTACCGGCTTTTTTTTCGGCCTTAATCCTCTTTATTTCTGATTTAGCTTCCTTAACCCGTAATCGTCTTTCTTTCCTGGAAAGATGCATAAATTCGGAAAGCGCAGATGAAACTGTTTTAGATTCCGGCTTACCCGGAGCTTCATTTGCATTGTGCATCGGAATCACAAATGCGGCCAGTGACTCATTAAAGGTGCTTGTTAAAAAGATGATTGCAAAAATGAAGGAGAGAGTTTTTTTCATAAGTTTTGTTTTTTGTTAAAAAAATTGTAAAGAAATTATTATACCAAATATATAGCCTTGTGAGATAACATCGTGTAATTTTTCTAATCGTCTCTCAACATTTACTTTTATTTTCGCGCAATTCATAATAGTTAAAATGCCAAGAGATAATTCTATCAACTCAGTTTTGATCATTGGGTCCGGTCCAATCATAATTGGCCAGGCTTGCGAGTTTGACTATGCAGGCAGCCAGGCTGCACGAAGTATTCGCGAAGAAGGAATTGAAGTGATTCTAATTAACAGTAATCCCGCCACCATCATGACTGATCCCATGATGGCAGATAAGGTTTACCTGCTCCCACTCACCATAGAGAGTATAGAACAAATTCTTGAAGAAAATAATATAGATGCTGTATTACCTACAATGGGCGGACAAACGGCCTTAAATCTTTGTAAAGAAGGAGATGAGCTTGGCGTGTGGGAAAAGTTTAATGTTAAATTGATAGGTGTAGATATTAAAGCCATAGATAAAGCAGAAGACCGGGAAAAATTCAGGCAGTGGATGATTGAAATGGGAGTGCCCGTTGCGCCGGCAAAAACTGCTAATTCTTTTTTGGAAGGCAAAGAATTTGCCCAGGAGATCGGATTCCCTTTGGTTATAAGGCCTTCGTTCACGCTTGGTGGTACCGGCGGAAGTTTTGTTCACACAAAAGATGATCTCGACGAAGCGTTAAATCGCGGGCTTACAGCTTCTCCCATGCACGAGGTTCTCGTAGAGAAGGCAATGATGGGCTGGAAAGAATTTGAATTAGAGCTGCTGAGAGATGATAACGATAATGTGGTGATCATTTGCACGGTGGAAAATTTTGATCCAATGGGAATTCATACCGGCGACTCTATAACAGTTGCACCGGCTATGACACTAAGCGATACTGCTTTTCAAAAAATGCGTAATACTGCAATCGCGATGATGAGAGATTTGGGAAATTTCGCCGGAGGATGTAATGTACAGTTTGCTTTGAATCCGCAAACTGAGGATATTATTGCGATAGAAATAAATCCACGTGTTAGCAGATCATCTGCACTCGCAAGTAAAGCGACGGGTTATCCTATCGCAAAGATTGCTGCAAAGCTCGCCATTGGTTTTACTTTAGATGAACTAAAAAACCAAATCACCAAAACAACCTCAGCATATTTTGAACCGGCATTGGATTATGTAATTGTAAAAATTCCACGATGGAATTTTGATAAGTTTAAGGGTGCCGATGATACACTTGGCTTGCAGATGAAATCTGTTGGTGAAGTAATGGCCATAGGAAGAAGCTTCGCAGAGGCGATTCAAAAAGGTTGTCAGAGTTTAGAAAATGAGGCGGTTGGCCTCGGTTATTATGGGAAGAGCCTGATGTATGCAGAAGAAGTTATAGAATATCTTAAGATTCCAAAATGGGATCGAATTTTTAGAATTAAAGATGCACTCATGATTGGAGTAAGCATACGGCGTATTTGTGAATCCACAGGCATAGACCGGTGGTTTCTTTACCAGATCCAAAAAATATGTGATTGTGAAAAAGAACTAATCAAAACAAATTTGGAAGACCTGTCTCCTGAGCTTTTGAAAAAGGCAAAACATCTTGGTTTTGGCGATGAACAAATTGCGAGGATTATGAAAGATGGGAGTACGGACGAAGATGTTTATGAAAAAAGGAAAGAATTTGGAATAACAAGAGTTTACAAAATGGTAGATACATGCAGCGCAGAGTTCGAGGCAAAGACACCTTATTTTTATAGTACGTTTGAATAAGAACTTAGTTTTCAAATAAAGAAATGAAATCTGAAATAATCTCCAACGAATCAATCCCGTCATCTAAAAAGAAAGTAATTGTATTAGGCAGCGGCCCAAATCGAATTGGCCAGGGCATTGAATTTGATTATTGCTGTGTACATGGATTACTGGCAATAAAAGAATGTGGCTATGAAGCCATAATGATTAACTGCAACCCTGAAACAGTTTCCACAGATTTTGATGTTGCGGATAAATTATATTTCGAGCCCGTTTTTTGGGAACACATCTGGGACATAATTGAACTTGAAAAACCATACGGAGTTATTGTGCAATTGGGTGGGCAAACTGCATTAAAACTTGCTAAAAGACTGGATGAAAAAGGGATAAAGATCATCGGCACTTCCTTCGATGATATGGATACTGCGGAAGATCGTGGCCGGTTTAGCGACATGCTTAAAGAGCTTGAAATTCCTTATCCAAATTATGGAACCGCGTATAATACCGATGATGCAATTGAGGTAGCCAAGGAAGTTGGTTATCCTGTTTTAGTACGACCGAGTTATGTGTTGGGCGGGCAAAGGATGCGCATTGTAATTAATGATGAAGAACTCGAAAAAGGTGTTCTTAGCTTATTAAAACATTTGCCCAACAATAAAATTTTAATTGATCATTTTTTAGATCGTTGCCAGGAGGCAGAAATAGATGCCATATTTGATGGAGATGATTTTCATGTAATGGGCGTAATGGAGCATATAGAGCCTGCCGGTATTCATAGCGGCGATAGCAATGCGGTGCTCCCTGAATTTAATCTTTCGCCGCTAATCGTTCATACTATGGAAGAGTATGCAGAAAAAATTGCGAGGGCTTTGCATATAAAAGGCCTTATTAATATTCAGTTTGCTATTAAGAATGGCGAAGTATTTGTAATCGAGGCAAACCCACGCGCATCCAGAACCACTCCGTTTATTGCAAAAGCATATCAAATTCCTTATTTAAATATTGCAACCAAAATAATGCTTGGGGCAGCGAAATTGAAAGACTTTACTTTCGAGAAAAAACTGGTGGGGTTCGCTATTAAAGAACCTGTTTTCTCTTTCAATAAATTTCCCAATGTGAATAAAGAACTGGGCCCCGAAATGAAAAGCACCGGCGAAGCCATTCGCTTTATAAAGGATTTGCGTGATCCATATTTCAGGCAATTGTATAAAGAAAGAAGCATGCATTTAAGTAAATAATCTCCATAAAAAAACCTGCTCTTTTCAAAGCAGGCCTGCGTTTACCCTCAAAAATAAATACAGAATATCTTACCAGTTACTTAACCTGATGCCGATATTATAGGGCATGTAATTAAGCCCGTTTTTGAAAATCGAATTAGGGCTATATGAACCGTATAAATGTGCGGGCCCCAGGCCAAGTTCTGCTATGTAAGAGAATTTCCATTTTTCAAGATCGTAATCACCACGATTTTTTTGCTTACCTCTTTCATCACTTTCTTGCTTGTTCCTGCTGCTGTAAAGATAGCCTGCACTTACACCTGCACTGAGGCTTAAACCTTTGGAAGAGCTATTGGGATTCGTACGAAAATTCAACATAAAAGGTACAGTCACATAATCAGCCGCAAGTTTATTTTTTGAAAAACTTATAGAGTCCTTGAAGATAAAGGGATGCGGAATATTCTGCGAAGTGTAAGGATTATTCCCTCCTTCGTTGAGGCTAACTGCCGACTTGAATCGATAATTATTTAGCTCAATTCCAAGGCCGTATTTAAGGTTTACGTAATGCTTTATAAGGTTAAGCCTTTGCATAAAAAACCAAATGTTCACGTTCACGGATTTTATAGTTTTCAACTTAAAATCATTTTCACCGAGTGCAGCAGAACCGGGACGATTTACAATATAGCCGTCGGCAGTTGCAGATGCATAGTCAGTTTTATCAGTCCAGTTTGCAAACCCAAGGTCCACGATAAATGAAGCAGTACTTATATTGGAAGGCTTCTGCCCGCGCCTGTTACCAATAGTTACGGTCACCCGCTTGGTATGTGAAGTATCACCCTTCTTTAAGATGATCATGCCACCTATCCGTATTGTGTCATTTTGCTTGCGTACAACCATCGAATCATCCTGGGCAAAGGAATGGATAGTGAATAATATTGCCATAAAAGCCAGTACTGTCTTTTTCATTTTGTATAATTGTGAGATAAGTAAATTTATTTTGAAAATGTTAATTGGAAGCAACTTGTTTTTCATCTCCCGAAAAAAGGCGGGTTACCGGGTTGTTTCTTTCAACAACTCGTTTAACCTTTTTTAGAAAACCTCCTACTTTTGATTTCCTGAATTCTTCGGTTGTGACATTATAGAATATATAGTTTTCATTTTTCTGATCAGCATCTGCAACATACGAAGCAGATTGGGCTTGATTTATAGCTTGTGTGCCCGCTATATCTTTTTGAATCGGCTTTATTTCTACACCTCTTTGAAAAGAAATTTCATTAGTTTCAATTATTTTTTTCTGCGGTATATTTTTTAATTCGTTTTCTAATACAGCTACATCAGGCTTAACTTCTTCAACAGTTGTTTCCTCTTTAAGTTCAGCCTTCTTGTTATTGACTTTTGTAGCTGTCTGCACATAGGAACGTTTCTCTTTTTCCTCTTCAGTATTCGGCTTTATTATTTCCTTTTTTTCAACAAGCTTTTCTTTTTCTGCAACTTCTGTATTTTGATTCCCTGGGTTTTCAACAACGTTTTCTATCGGTTTCTTTCCGGGAATATTTTTTGGAGAAATTGTTTCTGCTTTTTTAACCGGTTTTACAGTTTCAACAATTCCTGGTTTTTGAGTTGGCTGCTGGTTATATATCCCGAATATCCAAAATCCAAATCCGATAAAAACAGCCGCAGCTATTGATCTCCAGAAAATTAAAGGAACTACCCTGCCAGCCTTTTCTCTTTTATATAAATTCTTTTTACCAGGGAAAACAATTGAATTGTCAGGTGCCAGATTTGCGATACCAATTGATTCAAATTCCTTTTCTAAATGAGGATGTTGGCTAACAAATAATTTGGTGTTGTTCTTTTCTTCTTCAGTCAATTCGTGATCATGATACAGAACAAAAATTTCTTCATAATTTTTCTCCGTAATAAAATCACTTTCACTTACACGTAATAAATTCATTTTATTTTCCATTACCACATGATCTGGCTTGCAAATGGTATCCTGGATCATTTTAAATTCATCTTCAAGATCTTTATTCGCCCTTATAAATTTCAATACCTCGATCTTTTCATAATCCGTTAACTCATTATCGGCATAAAGCAAGAAGTATTCTTCGTAATTATCTCTGTTAATCTCCATTTTAAATTACATTTTCCTGTTTAACCAAATAATTTTTTAATTGTATCCTCGCCCTGTGCAGGTACACTTTTACCTGGCTTGTACTCAACGAAGTAATTTGCGCTATTTCATCATAACTATACCCTTCGTAATCCTTTAATAAAACCAGGCTCCTCTGCGTTTCACTTAGCCTGTATAGCGCCTCATTCAATATCTTTTTTACATTATGCTGCGGTTCTCTCGTTGTTCTCACTTCATTAGAAAAATCTTCCTGTAAACTTATCCTCTTATTTTTTCTTATGTGATCAATCATCTGGTGATAGGCCACCGTAAACAAATAAGATTTACTGCGCTCATTTTCCACCGTCTCCTTGTTTATCCATAACTTCTCGAATGCAGACTGAACCACATCTTTTGAATCTTCTTCATGTCTTAAATTTTTTAGAATGAACCTGTAAACACCGTCGGCATAAATATTTACACATTCATTATATTCTTTCTCATTCATACACTTGAGGGCAGTTTAGAATTACTCCGAAGCTTTTAATTTGTTGTTATACGGACTCATGCACAAAAAGTTACAATTAGGTTTCAACTTTCTTATTCTCACATTAAGTAGCGTAAAAATCTGTGTATTTCTGTAGGTTTGCGTAATTCAAAATTAAATCGAATGAACGAAAATTTTGTAAAACGGATAGGCAACGATCTTGAAGAAATAAAAAAAGCCGGTTTATATAAAAATGAAAGAATAATTACCAGTGAACAGGGTGCGGAAATAGAAGTGGGCGGAAAGCAGGTTTTAAATTTTTGCGCCAATAATTATCTCGGTTTGTCTGCACATCCTAAGGTAATTGAAGCAGCGAAAAAATATATTGATGAGCGAGGCTATGGCTTGAGCAGCGTACGTTTCATTTGCGGTACGCAGGATATTCACAAAGAGCTCGAAAAGAAGATTGCTGATTTTTTAGGAACAGAAGATACTATTTTATATGCTGCCTGTTTCGATGCAAACGGCGGGGTCTTTGAACCATTATTTGGAGAAGAAGATGCGATTATTTCCGATACATTGAACCATGCAAGTATTATAGATGGCGTTCGGTTATGTAAAGCGCAACGTTTCCGTTATGAGCATAATAACATGGAGGACCTTGAAAATAAACTGAAAGAAGCGAAAAATTTACGCAGCAGAATTATTGTAACCGATGGCTCTTTTAGTATGGATGGAACCATTGCACAGCTCGATAAAATATGTGATCTCGCAGATAAATATGATGCAATCGTGATGATTGATGAATGCCACTCTACAGGTTTCTTAGGAAAAACCGGCAGAGGCACACATGAATATCGCGGCGTTGTGGGAAGGATTGATATTATTACCGGAACATTAGGTAAAGCACTTGGCGGCGCCAGTGGCGGCTTCACCACGGGTAAAAAAGAAATTATAGAAATGCTCCGGCAGCGAAGCCGGCCTTACCTATTTAGTAATACTGTAGCGCCAAGTATAGTCGGTGGCTCAATTGCTGTTTTAGATATGCTTAGTGAAACTACAGACCTTCGTGATAAGCTTGAAAGCAATACTAAATACTTCAGAACTAAAATGACGGAAGCAGGTTTTGATATACAGCCCGGTGAACATCCCATTGTGCCTATTATGCTTTACGAAGCGGAGCTTGCTCAACAGTTTGCTGCAAAATTACTTGACGAAGGAATTTATGTGATTGGATTCTTCTTTCCCGTAGTTGCTAAGGGGCAGGCACGCATAAGAGTGCAATTGAGTGCTGCGCATGAAAAAGAACATTTGGACAAAGCAATTACTGCCTTTGTAAAAATTGGGAAAGAATTGCAGGTGCTTAAATAAAATTAATTCTGTTAAATTGAAGAATATTTTTCCCTTTAATTAGAAAATCAAGAACAAATAATAATGACTGAAAACGCCTCTACATTTAAAGCAAAAAGCACGATAAAGAGTGCAGACCTGGATCACAGGCAAAAAATAAATTTTAATATAGGCAGATATAACGCCGTAGTTCCGCAGGGCAAGCACCAGTTTGAAAATACGGACCTTGCCAGGGAAAGGGCAAAGAATATTAAATGGAAAGCTCTTGAAACACTTGACCAGCAACTGGAGTCATTTGAGAAACAGTTTACAAGGCGTGGAGGTAAAGTGATCTGGGCACAAAACTCACAGGAAGCATTAGACGAGATTCTAAATATCTGCAAACAAAAAAATTGTAAGACCATTGTAAAAAGTAAAAGCATGGTTACGGAGGAAATTCACCTGAATGATTTCCTTGAAAAAAATAATATTGAAAGTGTAGAAACGGATCTGGGAGAATATATTCAACAGTTGGACGGTGAACCGCCTTATCACATTGTAACTCCGGCGATGCACAAGAGTAAAGAAGACGTTGCTAAACTTTTTGCAGATAAATTAGGAACGCCTTCCAAACTTTCTCCGCAGGAATTGACATTAGTTGCAAGAGAAAAATTAAGAGAAAAATATACGCAGGCGGAAATTGGAATTACCGGCGCTAATTTCATAATTGGTGATATTGGTGCGATAGCTGTTACAGAGAATGAAGGCAATGGCCGGCTAAGTATGGCATGGCCGAAAACACATATCGCAATAGTGGGAATTGAAAAAGTTTTACCCTCAATGACTGACCTTGCCTTGCTGTGGCCATTACTGGCAACCTATGGTACAGGGCAAAAGGTCACAGTTTATAATAGCATCATTACGGGACCAAAGCAACCGGGTGAAACAGATGGGCCGGATGATATGTATGTAATTCTGCTTGACAATAATCGAAGCAACATATTGGCAAACCCAGCCCAGAGAGAAAGCCTTTATTGCATAAGATGTGGTGCATGCCTAAATGCCTGCCCCGTGTACAAAAATATTGGCGGACACAGCTATGGCGCCACTTATAGCGGTCCCATTGGGAGTGTGATCACTCCGCATTTGCAGGGAATGGACGACTACAAGCATCTTAGCTATGCTTCATCGCTTTGCGGAAATTGCACCGAGGTATGTGCCGTTAAAATTAATCTTCATGAGCTTCTTCTGTTAAATCGAAAAGAAAGTGTTGAGGAGGGCCTGGCAACTTTTTCTGAAAAAACTGCATGGAAAGTTTGGAGGATGGCTTCTCTGAGACGCGGCATGATGAATATGGGAAGTGGAAACCTGAAAAATAAAGTCGTTAATAAATTATTCAAGGGATGGAACAAGCATCGCTCAGATCTTGACTTCAGCAAGAAGACCTTTAATCAACTTTGGAGAGATCGTTTTACTAAAAGCGATTAAAGCAGGATGATTTTAATTCTATCAGATACCATCACTCCCCGCCTGCAATATGTTGCTGATTTCATTTTCAAAGAAAATTTCGGAGTTGAGTATACTATTACGACTAATGTGAAAGACTTTGAAAAAAGTGATGTAATAAAAATAAATTATACAAAAGATCAGCTCGCCGGAGATGTAATTAATATAAGTGGTAGCCGGCTGCTTTTTGAAAAAAAAATTCACAAACAAAATATTGAAATTTTCCAGGTAAATGATTTGCCCGCCTTTTTCAAAAATGAAAGCCGTTTCGAAAATTTCCCTTTTGATATTTTTGCCGCAACATTTTTTTTAATAAGCAGGTACGAAGAATATTTACCTCATGTCAAAGACCAATATGACAGGTATGATCACAAGCAATCACTTGCTTCGGGTAATGGCTTTCTAAAAATACCAGTCGTAAATAATTGGCTACAATTCTTCGCAGATCATATTCAAAGTAAGTTTCCGGGTTTTCAAATAAGAAAAAAACTATTCAGGTTTTTACCGACTTATGATGTGGACATGGCTTTCGACTGGCGCCATAAGGGCTTCATAAGAAACACGGGACAACTCCTCACCTTACTAATCCGGCAAGATTATAAAAAATTTTCGGAGGCTTTGAAAATTTTAGAAGGCAAAGCGAAGGACCCTTCAGACAACTTTGAATTTTTTTACAGCCTGCATGAACAATTAAATCTGCATCCGGTTTATTTCTTTTTGGTTTCAAAAAGCAATACCAAATACGATAAAAACATCAGTCCTTATAACGGAAAGATGAGAGCTTTGATACAAGAACTTTCAAAAGAAAATGATATGGGAATACATCCTTCGTATTACTCATCGACGGATGAAAAAATATTGAAGGAAGAAAAGTTTTTGTTAGAAGAAATAACAGGAAACGTCATTCAAAAAAGCAGGCAACATTATTTGCGCTTCAATTTACCTGACACTTATCGCCAACTCATTCATGCAGGAATAACAGATGAATTCTCAATGGGTTATGGCACTGCAAATGGTTTCAGGGCTTCTTACGCAGATTCATTTTATTGGTATGATATTGAACGGGAAGAAAAGACCAATTTACTAATACATCCATTTTGTTATATGGATAGCATTGCAATTTTCCATCAGAAACTTACGCCCGAAGAATCATTTGAAGAACTAATGTATTTCTACAACACATGTAAAGACGTGAACGGAACTTTAATAAGTATCATGCACAATCATCTAATGAGTGATAATGATTTAGAATGGAGAAATGCTTACGAACAATTTTTATTAAAAGCAGGCGACCAGATCAATGCTTGAAATGACGAAGTCCTGTGAGCACCATTACAAGATTATTTTGTTTGCAATATTCAATAGAATCTTTATCTCTTATTGATCCACCCGGCTGAATAAATGCAGTAACACCAGCGTCGTGGGCAATTTCTACACAATCATCAAACGGGAAGAACGCATCACTCGCCACTACAGAATCTTTAAGATCAAAACTAAATTGTTGTGCTTTTAATATTGATTGTTTTAAAGCATCGATTCTTGAAGTTTGGCCACAGCCTTTACCGATTAGTTGCATATTCTTCACCAAAGCAATTGCATTACTTTTTAAATGCTTACAAATAATATTAGCGAAGATCAAATCATTTTTTTCTTCTTCATTAGCTTCTCTTCCGCCTTCTTCCTTCCACTCTTTGAAATTTCCTTCATCAGTATCCTGGGATAAAGTTCCGTTCAATATTGTTTTGCTTTGGCTTTCTGCCGGAGAAAAGTTTTTTGTTTTCAAAAGGATGCGATTCTTTTTTGATGTCAATACCTCAAGTGCATCTTCATTAAAATCCGGCGCAAGAAGCACTTCGAAAAAAAGATCTTTTAATGTATTGGCCGTATCTATATTGATGGCTTTATTAGTTATAAGAATACCTCCAAATGCACTTTCAGGGTCACCGGCAAGCGCTGCATCAAAGGCACTCTTCACATCTTTGCGCTTTGCGATACCACAAACATTTGTGTGTTTTATAATTGCGAAAATCGCTTCTTCCTCAATCACTTCACCAGCCGATGATTTGAAATCGGACATGAGATTGATTGCGGCATCTACATCTACAATATTATTATAAGAAAGTTCCTTACCGTTCAACTGATCAAACAACTCACTAAGATTTCCTGCAAATACTGCATGCTGATGTGGGTTTTCCCCATATCTTAAAACTGTCTTTTGCGAAGCAAATGGATTTGCAAAAGAAGTTTTGTTGAAATAATTTGATATCGCAATGTCATAACCAGAACAAATATCAAAAGCCTTCGCAGCAAAACGTTTCCTTTCTTCAAGAGAAGTTTCAGCATTTTGATTTTCAAGGATATTTTCTAATTTATTGTAATCACTTTTATCAGCAATTACTAAAACGTTTTTAAAATTCTTTGCTGCGGCCCTTATCATTGAAGGCCCGCCTACATCAATTTTTTCTATGATAAGGTTTTCTTCATTAGTTGACTTCACCGTTTCTTCAAAGGGATAGAGATCTACAATTACAAGGTCAATCACAGGAATTTTATATTCCCGCATTTCCTCAAGATCTTGCTCAACATCCCGTCTTCCGAGAATACCACCAAATACGGATGGATGCAATGTTTTAACCCTTCCGCCGAGAATGGATGGGAAACCAGTAAGTGTTTCAACAGGCACACAGGAAACGCCTTGTTCTTCAATAAATTTCTGTGTGCCTCCGGTGGTATAAATGGTAATGTCCTTTTCTTTCAAAAGAGAAATAATCTTTTGCAGCCCTTCTTTATAAAAAACGGAGATGAGGGCAGATTGAATTTTTTTTTGCATAAACGTGAAGGAAAAATTGAGCTTTAAAGATCTGTTACAAATGCACCCTGTTCGGGAACTGAGTGAAACCGCAAATGTAATTCTTCACAATCTTTTTTCCATTTTTCAATTTTCCACATGGGATTCGAAGCATCGAAAACATAAATTCCCGCATTGAAAACTTCAGCCAGCTTAGGTATAAAAAGCTTAGGATTTTTAGCGATAATAATATAGTCAATGTTTATCTTTCGTTCGGGTACAGCATAACTTAATGCAGAGTCAATTAATAAAATTTTTTTATTAAAAAATTGTAAGAAGTGGCTGTTACTGTACAGTGAATTAACGGAGTCGGTTTTATAATTCAGTCTCATTGATATCCGGCCTGGCTTTAGGTGAAAGTTTCGAAGCACTCCATCAGTTTGCATTTCGCCGTCTCCTAAAAATTGGTAACTGTTTGCACTTACGAGATCTATTGCCTTATGCGAAGGAACATTATAGACAATTATTTTTCTCTGATTTACAACCTGCCATTTGTAAAAAGTAATCATGGAGGACAGGATGAATGTACATGTCAGTGCAAATTTAAAAGCTGGTTTCTCTTTTTTTATAAGCCAATATAAACACCCGCAAACGATACCATACAGCACAATTGTCTCCGGATAATTTAAGCTGATGTTATCCCATAAAGAAAACGGAATGGAGTTTATAAAAATCACCGTATGATTAATAAGCCAGATTGTAGCGAAAATTATTTTACCCGTTAAAATTGCTAAAGTATTTATGGGTGAAATAATTATAAGAAGAATACAGGTCCACAGTGCAACAGTAGTAAGCGGTATTGCTATAAGATTTGACAGCAGAAATAGTAAAGGCAACTGGTGAAAATAATACATGCAAATTGGAAAAGTAAACAACTGTGCAGCCAGCGAAACTGATGACAGTTGCCAGACAGCATTGATGAATTTATTTTTAAAATAGAACCATTTAACAATGTAAGGCTGTGAAATCACAATACCTAGAACGGCAAAATAGGAAAGTTGAAAGCCTACATCCCACAACAGGAACGGATTATAACACAGTAATAAAAACGCAGAAGCTGAAATGGAATTATAAATAGAAGCTTTCTTATTAAAAGCCATACCTGTTGCGATAAAGCTGAACATGAAAGCCGATCGCAATACCGAGCCTGAAGCGCCCGTAAGTAATGCAAAAGCCCAAAGACACAATAGGATAAGAACAAGCCTTCCTTTTTTTGATTTTTTTACAACCGGAATTTTTGTGAATAGCCAAAAGAGAATGCTATAAATTATTCCCATGTGCAGGCCCGAAATCGCAATTAAATGAACAACGCCCGCATTGCTGTACGCCTGCACAAGATCTTTATCCAGGTCAATTTTATAACCGATAAGTAAAGCCACTGCAATTGCTTTCTCATCGTCACCGGGAATATAATTGTAAATAATATTTTTAATTTTTTCCCGCATGTCAAAAACGTAAGGTTTGTATCCTGATAGTTTCGTGTGTTCTATTAAATGCCAGTCATTCTTTTTTAAATATGCCTGGTGAAAAAGCTGGTGAAATGCAGAATAGCGTGCATAGTCAAATGCGCCGGGGTTGCCGGAGTTTTTTATTTGCTGAAGGTCGTTACCGAATATAATTTTATCTCCGTACTTCGGAATTTTACTATTGGAATCTTTAGCAAGATAAAGAAGTACATCGCCAGTAGCTGCATGAAGTGTGTCGTTATTTACAATGATTTCAATGACCGCAAGGGCTTTATAAGATTTGGCCTTTTCAACGCAAGGCTCTTTTATTGTTGCTATGATGTAAGAAGAACTGTCAAAATAATGTCCATACCAGGTCTTTTCATTGCGAATATCTTTGTGCCATGTGAGAAGCATTCCGGCATACACAATTAGCAGCGTTATAAAAATTCCCTGTAACGTCGCAAGCTTGAAGCGATAAACAAGTGGAAGAAATCTAAAAAAGATTATTAGCGCAACGAGAATACTTCCCGAAATAATAATTGTACCAAAAGAGAGTGGGAAACAATATTGAAGAATAATTCCGGCAATCAAAGGGATTAGCAAACGAAGGAATGGCGCGGTTTTCCAAATATGTATTTTGTAGGTCTTTGCCATTAACGTTGCAATAGTTTTAGAAGATTGATGTCATTGTGATTTTCTTTCCACTCCGACCACAATTTTAATTTAAATTTATTGCATTTAATGACAGGAACAAATGATAAGAACCTTTTAAATTGAAGCATGAAGAATTTATTGGTGTATATCCTTTTCATAAATGCCATGCTTATGTCTGCCATAGTCTCATCACAAAAAAAGGACAGCGATTTCCTTAAAAGTCTGTTATGGAAAAAAGGCTCACCACAATTAAAAAATATTTTTCAGCAACCTGATACGTTCCGCTACCAACTTATTTATACTAAGATTGACCGGGATAAAAATAATAATCCTCATTTTAAAAATTATTACTACAACGTTGATCGTAAAGAATACTTTAATCCTGCTTCAACAGTAAAGATGCCACTTGCGTTTCTTGCATTAGAGAAAATAGATTCCTTGAAGAAATACGGTATTGATAAGTTCACAACCATGCTTACAGATAGTTCATGGTCGGGACAAAGCGTGGTCACTTCCGACACAAGTGCTGTCGATGGCTTACCATCTGTCGCGCAATACATAAAAAAAATATTCTTAGTAAGCGATAACGATGCTTATACCCGACTTTATGAATTTTTAGGACAAGAGCACATCAATGAAAGGCTCTGGCAAATGGGATATAAGGATATGCGAATTACCCGCCGCTTCGTGCCTATGAATGAAGAAGAAAACCGGCATACAAATCAAATTCGCTTTATGAAAAACGACAACTTAGTTTATAAACAGCCTCCTGCTTACAATGAACAGTCTTTTGATTTTAGTAAAAAGATTTTAATTGGCAATGCACATTATGACCGGAATGAGGTATTAATAAATGAGCCGATGAATTTTACTACGCATAACAATGCGCCGCTGGAAGACCTGCGACAAATATTACAATCGGTTTTATTTCCGGAATCGGTTCCTGAAGAACAGCGTTTCAATTTAACGTCTGATGACTATCAATTTCTATATCAATATATGTCCAGGCTTCCTTTTGAAAGCCAACATCCAAAATATGACACAACAGAATTCTTCAGCAGTTATACAAAATTTTTTATGTTTAAATCCAGGCACACTCCTATTCCATCTTACATAAGGGTTTTTAATAAACCTGGCTGGTCTTACGGATTTTTGACTGATGTTGCTTACATAGTTGATTTTAAAAATAAAGTTGAATTTATGCTGAGCGGTGTTATTTATGTAAACAGCGATGGCGTGTTAAACGATGATAAATATGAGTATGATGAAATTGGGTATCCTTTTTTCAAAGAAGTTGGAAATATTATTTATCAATATGAATTAGAAAGAAAAAGAAAATTTATTCCTGATCTATCAAAGTTTCAACTGCAATATGATAACTAATTATACAAACCCTATGATCTTATGAAAAAAAATTTCTTTTTAATCATACAATTTTCAATTGTCCTTACCACCACAGCACAGAATGAAAATGCATGGATACGGATTAACCAAATGGGATATACTCCCGGGGGAATTAAAGTAGCTGTGTGGTGCAGTAAAGAAAATAAAACGCTAATTACTTTTCAACTGATTGATGCGACAACAAAAAAATTTGCTTTTACCGGCAGCGCCGGAAAACCCTTTGGAAAGTACGGTCCATTTACCCAAACATACCGGTTGAATTTTTCAAAGTATGTAAAGCCAGGGAACTACTATTTACAAGCGGGTGGAGCGAAGTCTCCGGAGTTTAAAATTGATGCGAGAGTATATGATGGCGTCGCAGATTTTTGTTTAAAATATATGCGGCAACAGCGCAGCGGCTTTAATCCTTTTCTAAAAGACAGTTGCCATACACATGATGGTTATACATTGTATGGTGAGAGTGCAGGAATAAAGGACAGCACATATTTTGACGTGGTTGGTGGCTGGCATGATGCTTCCGACTATTTGCAGTATGCCACCACGTCGGCTAATGCAACCTATCATTTACTGATGGCTTTCCGTGATTTTCCTAATGCATTTAGGGATGAAAAAATGGCCAATGGCCTGGACGGGAAAAATAATATTCCTGATGTACTTGACGAAGCTAAATGTGGATTAAACTGGCTGTTAAAAATGCATCCATCTACAGATATTATGTTTAATCAAATTGCAGATGACAGAGACCACCAGGGTATGCGTATTCCAAAAGAAGATTCATTTTATGGAAAGGGATACGAGCGACCTGTATACTTTATTAATGGAGAACCGCAGCAAAGAGGAAAGTTCATGAATAATACAACCGGCACATCTTCTACTGCTGCAAAGTTTTCAAGTGCGTTTAATTTGGGGAGCGAGCTATTTAAAAATATTGATGAGCCATATAGTGCGTTACTGAAATTGAAAGCAAACACCGCTTTAAAATATGCAGAAAAAAAACAGGGAGTTACACAAACAGTTTCTGTAAGATCTCCATACATATATGCAGAAGATAATTGGGTTGATGATATGGAACTGGCATTTGCTATGAACCATAACAAGTCTTTCAAAGATTCAGCTTTGCATTATGCAAAGGAAGAACCAATAACCCCATGGCTTGGGAGCGATACTGCAAAACATTATCAATGGTATCCATTCATAAACCTTGGACATTTTGAGTTAGCGAAGCAATTAAGAGGAAATCAAAGAGACACAATTGTCTCTTTTTATAGAGAAGGTATTCAAAGGGTTTGGAATAAAGCAAAACAAAATGTATTCTACCGGGGTGTGCCATTTATCTGGTGCAGTAACAATCTTACGACTTCCTTTGCCATTCAATGTTATTGGTACCGGCAGCTCGCACATGACAAATCATTTGCTGAACTTGAACAGGCAAATATTGACTGGCTCTTCGGCTGCAATCCATGGGGAACAAGTATGGTGTACGGATTGCCGTCATGGGGAGATACCCCTACAGATCCACATTCTGCATTTACACATCTGAAAAATTATCCGATAGACGGAGGATTGGTTGATGGCCCGGTATATAGCAGCATTTATAAAAATCTTATCGGCATTACATTAAATGATTCTGATGAATACGTTCAATTTCAAAGTGATCTCGCTGTGTATCACGATGACTATGGCGATTATAGTACGAACGAACCCACTATGGATGGAACGGCGTCGTTAATATATTTATTGGCAGCGGCCTCCTCTAAATCTTCTTCAGGGGAGGAAATTTTGAACCATGCTTTTGGTAACAAATTTATTTATGATCATGGAGCTTTAATTCGTGGTGATTCTACTAAAAGAGAAATTGCCATTGTCTTTTCAGGTGATGAATTTGCAGAAGGAGGAGATGATGTTTTGCAAACATTAAAAAAAGAAAATGTAAAAGCATCATTTTTCTTTACAGGTAATTTTTATCGTAATCCTTCATTCACTAAACTTATTCAGCAAATAAAAAATGATGGGGATTATTTAGGCCCCCATTCTGACAAACATTTGCTGTATTGTGACTGGGAAAAAAGAGACAAATTGCTCGTAACAAAAAAGCAATTTGAAAACGACCTGCGAAAGAATTATAAAGAGATGAGTTCATTTGGTATTGAAAAAAAGAATGTTCATTATTTTCTTCCGCCTTATGAATGGTACAATGATTCTATTGCTTTATGGACAAAAGACATGGGATTGCAACTCGTCAATTATACTCCCGGCACCTTAAGCAATGCAGACTATACAACGATGACTGATAAAAATTACCGGAGCAGTGAAACTATTTATAAATCGATTATTGATTATGAAAAAAAATCTCCGGAAGGATTAAATGGATTTATACTTTTAATGCACGCCGGTGCAGGGCCGGGAAGGGCGGATAAATTTTATAAGAAATTGCCTGAATTAATTCACCGGCTAAAAGAAGAACATTACAAAATGGTTACTATAGATGAAATGTTGAAATGAGTGCATCATTAATTATTCTCTTTTAGAGGTAGAATTCTACAGGCAAAACAAAATCTGTATTTTTAAATATTACTCAAACAAAATCTTCCAGATAATAACTCACGATGCAGTTTGACAAAGCTTATTCCTTTCTAATTCATAAACTCGAAAGTGAATTGCCCAAATATCTCACCTATCATAATGTTGACCACACAAAAGACGTGTTAGAGAATGTGCAACATTTAGCCGTTGCAGAAAATATTTCGGAGCCGGAGTTTACTTTTTTGAAAACAGCAGCTCTTTTTCACGAATCAGGAATGCTGGAAACCTATAAAGGACATGAGGAAATTTCATGTCAAATGGCTGAAAAATGGTTGCCTGATTTTGAATATACCAGAGATGAAATTGCACAAATTTGCAGCCTGATCATGGCAACTAAAATGCCCCAGGCGCCAAAAAATAAACTTGAACAGATTATATGCGATGCAGACTTATATTACCTCGGTACAGATACTTTTTTACCCAAATCAAACAGGCTTTATAAAGAATTGCACACAGCAGGAATTGTAAAGAAAAGGAGTGAATGGAAAGAAATTGAAATTGACTTTTTAAAAGAACAACATTATTTTACTAGCAGTGCCGCGAAACAGCTCAACGGGAAACTTAAACAGAATCAAGAGAGTTTGAAAATGCAAGGGCAAACTTTGGATAAGAAGAAACATGCTTTGACAATTAATGGATGGGTTACCGATCTCATTTTTATTGTGAGTGGTGCTTTACTGGCAGCTTTCGCATTAAAAGGTTTCCTTGTACCGAACAATTTTTTTGACGGTGGCGTTACGGGTATCTCACTTCTAATCCATGAGATATATCACATAAACCTGGCCTATGTGATTATACTTGCTAATCTGCCATTTGTAATTATGTGTGTGTATGCAATTAATTTTAAATATGCGTTAAAAACTTTTGTTTGTATTATTCTGCTCGGTATTTGTCTGTCGCTTCCATATCCTATTATTACGCAGGATAAATTATTGATATCAATTTTTGGCGGATTCTTCCTGGGGATAGGAACAGGGCTGGCTATGAGGGCCGGCTGCGCTATTGATGGGATAGAAATACTTGCATTATATACCTGGAAAAAAACCAGCTTTACCATTACTGAAATTATTCTTGCGATTAACATCGTCATCTTCTCCATCGCTGCTTTCAAGTTCGGGATTGAAACGGCATTGTATTCTATGCTCACTTATTTCACCGTTTCAAAAACGATAGACTATGTTGTTGAAGGGCTGGAAGCTTACATAGGTGTTACAATTATTTCCGGCAAAAGTGAAATTGTTAAAGACAGGCTGGTGAATGAAATGGGACGAGGCATTACAATATATAAAGGGGAGCGAGGCTATCTGCCCGGCAAGTTTGAAACACATCACGACGCTGATATTATTTTTACAGTTGTCACCAGGCTCGAACTGCGAAAATTAAAAAACCTCGTACATGAAATTGATGAGAGGGCTTTTGTTTTCGCAAGTATGATAAGAGAAGCATCCGGTGGTATTATTAAAAGAAGACACGTGCATTAAACTAACGATACTTCCCTTCTACGTTTTCAAATTAAATATTTGCCGCGATGCTTTTTTTGAAGGGAACCATGCGGCTGTGAAAGAGATGACAACTGCTGTTGCTATTGTAATTAAGAAATCACTTAGTATAAGTTTCACGGGAAAATAATCGATGAGGAAAGAGCTTCCGGATAGCTTTATTATTTTAAATTTTATCTGTAAAAAACAAAGAGCAAGTGCCAGGATAATTCCTGCAGCAGCGCCAATTATCGCGAGTAAAAGCCCTTCACTAAGGAAGATTTTTTTAATGAGATTTTGATCTGCGCCGAGCGATTGCAAAACACTTATGTCTTTTCTCTTCTCTAGTACCAGCATTGTCAAAGCCCCAATCATATTGAAAGCGGCAATAATAAGTATGAGGGTAAGTACAGCGTAAATCACCCATTTTTCAAGACGCATCGAATTATAGAGACTGGCATTTTGCTGGAATTTCGTAAGTACTTTATAACCCGGTCCAAGTTTTTTTTGCAAGTCTTCTGTAAATGTTCCCGGGTTCCCGGGATTCAATAAAGAAATTTCAAGAGCACTGTATTCATTAGGCGCATAATTCATCTGCTGTTTTACAAAGCCAAGATTTGTAATTACATATTTATTATCAAAGTCCTGTTGAATGGCAAAGCTGCCGGCGGTATTGGCATTTCCTTCACTCAATGCAGCCAGGGGGTTTGAGTTTCCCGCGGATGATTTTTTAGGAAGGAAAACCGTAATTGGGAAAAGGTCTTTATCTGATTGAACGCCTATTGCGTATTCTATTCCCGAACCCAAAACCAGCTTTGGCGCATCAGTAGTTCCAACATCATAAATACCATGCAGCATATTTTGCGGTACACCGGATACTTTTGAATAATTATCATCAACACCTTTAAGCAAAACAACGGTTTGTTGTTCGCCATTTTGCAATAACGCCTTTTCTTCCGCATCAAGAGAGATTCCTCTTACATCATTGAGTTTTCCTATTTCCTGAATTTGAGCGGGAGATAACAGGATGGTTTTCCCTTTTGATGGAACAACTTTTACATCCGAATAAAAATTAGAATAAAGTGATTGCACCAGGCCTTCAAAACCATTGAACACACTTAACACCAGTATCTGGCACATGGTTGAAAATGCAATTACTCCTGCCGTTACCCATGAAATAATATTAATTGCATTGGTACTTTTTTTTGCCTTAAAATATCTCCACGCAAATTTTAAATACAAGTTTTGGGAAGTTGATAGTTGAAAATTGATAACCGGTCAATAGCCTAAGACTAACTGCCGGATCAGGATCTCTTACTCAGGTTTCTCTTTTTTTATATTTTCTAGCAACGCTTCGATTTTAAAAACGTAGTCAAGTGTATCGTCAATGTAAAAAGTAAGTTGAGGTATACTCCGCAACTGATGCCGCATGGTATTTCCAAGCTCTCCACGTATTTCGCTGCTCCGGTCTTTAAACTTTTCAAGCACACTTTCCGGATCCTTTACCTGGAACATGCTTAGATAAATTCTTGCTTCATACAGGTCCGGGGTTAACTTGACGGATGAAATAGAAACCATTCCTCCGTCCTGCATGTTCAGTCCCATTCTTAAAAATACTTCGTTCAGGACTTTGGATATCTCCACTGCTACCTGCTTTTGCCTTTTTCCTTCAGTCATATATTTAGCTATTGATCATTGTAAAATTAGTTACTTTGCCATTATTAAAAATATTTGCATTTCAACAGCTTAGATGAAGAGTTTACGAGTTATTTTCCGTTATGTTTCAAAATACCCCCGGTTAATTTTTACATACTTCAGTTTCAATGTTCTTTCAAACCTGTTTTCTGTAATTTCTTTGGGTCTTCTAAGCCCTTTTTTACTCCTTATTTTCAAAAAGCAAAACACGCTTGAATCCGTCTCGGAGAATACAAGTTTTTTCTCCAGGATCAATCCTATCAATCATTTTAAGACATGGCTTTATCATCTAATTCAAACTCCGGATGGTGAAGTAAAAGCGCTTGCAATTATTTGTGTTTTGGTGTTAACTTCTATTATCCTCAAAAATATATTTCTCTATCTGTCTACTTATTTTTTAACCCCTATTCGCAATATTATTATAAATGACATGCGTACCAACATGTTTAAAAAAATTCTTGCGCTTCCCGTGGGGTATTTTAATGATCAGAAAAAAGGGGATATCATGAGCAGGCTTACAAATGACCTGGCTGATGTGGAAGCCTCGATTGTGAATTTTTTAGAAGTTATTTTTCGCGAGCCTGTCACCATAATCCTGTTCTTTATTTACATGATTATTTTAAGTCCGCAGCTCACTCTGTTTCTTTTACTTTTTTTACCATTCTCAGGTTTAATCATAGGGAGAATCGGGCGATCGCTAAAAAAGCAAAGTACCCGTGTGCAGGAAAAGCTCGGGACCATTCTATCCACAATAGATGAAACATTAGGTGGTATTCGTATCATCAAAGGATTCAACGCCGAGAAGAAGCAATTTAGAAAATTCACAACTCAAAATGATGAACTCTTTGCGATAAAGAATCGGGCTAACAGAAGACGGGATCTTGCCTCTCCCGTAAGTGAGACTCTTGGAATTGGAGCAGTAGTATGTGTTCTTTGGTATGGTGGCAAGCTTGTTTTGCAAAATACATTCCTGGATCCCGGAGATTTTTTGGCTTATATAGTTATTTTTTCGCAGGTAATTCAACCTTTGAAATCTTTGTCTTCGGCATCATATAATATTCGTAAAGGTTCAGCAAGTGTTGAGCGTATAGAAGATTTATTGCACGAAGAAGAGGCCATTATTGAAATAAAAAATCCTAAAAAACTCATGGCCTTTGAAGACAGCATCGAGTTCAAAAATGTTTCTTTTTTTTATGAGGATAAAGTCACGCTTGAAAACATAAATCTAAAAATAGAAAAAGGTAAGACCATTGCATTGGTAGGTTCTTCCGGGGCAGGTAAAAGTACATTGGTTGATCTTGTGCCCCGTTTTCATGATGTGGGATCGGGAGAGCTCCTTATTGATGGTATAAATATCAAAGAATATTCACTTGAATCTTTACGAAGCCAGATGGGAATCGTAACCCAGGAAGCCATACTTTTTAATGACTCGATCTCCAATAATATTGCATTAAGCAAGGATAACGCAACCGATGAAGAGATAATTGAAGCTGCAAAGATTGCCAATGCGCATAATTTTATTGTGAACAAAGAAGAGGGTTACGAAACAAATATTGGCGAGCGTGGCAATAAATTAAGTGGCGGAGAAAAGCAAAGAGCTACTATAGCAAGAGCCGTTTTAAAAAATCCTCCCATATTAATTTTAGATGAAGCGACATCTTCTCTTGATACCGAAAGTGAAAGGCTCGTGCAAGATGCCATCAATAATCTTATGAGCAATCGCACCAGTATTGTAATCGCCCATCGCTTAAGTACGATAAGGCATGCAGATGAAATTATCGTGTTGCAAAAAGGCAAAATAGTGGAAAGAGGAACCCACGATAATCTTATGGAAAATGATGGCTTCTATAAAAAGCTGGTTACGATGCAAGAGGTTAAGTAAATTAAGATGCGTTATTTTCTTCAATTAAACCAATGCAATTACCAAAGGGATCCTGGACTGTGGCAACTTTAATACCATCGCCAACAGTGGTAACAGGGCTTATAATTTTTGCGTCATGCTTTGTAAAAACCCCAACGCTTTCTTCGATATCATCTACCAGCCAATAAGCAACAGATTGCGTACCTCCTTTTACTTCTTCCTTAGCAGGATCAAGACCAAGTTCGCAACCATAAATGTTGAAACCTACATAATAGCCTTCGACGAAATAGGGCTTTATACCAGTAACAAGTGTATACCACTCTGTTGCTTTTTGCAAGTCATTTACATGATAAATAACGGTTCTCAGTTTTCTTAGCATAGTTAAATATAAAAAGTTCGACAAAAAAAAAGAGAACTAAATTAATAGTTCCCTTTACAAAATTACAAATGTGTTCTAATTATTTTGAGATTCCCATTTTTGCTTCTATCGATAAAGTAGCATGTGGTACTGCTCTGAGACGGGCTTTATCAATAAGCTTTCCGGTCACCCTGCAAATACCGTACGTTTTGTTTTCTATACGCATCATTGCTTTTTCAAGATGATCTATAAAAGTGATCTGGCGGCTTGCCATTTGGCTAAGCTGCTCTCTTTCCATACTCAGGCTGCCATCTTCCATTGTCATGTAGCGATTATCAGTATCGTCGCCACCCATCTCATCTTTACGGGTAATAAGCCCTTGCAAATAACCTAGTTCTTTTTTTGCTGTTTCCAATTTTCTTGTAATAAGATCTCTGAATTCTACTAATTCGTTGTCACTATATCTCATGCTTGGTCCGTTATTTTCTTCCGGTACCTGGTCCAATACCGATTTTACAAATTGCGGTTCATACTTGCGTGCCTTCTCGGTAGTAGTCTTAGGCATCACAAAAGGTTTTTGTGCTTTTTTGCTCTCGTGGCCTTTTCCGGAAGTTTTTGCTACAGCGGTCTTTAACTTTTGCAGATGGCCGCCTCCATTCAGGGATGCTGATTTATCAACTGGCTTTACCTGCTTTACAGGAGCATCCATTATTTTTTTGCTTACAGGTACAGATGCCTTTTTTTCCTTTCCTGTTGATTTACTAACAGAAATCTTTTTAATATTCGCCAAATTTTTTGGTGCTGCTTTTTTAGCAACCGGCTTAGCAGCTTTTTTAGCAGGTGCAGGTTTTAAAATAGGTTTAGCAGCTTTTTTTGCAGGCGATTTTTTTGGAGCCGCCTGCTTTTTAACAGGTGCCGCTTTCTTTGCTGCCGATTTTTTCTTTGCCACGGGTTTATTGGCCACAGGTTTTTTAGGCGCTGCTTTTTTAACAGGCTTTTTTAAAGCACTAGCAGAGGCTTTTTTACCTTGAGCTGCATTTTTTTTAGCTGCCGCCGGTTTCTTTGAAGCCGGTATTGACTTTTGTTTCTGTTTAGCCATACTAATTTTCCTTTTTGGTTACCATCACTGTTAAAGAGTAATTATTTACTTCAATTGAAGCGCCATCTGTAATTTTTTGCACAAATTCCAGCTTATCTGCTAAAATTTCGGCGCAAATATAGTTATTAAATTCAGTAATTGCACCCTTTGCACCGGGGTCATCTGCCACTTTTACAACAACTTTGTCAGTAAGGTCAAAATTCTTTTCTTTCCTTATATTTTGAATTCTATTTACAAACTCTCTTGCAAAACCTTCATTTTTTAAAACGGCTGTGAGCTCAATATCAAGTGCTATGGTAAGATTTCCTTTTATAGCAATTTCAAACCCCTGTATCTCATTTGTTGAAACTTCAATGTCTTCTTGTGAAATATATATAGGTTCTTCTTTTTTAACTTCATAATCAGGGTTCAAGAGAAAAAGTTCTTGCTGAATTTTACCAATTTCTGTGTCGGTTAACGCCTGTATCTTTTCTCCCGCCCACTTCATTTTAGCGCCAAGTCTTTTACCGAGGGTCTTAAAATTAGCTTTCGCTTTTTTCTTGATAAAATTATTATCGGCTGGTAAAAGCTCAACTTCCTTAATATTTGTTTCCGATTTAATGATGTTTTCAATCTTCTTGATCTTTAGTTCCGTGGCTGGGTCATTTGCAGGGATAATAACTTTTTGAAGCGGCTGCCTTACTTTAATATTAACTTTTTTGCGAAGCGATAAGATAAGGGAAGAAATGTCCTGCGCCAATTCCATCCGTTCTTCAAGATCTTTATCAATTAGCTTAGTATCAGTTTTTGGAAAAAATGTATGGTGTACAGATTCATTTGGAAACTGCTTCGTTACATTATTGAGATTGACAAATAACCAGTCCGCGAAAAAAGGAGCGATAGGAGCAATAAGTCTGCTGATTACCTGCATACATTCGTATAGTGTTTGATAAGCGCATATTTTATCCTTTTCATATTCACCCTTCCAGAACCTGCGGCGGCAAAGCCTTACATACCAGTTACTCAACTGCGAATCAACAAAATTTTCAACTGCCCGGCCTGCCTGTGTAGGCTCATAATCGTCCAGGTTCCTATTTACAGTTTCAATCAGAGAGTTTAGCTTTGAAATAATCCATTGATCAATTTCCGGCCGCTCGTCTACAGGAATATACTTTTCTTCAAAAGTAAAACCATCCACATTTGCATATAGGGCAAAAAACTGGTAAGTGTTATATAAGGTCCCAAAAAATTTTCGCTGTACTTCCTTTATTCCTTCTATGTCAAATTTTAAACTGTCCCATGGTGATGCATTCGTAATAAGATACCACCTCGTCGGATCAGGGCCAAAAAGTTCAAGTGTCTCAAACGGATCAACCACATTGCCG
This sequence comes from Ginsengibacter sp., assembly GCA_040007435.1. GTDB lineage: Bacteria > Bacteroidota > Bacteroidia > Chitinophagales > Chitinophagaceae > Ginsengibacter. The sequence continues at coordinate 156,235 of JBDTUZ010000002.1, read as the reverse complement.
ATTCTCTTGCTCATTTTATTGCCGCTCTTATCCAGAACAAGCCCGTTGCTTATTACAGTTTTATAAGCGACACTATCAAATAATAAAGCACCCAGCACATGCAAGGTGTAAAACCAACCCCGTGTCTGGTCAACACCTTCTGCTATAAAATCTGCAGGAAAGTTTTTTTCAAATTGTTCTTTGTTTTCAAATGGGAAATGCCATTGAGCATAAGGCATGGCACCGCTGTCGAACCATACGTCGATAAGATCAGGAACACGCTTCATTGGTTTACCACTTTTGGACACCAATACAATATCATCGACAAAAGGCTTATGCAGATCGGAAGTAAGTTTTTCTATAAAGCCTTCCTCTCCGAAAGTGTTTTTTTCATTTGTAGTAACTTTTATAATTCCCGCAGCAATTGAACTCTTGATTTCTTGTTTAAGTTCGTCAATAGATCCGATGCATTTTTCGTCGTCACCATCTTCAGTCCGCCAAACTGGTAATGGAGTTCCCCAAAAGCGGCTCCGGCTCAGGTTCCAGTCAACCATATTTTCCAGCCAGTTACCAAAACGTCCTGTACCCGTGGAAGCAGGTTTCCAGTTAATAGTATTGTTCAACTCTATCATCCTCTCTTTCCGGGCAGTCGTTTTTATAAACCAGGCATCGAGCGGATAATATATAATTGGCTTATCAGTACGCCAGCAATGCGGATAATTGTGCTCGTACTTCTCCACTTTAAAGGCCCGGTTCTCTTTTTTCAACTTGACCGATATGTCCACGTTCACATCTTCATAGTGGGGATCATCTTTATAATTTTTTACAAAGCGGCCGCTAAATTCACCTACACCGTCCACAAACTTACCTTCCTTATCAACAAGAGTTAAAATGCCAAGATTATTTTTTTTGCCTGCTTTAAAATCATCTGCGCCAAAAGCCGGCGCAGTATGAACGATACCCGTGCCATCTTCGGTAGTGACGAAATCGCCGGTTATTACTTTAAAAGGTTCGGCTCCGGGAGTTATTTCACGAATTTTTTCTAAAGTATTTGACTCAGAAGATAAAAGCTGTTCATACTCACATCCTTCGATTTCAGAACCCTTACATGTAAGAAGAACTTTGTACGGAAGCTGCTTCTTTTTTATAAGAATGTCAAATTCAGATTTTAAAACACTAGCGGTTTGTTCTATAATATTTTCATCGGAGCCTTTATCAAGCCAGTTTATTAGCGCTGCATACAATCCGGTATTATTTCCTTCTATCCATTCATCAAGATGCTCAGGGAAATATTTATGTAATAAATTTTTTGCCAAAATAATTGCGCAAGGTTTACCATTATAAGGGTTGAACGTGCGAACAACGAGGTACTCAATATTTGGCCCGACTGTTAGTCCCAGGTTTGAGGGAAGTGTCCACGGTGTGGTAGTCCAGGCGAGAAAAAACAACTCATCTGTTTGGGCCGCATCGAATAAGTTTTGCGACTTCTTATTTTTTACAGCCTTAAACATCGCGATAACGCTCGTGTCTTTTACGTCTTTGTACGTGCCCGGCTGATTTAATTCATGTGAGCTTAGGCCAGTGCCCGCTGCTGGTGAATACGGCTGAATACTTACGTCCTCATATAAAAGATCTTTTTTGTATAATTCTTTTAAACACCACCATAATGTTTCGATGTAATTATTTTCGAAGGTGACGTATGGATTATCAAGGTCAACCCAATAGCCCATTTTTTTTGTTAATTCATCCCATTTATCTTTGAATTTAAGAACTTCCCTGCGGCAGGTGGCGTTGTATTCTTCTACTGTTATTTTCTTTCCTATATCTTCTTTAGTAATCCCAAGCGACTTCTCTACGCCGAGTTCAATTGGTAAACCATGAGTATCCCACCCTCCTTTGCGTTGCACCTGGAAACCCTGCATAGTTTTATACCTGCATACCAGGTCTTTAAGTGTTCTGGAGATTACGTGGTGAATTCCGGGCATTCCATTGGCACTTGGTGGCCCCTCGTAAAAAACGAAATGAGGTGAACCTTCCCGAATAGAAACACTCTTTTCAAAGGTTTCACTTTTGTCCCATATTTGGAGTATTTCCGAAGCTATTTGCGTAAGATTCAACTGTTTATATTCTATGTATTTTTGCTTCATTTAATTACGCATTCTATTATAGTAAAAAAGATGCAAAGGTAAGAATTAACACAGTATATAACTGCGCGAAACAACTTTGTGGAGCATGATACCCAGATACATCCCAATAGAGATTTTAATTACCAATAGTTCTATCATTTATGGCAGACTATTTTGGTCGAAATAATAGAAACTTATAGTAAATAAGCCAGATCTGTCAAAAGATACCCTTTTGCTAATGGACCGGTTTTCCTTTGGCATAGTATTAGAAATACAATTCAACAAATTTATACACTCCCTGTGAGTGTATAATTGGCCGTTGCTAACGGAAAAACCCTGGTAATACTTCTGAAAATGCTTACGATTATTATTGAAATTTAAGTATTGGACAGATAATTTTGAAAAAAATCTTACTGGTATAGAATTTTATTGGGGAGGGGTGGAGGATTTATTCTTCACCCTATTTTTTTGCCCTATTGTTGAATTTAGCAAGATCATTAATTGAAATAAAATTCTTCCAGTACAGAACATGTCTTATCAAGGTCGGCAGAAGTTAATGCATTACTTAAAAACCAGCTTTCATAAGCGGATGGTGGCAAGTAGATACCATTTTCAAGCATGTGATGAAACAGTTTATTAAACAATGGAATATCAGAACCAGATGCAGATTCGAAATCAATAACATCATTATCTGAGAAGTGAAGGCTTATCATGCTACCTATTTGATTGATACGATGTGGGATTGATTTTCGACTGAGTATTTTATGCATCTCATCTCCTAAATGTTTGGTTTTCCCGTCAAGGCTTTCATAAATAGTTGAATCATTTTTTAAATGGCTCAGCATTGTGAATCCTGCAGTCATTGCGATGGGATTTCCACTCAATGTGCCAGCCTGGTAAACATTTCCTAAAGGTGCAATGTGCTGCATGATTTCTTTTTTCCCTCCAAATGCACCAACCGGTAATCCACCTCCAATTACTTTTCCAAAAGTAACGAGGTCGGCATCTATATGTAATCTTTCCTGGGCACCGCCGACCGCTAATCTAAAGCCGGTCATTACTTCATCGAAAATCAAGAGGATATTTTCATCCGTGCAAATTTTTCTCAAACCTTCCAAAAATCCTGGTTGTGGCAATATACATCCCATATTTCCTCCGACAGGTTCAATAATGATTGCAGCTATTTCTCCCTTATTTTCTTTCACAAGTTCGGTCACAGCATCCAGGTTATTATAGGGAGCTGTAAGTGTATCCATAGATACGCCGGCGGTAATACCCGGAACAGTTTGAATATTTAATGTGGCAACGCCGCTTCCTGCTTTTACTAAAAAGCAATCTGCGTGGCCATGATAGCAACCTTCAAACTTTATGAACTTGTTTCTTCCCGTATATCCTCTTGCTAATCTCAATGCGCTCATGCATGCTTCGGTACCACTGCTTACCATCCTCACCAGGTCAATATTTGGCGCCATGGATTTGATAAGTTCGGCGATATCTATTTCTAATTCGGTAGGCGCGCCAAAAGAAGTCGAGTATTCGGCTTTTTCCCGGATAGCTTTTACAACCGGCTCGTATGCATGGCCAAGAATCATTGGCCCCCATGAATTGATATAATCTATATATTGGTTTTGATCTTCGTCATACAGGTATGCTCCCTTTGCAGATTTAATAAATATAGGAGTACCGCCAACGCTTTTAAAAGCTCTCACGGGAGAATTTACACCACCGGGGATTGATTGTTGAGCTCTCTCAAAAAGTTGCTGGCTGCGATTGCTTGTATAGGTCATTGAATTGGAATTAGGTTCGTGGAAATTGATTTGAAATAGTAAAAGAATACAATTCTTTTATCCTAAGAATTACGATAACAATTTTACCGCGTCCTTTGCAAAATAGGTGGCGATCAAATCTGCCCCGGCTCTTTTTATAGAAGTTAAGCTTTCAAGAATTGCTTTTTCTTCATTTATCCATCCCATTTTTGCTGCAGCTTTTATCATGGCGTATTCACCACTCACGTGGTAGGCACTCACGGGTATGGTTACGGCATTTTTTACTTCTCTTATAATATCAAGATAAGCCATGGCCGGTTTTACCATTACAATGTCTGCTCCTTCATCTTCATCAATCTCTGCTTCTTTTATTGCTTCAATGCGATTGGCATAATCCATCTGGTAGGTTTTTTTATCACCGAAGCCGGGAGCTGAATCCAAGGCGTCTCTGAACGGCCCATAGAAACAGGAAGCATATTTTGCACTATAAGCCATAATTCCTGTTTTGGTAAAATTGTTTTTTTCCAATGCTTCTCGGATTGCACCAATTCGTCCGTCCATCATATCGCTGGGAGCAACAAAATCAGCACCAGCTTTAGCATGACTTACACTCATTTTTACCAGAGCTGTAACAGTTGGGTCATTGACTATTTCTCCGTCTTCAACAATACCATCATGCCCGAAAGAAGAATAAGGATCAAGAGCAACGTCAGTCATAACAATCATTTCAGGAATTGCATCTTTAATTGCTTTTATGCTTCGTTGCATTAATCCGTCAGGGTTCCAGGCCTCTTTTCCGGTGTTATCTTTTAGTTCATCAGGCGCCTTTATGAATAGCAAAATGCTTTTGATTCCCATACTCCACAATTCTTTCACTTCTTTAACTGTGCCATCTATCGAGCGCCTGTAATAACCCGGCATTGAAGGAATTTCAAAAGCTACATTCTCGCCTTCGTCAATAAAAAGCGGGGCGATAAAATCATTGGGTGCTAAAACTGTCTCAGCCACTAAGCTCCTGATAGCAGGTGATTGTCTTAGGATTCTGTTTCGTCTTTGTAAATACATATTGTTAATTGAAAATGCAAAATTAGGAATCGGCAACTAAGCCCACTCTTTCGGGTGCAAACAGGCCTGCAAAATTTTATCCTCTTCACTATTTGGCTGAGGTTTATAATTATATTCAAATCTTACTGTTGGCGGCAGACTCATCAAAATACTTTCTGTTCTGCCATTGGTTTTTAAGCCAAACAATGTCCCCCTGTCATGAACCAGATTAAATTCAGTATATCTTCCTCTTCTTATTTCCTGCCAGTGTTTTTGCGAAGCATTGTAAGTTGTATTCTTTCTTTTTTCAACAATGGGAATATAAGAGGCAATAAAAGATTCCCCGCATTTTTTTCCGAAGTTCATCCAAAAATTTACATCGTAGTTTTCATTTGGCCGTTGGTAGTCATAAAAAATTCCACCAATGCCGCGACGTTCTTTATTTCTATGCCAATTCACAAAATAATTATCACAATCTTTTTTAAATTGCGGATAGAAAGAAGAATCAAATTCATCGCATGCGGCTTTGTAAACCTGGTGAAAAAGTTGCGCATCTTCCTCAATTAAATAGTAAGGAGTTAGATCCGTGCCGCCACCAAACCACCGATCAATTACTTCGTTGGATTGATTGTACAATTCAAACATACGATAGTTGCAATGTACCGTTGGCACGAAAGGATTTACAGGGTGCATCACTATACTTATACCACAGGCGAACCATTTTGATCCGTCAATATTTAATTGTTTCCTCATTGCTTCTGTTACCTCACCAAATACTATTGAAGTATTCACACCACCTTTTTCAAAAACATTTCCATTTGCAATAACTCTTGTTTTACCGCCACCACCTTCCTCCCTTTCCCATTTATCTTCAATGAATTTTGCTTTTCCATCGGAATCTTCTAATGCTTTGCAGATGCAGTTCTGCAGGTCCTCAATAAATGATTTCCAATCTTCTTTTATACTTTTAATCACTTTATAAACTTTAGAACATACCATCAGCACTCACAACTCACGGTTCGTATTCCTTTACCGCTTCTACAAAAGCTTTCGCATTATCAACAGGAACATTCGGTGTAATACCATGCCCAAGGTTAGCAATATAATTCTGTGCACCGAAATCATCTATCATATTCTTCACTTCTTTTTTAATTAAAGAAATCGGCGCTAATAATTTTGCAGGATCAAAATTGCCTTGCAGTGTTATTTTATTGCCTGTTAACTCCCGCGCATGTTGCGGAGTAATGCACCAGTCAAGTCCAAGTCCGGCAGCGCTGCTTTCGCTAAGATCTTTTAATGCATACCAGCTTCCCTTTGGAAATAAAATAACGGGAGCAATATCCTTTAAAGCGTCAGCAATTTGTAATAAATATGGCTGGGCTATAACTTTAAAATCAGCCGGACTTAAGCAACCGCTCCAACTGTCGAAGACCTGCAATACATCGGCACCAGCCTTGGCCTGCGCTTTTAAATATTTGATGGTAGTATCAGTAATTTTTTGCAGCAAGTTATGGGCCATGTCAGGCTCAGTGAAACAAAACTGTTTGGCTTTATCCCATGTTTTGCTTCCTTTGCCTTCTATCATGTAACACAAGATGGTAAAGGGAGCACCTGCAAAACCAATTAGCGGAACACGGCCGTTTAATTCCTTTTTTGTAAGCGACAATGCACTTGTTACATAACTCAATTTTTCTTCCACGCCATCGGTAGTTAACGCGCCAATATCTTTTTGTGTCTTAATAACATTGGGCAACGAAGGGCCCTTTCCTTCTTCCATTAAAACTTCAAGGCCCATTGCCTGTGGAATGACAAGAATATCGGAAAAAATAATTGCCGCATCCACCCCTATCTGGTCTATTGGTTGTAAGGTAATTTGTGTGGCAAGTTCTGGTGTTTGCACACGGGTAAAAAAATCATATTTATCCCTTAGCTTAATATAATCGGGTAAATACCTTCCTGCCTGCCTCATCATCCATACAGGCGGCCTTTCTACCTTCCCATTTTTTAAGGCTCTTAATAATAAATCGTTCTTTAAAACTTGCATCTAAGAAATTTGTGTTTTGCTGAAAAAATTAATGGCCTGGAAAACTAAATTTTTTTTCCCAGGTACATTAGCAATAATAACATGTTGTTGTGTAAAAAGTTTCAGCGCATTTGCAGTAGTACTTCCGATTGCGAAAAGTTTTGTGTCCGGAGAAATAGAATTTTTTAGGAAAAAGCTTTGTACAGCACTCGGACTAAAAAATAAGATACCGTCATATTTTCTTGAAATTACCTGCGGTGTTTCGATTGTTTTATAAACAACTATTTCTTCAATCTGAATATTGTTTTCTTTTAGAATCCGCGGCAATTCATCCCTTCGTTGATCCCCGCAAAAAAAATGCACTTTTTTTACTTGTGGGTTTTCCGAAATATTCTCTGCCAATTGTGAGGCATTATACGCTGTAACGGCTATTTTTTCTTTTCCAAAGAGATCCTCTGCTAATTGCTTTGTGGTATTGCCAATGCAAAATATTTTCCATACAGAGTTTGGCGAAATAAATCTTCTCACAGCTTCTACAGCATTCATACTTGTAAAAACGGCATTGATATTTTCATCCGAAAGTTGCTGTATTTTTTTTTCAGTGTCTGGATTAATTAGCTCTTCTGTATCAATAAATGAAATCTCATCAATAAATATATCGTGCAAAACTGCTTCGTCCATTAAAGCTTTCCCTACCGGCCGTGTGCTCAATATATGTACGTTATTTTTTTGCATTCCTTATCTCTTCAATTATTTTTTGCACCGCAACATTTTGTAGTAATTCATTACCGGCTTTATATCCAAGTCCTGCGGCTTCTTTATACATACTTTCTTTCTCTATTTCAATTAATTGCTTGCCATCCGTGCTGCAAATACTTCCTTTAAATACAATTTTATGATCTTTCACCAGCGCCAACGCACTCATTGGTGTAGAACAACCACCCGACAATGCTCTCAAAAAATCCTTTTCAATTTTTGTGCATATGGCGGTATCAGAATGATTGAACCCATTACAAATCCCGTATGTATCGGTATCATCTTCTCTGCAAACTACCACGATAGCTCCCTGGGCCGGCGCCGGTAACATCCAGTCGAGATCAACCGAATTCACCGGCCGAAGTTCAATACGCTCAAGGCCCGCAGCCGCAAAGATGGCCCCGTTCCAGTTATGTTCCTCCACTTTTCTCAACCGGGTGTTTACATTGCCTCTTAGATTTTCTATGGAATGGTTTGGATAACGATGAAGCCATTGCGCCATCCGGCGAATGCTGCTGGTAGCAATTGTTGCCATTCCATTTTCATCTTCTAAAAATGAACAATCATTTTTATAAACGATAATATCTTTAAAAGAAGCTCTTTCTAAAACTGCTGCTATCTTAATACCCTCGGCAAGCATGGTGGGAACGTCTTTCATGGAATGAACAGCAATATCTATTCGCTTATTTAACAAGGCGGCATCAAGTGCTTTTGTAAAAATCCCTTGCACTCCTAATTCATAGAGAGGAGTAATTGTATCAACGTCACCCTCGCTTTTTATGTAAACAAGCTCCGATGCGTTATTATGTTTATGGAGTAAACTTTGAACGAGGCTGGCCTGCCACACAGCCAACTGACTTTCACGGGTTCCTATCTTAACTACCTTTTTCAATTCATGTGAAGGTAACTGCTTAAAGCATTAATATACTGGCAACCCTTGTTATTTTGATGGTGTAATTGAATAGCTAATGATGCTATTGTCTTGTGAATTTTTTCTTCACTATACTCATCATTAAAATGACCTTCATTTAATTTATAAAGCTGTTCTTTTATTTTACGCAAAAGAGGACTATTAGAATGCCGGCGATACCATTCCATGGTATCCTCCATTGTTGATTCTATAATTGATAATGCTTTAGGAATTTCAGTTTGTCTTAATAAAATTGTTTTATCGAGAATCATAGAAATTTCATCAACATTCAATAGTTTGACACCATTTAAATTCTTTACGGCAGGATCTACGTTTTGGGGAACAGAGAGATCAAGGATTAACCTGGCTTTTTGATTTTTAAAGAAGGCAGGATGAACTGTATATTGATCTGCGGTGGAGCTTACGATAATAATATCAGCATTATTTGCAGCCTGCCCCATGTCTTTATAAGGAATAAATGTTGCATTGCATTCCTTGGCAAGCTCAGATGCTTTTATATCAGTGCGATTCGTAAAAAATAATACTGATTCTGGTAAATAATTCTGAAGATTTCTCCCAATGTGATGCCCAAATTTTCCGGTGCCAACGAGCAGTATCTTCTTACCGGCAACATCAGGAATTCTTTCTTTTATTATTTCAATAGCAGCGTAAGAAACAGATACGGTACCCGAACTGAGCCTGGTTTTGGTTTTTATTTCCTTGGAGGACCTGAGCGCAAAATTGACAACTCTTTCCATGAAAGTATTTAAACAATGGTGCGATTTGGAACTATTTGCCGCCTGCTTCAACTGCGATAATATTTCATAATCTCCTATTATTTGTGAATCCAATCCCGCAGCAACTTTGAATAAATGTTCGATTGCTGGAGAGCCCTGGTAAATATATCCGTGCTCAAGAAACTCCTGCATATTACCATGGGTATGTATGCATAGCATTTCTATAAGCTCATGCGGATGATCGCATATACCATAGATTTCAGTTCTGTTACAAGTGGACAGCACCATACATCCGGGAAACTTCTTGGCAACAGCTTGCTCCATTAATAACATAGATTGCTCAGGTAAAAGAGAAAATTTACCACGAATACTTATATCGCTCTTTCGATAATTAATGCCTGCTACGCAAAAATTATTTAGGAAGTTATGTTCAGTTTGTACTACTATCATGAAGTGTTGCAAAAATATTTTGATGCGGTACCGGAAATGTCATACAAATGTCATAAATACTGCTTTCAAAATTATGTTTAAGGTAAAATGTTATTCAAAAAATTTTAAACAAAAGAAAGACGAACAGGGTAAATATGTTATGAGGATAGTCATAAATGCTACTGATTATTGTCACGAGAATCCATGATACTAAGCGTAATCGTTCCATAACAAGTTGCTTTCAATCTCAAATAATATGACAAGAACCTTGACGATTATAGACAAACCGCCATACTTTAATTTTTAACCGGCTTACATTTGCGAATATTTTAAAAAAATTAAATGATAAAAAGAGGCGTTTTATTGATGAATCTTGGTTCGCCTGATTCGACCGACACTCCTGATGTAAGGAAATACCTCAATGAATTTTTGATGGATGAAAGGGTCATTGATAAATCATGGTTGGTTCGTGCATTGCTGGTAAAAGGAATAATTGTCCCATTCAGAGCGCCAAAATCTGCCGAGGCTTATAAAACTATATGGACAGAAAACGGTTCCCCTTTAATTGTTTTAACCAGGCAATTGCAGGCCGCTTTACAATCTAAAATTGAAGAACCTGTAGAAATTGCAATGCGTTATGGTAATCCTGATCCAAAAACTGCATTTGACGCTTTATTAAAGCGGGCCCCAGAGATCGAAGAAGTAATTGCGGTTCCGCTTTATCCTCATTACGCTATGTCGAGTTATGAAACTGCCATAGAATATGCCCGGGAAATTCATAAAAAAAATAAGTATTCATTTAGACTAACTTTTATTGAACCATTTTACAACGAGACAAATTATATAAATGCACTTTCAGAAGTTTTCAGGCCTTTTGTTGAACAGGATTATGATCACCTTTTGTTCAGCTATCATGGTGTACCTGGCCGGCACATTCGTAATAGCGATATTACCGGATGCCATTGCCTGAAGGTGGAAAATTGTTGCGAGGTGGCTTCGCCTGCCCACGCTCATTGCTACCGGCACCAGGTTTTTACAACCACACGGTTGGTTACTGAAAGGTTAGCTATTCCTAAAGAAAAATACAGCGTTTCCTTTCAATCAAGATTAGGAAAAGGATGGCTTACTCCGTTCACTGATATAAGATTGCAGGAAATGCCTGCGGAAGGAATAAAAAAACTATTGATCGTTTGTCCTGCCTTCGTAAGTGATTGCCTGGAGACATTGGAAGAAATAAAAATCCGGGGGAGAGAAATATTTATGGGAGCAGGTGGAGAATCATTTGAAATGATTCCCTGTCTTAACACAAATCCTTTTTGGGTAGATACATTAGCCGGTTATGTTTCCTGAAAAAATCTGTTACGGGAATATCTTCATAAAACTTTAAAATTCATAATTAGAATAACTTCACAGCATGTATTTCTACATTAAAGCTTTGCATATCATTTTTGTAGTTACCTGGTTTAGCGGATTGTTTTACATGGTAAGGCTTTTTGTATATAGTGCGGAAGCAAACGCTAAATCTGAACCAGAGAAAAATATTTTATTAAACCAGTTTAGTAGCATGCAAAAAAGGCTATGGTATGGAATTACCTGGCCTTCTGCAATTCTCACGTTAATTTTTGGAACCTGGATCGGAATATTATATGGCAGTTTACCTGCATGGCTTTTAATAAAACTTTTTTTTGTGCTCGGTCTTTTCATATATCACTTAAGCCTTAATACCATTTTTCTTCAGCAACAAAAGCTTGACTTTCGCTGGTCTTCACAGAAATTAAGGATTTGGAACGAAGTAGCCACTATTTTCTTAATTGCTATAGTAATGCTTGCTGTAGTGAAGCAATTACTTAGTGTGGTTTGGGGAATTGCAGTACTTATTGCATTTTCAATTGTGCTGATGATTGCTATAAGGATTTATAAACGATACCGTAAAAGTTAGATTGAGGATGCCCAAAAAAATTCGGAAGCGATAATTAATGGAAAAGCAATTCACAAGGTTTAAGGCCCGTATGCTTCTTAAAAGCGGTGGAAAAATGTGATATAGAAGAATAACCCAAAAGCGCCGATACATCTGTAACACTCAATCCTTTTTCGTACAAAAGATATTTCGCATGCTCCATTCGCTGGCTTTGAAAGAAATCAAATATTGTAGTACCGTATAACTCTTTGAAACCCTTCTTTAAGTAGCATTCATTTATAGCGGCTTTCCTGCTTAACTCTCTTATCGTTAACGGCTCACTTATATGCTGTAAAAGTATCTCCCTGGCTAATGCAATTTTCTCACGATCTGCTTCATTAGCTAAAAATTTACAAGTAAATGAATCTTCGCTCTCACCAGCCATACATTCCATACTATATAACAGCAGCATTTGTGTCTGTGCATTTATAAAAATATTCTCAAAACTATCGGAATAGGAATGATTCAACAACGCATCGAGTACCGTCCTGGTCTTGCTGCAAAGAGGTAAAGTTTTAGTAAAAGAAGAAGTATGCCTGAAGTGCAATATGTCTTCTGAAAAGGTAGTCGTTTTGACGCCATTCAAAAACTGGGAAAGATGGTCGGAATTAAAACGGAAACTTGCAACATCCACGGTTTCAACTATTTCTTCGCAATTATGTGAGAGCGAATGTTTACAAAAATTACACTCTGCATCTTTCTGTTTGCAGTAGCGGTTACCGGAAATGCAGAAAACAAGCTCCAGGTTCGGTTCTTTATTCTCTTCGCTTTTATAATTATAGGCTAGCATACCCGTGTCCTCAAAAGTCATTTGTGGATGCTTACGGTATCTTTTTATCAGGTACTGGACAGTTCCGGGAATCGTTTGAGATTTTTCCTGTACGAGCTCCATCTCCCCCTGCATCACAGGATGGTCCAATGCTACTGATAAAATATTTTGCGGTAATTCCATTTTTAAAATATTTGCAAAGATAGGCCTAACTGGTCAAAAGCTGAAGCGATAAAAGTGCGAAATTGAAATATCAAGAACGAAAAAGGAGATTAGGAAACGACTTCATATACGAGATCTAAGAAAATAATTCAATTCCCGCTTTTGAATATTACCCTTCACCTGGAGAAAATTTATAACCCCTGATGGTTTTATTTTTTATCATGTTTACCCGATAATTTATCTTGAAATTCAGGCATATTTACCTTTATTATTAGATGCTTTTTGTGTGAAACTCCTTGTGCTTTTTACCCCTTATTATTCGTACCTTTGCGCGACTGTAAATTTTAAACACAAACAGCGATTATTCTCTCAATATGACAGCAGAAACAGCCGAAGTTATTCCACAGAAAATAGATGGTTACGGAGCAGATAGCATACAAGTCCTTGAAGGGTTGGAAGCCGTGCGAAAGCGCCCTGCAATGTACATTGGAGACGTAGGAAATAAGGGCCTTCACCATCTTGTGTATGAAGTAGTAGATAACTCAATTGACGAAGCGCTTGCAGGCTATTGCAGCAATATTGTTGTTACCATTAATGAAGATAATTCGATCACTGTAATTGATGATGGGCGTGGTATTCCTACAGGGATTATGAAAAAGGAAAATCGCAGTGCACTCGAAGTGGTAATGACCGTGCTGCATGCCGGTGGAAAATTTGATAAAAATACTTACAAGGTAAGTGGCGGCCTTCATGGTGTAGGCGTGAGTTGTGTAAATGCACTAAGTACCAAATTTCATGTAACGGTGAACCGGGACGGAAAGGTGTTTGAACAGGAATATGCAAAGGGAATTCCACAATATAAAGTACGTGAAATCGGAGATAGCGCTACCACAGGTACTGCGATACAATTCTGGCCAGACACTTCGATCTTTATTGTATCAGAATACAACAGGGAAATCCTGGAAGGGAGATTAAGGGAATTGTCTTTTTTGAATAAAAAAATTAAGATTGTCCTTAATGACCTTCGGGAAAAAGACGACGACGGAAAAACCTACAGCAAAATTTTTTATAGTGATGGCGGTATAGTAGAATTTGTCGAGTTGATAGATAAGAATGGCAACCGCCAGCCTCTTCTTCCTACGGTAATTTACTGCGACGGACATGATGAAGCAAGTAACGTGGCTGTAGAAGTAGCCATGATTTATAATACAGGATACCAGGAGCATTTATTTAGTTATGTGAACAACATTAATACTATTGAAGGAGGTACACATGTATCTGGTTTCCGCCGCTCAATAACGAGAGTATTTAAAAGTTACGGGGAAAAAGAAGGATTGTTTGAAAAGGCAAAAGTGGAGATTGAGGGCGATGATTTCCGCGAAGGTCTGAGTGCCGTTATTTCTGTGAAAGTTCCTGAGCCGCAATTTGAAGGTCAAACGAAAACAAAGCTCGGGAACAGTGATGTAATGGGCGTTGTAGATTCAACACTGAGCAGGGTTTTGATTGCCTATCTGGAGGAAAATCCAAGAGATGCCAAAACGATAATTCAAAAAGTTATTTTAGCTGCGCAAGCAAGAGCAGCCGCTAAAAAAGCCCGGGAAATGGTTCAGCGCAAAAGCGTTCTCACGGGAGGTGGACTGCCGGGTAAACTAGCTGATTGCAGCGATAAGGACCCATTTAATTGCGAGATATTTTTGGTTGAGGGAGATTCCGCTGGCGGAACGGCCAAGCAAGGCCGCGACAGAAGCTACCAGGCTATTCTTCCTTTACGTGGTAAAATTCTTAATGTGGAAAAGGCAATGGAGCATCGCATTTACGACAACGAGGAAATACGAAATATGTTTACGGCGCTCGGAGTAAAAATAGGGACTGTTGAAGATCCAAAGGCATTGGATATAACTAAGCTCCGTTATCATAAACTTATAATTATGACGGATGCCGATGTTGATGGAAGCCACATCGCTACGCTAATACTTACATTCGTTTTTCGCTATATGAAAGAGCTGGTAGAGCAGGGCTATGTTTATATAGCGCAACCACCTCTATACTTACTTAAGAAAGGCAAAGAGCAAACTTATGCCTGGAATGACGATGAACGGAAAGCCTGGGTGTTGCAGGTGGCCGGAGGAAAGGAAGACACCGTTCATGTTCAGCGTTATAAAGGCCTTGGCGAAATGAATTCTGAACAACTTTGGGAAACAACAATGAATCCTGCAACACGTACTCTTAAACAGGTAACCATAGACAGCGCCGCAGAAGCAGACAGGGTATTTAGTATGCTTATGGGTGACGAGGTTCCTCCACGGCGGGAGTTTATTGAGACCCATGCAAAATATGCACGCCTCGATGTGTAATTTTTTATCCTGGAAATCTACATTTAAAAATTTGTGAACTATGAAGTTTGCTTGCAGGAGTTATTTACTCTTGTTCTTCACAGCCGTTTCTTTTGCTCTAAAAGCGCAAATTGATTACCCCGTATTTAAAAGTGGCGTTGTTATAAATCCGGCTGATAGCCAAAAACTTTCACTGGAGATTACTAATCTTAACTACATCTATAATACCGAGTATTTTACAAATATTCCGCTAAGTGGGACTTTGTTTGGTTACCAGCTTATCCCCGAATTGAAATACCAGCCTAATTCAAAGTTTGTTATAAAAGGGGGCATTTATCTTCAAAAAGAATTTGGCAGAAACGGTTACACTTCCCTGCTTCCAACTTTCTCCGTTAAATACAAAGCAAAAAACTCATCTTATATTCTTGGTACGCTTGAAGGCAACACCAATCATGGTTTTGTTGAACCCATTTACGATTACAAATTGTTGCTAAATGAAAGACTTGAGAATGGTTTCCAGTTTTTTGTAAGCACAAAAGCTTATGATCACGATTTTTATATTAACTGGAGGAGGGCTATTCACCTTGGCGATCCTTTTAAAGAAGAATTTGATATTGGATACATCGCCAAAGTGAAGCTTTTAACAACTAGTAAAGTCGAGATAAAAATTCCAATACAGCTTTTATACTCCCATAAAGGTGGTCAAATAGATTCAGCATCAACCCCTTTAACTTCGATAGTAAATGATGCTGCCGGCATTTCTTTTTCCTATAAGGCGTGTGACCGATTTTTGCGGAAAATTGTCTTCGATAATTACTATGTTAATTACAAGGATATATCCGGGACCAAGCTGCAACCTTTTAATGAAGGGAACGCCTACCTCTCTCACCTGCTTTTTAAGTTCAAATATTTTGATCTTGACTTGAGGTATTGGAACAGCCAGGGATTTATCAATCCAAGAGGTAACACCCTATTTAGTTCAGTATCAGAAAAATATATCGGAGTTACGGAAAAGCATCGTCATCTGCTACTTGCTAGCCTTATATATGATAAAGAACTTTTCCACAATGGAAATTTTGATTTCAGGTTTAGCCCTTATTATGATTTTGTGGAAAAACAGCTGGAATACTCGTATGAAATGTATTTTTCCTACCATTTATCAGTATTACTGGCCAAAATCAAAAATACTTTAATGAATTGAGCTTGCTGTTTTATGCCAAATAATGTGGCGTAAATAAGTATAAATGGCTAAATTTGGCTATCCACTGTCAATTGACTTTGGGCTAAATCAAAATTAGTAAACTATATAAACCCAATTAAAATGTCAAAAATGATAACAGCGTATTGCATGAAAACGAAAGAAAAAAATGTACCTATGCAGGATGCGGTAATAACCAAAACTTCAAGAGGAGGTTATATGGCGCAGGGCAATGATGGCAAAGGAAATAAAATGACCACAATGCTTAGCGAAGCTAATGCTGAGCAGGCTGTTAAAGATGGTGTTGCTAAGAAAGGCTGGTAATAGCTTATAAAAAAAGTTCGTAAAAGCGGTATGGAATCTCTCTGTATCGCTTTTTTGGTATAGAAATAGTTGCGAACAATATTTATTAGATTTAACGTTATCCTTACCTAAACGAGAAAGATTGACACTGACTTACCTTTCATATAGAAACTCTTGTCTTCTCTTCAGTCTCTCACTAATAATTATACTATGTTTTGCTAATTCAAAAGCAGTTGCGCAATACACTATAAATGGAAATGCCTCAAAAGATAACTGCCATTGCTATACACTTACTGACGAAAACTACCTTGAAGCATCAGCAGTTTGGAATAATACTAAAATTGATTTAAGGCAGTCCTTCTCTTTTACTTTCGATGTTTATTTAGGTTGCCTCGATATTGACGGAGCCGATGGGCTCGTGTTTGCACTTCAACAGATAAGTAACAAGGCTTTGGGGGCAAACGGTAACGGCCTGGGTTTCCAGGGAATTTCTCCATCAGTGGGCGTCACATTGGATACCTACCAAAATCTTAATGACAATGACCCCGCTTATGATCATTTATCAATACAAATAGACGGCGACGTTGATCATAGAACGGCAAATAACATTGCGGGGCCTGTGCAAATTTCTGCGATAAGTGATAATGTTGAAGATTGTAAATGGCACACGTTTGCGGTAAGTTGGGATGCAACCACAAAAAAGTATGATATTTCGTTTGATGGTACTCCGCGATTAAGCATCGTTAAGGATTTTGTGACGGATATTTTTAATGGCAATCCGATTGTGTACTGGGGAATTACAAGTGGAACAGGTGGATTCATAAATCTTCAAAAATTTTGCCTGCCGCTTTCGGCATTTTATAAGTTACCAACTCAAAGAAAGTGTGTTGGTGATGCCATTCAATTTTTAGATTCATCCCGTTCCGGAAGCACTATAAAAAGATATTGGGATTTTGGGGATGGAAGCCAGGTTGATTCAATTAGCCTTAATCCTATTCACACTTTTCCTGCCGCAGGGGATTACCAGGTTACGCTTAAAACAAAAGGATTTGATGACTGCCTGGAGCTATACACACAAACTATTAGAATAGGAAGTAAACCTGTTGCTGATTTCTCTATAAAGAATTCCTGCCAGCAAAGTACCGTGCTTTTGGACTCTTCATACACCAAATCAGGAACTATTAATAGTTGGTATTGGACATTGGGTAATGGATCCACTTCGACTTTACAAAATCCTGCAACAACTTATGTGACTGCGGGAACTAAAACAATTTCTCTGGCAGTAAAATCCTTAGAAGGGTGTGTTTCTGATACGGTCTATAAGACTTTAAGTGCTGATCCGCAACCTTCTATTTCCATGTCGTTTGCCGATGCATGCAAGAATACAATGGTAGATTTTACGGCAACAGACGCATCGGCTAACGCGGTTCTATTTTGGCATTGGGATTTTGGAGACGCCTCTACAGGAGCGGCAAATCCTACACAGCATATTTATACGAATGCGGGGAGTTATGATATTTCATTGTATGCAGTTACCAAAAATGGCTGTATTTCAAATACAATTCAAAAACCCATCAATATTTATGGTACGAATGCAAAAGCAGGAAGCGATATTAATGCAGCAGAGTTCCAGCCGATACAGCTTCATGCAACAGGCGGGGTTACTTATCAATGGACCCCTCCTTTTGGCCTTAGCAATCCAAATATTCCCGACCCGATAGCAATTTTATCAATAGATCAAACTTATTACCTCACAGCATTTACTCCGCAGGGATGTTCGAGTATTGATACCATTACAATCAAAGTCTATAAAGGCCCGGAACTTTACGTGCCAAATGCATTTTCTCCAAACAATGATGATCTCAATGATATTTTTAAAGTAATTGCTGTAGGAATTATTGATTTTAAATATCTCAGAATTTACAACAGATGGGGACAGCAGGTTTTTGAAACTACAGACCCTAACCGTGGCTGGGATGGAACATTCCAGGGGAAAAAACAACCTAACGATGTATATGTTTGGATAACTTCTGCCCGCGATTTTAAGGGGAGTGTGATTTTTCGCAAAGGCTTTGTTACATTGATAAGATAAATCAGCCAAGGCTTTTTTCTACACGATATAGAAATTCATGCATTTCCTTCATGTTGTGAATATCTTTTACAATTAGAATTCCGTTTTTTCCTACCTGCTTTAGTTTAGCCTTATTTGTTTGCGTTTGAATAAAATCCAAAATCTTTTCAAATGTTTTACTACTGAAAAACGCAGAGTCCGGATTTGCCACAAAAAAGCATTTGAGCGTGTTATCTTTCAAAATCATTTTTTCAAATCCCAACTCTACAGCAATCTTACGGCAACGTACTGTTGTAAAAAGATCCTCAACCTGGGAGGGGATTTCACCAAAACGATCTTCCATTTCAGCATGAAAATCTGAAAGGTCCTTCTCAGTTTCACAATTATCAAGTCGTGAATAGAGACTTAGGCGCTCAGTAATGCTTTCAACATATTCATCGGGTATCAATATTTCCAAATCCGTATCAATGGTACAATCCGAAACAAAATCATCCTGCTTTTGAATTTCTTCTTTAAATAGCTCTTTAAAATCTTTCCGTTTTAATTCACGGATGGCTTCATCCAGAATTTTCTGGTACATTTCAAAACCTATTTCGGCAATGAAACCACTTTGTTCTCCTCCGAGCATATTGCCTGCTCCACGAATATCAAGGTCCCGCATTGCAATCTGGAAGCCGCTCCCAAGATCACTGTATTGCTCAAGAGTTGTAAGACGTTTGCGGCTGTCCGCAGGCAGTGTGCTCATTGGCGGAGCCAATAAGTAGCAAAAGGCTTTCTTGTTGCTTCGTCCGACCCTGCCTCTTAACTGGTGCAGATCGCTTAGTCCAAACTGGTGCGCATTATTTACAATGATCGTATTCACATTAGGAATATCTACCCCGCTTTCAATAATATTGGTACAAAGCAGTACATCATATTTTTGATCCATAAAATCAAGGATCGTTTCCTCCAGTTTGTCACCTTCCATTTGTCCATGGGCGTAAGCAATACTCAGGTCCGGGCAAAGCCCCTGGATCAATGCACGCATTTCAGCCAGGCCATGCACCCGGTTGTGAATAAAAAATACCTGGCCTCCTCTTTCAGTTTCATAATAGATAGCGTCTCTTATAAACTCCTGGTTGAAAACATGTACTTCGGTTTGAATGGGCTGGCGGTTTGGGGGAGGGGTATTAATTATGCTAAGGTCCCTGGCACCCATAAGGCTGAATTGCAGTGTACGTGGGATAGGTGTTGCAGTGAGTGTGAGTGAATCTACCGTTGTGCGTATGACTTTTAGTTTTTCTTTTGCCGCCACGCCAAATTTTTGCTCCTCATCAATTATCATTATTCCAAGGTCCTTGAACTTTACATCTTTACCCAACAAAGCATGTGTACCAATAATAATATCTATTTTTCCTTCCTGCAATTTTTGTAAGGTTTCTTTCTTTTCCTTTGACGTTTTGAAACGATTTATATAGTCAACTGTCACCGGAAAATCCGCCAGCCTTTCGCTAAAAGTTTTAAAATGCTGATAAGCTAAGATAGTCGTAGGAACCAATACGGCAGCTTGTTTTCCATCCAGGCAAGTTTTAAATGCCGCTCTTATCGCGACCTCGGTTTTTCCAAAACCCACATCGCCGCATACGAGCCTGTCCATCGGAGATTCTTTTTCCATATCGTTCTTCACGTCCGTTACGGCCTTGCTCTGGTCCGGTGTGTCTTCGTAAATAAAAGAAGCTTCCAGTTCAGTCTGCATATAGTTATCAGGGGAATGAGCAAACCCTTTCTGGCTTTTACGCTGGGCATATAATTTAATAAGATCGGTCGCTATATCTTTTACCTGCTTCTTGGTTTTTTCTTTAAGTTTATTCCATATATCACTTCCAAGTTTATTCATTTTCGGCACGGTACCTTCTTTGCCGCTATACTTACTTATCTTATGGAGTGAAGA
Organism: Ginsengibacter sp.; assembly: GCA_040007435.1. GTDB lineage: Bacteria > Bacteroidota > Bacteroidia > Chitinophagales > Chitinophagaceae > Ginsengibacter. The sequence continues at coordinate 135,742 of JBDTUZ010000002.1, read as the reverse complement.
AATATTTACATACAAAAGATCTTTGTCTTTATAAACAATTCTTACCGCCTCCTGCAGTCTTCCGTTCGCTTCTATTTTTTCCAATCCACTAAAAACGCCCACTCCATGATCAATGTGCGTTACAAAATCCCCGGGTTGCAACTCACGAAGTGTTTTTAAAGTAAGCGCCTTGTTCTTGCTGAATGCCTGTTTTACTTTGTATTTGTGATACCGTTGAAAAATTTCGTGATCGGTGTAGCAAACAATTTTAAGATCATTATCGATAAAACCTTCGTGGATCGAAGTCGGTATTGGCGTAAAATTAATCTCTGCGTTAAGGTCTCTAAAAATGCTATGAAGCCTCTCCAATTGTTTTGGATTTTCCGCGAAGATGAATATGTCGTATTTCTGTAATTCAAATTTTCTGAGATTCTCAATCAACAATTTGAATTGGCGGTTAAAAGCAGGTTGCGGCTGAATGGCAAAATCTAAAACCAGGTTATTAGCTATCGAGGCATTTTTTTTCGTGAAATAAGTCTTATTCCCAAACTCAATAATATGGCGCTCACCTAATTGATTTTCCAAAACATTTGCGAGTACAAAATCATTCTTTGAAACCCCTTCTTTCTCATTCAATTCATCATCATCCTTAGCGGTTCGGTGGTCGCCGGGTGCAGCAGTGTATGATAAAAATAGCTCGAGATCTTCCTCCTGTTGCCCGATCTTTTCTTTAATAAATTCCCAATCTTCGGTCCAAACAACCGTATTATCCGGCAGGTAATTTAGCAAAGAAACTTTCTCTCCTGTGGCGAATTGGGTTTCAATATTTGGGATAATATTTACCTGTAAAATCTTTCGCTCACTTAATTGAGTTTCCGGATCAAAAATGCGGATGCTGTCAATATCATTTCCAAATAATTCTATACGGTATGGCTTTTCGTTACCAAAAGAGTAAATATCAAGAATACCGCCACGCACAGCAAACTGACCGGGTTCGTACACAAAATCAGTCCTGGTGAAACCGTGGCTTACAAAACGCGAAAGCAATGCATCCACATTTATATTTTCTCCCTGCTTGAAAGAAATTATATTTTCCCTGAGTGTTTTGGATAAAACTACTTTTTCAAAAAGCGCCTCGGGGTAGGTTATTAGTATTTTTCTGTTGCCGCCGGTGCTAAGTTTAGTAAGAGCCTCGGTGCGCAACATTACATGGCTGCTATTTAAGAGGCTATAATTTTTTTTATTCTTAAATGAAGAAGGAAAATAAAAAACGTCCAGTGCTTTGGTAATATTTTCAACCGTGTTGTGAAAATATGCAGCTTCTTCTGCATCTCTTAAAATTACAAGATGATTAAGCTGCGAAGTGAGATTGTGATTAAAAACCGCCGAAATAATAAACTGTGAAGAGCTGCCGCTAAGCCCTGAAAGATGAATGAGCTGCGGTTGAGACAATACGATCTTATCCGCAATTGAAAAAAGGCGGGGATCATTATTATATAAATTCATCAACAACTCAAGATTCATTCAGCGGCTTTTCTTCAGCCCGCAAAGGTAGTATTTGATTTCAAAAAGGCGGTTTGTATATTCATTATTTAACGTTCATTGAGACGATCTTTATACTTAAAATTTTTCATTCCACATTACATTTGTACTTTTCCCAAAATTTATTCGAATGGCAATAGAACCCTGGCGCACAGGAACCGTTATACGCATTGTGGACGAAACTTACAATACCAAACGCTTTTTTATCCAGGTGAAGGAGCTCGAAACTTTCGAGTTTAAGCCGGGTCAGTTTGTAACGCTCGATCTCCCAATACACGAGAAAAAAAATAAAAGATGGCGCAGCTATTCTATTGCTAGCTGGCCTGATGGCACTAATGTATATGAACTACTGATTGTATTACTTGAAGATGGCGCAGGCACTCCCTATCTCTTTAATCAAATAAAAGTGGGAAGTGAGTTAACCTTTCGTGGGCCACAAGGCGTATTTACATTGCCTGACACTATTGAAAAAGATCTTTTTTTCATTTGTACCGGAACCGGCATTGCACCTTTCCGAAGTATGCTTCACTACGTTCAATTGCATAATATTTCGCATGAAAATCTCTATTTGATCTTTGGCTGTCGCACACAAAGAGATCTTTTGTACCATGAAGAAATGAAAACGCTGGAAAGTAAAATTGAAAACTTTACTTACATGCCCACATTAAGTCGCGAAGGATGGGAAGGCCATAAGGGCTATGTTCACAGTCTGTATGAAGAAATTTGCAAAAAGAATAATGAAGCTTGCGAAGACATGCTAAATTTAAAGCCTGCATCATTTTATTTATGCGGATGGAAAGCGATGATTGATGATGCCCGTCAGAAAATAACCGCTCTGGGCTATGATAGAAAGTCCGTCCATTTGGAATTGTATGGTTAAGAAGAGATGAAATAATTATCTTATTAAATTATTTAAACCGATTAGAAAATGCGAAAGAAAAATCCATATTTAAGGGCTATGGCTATTTCAATTTTTGTATTGCTTATTTCATTTTACAATTTCACAAGGCTTTCAAACAGCGATTGTATAAGAGCTATTCATGTAGTTACACTTTTAGTATGCGGGATGGCGATTGGGGCATTTCTTGCCAACCTAATCGGATATGTAAGAAATAAATAAATTGTTGCCTTACTATAACGTGTAATTTTCCCGGGAATGGTTTTTGAAGAACAATAGAAAACATGATCATGGAAAATAAAAACATTGATGCAACTTATAACCGCCCCGACGGTGAAAGAAAAATTGATTCCCCGGTTTTACTAATTGATCTCCCCGGCTATATTGAGCAAATCAAAAATGAAAAAGCCTGGAAGGAAAATGACCGGAATGCGATAACAATTTATAAAACAGATAAACTTCGCATCATCCTCGTTGCACTTCACAAAGATGCAACTATGCAAACGGAGCGACCTGGGAATATTTTTAGTTTGCAGGTTTTAAAAGGTAAAGTAAACGTAGCAACAAACCATGCAACCACAGAAGTGAAAAAAGATAAGTTACTGGCTATACATGATGAAGTTCCTTACACAATTTGTGCTTTAAAAAAATCGATCTTCTTGTTAACTCTTGCGGAATAATCCAATGTGTTAACCAATTTTCTCCAATACGATTTTTCTTACATCCGATAATAAGACTCTTTCCTGCTGCATGCTGTCACGATAGCGAATAGTAGCCGTATCGTCCTCCTTACTTTGATGGTCAATAGTTACGCAGAAGGGAGTTCCTATTGCATCCATTCGCCTGTATCGCTTTCCTATTGCATCTTTTTCTTCATAAAAAGTGTGGAAAGCCTCCTTGCATTCATTCACTAATTTCCTGGCAATCTCCGGCAACCCATCTTTTTTTACCAGGGGGAAAACAGCTAATTTGTATGGAGAAATTTTAGGAGGAATTCTTAAAACAACCCGGCTGTCTTCTGTTCCATCTTCTTTATTCCACTTCTCTTCAGTGTATGAATTGCTTATAACGGCAAGGAATAGCCGGTCAAGTCCAACGGAGGTTTCCACGACATAAGGAATGTAATTGCCGTAAGGTTTGCCATCTTCCTTAAGATCGTTATCAAAATATTGGAGCTTCTTCTTGCTTAGTTCCTGGTGTTGTTTCAAATCAAAATCGGTGCGGGAATGGATGCCTTCCAATTCTTTAAAACCAAAAGGAAATTCGAATTCAATATCAACCGCCGCATTTGCATAATGCGCCAGTTTCACATGATCATGATAACGGAGTTTTTCCTCTGGAATACCAATGCTTTTGTGCCATTTCAACCGCTCTGACTTCCAGTAATTGTACCATTCCATCTCAGTTCCGGGCCTAACAAAAAATTGCATCTCCATTTGCTCAAACTCCCGCATGCGAAAAATGAATTGCCTGGCAACAATTTCATTACGAAATGCTTTTCCCGTTTGTGCAATCCCAAAAGGAATTTTCATTCTTCCTGTCTTTTGTACATTCAGGAAATTCACAAAAATTCCCTGCGCGGTTTCAGGACGTAAGTAAATTTTATCCGAATCGCCCGCTACACTTCCCAACTCCGTTGAAAACATAAGATTAAACTGGCGAACATCTGTCCAATTTGAAGTTCCGCTTACAGCACATTTTATTTTATTGTCTTCTATTAGTTTTTTTAATCTTTCAAAATCATCTTTTGCGAGTAATTCATCCATGCCTTTCAACAAGGCAAATTCCTCTTCTTTTTTTCCATCGTGACCAAGTATCTCTGCATGTGATTCAATTAAATGATCTACCCGGTAGCGCTTTTTGCTGTCCTTATTATCTATCATAGGATCGCTGAAGTTGTCAATATGCCCGCTTGCTTTCCAGGTAAGGGGGTGCATGAAAATAGCAGCATCTATACCCACGATATTTTCGTGGAGCTGTGTCATACTTTTCCACCAATAATCGCGGATATTTTTTTTCAACTGGGCGCCATTTTGCCCGTAATCATACACAGCACTTAAGCCATCATAAATTTCGCTGGAAGGAAAAATGTATCCGTATTCTTTGCAATGCGCAATTATCTCACTAAAATTATTTGATTCATTTGCCATAGGGCGGCAAATATAAATTTTAAAGAGATAACAAAGATTTTGTAAGCAGCACTAATTTCACAACGAATAATTAGCGAGCCAATTTTTATAATAATAACTTAGATTAAATTTCTTTTGTAAAATATTATATCCCCTGTGAAAGAGTTAAATACGATAGTTAATGCCAGAATAAATATTAAGCATTTACTTATCGTCGGCCTACTTGCTGGAGTGTTGACTTATCTGATAATGAATTATATCATTATATTTTTAATTTGGGGCTTAGTTGGCGACGGTAGTTATCCATCAAAATGGGATGCATATATAAATATCATTTACGTTTTATCAGCAATTATTTTTCTTTTTCCAGTTATTTATTTTAGAATAAGAATTAATTATAAAAAAGGTAATTTGTCTAAGGTAAAAGATTACCTGATAATATGTTTTCTCATTATTTTGATAAGCGCTTTAATAAGTTATAATCAATTAAGATAGTAATTCACTTCAACTTCTCATTATTCTTATGCCTTTCCGCATCCCTTAAACTTTTCTTTTTAAAATTCTTTTCCAAAGCATCTGTAAGATCGACTCCTGTTTGATTTGCGAGGCAAAGTAGAACCCAAAGCACATCAGCCATTTCATCACTGAGCTTTTTATTCTTTTCATTATCCTTGAAAGATTGCTCCCCATAGATTCTTACCATTAATCGTGAGAGTTCTCCTACCTCTTCCATTAATATACCGAGGTTGGTAAGCTCACTAAAATATTTTACACCAACAGTTTTAATCCATTGATCAACTTTTATTTGGGCTTCTCTTATTGTAACTTGTTTATCCATTTCAAAAACATTTTTAGTCGTCGCTAAAGCCCCTTCAGGGGTTTGGGGTTTATTCTCTATTCTTACTATCAATCCATATCGTTACCGGCCCATCATTTATCAACTCAACTTTCATATCCGCTCCAAAAATTCCTGTCTGTATTTTTTCCCCAAGATCACTTTCTATCTGATCAATTAATTTTTCATAAAGAGGAATTGCAATTTCTGGTTTACTTGCCTTAATGTATGAAGGCCTGTTTCCTTTTTTTGCATTTGCGTGCAGCGTGAACTGGCTCACTAAAAGGATCTTTCCATTTATATCTTTCACACTTATATTTGGTACTTTATCTTCATCGTCAAATATTCGCAGGTTTACGATCTTATTGCTTAACCATTTTATATCTTCTATGGTGTCAGCATCCTCTATTCCGGCAAAAACAAGAAGGCCTTTTTCTATGGCCGACGTGACATTCCCGTGCACCCTTACACTTGCTTTAACTACTCTTTGAATTAGAATTCTCATTCAATAAAAAGATTATAAATAATTATCGAAATTTTTGATTCCGGCCAAAAATGATTTGCATGAAAATGTGCAAAAATTACTAAACGCCCTGCCCGCCCGCCTTACCTATTTATGCACACTTCTTTTCCACAGACTGTGCAAAATTTAGAGGGTGTTTTCTACCCGAGAAAAAATATTTTCGTTCTCCCGCACTCCAAAAATAATTTATTAACCTAAAAATAATATTAGCCCAAATGCCAAATAATTCACCCGCCTCAACAGGTCTCCGCTTTGCGCGGCAATTCACCAAAGATGGTGTTTCTCCCTTTGATATGTTTGAATATGATTTCCGTACATCGGTAATAAAAAACACGACCGGAGAAATTGTGTTTCAAATGGACAATGTAGAGGTGCCGAAACAGTGGAGCCAGATAGCTACAGACATACTTGCGCAAAAATATTTTCGTAAGGCGGGCGTACCGCAGCCGGATGGATCAACGGGGAGAGAAGTTTCTGTAAAACAGGTGGCCCATCGCCTGGCCCATTGCTGGAGGGTGTGGGGTGAGCGGTATAATTATTTTGCTGCTGCTGAGGATGCACAAGTTTTTTATGAAGAGCTTGTGTACGGAATTTTAAACCAGTCATGTGTTCCCAATTCTCCTCAATGGTTTAATACCGGCCTGCATGAGGTATATGGTATTACAGGTAAACCACAAGGCCACTATTATGTGGATGCCAATGATGGTCAGTTGAAAAAATCTACATCAGCATATGAGAGGCCTCAGCCGCATGCCTGCTTTATATTAAGTGTGAATGATGACCTGGTGAATGATGGTGGCATTATGGATCTTTGGGTGCGTGAAGCAAGAATATTTAAATATGGAAGCGGTGTTGGAACTAACTTCAGCTCCATACGTGGCGAAGGTGAAAAACTTAGTGGTGGCGGAACTTCCAGCGGGCTTATGAGTTTTTTAAAAATAGGTGACCGTGCAGCAGGCGCTATTAAAAGTGGTGGCACCACAAGGCGTGCTGCAAAAATGGTTTGTCTTGATTTAGACCATCCTGAAATTGAAACTTTCGTAAACTGGAAAGTAGAAGAAGAAAAAAAAGTGGCTGCGTTAATCGATGCGGGTTATGCAAGCGATTACGAAGGCGAAGCATACAAAACGGTAAGCGGCCAAAACAGTAATAACTCGGTACGCATACCCAATGAATTTTTTCATGCACTGGAAGCAGATGGCGATTGGGAATTGAAAGCAAGGAGTGACGGCCGCACCATGAAAAAAATAAAAGCAAAAAAACTGTGGAACGATATTAATTATGCTGCCTGGCGTTGTGCAGATCCGGGAACTCAATATAATACGACAATCAATGAGTGGCATACCTGCCCTGAAGGCGGCCCGATAAGAGCAAGCAACCCTTGCAGCGAATACATGTTTTTAGATAACACAGCCTGCAATCTAGCCTCGGTAAATCTCAGGAGGTTTTTCGATGAAAGCGATAATTCTGTTGATGTTGCAGGTTTTGAATACACGGTGAGATTATGGACAACCGTTTTGGAAATCTCTGTGCTGATGGCTCAATTCCCAAGCAAAGAAGTTGCACAACTTAGTTACGATTACAGAACATTAGGATTGGGATTTGCCAATCTTGGGAGTATGCTTATGGTAAGCGGCATTGCTTATGACAGCGAGAAGGCACGCGGTATTGCCGGGGCTATCACAGCAATAATGACCGGCGTTTCCTATAAAACTTCTGCAGAGCTTGCGTCCCATCTTGGCGCCTTTAGCAAATATGAAGAAAACAAACATCACATGCTGAGGGTAATGCGCAACCATCGTGCAGCAGCCTACGATGCGAGCGATGCTTATGAAGGCATAGAAATAAAGCCACAAGGCATTAATGCAAAATATTGCCCTGATTATTTATTAAAGGCAGCAACCAAGGCATGGGATGATGCAGTGATGATGGGTGAAAAATATGGATATAGAAATGCACAAACAACGGTGATTGCACCAACAGGTACTATTGGTTTGGTTATGGATTGTGATACGACCGGCGTAGAACCTGATTTTGCTTTGGTTAAATTTAAAAAATTAAGCGGGGGTGGTTATTTCAAAATCATTAATCAAAGTGTACCACAGGCTTTACGCAATTTAAAATACAGTGAAAGCGAGATCGGAGAAATTGTAAATTACGCGAAAGGGCATGCCTCATTAAACGGTGCTCCTCATATCAATCCGGCAACTCTTGCAGAAAAAGGTTTCTCAGGTACAGATATTCAAAAACTCGAAGCTGCGATGGCTTCAGCTTTTGAAATTGGATTTGTTTTTAATGTATTTAATCTTGGTGAAGAATGTTTACAAAGGCTCGGCTTTGCTCCGGATCAATACAATGATTTTGAATGGAGTCTTTTGGAATCATTAGGATTCTCAGAAGAGGAGATTGAAGAAGCCAATGTTTACATCTGTGGTACCGGAACTATTGAGGGTGCTCCTTACTTAAAAGATGAACATCTTTCCGTATTTGATTGTGCCAATAAATGTGGAGCCAAAGGAGAAAGATATATCCATCACAGTGGCCACATACGTATGATGGCTGCGACGCAACCTTTTATAAGCGGCGCTATTTCCAAGACAATCAACTTGCCCAATGAAGGTACTTTAGAGGAAATCGCCGAAGCTTATAAATTAAGCTGGCAGCTTGGATTAAAAGCGTGTGCTCTTTACCGTGATGGTTCCAAATTATCACAGCCTTTAAGTAACAAAAGTGATAAAAAGAAAAAGGCAGCAGTTAACGAGCAACAGGAAATGATCAATGAAGAGAAAGAGACAAAATTTGTTGACATGAGCCAGTTAACGGTGGAAGATCTTCTTGAGGAGATGAATAAAAGAGTGCAAAGCAGTGCTGATACCGGACTGAAGCGCCAATTGGCTATGATTGTTGAGCGAAGGGCTTTACCGGCTAAACGCAGAGGTTTTACTCAAAAAGCAAAAATAAACGGCCAGGCATTATTTCTCAGAACGGGAGAATATAATGATGGCACATTAGGAGAAATTTTTATTGACATGGCAAAGGAAGGCGCTACCATGCGTAGTATGCTTAACTGCTTTGCAATCTCTATTTCAATTGGCCTGCAGTATGGTGTTCCTTTGGAAGAGTTTGTTGAAAAATTTGTTTTCACACGGTTTGAGCCATCGGGCATGGTGGATCATCCTAATATTAAAACGACCACATCTATTATTGATTTTATGTTCCGTTCGCTGGCGTATGAATACCTGGGAAGAAATGACCTGGTTCATGTACTTGATAAGCCTGAAGTTGAAAATTTGGGAAATGAACCCTGGGATGTAAATACACCTACTATTGGAAACAGAGTGCCGGAATTAAGTGAGGTGAGAGTGATCGGTTCTTCAAACGGGAAGGCTCAACCTGCAAAAAAGCATAGGACTGAACACGTAAAAAAGGCTGCCGCTGATTTTGACGCGGTGAACTCTGCTGCTAAGAACATGCAAAGTGATGCGCCGGCCTGTAATACCTGCGGACATATAACCATTCGCAGCGGTACGTGCTATAAGTGTTTGAATTGTGGGAACAGTATGGGATGTAGTTAATGTGATTTTTTTTCGGACAAGCATATACAAAGCCACCGCCAGGTGGCTTTGTAATTATGCACCAGACTACAGAATACCGATCTTAAGAATTTGCAATTAAGTACCCTATGCCGGAAATTAAATGCTATCTCAGATTAAATTTTATGTGAGCACAACACGGCTTGAAAATAAAATGCCCATTTTTTCGTTGCTACTAATTCCTGAATTGATGCAACAGCACTTGCTATAATTCACTCTTTTGATTTATTATTTTTAGTTTTATCAATAAAAAATATTCTATGAAACGATTTCTCCTGTTTATAGCTCTTTCAATTTTTACGGTTGCCACTTATTCCCAGAACACGCAGGTATTAAATCTCCCCAAAGACGCCAAAGTGGAGGGAATGGTTTCTGACATGAGAACCAAGGAGCCAAAGAACAATGAACTTGTGATTTTCCGGAGCCAAAAAAATAGTAATGAATACCAGGTAATAAGTGATGAGGCCGGTAAGTTTTCCACACGTCTTCCGGCAGGTGATAAATATGATATTTTCATCTTAGGATTTAAAGATTCACTTATTCAAAATGTTTTAGAGGTACCGGCTCTTAAGCCCAATTCTTATTTTAAAAACCCATTTACAGTAAACCTTGAATTTGACCCGCCCAAAACATTCGTGCTGGAGAATGTGGAATTCGATTTTGGAAAATTTACATTAAGGCCAGAATCTCACGCTGCACTTGACGACCTGGTGGATTATTTAAATAGAAAACCTAATGAAAGAATAGAGATAGGAGGCCATACAGATAATGTAGGTAGCGATGAAAAGAACCTGGTTCTTTCATTGGAAAGGGCAAAAACTATTGTGGAATATCTTATATCAAAAGGGATAGATAATAACAGGCTTGTTGCGAAAGGATATGGCGCAGAAGAGCCCATTGAAGAAAATACAACAGAAGAAGGACGTCAGAAAAACCGGCGAACTGAAGTAAAGATTTTGGACCAGGAGCAGGCAACAAATGCTCAATAAATAATTAAGCAAACTCTAAGAGTATTTCTTGCTTTTAGGAACTTTTCTATTACGATAATCCTGTAGTCAATTTAGCATCTCAATGTTAGGTACATTATTCATTTCATAATCCGGTCTATAGCTTTAAGCCAATAATCATAAATCTCACAGTGCGAAACTGTATTTATCTGAATACAGGTGGAAGAAATAATACAAAATGGCCCGGACATAAGTTTGGTGTACTTCATTTTGATTATTTTTATTGAAATTAATTACGAAGTTCATATTTTCATTTAGGTTTATTATTAACGTAATACCGCGGTAATAGTGCCGGCTTTCATAGTACATTGTACATTTTTTGTATGACCTCTTCTTACTTCACTTATAATAAGGCTAAAGTTTTGCAGGCGCTGCGCTATCATTTTATTACAAGAAAGGAAATTAAACTCATGATGATATTGGTGAATGTTTTCGCCATAGTTGCTGCGGGCTTGTATTTTCTTAAGAAAATCTCGGCTTCCGCTTTTTTGGGAAGCTCTTTTTTATGGTTCATTCTTATGATATCATTCTGGTTTATATTACCCAATATTATTTACAGGAAAGCCGCAACTTTTAAAGACCGCTTTAAGGTAAGTTTTGAAGATCAACACATGTTTATTGAAAATGAAAGAGGCAGCAGGAGTTGGCCCTGGAGTGCTTTTAGTTCCGTAATTGAAAGCCCCCATTTCTTTCACCTTTATTTTGATAGCCGTTCATTTTTTATTGTTCCAAAAGATGCATTTGAAGGAGATAGTTTATATGAAGCCAGGGATCTGTTAAAAAATAAAATAAAAAAGTAACAAGAAATTGTAGTAACAGGAAAACTTCCGCAAACTATTTTTCTGAAATAGATTATTGCGGTTTGTAAATCAAAAATCTGCAGGCATCTTTTCTGTGTCATCAATTTTTTTCAAATATTCGATGACGTTTTTTTCCAAATTAAAAGGATATTCATAATTCAATTGCTTTGCAACCTCTTTAGCAAGCGTGCTGAATAAATGTATAATAGAATAAAGAGCTTCGCGGTTTTTTTCGACATCCCCGTCCACAAAAGTTTTTTCAACCTGGGCCCAGGTTTCCTTATCAAGGTATCGCTTCAAACATCTTCCATTTTTATTCGTGTTTACCGACCAATTGTGATGTAAACCAATATGCCATTCAAGAATTTTTAATAAATATTTGCTACGAAGGAGGGAGTCAAATATATATTTTGCATAAAAAATTTCATCACGCCATAAGCTTTTTGAAACATAGGTAGTATCCCACCAAAAATCTTTTAGAAGGAGAGCAAATTCTTTTTCGGACGGTTGCTTTATGTTGAATTTTGTATAGCTGGGTTGCGCACGTGCTGTCATCAATTGATCCTTATCCAGCAACACCTTGTAGCCGATATCCCAATGCGCGGGGATCGAGGCATTTTCTGTTCTTCTATTAAACTCAGAAACAGTATAAATTTGAAAATCGATTCTAACGCCATCACTATAGAGCACCAGCCGGGTGAGAGATTTTGAATTTCTTTCATTGATATCAGCAATGACATCTCCAAAATGAAAAACCCATTTTTCGTTTTTATCGAAATCATGAAGGCGGGTGACTACCAATTCAATGTCATAATCCGAAAGAATATCAACAGAAGCTTTTGGGTTTGCCCGGGAACTTGTAATAACAACGGACCTTATATTCTTTTTTAATTGGGCCCAGCTTACTACTTGTTTTAAAACTATTTCTTCATTTCTCAAATTGGTAGAAATTACAGCAAAATCGGGGACCGGCTTCTAAGAAAATCAAGAAGACACATCATGTTACCGTGTCCATTTTAATATAGCTTCTTCTCCATTATGAAGTGTGGAATTGCTAACTCAAAAAACTCGTCACCAGTGATTTTATATCCTGATTTCCTGTAGAATCCAATAGCAGTAAGACGTGCATGCATGGTAACCATTTTATATCCGGTATCTCTTGCTACATTTTCTGCAAAATTCAACATTGCTGCACCAATGCCCTTGCCTTGCAGATTATTTTGCACTGCCATTTGACGAAGCCTTACACAGTCTTTATTTACCCTGGTAAGCAGGCAACATCCCAGCATTTTCTCTTCCTCAAATGCACCAATTAAAATATCATTTTTTTCTTTATCTAATTCGTCTTTTTCAAAGGTGAGATGCAGCGGTTTACGCAATAGCTCATGCCGCAAATCAATCATTTGCTTATATTCCTTTGTACCATGGTCAATTTGTTTTATAGGCATAAAGAGTGACGTGGGGGTTTCTAATGCGTAATAAAAATACAAATTTATTTTCTTGAAATCGGCCTGTCAGCACTAAAAGTTTATGAGCGGAAAGCAAAACTCTGGTTTATGATCACCTATAAATTGGGCGGAAGGATCATGGTTTGGTACAAAACCAACAACCGGGGCGTGTTTCAAATTAACAAACTTCTTTTTCGGCTAAGCATTTCTTTTAAGAGTCTATATTATTTATATGCTTCAAATTCCATAATTTATAGCACATACACGCTGTAATCAAGTTGACGAGTTATTAATTTTTTTTTATTCCAAAAAGTATATTTTTGTAGCCGTATTAACTAAATTTTACAATCATGCAAGACATTGCAACAAGAGTTAAAAAAATCATTGTTGACAAATTAGGAGTTGACGAAGCTGAAGTTACACCCGAGGCTTCTTTTACTAACGATTTAGGTGCAGACAGTTTAGATACCGTTGAATTAATCATGGAATTTGAAAAAGAATTTAATATTTCTATTCCTGATGAGCAGGCCGAAACCATTACTACGGTTGGCCAGGCAGTAGCATACCTCGAAGAGCATGCTAAGTAATCATCGTATTTAACATTGCAGGCAAGCTTATGGAATTAAAAAGAGTAGTTGTAACGGGATTAGGAGCCATAACGCCTTTAGGTAAATCTGTTCCGGAGTACTGGGACAGTTTAGCTAAAGGCGTTTCTGGTGCTGATATTATTCAGCTGTTTGATGTTACAAAATTTAAGACCAGGTTTGCCTGCGAGGTTAAAAATTTCGATCCCTCCCTTTTTTTTGATAGAAAGGAAGCAAGAAAACTCGATAGGTTTACACAATTTGCACTTGTAGCAAGCGATGAAGCTGTAAAAGACGCTGGTATTACTAAAGATAATGTTGACCCCGACAGAGTAGGTGTAATCTTTGCAAGTGGTATCGGAGGCATAAATACTTTCCAGGACGATGTAATGGAATTTGCAAAAGGAGATGGAACGCCCCGTTTCAATCCATTCTTTATTCCCAAAATGATATTGGATATTGCTGCCGGTCAAATCTCCATGAGATATGGTTTCCGCGGTCCAAATTTTGCCGTAGTTAGCGCCTGCGCCAGTAGTACCAACGCAATTATTGATGCGTACGATAATATTCGGCTGGATAAGGCTGATATTATTCTTACCGGCGGAAGTGAAGCCGTTATTTGTGAAGCCGGTGTTGGCGGCTTCAACGCTATGAAAGCTCTTAGCGAAAGAAACGACGATCCTAAAACTGCTTCAAGGCCCTTTGATAAGGAAAGAGACGGTTTTGTGATGGGCGAGGCAGCCGGAATACTTGTCCTCGAAGAATTGGAACACGCAATTGCAAGAGGTGCTAAAATATATTGCGAAATTGCAGGAGGGGGAGCTACAGCGGATGCTCATCATATTACTGCCCCGCATCCCGATGGTTTGGGTGCAAAAAAAGTAATGCACGTAGCCTTAAAAGATGCAGGTATGAATCCTGAAGACATCGACTACATTAATGTACATGGAACATCAACACCGCTGGGAGATATAGCCGAAACCAAAGCAATCTTAAGCGTATTCGGCGAGAAGGCGTACGACCTTAATATAAGTTCTACAAAATCAATGACAGGTCATTGCCTCGGCGCAGCCGGCGTGGTAGAAGTACTCGCATGTATTCTCGCAGTTACAAAAAATATTATTCCGCCAACGATTAATCATTTTACTGACGATCCGGAATTGGATCCAAAGCTTAACTTCACTTTCAATACAGCCCAGCAAAAAGAGGTAAATGCTGCGCTTAGCAACACATTTGGCTTTGGTGGACACAACGCCTCGGTGATAATCAAGAAGTATAAAAAGTAAATCATTTCATCCAAAAATTTCTTCCATGGATACACCTGCCAACATTTCCCGTTCAGAAATTCAAAATTTCCTTATAAGGCGCCTTGGCGACAAAGAGGCTTCAGAGATTATTACCTATATCGATACCGAAGTCGGCAAAGAGGTAGCTTTAAAGGTTGACGCGGCAAAAAATGAAGTTGCTCTTTGGCGCGATGACATGAAAAATGTTTTTGCAACCAAAGAAGATGCAGTCATATTACAAAAAAAATTAGTTAAGAGAGTCTCGGGGGCAGAAGGAACTTTGATATTATGGTCATTTGTTTTTTGGCTCACCCTAATAATTGCTGTTTTCTGTATATTTAAATTTGTAAAATAGAGCTTGCAATATTTTTATTTGTAAGTTTTTATTTTACTTACGGGTGCGAAGTCATCTGTTCCATTAACTCCATTTCTGTCGCTGCTTCGGGGAATTAATTAGATATTTTATTGGTAACTTAAGGCAAAATTCATCTAAATTCCAACTGTGCTTTTTTTCAAAAACATGTATTCTAATAAATCCGACAGGGATTTTAGAAGACAATTGCGAAACATATTGGGCTTCGCTCCCGGAAAATTAAGCTTGTACAAAACCGCACTAAGCCACCGGTCCATAAGGGAGGGAGCTGATGAAAACAATGAACGACTTGAATTTCTTGGAGATGCGGTTCTTAGTTCACTCGTGGCGCATTATTTATTTATGCGTTATCCGTATAAAGACGAAGGTTTTTTAACAGAGATGAGAAGTAAGATGGTAAACAGGAATCAACTAAACGATATTGCCCTAAAGATCGGCTTCAAGAAAATTACATTTTATAATCGCTTTGATAATTCCTTAAAAATTTCCCAGATTTTTGGAAATACCCTTGAGGCTGTTGTAGGCGCAGTCTATCTTGACAAGGGATATAATAATACACAAAGATGGGTTACCCAGCACATTATTAACCCGCATTTTTTTATGCAGGATCTCGAGAATCTTGATATCAATCAAAAAAATAAGTTATACGGATGGGCTAATAAAAACGGCAAGAATCTCGAGTTTGAAACCATAGAAGAAAAAGTAGAAAATGGAAGGCGATTGTTTACTATCGGGGCAAAAATTGATGGTGAATTGGTTGCTGAAGCAAAGGCTTTTAATAAGAAAGATGCAAGCCAGGCGGCCGCACAAATTGCCGTAGAAAAATTAGGTCTATGATGAAATTCGGAATTATCGGCAGCGGTAGCTGGGGAACCGCTCTTGCCAAAATACTAACTGATAATAACAATTCAATTTCGTGGTGGATAAGATCAGATAAAACAATCAGTCATTTTAAAAACAGGAGGCATAATCCTCATTATCTTAATTCGGCTTATTTTGATACCAACCTTCTTCATCTCACAACAGAAGTCGGGGAAGTAATTAATAATGTGGATTGTATTATAATAGTTGTTCCATCAGCATATACAGTAGAGGTATTGGGCACACTTCCGAAAGATATTTTTAGGAATAAAAAAATTGTATCAGCCGTTAAAGGAATTTTGCCGGGAAATAATTTGTTATTAAATGACTACCTGAAAGAAGAATTTGGCGTAGCCCTGAAAGATTATTTCACAGTGCTTGGCCCGTGCCATGCCGAGGAAGTTGCGGCTGAAAAATTATCATACCTCACCTTTTCTGGCGTTGATGAACAAACAACGACTGATATCGCTTCTCATTTTAAAACGCCTTATTTAAATACAATTCATAACACTGATATCTATGGGGTACAGTATGCCGCGGTATTAAAAAATATTTATGCAATTGGCGCAGGCATTGCACATGGTTTGGAATATGGTGATAATTTTTTGAGCGTACTTATAGCAAACAGTGCAGATGAGATGGCAGGCTTTTTGAGAAAGGCAGGGATACAAAATGTTGAAGTGGGAACTATTGACCATGCCAACCCGAATATCAAAGTTGAAAGAAGGCATACAACAAATTATGCAGCGTCTGTTTACTTAGGGGATTTGCTCGTGACCTGTTATTCCCTTTACAGTCGCAACCGCACTTTTGGAAATATGATCGGCAAAGGATACTCAGTACAAGCAGCGCAACTGGAAATGAGTATGGTTGCCGAAGGTTATAATGCCAGCAAATGCATGTACACTATTAATAAAGAAGTGAGTGCAGAAATGCCAATTGCTGAAACAATCTATAAAATTTTATGGGAACAGCTTTCGCCTGAAGAAGGGTTTCAAGAGATTGAAAAAAGTTTGGTGTAATAAAGTAGTTGTTGATTAGGCTAGGTGCGAAGTAAACAATATTATTTATTCTTAAGTACCGGTTGCAAAAAGATCTGATGCGATACCATCTGCGAATAATTTTCCTTCGTCAGTTAGTACTAAATTTTGTTGCTTTCGTGTCATAAGGCTTTTATCTAAGTAATTTTTTATCCCATTCTCAATTCTGTTTCGTTCACTTGTTGAAAATTTTTCCTCCACAAAATTTAGATTAAGCCCTTCTGCAGTACGCAATGAAGTCATAATGTATTCATTCAAGCTTTGGCTGTTTGTAAGTATCTCTTCTTCAAAAGGAATTGAATTATTCTTGATTGACTGGATGTATAAAGCATTATTCGCGACATTCCATTTCCTCGCCGTTCCATTGTAGGAATGGGCCGAAGGCCCGATACCTATGTAAGACTTTCCCTGCCAGTAGCTGCTGTTGTGCCTGCTTCTAAAACCTGGCTTTGCAAAATTGGATATTTCGTAATGCTCATATCCTGCTTCTTTCATCCACTGCATAAGCAATAAAAATTGCCTTGCCTGTTGATCAGTGTTTATATCTTCTTTCTTTTTTAAAATAATCATTTTTTTTAAAGCCGTATTGGGCTCAACTGTCAATGCATAGCATGCAATATGCGGAACGTTGAGCTGTATAAGTTGCTGTACATTTTGTTTCCATTCTTCATCAGTGAGGCCGGGTGTGCCGTAAATAAGATCTGCAGAAAAATTATTAAAGCCTGCTTCTTTTGCGAGCAATATGCATTCCAGCGCCTGCTGCCTCTTGTGTGCCCTGTTCATCCATTGTAAATCTTTTTCTTTAAAAGATTGTATCCCTATGCTGAGCCTGTTTATACCTGCATCGTTCCAGTGATTCAATTTCTCAACTGTTATGTCATCCGGATTTGCTTCCAAAGTGATTTCTGCGGAAGGACTTATGGTGTAACTATTTTTTATTGTAAATAATAAATCTTCAATGTCGCGTTTATCTAAGAGGCTGGGGGTACCTCCGCCAAAATAAATGGTTTCAATAATTTCATTTTTAGCAAAGTTTGATTCATGTGAAAGTGTAATTTCTTTTTTCAAAGCATAAATCATTTCTGCTTTTAGCGAGAGAGACGTTGAGAAATGAAAATTACAGTAATGGCATGCCTGTTTACAGAAGGGAATATGAATATAAATACCTGCCAAAAATATTAGATTTTAATTTCGATTTCAGCGATCAGCCGATTTCAGAAATTCATTTAGATTTGAATGATTAACATGAAATTACTTACCCCAAAATATTTCAGCAAGACTCTCATACTTTTACCGCTATTTATCTTTTCCTTTTTATCACCTGCTTTTTGCCAAAAAAAATATACGGTCCAATACCTGCTTTATGGTAAAGATACTTCGTACAAAATTCAGAAGCCTGAACTTAAAACAATTTTTGATGATGAAGAAACTGCTTCTGTGTATATAAGTTCGCTGCCCGGAATTCTTTTAAGTAAAGGGTTTCCCGCGGCGTCTGTTGATTCTGTAAAATATGATTCAACGAAGGCAGTTGCTCAACTATACCTGGGAGAACAATTTAAATGGGTAGAAATTAATACGGACAGTATTGACAGCAAAGTTCTCGAGTCCACCGGCTGGAATTCAAAACTCTCTAAGACAAATCAAATGGACTTTGCACGATTCCAGTTGCAGGAGGAAAAAATTATTAATTATTATGAGAATAACGGCTTTCCTTTTGCAGAAATAAAATTGGATAGTATTCGATTTTCCGGAGATAAAATAAAAGCTGTCTTATCAGTAAATAAGGGACCGGTTTATCACATTGACAGCATTAAAGTTTTTGGAAATGCTAAGATTAAGAACTTATTTCTTCAACATTACCTGGGTATTAACAATGACATTTTATATAATAACGAAAAACTAAAGCAGGTAAGTAAGAGAATAAAAGAATTGCCCTACCTGCAGGAGCAACAGCCCTGGAATATTACCATGCTGGGAAGCGGATCGGTACTTAACTTATACCTTCAGCAAAAGAAAAGCAGCGCTGTTGATGTGCTGATAGGATACTTACCTGC
Source organism: Ginsengibacter sp. (assembly GCA_040007435.1). Classification (GTDB taxonomy): domain Bacteria; phylum Bacteroidota; class Bacteroidia; order Chitinophagales; family Chitinophagaceae; genus Ginsengibacter. Next base: position 116,790 of record JBDTUZ010000002.1, on the reverse strand, counting down.
CAATAACGCGACGGGGAAAGCACAGTTTACAGGGGATGTTCACCTCGATCTTAAAAACGCGCTGGGAGCTGGCGAGAATATTTTGCTCAACTGGCAACAACTACAGCCACAATCTCCACGGCTCACAATAGGTTATAATCATCCTTACATTTTAAACTCAAAGTTTGGGATTGATTTTGCTTTTAACCTTCTTAAAAAAGATTCTTTATATCTCCAGTTAAATGCAATTTTCGGGCTCCAGTATATTATATCTGCTAATCAGTTGGGCAAAATATTTTATCAAAAGGAGCGTAGTTACTTACTCTCCGGCGGCGTGGATACTAACCGGGTATTAGCGACCAGGATGCTGCCACCGAATATAGATGTAAGCTCCGGAAATTTTGGAGTGAATTACAGTTTTATTAATACCAATTACCGGTTAAATCCGCGAAGGGGAAATGAGTTTGATGTTACCCTGGGAGTTGGCATTAAAAAAATTACTAAGAATAACGACATTGTTAACCTAAAAGACCCTGTCGATCCTGCTTTTAATTTTAACTCTTTGTACGATACCATAAAACTTAAATCGTATCGAATACGATTCCAGGCTTCTGCGGCCCATTATATTCCGTCAGGGAAAAGAAGTACTTTAAAATTTGCGTTTAATGTAGGATGGCTCGAAACGCCGCAGGTTTTTAGGAATGAATTATTTCAGATAGGGGGCTATAGGCTTCTAAGAGGGTTTGATGAAGAAAGTATTTATGCAAACAGGTATGGGGTTTTCACAGCGGAATACCGTTATCTTGTTGGCGTTAATTCATACCTGTTTGGATTTTCAGATGTAGGTTTCACTAAAACCAATTTTAATACAACAAACTTCAATAACAATTTTGTAAGTGGTGGTATCGGGCTTGCTTTTGAAACAAAACTGGGTTTGCTCAATCTCAGTTACGCCCTGGGTAAAAGGAATGATATTAAATTTGATATTCGCAATTCTTCCAAGATTCATTTTGGATATATAAATTATTTTTGATCCCGATGACCAAAGCAAAAAAATGGATGAAAATGAGTATGCGAATTGCATCGGTAATAATTTGTTTGATTCTATATTCCGATTGTATCTTCTCTCAACTACCTGGTGATTCGGCCAATAGGGTTAAGCGCAATTCAGCATTAATAAGCACTGCCGATACAAGTGCTATGAAAGCTGATTCACTTTTATCGGCTTCTCAACCCCCAATAAGAACCTATCGTTTAATCCTCGAAGATCTCCTTTTTTCAAACAAGTTTATTAATGTAAGAGATGCGCCGGTTTATTTAATTTCCGAAAAAAGGCAATCTGACGGCAAGGAATTTGTATTCTATATTTTATGTTTAGTGGTACTGATTCTTGCACTGTTCAAAACTTTTTACAAAGGCTATTTTGATAATCTTTTTAGGGTATTTTTTAATACCTCCCTTAGGCAGTCGCAGCTCGCAGACCAGCTTCTCCAGGCAAAACTCCCCTCTTTCATCCTGAACATTTTTTTTGCTGTCAGTGCGGGTATTTTTCTTTGGCTGCTTTTTACCTATTATCATCCTCCCCTGGTGATGAATACAAAACTGCTTTTGCCCCTTTGTATATTAGGGATAGGCGTTCTTTATTTTGTAAAGTATTGCACACTTAAGTTTATTGGGTGGTTGAGTGGTATGCAGCAAATTGTTGATAATTATATTTTTATTATTTTTTTGATCAACAAGATCTCCGGAATTGTGCTCGTTCCGTTCCTTGTAATACTTGCTTTCTCTCTTCCATTATGGGTGCGCTATATCACAACTGTGGCGATATTTGTAGTTGCCCTGTTCTTTTTGTCGAGATATATAAAGACATACGGCGCACTGGAAAACAAATTACCTCTCAATGCATTTCATTTCCTGGTCTATATTATAGCCACAGAAATAATTCCAATTTTGGTTCTTTACAAGGTAACCATGGATTATTTAATATAATAGCTCTTCAGGCAAAGCAACTTAATCAGATACAACATTCTGTGGTAGCCATTTTTGTGCAAAAAGCCGTAGCTTTGTAAAACACCTTTTATTTACGATGGATATAAAGACTGCATTTTCCGAACCCAAAACTATTAAGCAAATTCAAAATATACTTATTACGCAGGCCAAACCGGACAATGACAAATCTCCTTATTTTGAAATGGCAAGGAAATACAACGTAAATCTTGATTTTCAGCCATTCATAAGAGTAGTGCCTATCTTCTCGAAGGAATTTCGCAAACAAAAAATCGACATCACAGCATATTCTGCCGTAATATTTACCAGTAGAAATGCAATAGATCATTTTTTTAGAACCTGTGATGAATTAAAAATTGCTATTTCTCAACACACCAAATACTTTTGTATTACCGAAGCAGTAGCTTTATATCTTCAAAAATTTATTCTATATCGAAAGCGAAAAGTGTTTTACGCTGATGGTACTAATAACAACCTATTTGACGTAATCACGAAGTATAAAGAACAGGAGAGTTTTTTATATCCATGTTCAGAGTCCTTCGATAGTGAGATCACCAACTGGCTTATTGAAAATGGTTGCGAATATGTAATACCGGTTCTTTACGAAATCATCTCTAATGATGTAAAAGAAATCGTTTCAAAACACAATTACGATATCATCTGCTTTTTCACTCCTTTAGGCGTAAGAAGTTTTGTTCAAAACTGCCCTGATTTCAAACAGAATGGCACAATGCTGGGAGCTTTTGGCGACAATACCCGCAAAGCAGTGGTTGCCGCGGGATATAAGCCTGATATAGTTGCCCCCCAGCCTAAAATGCCCAGCATGGTTTCTGCACTGGAGCACTACCTGTCGGGGTTAAAGAAAAAATAAGGGTTTCAAAAAATTTCACAATTCAATTTCATTTTTACTAATAGTGTGAAAACGCAAAACCCGTTTTAACCATCGGTTACTGATGATAGTTAAAACGGGTTTTGTAACAAAACTTCTTTCCTTATTTCTTAATCAAGCTATCCATGTATTGCACAGTGCGAACCAGTTGAGACACATAGCTCATTTCATTATCGTACCAGCTCACAGTTTTTACCAATTGCGTATCGCCTACCGTTAAAACTTTGGTTTGCGTAGCGTCGAACAAAGATCCGAAGTGGATCCCGATCACATCAGAACTTACGATTTCATCTTCAGTATAACCAAAGCTTTCATTAGAAGCTGCCTTCATTGCGGCATTAACTTCTTCAATAGACGTTTTCTTTTTCAATATAGTAGAAAGATCAGTAAGAGACCCGGTAATTACAGGAACCCGTTGAGCTACACCATCAAGTATTCCTTTAAGTTCGGGTAATACAAGACCAATTGCTTTTGCCGCTCCAGTACTGTTGGGAACTATATTAGCTGCTGCAGCTCTGGCTCTTCTTAAATCGCCTTTTGCGTGAGGTGCATCCAACGTATTTTGGTCGTTAGTATATGCATGTATTGTGGTCATAAATCCTGCTGAAATACCAAAAGTATCGTTTAGTACTTTTGCCATAGGGGCCAGGCAGTTCGTTGTGCATGATGCGCACGAAATAATTGTTTCGGTGCCATCAAGAATGTTGTGATTTACATTAAATACAATTGTTTTTAAATCTCCGGTTGCTGGCGCTGAAATCACAACCCTTTTTGCGCCGGCAGTAATATGCGCTCCGGCTTTTTCTTTGTCAGTAAAAAATCCAGTACTTTCTATAACAACATCTACATCGTGCGCTCCCCAGGGAATTTGCGATGGATCTTTTTGCTTATATATCTTAATTTCCTCACCATTCACGGTAATTGAATCTTCCAAACTTTTTACATCTCCGTCAAACCTGCCCTGGGCACTATCGTATTTAAGCAAATGTGCCAATACTGCCGGGCTGGTGAGATCGTTTATTGCAACTACATCTATTCCTTTCATGTTATAAATCTGCCTGAAAACAAGGCGTCCAATTCTGCCAAAACCATTAATAGCAACTTTAGTTGTGCTCATAACTTATTGTTTTATTTTAAAAATTAAGTTGCAAAAGTACGTTTTGTGAAAGAAATGTATGGCATAAAATATTGGGAACACATTTATGGTAGACTCGTAACTTAAAATTAATAACGAAGAATTAATAGTCAGGGTTTAATGATTGCAGGCAAACATATTGTATTTGGTAAAGAAGACGATATGGGGATTTACTAAAGCTCTCAACGGCATCAATAAATGTTTAACGATTGCTTCCGCTTACATATTTATTTCCTCTTATATAAAATCTGTACGGCAGTAATCCATCCGGCCCGGCACTCTCCACGCCTATTCTTATGCTGGTGCCGATATCCTCTTCAGTAAGTGAAAATTTATCCTCCATAATATAAATATCGTTTCCGTTCAGCATCAGGCCAGAATGATGTTTAAAAATGCCAAGCGCTTTCCCGACATTACCTGGGCCTCTTGTAAGTGTGCCATCGAGTTCTTTTTTACCGGTTCGCTTAAGCATAATGTCAATGCCTTCAATAGGCTCAACAGCTCTCACTAATACCGCATCGGGTATATCTTTATCATTAGTGACGATGTTAAACATCTGGTGCATTCCGTAGCAGATATAGACATAAGCAATACCGGGGTGTCCGTACATATCTTCGTTGCGTGCAGTACGCCGGTGTCCAAAAGAATGAGATGCTTTATCAGTAATGCCCACGTAGGCTTCCGTCTCTGTAATTCTTCCTGTAGTGAGATTACAATCGAATGCGGTAACAATAATTTTCCCAAGTAACTCTTTAGCGATTTGAACTACATCGGTACGGTGGTAAAAGGACAATGGTATTTTCTTCATAATAAAACTATTAGATCATGTGCCAAATTAATAAAACCTTACATATAAAATTTCACAATAAAACCAGATTATATTTTTATGTTTGATGGTATTTATAAATGTCCATATAATGTAACCGGGTGCTACAGGAAATTATTACAGCAATACAGGCTTACTTTAAAGCACATAAATTCATCGTTAAAAATAAATTGTGGAAATGGATATTAATTCCGGGATTTATCTATGCTCTCCTGTTTTTTGCAGGTTTCTATTTTTTCCTGAAATCTTCGGTGCATTTTGTCGATTATTTATTTTCAAAATCCGGCCTAAAATTGTGGGTACTGAAAGAGCATGGAAGCCTCCTAAGATTTCTCTTTATTTTCGGACAGCTCGTTTTGCAGTTGATCCTTACGCTTTTTTACTTTTCATGGTTTAAGTATTTATTCTTAATAATCGGTTCACCCGTCTTTGCATGGCTTAGCGAGAAAACAGAATCACTAATTCATAACGAAACATATCCATTTAATTTCCGGCAATATTTTAAAGATATTATAAGAGGAATAAGTATTGCTTTACGAAATACGCTCTGGCAAACCGTTTATTCCATTTCAGTATTGATTATTGCTTTTATTCCGCTTGTAGGTTGGGCTACTCCGGTGTTGGCGTTATTTATCGAGTGCTACTATTTTGGATTTTCAATGCTTGATTATTCGAGTGAAAGAAATAACCTTTCGCCTTCGGAGAGTATTGATTTTATAGCTGACCACAAAGGGCTCGCTATTGGCAATGGAATGGTATTTTACTTATTGCATATCATTCCGGTTTTAGGCTGGGTAATTGCTCCAGGGTATGCTGTAGTGGCGGCAACACTTAGTTTACAACAAGGAGAAAATAAACAGCAAATCATTATTCCAACTGTTTCCTAATTTCATAAAATGGTATATTTAATTCCTTCTTTTTTATCTGATGAATCCATTGAAACCATTCCGCATTATGTGCTCGCTGCAGTAAAAAATTGCCAGGTAATTTTTGCAGAAAATGAAAGAACGGCCCGACGCTTTTTGAAAAGCATTTGTAAAGAAATTGTAATTGATGATTTCGAATGGCATACCATTCATAAAGTAGAAAAAGAACAAATAAATACCTTAAGGGAAAGGATAAACGAGGGAAAAAATATTGCGATCATAAGTGAAGCAGGTTGCCCCGGAATTGCCGATCCCGGCCAGATATTAATACATGAAGCGCAAAAATTAAACGCCATAATCAAACCTCTTGTAGGCCCGTCGTCCATACTGCTTGCTTTAATGGCGAGCGGGCTTAATGGCCAGCAGTTTTGCTTTTCCGGTTATTTGCCCATCGATAATATGGAAAGAAACAAAAGAATAAAATGGCTTGAAGAACAATCTATTCAAAACAAAAGCACACAGATTTTTATTGAAACACCTTTTCGCAACAATAAGCTAGTCGAAGCAATTTTACAAAATTGTAAATCTTCTACCCATTTATGCATTGCTGTTGATATTACCTCACCCCAAGAAATTATTAAAACAAAAACGATTGCCGAATGGAAAAATGAAAAGCCAGATCTGCATAAAAGGCCCGCTATTTTTTTACTCCTCGGATAGAATGATTTAAAAATGAAAAGCGATTGCATCCATTCATCAATCAAATAGTAAAGGCCCCTTTGAATTTGCGTGGGGTTTTTTTCCAAGATGAGCATAAGCTTTAGGAGTAACTTCCCTTCCGCGTGGAGTACGCATTATAAAACCTTCCTGTATTAAAAAAGGTTCATATACTTCTTCCAGGGTACCCGTTTCTTCGCCTACAGCGGTTGCAATAGTTGTAATGCCAACCGGGCCACCTTTAAATTTTTCAATAATTACCGAGAGTATCCTGTTGTCCATTTCATCGAGCCCATACTCGTCTACGTTGAGTGCTTTCAATGCATGTTCCGTAATGGCAAGATCAATAACACCGTTAGATAATACTTGTGCAAAATCTCTCACTCTTCTTAGCAAACCATTAGAAATTCTCGGAGTTCCGCGGCTTCTTCCGGCAATTTCTTTTGCAGCATCTGATGTAATCTTGGTATTGAGAATTGCAGAAGACCGGAGAATAATTTTTTGCAGAGTTTCGGAATCATAATATTCAAGCCTCGATTTTATGCCGAACCTTGAAAGTAACGGGGAAGTCAAAAGGCCGCTGCGGGTAGTAGCGCCAATTAAAGTAAAAGGGTTGAGATTGATTTGAACGCTGCGTGCATTGGGTCCGGTATCAATCATAATATCGATACGGTAATCTTCCATTGCTGCATAGAGGTATTCTTCGACAACATTGCTTAGACGATGGATCTCATCAATGAACAAAACATCATTGGGCTCGAGATTGGTAAGAAGCCCTGCGAGATCCCCGGGTTTCTCAATTACCGGGCCGCTGGTTTCTTTAATATTAACCCCAAGTTCATTGGCAACAATGCGGCTGAGCGTAGTTTTTCCGAGGCCCGGAGGGCCGTGAAACAGAATGTGATCAAGCGCTTCTTCACGTTGCCTTGCCGCCTTAATAAATATGCGGAGGTTCTCAATTATCTGGCTCTGGCCGCTAAATTCCTCGATTACGGCCGGCCGGATATTATTTTCAAACTCCTTTTCTGCAGGCGTCAATATTTCTTTATCCGTATTCAAATTTTGATTGGCCATTGTATTTTCTAAACATTGTAAAACTAAACTTTTAATGCAATATTATTGATCACACAACCGCTAAAACACTTCAATTTCCTTTTGATAAACTGACAAAATTTCCAACCGAAATAATTGGATTGCTTATTGCAACCGCTTCTCTTCAATAAAAGCTCCCTTTGAAAAATTATCATGAAACAAAAAATTAAACTCGGCATACTTGATCAATCCATTGTGCGAAAAGGAAGTTCTGCAAGAGACGCGATTGAAGAAACTATAGCAACAGTAAAGCTTGCGGAAGAATTAGGCTATAGTCGTTTTTGGATATCGGAACATCACAATGCGCCTTCGATTGCCGGCTCGACACCGGAAGTGCTGATGGTAAAACCAGCCGATGCAACCAAAAAAATTCGCATCGGTTCCGGCGGTATTATGTTGCCAAATCACAGCGCTCTAAAAGTTGCCGAAAATTTCCGGATGCTTGAAACTCTTTTTCCGGGACGAATAGACCTGGGTATGGGACGTGCGCCGGGAAGTGATCGTGTAACCGCAGCGATACTAAATCCTTCAAATGATTTTAATGAAGAAAGTTACTTAACCCAGTTATCGCATCTTCAGCACTTTTTTAAAGATACCGCCGGCACAAGTTACGGGCCGTTAATTGCGGTTCCGCAGGCAGAAACGATTCCCGAACAATGGATACTTAGCAGCAGCGGAGGCAGTAGTAAAATTGCTGCTCAATTTGGTATGGGCCTTGCAATTGCTAGATTTATCAATGCAAAAGCAACGCCTGATATTGTAGATACCTATCGTAAATATTTCCAGCCATCCGAACAATTTCCAGAACCAAAAGTTATTCTTTCTATATCAGTATTGTGCGGTGACACAGAAGAAGAAGCGCGGCGAATGCGTAAGCTCATGGACTATCGCTTACTGCAATTTGAAAAGGGAAATTTCGATAAACCGGGCGATTACGAATCCATAAAAGAGTATGCTTTTAGTGCGGCGGAGAAAGAAAGAATTTTTTATAACAGTGGACGTGTTGTTTCAGGAACTAAAGATGATGTAAAAGAACAGCTTGATAAATTGGCCGGAGATTTTGGCGTTGATGAAATTATCGCTGCTACTATGACGGATAGTGTTGCGAATCGCAAACGCTCATTTGCGTTGCTTGTAGAAGCTTTTGATCTAACAACTGCTAATGAATAATTGCAACAGAAGATGCCGGGAAAGTTAGTAAACTGCTCATAAAACTAAGCGATCTTCAATGACGAATAATTTTTTAAAGATCAATTTTAAAACAAAAAAGGTAATTTTAAAAAAAAGCACCATGCGCAAATTATTCTTCCCATTAACAGCAATTCTCTTATTTCTTACTCAGTGTAATGATAGTTCATCCAACTCATCAACCTCTTCGAGTAATACTCCAGAGGCTAAAATAGCTGCCGCGGCAGGGCTTGAAGATTTTTCCAAAGTGAAAGAACTGGAATTTACATTTAATGTGGAAAAAGATACCATATCGAAAAGCAGGCATTGGAAGTGGATGCCCAAAACAAATGATGTTGTATTTTCCAGTGAAGGAGACAGTGTTTCTTTCAAAAGATATGATACGTCTACTGCACGTCTAAAGGAATTAAATGGCATGTTTACCAACGATGAATACTGGCTTATATTTCCTTACCATCTTGTATGGGACAAGGGTATGACTTTTACAGATAATGGAGAAGCGATGGGACCGGTAACCGGTGATTCTTTGCATAAGTACACCATTCAATATAACAAATCTGATGGTTTTACACCCGGAGATATGTATGTAATCTATACAGATGCAAAGGATAAAATAAACGAATGGGAATACCACCGGACAGGAAGCGCGGAACCCTCGCTTATGACCACCTGGGAGGATTATGAAAAGTTTGGGGATTTACCATTTTCAACAAATCATAAGTCTAAAGATGGAACACTTCGAATATATTTTACTGACATAAAAGTGTCAGAATAAATCTGCAGTTGCAATAATTTTTTGCATTCTCATTTTTCATCTCTATATTCGAACTGGTTGAATGTATTTTTTCCTTTCCCGGATGCCATTGTTATCACACCTTAGTTCCCTGTTGACAACTTAAAACACAGAGGTGAATTTTTTATTACACCTCAAATTGTAGAAAGATTTTTTGAAGTTTATTAATTCCCTCATTTTTTAAATATAATAATATGCCAGCATCTGACGATAAAGCAACCTTGAAATTTAAGGTTATGATCATTAATACGGCGGAACTAAAAAAAGTATTGCAGGATCCGGACTTTGATGGTATTACACTTCAATTAAGCCAGGCAATCGGCAATTCATCTAACGGCGCTTCGGATAGCAAAGCTACTTTCGGCTTTATAGCATACAAACATTATGCTTCCAAGAAAAAGCAAGAGCAAATTACCGATCCTAAGTTCTTTGCAGATAATAACGGCGCTGAAGTAATTAAAGATGTTGAAATAGGCGGCGATGGGCTTATGGCTCATTTTGGAAACCTGAAGTTTACAAGGGCGGATATGAAAGAAGATATTGATATAGCGAAATTTCCCTTCCTTATTTTATCTCCTGAACATGGTACCGGCGACCATGCAAATTACATAACCTGCAAAGCTATTTATACAGATAACTTAAATGACATAGCTCCACAGCCACAAAGCCTGAGCAGGGGTGTGCCGATAAAATCCATTGGTATAAATCCATCACCTCCGGCTTAGACAATAATAGAAAAAGATTACTAAAACAAAAAGGCTTCACGGCCTTTTTTAATTTCAAGGCACTACCGGTAATCATACCCGCAAGTATATTTCCATTCGGGCGGCTCTGCCTGGTGAATTATATTCTACTCCATTATTACTTTATACAAAAGCTTTTGCTAACTTTCTATATCAATTCTTGCTTAATAATTAAAACATAAGAAAAATCTATACAGTTATGGTTTTTCTTTTGCCATTACTCATTTTCAAAAGAAGATTAATAGGAAATTGTAAATTGATCTCAATGAAAATGCTTACCTAAAGAAATTGTTTATATGAAACGCAGTACCATCATCTTATTTTTTTTCTTTTATCTATGCAGTACAAATGCACAAAACAGGTATATAGATAGCCTCAACAAGCTAATCAGTAAGGCAAAGACAGATACTGCAAGAATTAACCTGGTAAACAAGAAAATTTATAGGCTCGGCGAGATTAACCTTGACTCTGCTTTGAAACTTGCAAAAGTAAATCTTGACGATGCCAGGAAGATAGATTATAAAAAAGGAGAAGCCAATGCTTTGCTGAATATTGCCACCAATTTTTCCACGAAAGGAAATTATGATTCAGCAAAAAAATGCCTTACGGACGCCGAGAAGATCTCTTACTCGTTGGGTGATTCAGACCTCATTGGAAGTGTTTATTCGGGGCTTGGTATGTGGTACGGCGTTCAAAGTAAGTATGATACTTCCGCAATTTTTTATCAAAAGACAGCTGACATTTATGAACGACTGGGTAATAAAACTTCTTTGGGCAGAAGTTATGGCAACCTGGCTATTGGGTATATGATGCAATCTAATTTCCCCCAGGCACTGCTTTACCAGCAAAAATCACTGAAGTTGGCAGAAGAGATGAATAATAAATCTGGCCAGGCTTACACCTTAATGAATATGGGCAGTACGTATCAAAAAATGGGCGATACGCTTAGGGCCGAGCAATCTTTTCTTAAAGGTATTGGAATTGCGAAAAGTCTTGGGATAAAAAATGTAGAGCTATATGGCTACTCTAATTTGGCAGCACTTTATACTACGTTAAACAAGTGGGACAAATCATATACCTACGCTATGAATGCTGCCATGCTGGCAAAAACTATGGGCGATGCAGGAATACAGGCTGCAAGTATTGCAAAAGCAGCTACGGCGCTTGGTAAAAGCAAAAGGTATAAAGAAGCAGAAACTCTGGCTATACAAGCAATGGCGATTGCAGACTCCGCAGGCCAACCATTAGTGCTTTACCAAACATATTCTACAATGGGCAGTATTCTTACGGAACAGGAAAAATATAAAGATGCGATTCCATTACTTGAAAAAAGTATCGATACGCTGAAGAATGCTGATGGGTATGATGAATCTATTGCCGATGCGTATGCGTCCTTATCATTGTGCTATGAAAAGACCGGGAACTTCGAAAAAGCGTTAAAGAACTACAAGGCCTCCGCGGAAATTATAGATTCCGTGCGGGGTAAAGAAAATATCCGTAAAGCAACGGAACTTAATATGACCTCAGAGTTTGAAAAAAAGAAAGCGCTAACCGATGCAATACAGGCGAAAAAAAATGTGGAGGCAAGGTCGAGGCAAATGCTTTTGCTAGGAGGCCTTTTACTGGCAGTAATTCTTGCAACAGGCGGATGGATCGCTTTTAGAAACAAGCAAAGAGCAAACCGTAAACTTGAAATTCAAAAAGCAGAAATACAAAGCACACTTTCGAAGCTCAAGACTACCCAGGCCCAACTAATTCAAGCAGAGAAAATGGCATCGCTGGGCGAACTAACGGCAGGCATAGCCCACGAGATACAAAACCCGCTGAACTTTGTAAAGAACTTTTCTGAAGTAAGCACGGAATTGGTGGATGATATGGAAGAAGAGCTGAGGGCCGGTAAAAAGGAGACTGCAATAATTATTGCGGGCAGCCTTAAAGAAAATCTTGAAAAAATAACTTACCACGGCACACGTGCCTCTTCCATTGTAAAAGGTATGTTGCAGCATTCCCGTAACAGTTCCGGCCTCAAAGAGCCAACAAACATCAATGCACTTGCCGATGAATATTTGCGATTAAGTTTTCATGGACTCAGGGCTAAAGACAAATCTTTTAATGCAACGGTAAAAACGGATTTTGATGAAAGCCTCTCTGCCCCTGCGGGTAAAATCAATATCATTTCACAGGATGTTGGGAGGGTTTTATTGAATCTATTTACAAACGCTTTTTATTCTGTTGCAGAAAAAAAGAGAAGCAGCCCACCGCCCGGATCGGGTGTTCAATATGAGCCCATCGTTTCAATAAGCACTAAAAAAGCTGATGGCCAGGTAGAAATAAGGGTAAAAGACAACGGCAATGGTATTCCCCAAAGTGTTGTTGATAAAATCTTTCAGCCATTCTTTACAACAAAACCAACAGGACAGGGAACAGGATTGGGATTATCATTAAGCTACGATATCATCAAGACACATGGTGGGGAGATAAAAGTGGAAACGAATGAAGGCGAAGGAAGTGAGTTCATTATTACTCTTCCAATTAAATAAAACACAATGACCAGTCACCAGGAGCAGCTACTCAAAAAAAGAAATGCTAAACTGAAAAAAGACCTGGCACAAAAAAACCGCGTACTGGAAGTTGAAGCGGCATTGGAAAGAGTGAGAAGCCGCTCAATGGGCATGCAAAAAAGTGAAGAGCTTAAAGAAGTAATAAAAATTGTTTATCAGCAACTCACCCATTTAAAAATTAATCTTGACCACTCAGGTTTTGTTGTTGACTATACACCGAAAGGCGATTGGCATTTTTGGATCGCTGATGAGCAGGACATTCCTTCTAAAATAACGCATCCATATTTTAAGTCTGTTTGGGCAAATCAATTTAATGAAGCAAAGGAAAAAGATGCAGACTTTTTTGCCACCAATTTAAATTTTGAAGAAAAGAACAAATTTTACAATGAGCTTTTATCCTATGTTCCCGGGTTACCGGAAGCATCAAAAAATTTTTATTTAAGCCGGCCCGGCCTTGCGGCATCAACAGTGTTGTTTAATAATGTTTCCCTCTACATTGAAAACTTTTCTGGCACTCCTTATACAGATGAAGAGAATAATATTTTGAAGCGTTTTGGAAAAGTATTCCAGCAAACCTATATCCGTTTCCTCGATCTGCAAAAAGCAGAAGCGCAGGCAAGGGAAGGAAAGATTGAAACTGCATTGGAAAAGGTACGTTCCCGCTCACTGGCCATGCATCAAACCCAGGAATTACAGGAAGTGGTTACCGTGGTATTTGAAAAATTGCAGGAGTTAGGTGTGGTATTGGACGCAGGAGGAGCAATCATTTGTACATTTCGAGAAGATTCAAAAGATGTCGTTCACTGGAATGCCTCACCAGATCTATTATCTTCAACAAGCTACAAAGTTCCCTATTTTGAAAACCAGATTTTTTCAGATTGCTGGAGTTCCAAAGAAAGTGGGGCGGATTTTTTTGCCAAAGCCTATTCTTTTGAAGAAAAGAACAGCCTTTTTAAAAAGGCATTTGAGTGTACCGATTATAAATTTTTCCCCGATAAATTTAAAAGCTGGATTTTGCAAAATGAAAAATATGCGCTTTCTGCCGCCTGGGCAAAAAATTCAGCCATATTGATTCCTTCGCATAAAGGAATATTTCTTTCTGAAGAAGAACAAAAAATTGTTAAACGGTTTGCAAAAGTTTTTGAACAAGCTTATACCCGTTTTCTTGATCTGCAAAAAGCAGAAGCACGGGCAAGAGAAGCGAAAATTGAAACGGCTCTCGAAAAAGTCCGTTCAAGAACTATGGCCATGCAACATAGTGATGAGTTGCCTGAAGCTGCTAATGTATTATTTCTGGAAGTGCAGGCATTAGGAATACCGGCATGGAGTTGCGGATACAATGTTTTGACGCTGGATAAAAATACCAGTGATTGCTGGATGAGCAGTGAAGGAGCTATACAGGAACCGTTTAACCTGTACTTTACCGAGGAAGATTCCTTTATAGAATGGTATAATTTCCTGCAAAGCGAAGAAAGTTTCTTTGTGCAGGAATTGGGAGGGCAGGCACTTGAAGCGCATTATAATTATATGCGAAACATTCCGAGGCTTGGTGAGGTAATTAAGAAATTGGAAGATGCCGGCATTTCCTTACCCACTTATCAAATCAATCATCTTTGCAAATTTACTTATGGTTTTCTGTTGTTTATTACTTATGAACCGGTTCGGGATGCGCATGATTTATTCAAACGGTTTACAAAAGTTTTCGAACAAACCTATACCCGTTTTCTTGATCTGCAAAAAGCAGAAGCCCAGGCAAGGGAAGCACAGATTGAAGCAGCATTGGAAAGAGTAAGAAGTCGCTCTATGGGTATGCAAAAAAGTGAGGAACTCAAAGAAGTTATCCAAATAGTATTTGAGCAATTGCGACAATTAAATTTTGCTATAGATTCTGCACATTTTAATCTCAATTTTAAAGAAAGCGATGACTATAACCTTTGGTCAGCTGCGCCAAATCAGCCATATCCTGTAAAAACATATATCCCTTTTTTTGATCACCCTGTATTTATTAGAGCAAGGGAAGCAAAAGAAAAAGGCCTCGATTTTTTTACCGAAAGCTACACACAGGAAGAGAAAAACACATTTTTTGAACATCTCTTCAAACATTCACCGGTAATTCCTGATGAAAGAAGAAAATATATTCTCAGCGGTCCGGGCGTAGCAGCCTCTTCGGTATTGATGAATACTATTTCTCTGTGGATCATGAATTATGCTGGTACTCCTTACTCAGAGGCAGAGAATACGATTCTGAAGCGTTTTGGAAAAATTTTCGAACAGTCGTATTCCCGCTTTCTCGATCTGCAAAAAGCAGAAGCACAGGCAAGGGAAGCGCAGATAGAAGCGGCATTAGAAAAAGTCCGCAGCCGTTCTTTAGCGATGCATAAGAGTGATGAACTGGAAGAAGTGATCAGTGTGGTATCAGAACAATTGCAGCAATTGCAATTCACTTTTCATAATGTAAGTTTTGCATTCAACAATGATCACCTGGGCCTTAATTTCTGGCTTGCGTCACCTGCCGATCCACATCCTCTTTTTATAAAAGTACCTTATTTGGATAACCCTTCGCTAACACGCCAGTTACAAGCCAGGGCAAAGGGGGATAACTTTTTTGCTGATGTATTAACTGCTGATGAAAATCTTGAGTGGATACAACATGTTATTCACAATTCCCCTTTAAAAGATGTTTCAGAAGAGAATATCAATTTCTTATTAAATACAAAAGGTTATGCAAGATCTGTGATTTTAATGAAGCATATTATACTTGCAATTGGTAATTATTTTTTAGTACCCTATACCAATGAGCAAAATGCAATCCTGAAAAGATTTGGGAATGTGTTTGAACAATCTTATACCCGTTTCCTCGACTTGCAGAAAGCAGAAACACAATCAAGAGAAAATCAAATTCAATTGGCATTGGAACGTGCCCGTTCACAAAGCATGATCATGCAGCATTCAAAAGAGCTGGATGATACCTTGCAGGTTTTTCATGAGCAGGTTCAATTGCTTGGTATCCATTCAGCATTTTCTTTTTTATGGCTGCCGGATGAAGAAAAAAACAAACATATTTTCTGGGCTATCTGGGAAGAAGACCAGCCTGCCTGCGAGGCAGGTATGAATGGTACAATCGTTTTTAAAAATAAAGCTATTAACTATCCGCTTGATAGAAATGAGCCTGCTACTAAACAATGTCTTGTTGATTGGAAAAGCGATGAACAAGTTCATTCATACGCTGTGCCGCCCGAAGGAGTAGAAAATTATTTTGCTGCATGGCAGGAATTGATTGATGGCGTAGAAAGATTAAAGCCCGAGCATTTTCTTAACGGACTATATTATATAGAAGCCTTTATGAAATATGGCTGCTTTGGTGTAATGGCTCAACATGATTTAACGCAAGATGAAAAAAAGATACTCGGTCGCTTTGCTACAGAATTTGAACGTACCTATACCCGTTTCCTCGATCTGCAGAAAGCGGAAGCACAGGCAAGGGAAGCACAGATAGAAGCGTCATTGGAAAGAGTAAGAAGCCGTTCGATGGGTATGCAAAAAAGTGATGAACTCCGCGATGTTATCCATCTCATTTACGAACAATTCGTTCATTTAAATATCCAAATTAATACGGTTGGTTTTATTTTGGATTATAAAGAAAGAGATGATTTGACCTTTTGGCTAGCTAACAAGCTGGGCCCCTCCAAACAACAGTATCCTTATTTTGAATCTCCGCATTTGAATCTTTTTATTGCCGCAAAACAAAAAGGGTTAGATTTTTTTGCTGACACCTTAACGTTTGAAGAAAAAAACAAATTCTTTCAAAAAGTTTTCGGATATATTCCCAATATCCCAAAAGAAGCACAAGATTCTTTTTATAGCAGCCCAGGATGGGCATCATCGAATGTGCTGCTGAAGAATGTTTGCTTGTTCATTGATAATCTTAATGGTATTCCTTTCGCAGATGCAGATAATGCGATACTCATGCGGTTCGGAAAAGTTTTTGAACAAACCTATACTCGCTTTCTCGATCTCCAAAAAGCGGAAGCCAATGTAAGAGAAGCACAGATCGAAGCCGGCCTTGAAAGACTTCGTGCAAGAACTATGGCAATGCACAGTAGTGAAGATGTAAGCGTCGCAACAGCAACAATGTTAAGTGAATCAGAAAAATTGAACATACAAAATTTGAGAGGTGGAATTCTTAATATCAGGCACGACGAAACAATGGAAATATGGTCAGTTAATACTTTGGATGATGGGAGAATTGTAAGGGCAATTGGCAACTTCGATATGAAGATGCATCCCTTATGGCGGCAACTTTTCATAGGATGGAGGAACAAAGATGAATTTTTTCATTTCGACATGATTGGTAAAGACAAAGAAGATTATATCAGAATTTTGGACGCAAGACGTGATTATTTACCAAATGGAATTCAACAGCTTCCGGACTGTAATGTTCAATCTTATTTTTTTGGTGAAGGTGCTGTATGGACGTATTCATTGCAACCTCATTCGGAAGAAGATAAACAGGTGATGAAAAGATTCACTTCTGTTTTCTCGTTAACGTTCCGCCGTTACCAGGATCTCAAAAAAGCAGAAGCACAGGCAAGAGAAGCAAGGATTGAAGCAAGCTTGGAAAGAGTAAGAAGTAAAACGATGGCTATGCACAACAGCGAGGATGTTACCTCGGCAACAGAAACCATGTTCGACGAACTTAAAAAACTTGGAATCGATAATCTTCGATGTGGTATAGCCAATATTTATCCTAACAGGACTTTTGATGTATTTGGAGTAACAAACTTAGCTGGCGGCAATAAAATGAGTGGATTTGGTTTGTTTGGTATGGACGAGCATCCCATTTGGCAACGCTGGTATGAAAGCTGGAAAAACAAAGAAGAAGTTTTCATTGCTCACCTGGCAGGACAAGAGAAAGAAGAATACTTCAATAATATCAATAATCATCTTAATTACTTGCCCCAACGGATCGTCAATTTCCCGGACAATTTTTTTCAATCTTATTATTTTGAGCAAGGGTCCGTCTGGGCTTATTCATTGTTACAACATAGTGAGCCGGAAAAAGATATTATGAAACGATTTGCAACGGGTTTCTCACTTACTTTCCGCAGGTACCAGGATCTCAAAAAAGCCGAAGCACAGGCAAGAGAAGCAACCATAGAAGCAGGATTGGAAAGAGTGAGAGGCAAGGCCATGGCTATGCATAGCAGTAATGACCTTATTGCTACTGCCAGCATGGTATTTACCGAATTGAGAAAGCTTGGCATAAATCCCGTTCGTTGTGGTGTAAGCCTCCAAACAAAAGAAAGCCGTAAGAATTTGCTTTATTATGCTATTCCTTCTGCAGAAGGGGATAATCTTTCGTTCGCAGGTACGGCTTTGCTGGCAGGACATCCTGTATTGTCTGAGGTATATGATAGCTGGATTCGGGGCGAAGATTATTTTCCTGTTCTCAAAGGGGATTTGCTAACCAACTATTATCAAACTTTAAAACAAGTAGGATTCGATGTACCTGCTTCACCGAAAGGGCATGAACAGTATGGCTACTATCTTGCTTTTTCTGAAGGTATGTTTTATGGCTGGGCAGAAAATCCATTTACTGAAACGGAAATAAAAATTATCAAACGTTTTGCATCTGTAATTGACCTTACGTTCAGGAGATACATGGAATTGCAAAAATCAGAAACCAATTCAAGAGAGGCGGTAAAGCAGGCAGCTCTTGACCGTATTCGTGCGGAGATCGCTTCTATGCGTACCATTGCTGACCTGGAAAGAATTACTCCTTTGATATGGACCGAACTTAACATACTCGGTGTTCCTTTTATCCGCTGCGGCGTATTTATAATGGGTGATTCTGACGAGCTAATACATACTTTTCTTTCCACGCCGGACGGTAAGGCGATTGCCGCATTTCATATTCCTTATACAACACCAGGCAATATTCAAAAAGTCTTAACGCATTGGCAGCATAAAAAAAATTACATAGATCATTGGGACGAATCGGCCTTTACTGAATTTGCCGGCACATTAGTAAATGATGGCGCACTTACATCACCGGAAGAATATTTAAAAACCATTCCCAGGGGAGGATTTTACCTGCACTTCCTACCTTTCCTGCAGGGGATGTTATATGTGGGCAACACAACTCAGTTAGATAGTGAACAGATAAAATTGATTCAATCAGTAGCAGATGCATTCTCCACTGCGTATGCCCGCTATGAAGATTTCAATAAGCTGGAAGCAGCCAAGCAACAGGTGGATAAAACGCTGGTGGATTTGAAGCAGGCGCAAACACAATTAGTGCAATCAGAAAAAATGGCTTCTCTCGGTGAACTCACTGCAGGAATTGCACATGAAATTCAAAACCCGTTGAACTTCGTCAATAATTTTTCGGAAGTAAGTAGGGAGTTGCTGGATGAAATGAAAGAAGAGATAGAAAAAGGAAATACGGAAGAAGTAAAAGCCATTGCACTCGATGTAATACAGAATCTGGAAAAGATAAATCATCACGGAAAGCGTGCAGATGAAATTGTAAAAGGCATGCTTCAACATTCAAGAGCGAGCACCGGGCAAAAAGAACCCACCAATATTAATGCATTAGCCGATGAATATTTAAGGCTGAGCTATCATGGTATGCGGGCAAAAGACAAGTTGTTTAACGCAACGATACAAACTGATTTTGATAAGAACATTGGAAACATAAATATCGTTCCCCAGGATATTGGCAGAGTGTTGTTGAATTTATATAACAATGCTTTTTATGCCGTGAATGAAAGGCTTCGGAAAGCTCAGCCTGGCAGCCAGTATGAACCAACGATTTCAGTCTCCACCAAAAAGATTAGCGATAAAGTGAAAATCAGTGTAAAAGATAACGGCAATGGTATTCCGCAAAATATAGCTGACAAAATCTTTCAACCATTCTTTACAACCAAACCAACAGGGCAAGGAACGGGATTAGGTTTGAGTTTGAGCTACGATATTATTAAAGCACATGGCGGGGAAATAAAAGTGGAAACAAAAGAAGTAGAAGGAAGTGAGTTTATTATTGAATTACCTGTTGTTTAAAAAATATTTACTTTTCATCTCATGAAAAAAAATCGCATCGCCCGAAGTTTATCTATTGTTCTGATAGCAGTTATATCCGGGAATTCATTTGCCCAGTCAAACAAAAATTTCACCTGGCCTGCTGGCAAAGAAGCAGCAATAAGTCTGAGCTTTGACGATGCTCGTCATAGCCAGGTTGAGGTTGGTACGGCGCTTCTCGACAGTATGCATGTCAAAGCAACTTTCTATGTGGTTCCGTCTGCAGTTGAGGCCAGGCTCGAAGGTTGGAAAAAAGCTGTGACCAGCGGACATGAGATAGGGAACCATTCTTTATATCATCCCTGCTCAGGAAATTTTGTATGGTCAAGAACACATGCATTAGAAAACTATACACTTGATAGTATGCGAAATGAATTAACGGAAGCTAATAGTGCTATTAAAAAATTACTTGGCGTTGAACCAAAAGTTTTTGCTTATCCCTGTGGACAAAAATTTGTAGACCGCGGTGTTAATACGAAAAGTTATGTTCCATTAGTTGCCGAAATGTTTATTACCGGTCGTGGTTTTCTTGAGGAAACTGCCAATGATCCTGCATTTACTGACTTTGCCCAAATAACAGGAATAGAAAGCGATGGTAAAGATTTTGAGCAAATTTTACCGTTGCTGCAAGAGGCCAGGAAGAATGGCCAGTGGATTGTTTTGGCTGGTCATGAAATGGCTGACGGGGGTTCACAAACCACACGCTTAACCATGTTGCGAAAGCTAATTGCTTATGCAATGGATCCCGCAAACAAATTATGGATTGCGCCAGTTGGAACCATAGCGAATTATATCCAACAACACAGGTAGCAAGATTTTATCAATTATCCCTTAGCTGGAAAATCTCAATGAATATTTTTAAGGAATGCCAATATATCGGCCATTTCTTTTACAGATACAGAAGCTTCCAAACCAACAGGCATAGCCGAAGTTTCCGAAACTTCCAGCGTTTTAATATCACTGCGGGATACAATGATTTCCTGCGCACCAATATTATGCAATGTAATAGCAGACGGTGTTTCCGAAGCAATAATACCAGATAGTTTTTCATCGTTCGTTTTAACTACGGTCCACATTTCGTATTTATCGGCGATAGAGCGGTTGGGATTGAGAATATCAGCCATAATAAATTGTGCATCACGGTTACGAATGGAGGCAAGATCAGGACCAAAAGCTTTTCCATATTGGCCACCTACCTGGTGGCAACTGGTACACACACGCTGAAACACTGCAAGGCCATTCTTCGCATCACCCTTCATTGATAATGCCGGCTCGTATTTTTTATAGACCACATCACGATCTTCAATTGCACCGGCAAGAAGCTTTCTTGCACGGTTGCGTATAGCCATATCATCATTGTTCATCAGGCTCACCATTCGTGGCCAGCTAATTGATGTGGCTTGTATTTGTTTTTGTTGAACAGCATCAAGCAATGCGTTCATGCTATAAGGGGAGGAAAGAAATATTTCTATGGCTGCATCACGCAAATCATGGGTAAAGTTTTTCCAGTTTCTTAAAATGCAGTCTGTAGCTGCTTTTTCAGATATTTCATTAAGAGTGTATAGAGCAGTTTGCTGTAATGTTTCGGGTTCTGTTGGAGTAATGACCTGTTCGAGTAAAGTTGTATCGTTACTATTCTTTTCAAATGCTATCAACCGTAATGCGTCATTGCGATAATTAAGATCAGCCTGTTTATTCGCAGCTACGGATCTTGCTGATGTAACGGCATCATTCCATTCAGCATTCTTTTGAATACCTGTAAGACTGAGAAGATCAAGAGACGCTTTTCTTATAGGAGAAGGCGTTGCACCATTAAATTTTGAAAGCAATACCTGCTTTTCATTTGTAAAATCTCCTTCCGGAACTCCTTTTATATGTATAGCTTTTGATAACCCATCCAGGCAGGCCGCCTGCCACCATGCTGATGCAGTTGTGTTATTTTTTGTTGCAAGCAGCATTAGCTTTTTTATATCATTGATTCTTTGAGACAAACCAATAACGGCCGCGCAATTTTGAAAGAAAAGCGTTTTGCCCGCTGAAGCCGCTGAAAGAGCAGGAATAGTTTTTTCAATTAATGCATACTCTTTGCCCGCCGACGATGTGAGCGCTGCCACCTGCACCCATTTATCTTCGATGTCTTTCATCAGTAGTTTTTGCCTTACCGTTTCAGTAATAGCATCATTCAAATTTCCTAAAGTGCAAAGCAACTGGTAGCGAACTTTTGCGGAGGTATCCGACTGGAGAGATAACAGGTCATTTTCAAGTTGTAGCATTTGTTGTAAATGCAATTCTGCAATTTTTATCGCATTCTCACGAACACCCGCAACCCGATTTTGAAAAGCTTTTTTTAAGGTTGCTTCATCGGTTGCACCAAAACCTTCGAGAATCCACAAGGCATGTACAATGGCCGTTGGAGATGTTGCGGTATCTAAAAATTTATGAAGCAATGAGACGGTTTGAGGATCGTTCTTATCAACCAACAGGCGCTGTGCATTTCGTCTCCACCAAATATTACCACTGGTTAATGTTTGGACTAGTTCTTCAACGGGTGCACTACCTAATTTAATGTTGCTGCACCAATTCATTTTAGCAACACTAACCGGAGTAACTCTGTAAATTCTTCCTTTATCAGATCCGTTGTATAGAGCGCCGGAATTATTTACACTATCGCTCATCCACTCAGGATGTTCAATAATCTCTCGGTAATAATCTATAACATACAAGGCGCCATCGGGTCCAATATAAAATTGAACAGGCCGGCACCACGCATCGGTGGAAGCAAGAAATTCCTTCTTATGATAAACTCTTGCGGCATTAAATGTGGCACCTTTATCTGTAATGCGATCTGCATGAACAAGATTGTGTACAGGTTCGGCAATAAATGTAACGTTGTTAAAACTATCCGGAAATAAACCGCCCTGATACCAGGTAACACCGCAAGAAGAGGTGATGACGCCGACATCGGTCAGTAATTGATGTTCCGGGTTTTTAGTGATGGGATATACTTCGGCAGCTTCACCATGATCAGGTATATGATCTACTGATTCTGAAACAAGCAAATCAGGATTTCTTTGAAGATATCTTGCAGCAATCACTTCATGAAATAAATGATCTGCGTTGCTGGTACCTAATTGATGCCCCCAATTATCAAAGGTCTGGCCATATTGAGATTCTCCTGAAAGCATCTCCAGTTCATGCGTATCGGGTTTAAAACGTAGGTTTCTTCCATCTGCATTGCGCGGCAATTGTTTCGCTAAAGGGTAATTGGTAAATCGAACATTGGTGCCCGTATCATTGAATTCCATGGATACTTTCGGCGTGACAATTCCCATGTGTGCCACATAGATCCAATTATCCAAACCATAAATGGGTGTGTTGGCTATATGCTGTGGATTGGTTAGCGCCAGCCCGGTGATCATTACTTCTTTTATATCCGCTTTCCCGTCATTATTGGTGTCTTCGAAATACAAAATATCCGGGACGTCCACTACCAGTATTCCTTTTTTCCATTTCATAATACCGGTAGGTAATTTTAAGTGATCGGCAAAGACTACCGATTTATCTGGTGTTCCATCGCCGTTAGTATCAGTAAGTAGTTTGACAACTCCGGATCCTGCTGTGTCTAAAGGATAGCCATGCATTTCTACTACATACATATTTCCGTTTTCATCCACTTCCATTGCCACCGGATCGGAGATCATGGGCTCCGATGCTACCAGTTCAATCTTAAAACCTTCCGGTAATTGAAATGCAGGTAAAGATTCCTGTGGGGTTAAGCCCCGCGGCGATACTGACTTTTTTGTGGTGCATGCTTGAAATAAAATCCCGAGGATTATCAAAGAAGTTATAAGTAGTTTCATTACATAAATTTATAAAATGATGCTCACAGGAAAACAATTTCAATGGTTCACTTGCAAATACTATGGGAATTGAAAGAGTAGTATTAAATTTAGTGAAGCGACATACTTCTGATTCCACATAATGGCAATCAATACAAAAACGTATGATTATAAGAAGGCTATGGTTCGCGATACTATTGTTGCTTACCTGGTGCAGCATTTTAGCCCAGGGAGATTCCAGTGTCTATTTTTTTCTCTCTGATATTCCTTCCCGGGGAATTTTGCTGAATAAAGATTGGAAGTTTCATTCGGGAGATGATATGCAATGGGCGCAAACTGGGTTCCATGATGCTGATTGGATTTCTGTTGACTCTTCGGATGAGTGGCATCATTTACCGGAAGTGCGGAAATCGAATATTGGATGGTTCAGGTTAAACCTGAAAGTTGATTCTGCATTATTGGGAAAAACGTTCGCATTTATCGTTTCTACTTTTGGAGCCAGCGAAATATATTTTAACGGGAAAATTATTTACCGTTTCGGAATCGTAAGCGATGATTTTCATAAAGAACTGACACGCTATTATTCAAACCGGCTGTTAAGTTTAAAGCTGGGAGAAAAGCCTGAGCAGACTATTACGATCAGGCATTCATTCAATAAGAAAAATCTTTACCTGAAATTTACCAATGCTCGACCAATTGCCCGGATTACCCTAGTTAGTTAAAACCCTCTCTTTATGAAGAGACATATTATCATATTTGCTTTATCGTGTTGCACGGTCCAGGGCTTTGCACAGTTTTCAAATATAGACAGTTTAATAAATCTAATCAGTAAAGAGAAGAGAGAAGATACAATACGGGTTAACCGCCTGTTACAAATATGCGGTTATGATACTTACAACAAGCCGGACTCTGGTATCCATTATGCCAACAACGCGTTACGGATTTCCCAAAAGTTGGGTTACACTTATGGCATAGCAACGGCTTATGCATGGTTGCAGCAAGGTTATTGGGTACTTGGCGATTACTCTCAATCTATGCAATATGCATTAAAAGCATTGAGTTTATACCGGCAAATGAAGAGAACCGTTGACGTGAGTGAAATGGGAAGTGCCATAGGAGATATTTACAGGGGAATGGGTGATTATAAAAAGGCTTTGTATTACTATCTTGACGCAAGAAAAATATATGAAGCAGGACGGGACGCGGAGCAGTTATCATATTCTGATGTTTGCTTAGCAGATGCTTACCTGGAAGGGAATATATTAGATTCCGCTTTGTTCTTTGCAAAAAGGGGTTTTGCGAAAGATCGTGAATTAAAGCAGGATTGGACTTACCCGGCTTTGGTGTTGGGAAACGTGTATGCTAAAAGAAATCAATTTGATTTGGCCCTTTTTTATTACCGGTCAACTTTTAAAATGACTGCACGAAACGATCAGGTTGATATAAATAACGGCATTGCCACCATATACCGCACACAAAGCCAAACAGACTCGTGTCGCTACTATGCTGTAATGGCATTGGACACAGCACAAACTATCCATTACCGAAAGGGAGCAATGCGGGCCAGCGAGCTATTGTCGTGGGCATACGAAAAAATAAATCCAGTTGAAGCTATACGTTATTACAAAATCAGTATGGCAATAAAAGACAGTCTTTATAACCAGGAAAAGATAAGCCGTGTAAACGGCCTTATTTTCGACGCACAGCTAAGAGAACAAGAACTGCAGGCCACACAGGTAAAATATAAGAACCGCCTGAATATATATGGGCTTTTAGCCGCTGTATGTTCTTTCCTGTCATTAGCCATCCTCTTTTGGCGTCGCAACCGGCGGCGGAAGAAAGCGTATGCCTTATTGCAAAAACAAAAACATGAGATAGATACTCAAAAGGAACAACTGCAACAAACACTGAAAGAATTACAATCCACGCAGGCGCTGCTTATTCAGCAGGAGAAAATGGCATCCCTTGGCTTGCTCACGGCAGGCATTTCGCATGAAATTCAAAACCCATTAAACTTCGTAAACAATTTTTCTGAAGTAAATAAGGATTTGCTTGTGGAAATGAAAGGTGAAATAGACAAAGGCAATTATGAAGAAGTAAAATCTATTGCCAGCAGTATAGAAGAAAATGAAGAAAAAATAAATCATCATGGTAAGCGTGCCGATGCGATAGTAAAAGGTATGCTGCAGCACTCAAGAGCAAGCACGGGGCAAAAAGAACCTACAGACATTAATGCTTTAACTGATGAATATTTAAGGCTAAGCTATCATGGCATGCGCGCCAAAGATTCGAAGGATCCCAGACACAAATCATTTCATGCAACCATTAAAACAGATTTAGATGAAAGTATTGATAAACTAAACATCGTTCCGCAGGATATTGGGAGGGTATTATTGAATTTATATAACAACGCTTTTTATGCTGTTGTAGAAAAAAGGGATGCTTCGGAAAGCTTAGCAGGACAGCAGTTTGAACCAACTGTTTCAGTAGCTACAAAAAAAATCAACGATAAAGTTGAAGTAAGAATAAAAGATAACGGCAACGGCATCCCCCCGAAAGTTATTGACAAAATTTTTCACCCGTTTTTCACAACCAAGCCTGCCGGGCAGGGCACAGGATTGGGATTAAGTTTAAGCTATGATATAATAAAAGCACATGGAGGTGAGATAAAAGTGGAGACGAAAGAAGGAGAAGGAAGTGAGTTTATTATTTTTTTGCCAGTCTAAAAAAGTTTGAATTAAAATTTCATGGGTGAGTCTTACCTTTCTATAGTCAAAAATCAGTACTATGGTAAATCGAAAAGATCAACTTAAACAGGTTTCTGAATCTTATTTCCAGGCATTGAGAGATAAGAATTTTTCCGCAATACCTTTTAGCGATGATATTGTCTTTGCGGCACCGATTACTCCCGGAGGTGTACATCATCCTATAAAAGGCAAGGGAGCAGTATATGAAAAATGGTGGAAGCCGCTTGAGCCTGCGTTAGCTAATATAAAAATAGATATCATCGAACACTATTACAGTGAATCTTTAAACGGGCTAATTACAAAAGCAGATATAACGATAGCAGCTTTGAATATTAGGCTGCACACGGCAGATCGCTTCATTGTAGATATGGAAGGAAATATAACAGAGCAGGAAAATCATTTTGATGCGAGCCCAATGAAGGATTTCATTCATCATATTTGTCTGCGTTCAATGAATTTTGATGCTACGAAAAATTTTTATAAAAATGTTCTGGGATGGATATTAGTGATGGATAAACCTGACCTGATAATATTTATGGCGGGCAGTGTTTTCATTGCATTTAAACAAGCCGATCCAAGAGATAAGCAGTATGCCTCATTCAGTCCTTTTGAAGTTGGGTTAGACCACGTTGCCATCACTTGCGAAAGAGAAGAAGAATTACATCTGTTTGCAAAAAAACTTACAAATGCGGGTGTTGAAAACACAGGTGTAAAATTAGACGACGCTTTAAATAAACTATACGTAGCATTTAAGGATCCTGACAAAATTGCCTGGGAATTTTATATGAAATAGCCTTTCATACATTCAACTTTTGTACCGGTCGAAATTTAGTTTTCCTGCAATGAGCCAGTCAACAGTTTTGGTGGAATTAATTGACAAGGTCGAGTTAGCAGTCAAGGACAATGGCAACGGCATCCCACAAAACATTCTTGATAAAATCTTTCAACCATTCTTTACAACCAAACCAACGGGACAGGGAACAGGATTGGGCTTGAGCTTGGGTTATGATATTATAAAAGCCCATGGTGGAGAAATAAAAGTGGAGACGAAGGACGGCGAAGGAAGTGAGTTTATAATTCGATTACCCGCCAGGTAATCAAACATGGTTTAAATACACGAACTTAAAAATAATTGAGCCATTCTTTTATCGCCACCCGATCGGAGATCGTGGGTCCGACGCTACCAGTTCAATTTTAAAACCCTCCGATAATTGAAAGGCAGGTAAGGACTCCCTGGCTGTTAACCCTCCCAGTTTAATTGATTTTTTTGTGGTGCACGATTGCATTAGAATTTCGAAGAGCATCAAGGCGGGCAGGAAACATTTTCAGCGAAACAAACTTAATGTTGTTAATATTCGAAGAGTAGTATTAAATTTAATGAAGAACAATTGTTCAGCAGCAGGAAAAGAAGCTACAGTACAAAAGTTATGAACAACCATTTCAATTGCGGCCAAAAGATTACATGCCTGCCCGGATAAGGCACCCGGGCAGTATAAAGTTGATAACGACGCAAAAGAAATGGCGACGGCTCCTCAAAAAAAATACCACCCGGCATATCAAAGTTTCATTTGTTGCCTGCAAATGAAAAAATTATTTTCATCACTAAATACAAAACATGTACAAACAACATTTGATCAACAGCATCGAAAAAGAAATAAATATTTGTCGCAGACTATACACCAAAATTCTGCCCGACCAAATGGATTTCCGGCCTAAGGAAGGAATAAGAAGCACTTTGGAACTTCTGCAATATTTAAGCGTGATAATTGAAGCGATGCCGAAGTATTGGCTGGAAAAGCACGATATGGATTTTAGTACTTTTTACACCTCAACCATGAATGCCAGTAAAGAAATTCCCCACGAAGAATTTATGAATGCAATGGAAAAACAAAAGGATAGAATAAAAACTTTATTCAATCAAATAAATGAAGAAGACCTGTTGCAAAGGGAGATTGAGTACCCCTGGGGTGGTAAAGCTGCGTTAGGGGAAGCCATCATAGCTACCAGCATTAAGTGGGCTGCCGCTTATAAGCTTCAACTGTTTCTCTTCATTAAGCTATCACAGGATACCAGCCTTTCAACAGGTGATGCCTGGATGTTAACTGAGATTTAATTGAGTTGAATTCAACTGACTATATGGTTGAGCAAAATGAGATACAATTTTTAAAAGATAAAATTGACGGGCTCAATAACCATGCATGGCAGGTAAGGGTGAATGATTCCACCCAGGCCCATGTATTAAGCAAAGAAGCGATTGATCTTGCCGAACAAATTAACTATCCCAGGGGTAAGGCTGAGGGATACCGTACTTACGCATTCAGCCTCATTCGTTTATCGAGGCATGCCGAAGCGAAGGAATACGCGGAAAAGTCATTATTGTTATTTGAATCGCTGAATGACCTGGATGGCCAGGCATCAGGGAATGCATACCTCGGCGTTATTGCACGAAGCTTTGGTAACTATACCAGTTCCCTGGATTTCCTTTTTAAATTCACTGACTTAGCCATACAGGCTGGGAACAAAGAAGCTGAGGCACTTTCGTATTATCATACCGGCGCAACTTATAAGTATCTCGGCGACTTCGAAAGAGCCCTGAATTATTTATTAAAGGGATTGTCAGCAGGGCAAGCCATCCATTCGTGGATTTCTGAATCTGCATCACTAAAATTGATTGGGCAAATCTATTTTGAAACTGAGGATTATCTCAATTCAATAAATTATAACCGGCAAAGCCTGGAACTTGCGCAAAAAGCTGGCGATAAGTGGGGAGAAGCCGGTTCCCTCGATACTATTGGATTTAGCTATTTCAAATTAAAAAATTTAGATACTGCTTTAGAATTTTGTTCACAGGCATTATCTATTTCGAAATTGGTTGATGATAAAAAAGGACAGGCAAACGCCCTGTATAACCTCGGTAATATATATCAGGAGCTTTTAGATTTTAATAAGGCCGCAGACTATTGCAGCAACAGCATGGCAATACGAATAGAAATTGGCGACAAAAAAGGAGAAGCCGAAACATTGCTGTTTTTAGCAGGGCTGGATATAAAGAAACAACCGGGCGACCAATCTTCGAAAGAAACATTTGATTTATTGAACACTGCCTTGCAACTGGCCAGGGAGATTAAGGCTCTTGATCTTCTTGCCAGCATTCATTGGGGCTTTTATGAAGCGTGTAAGCATTTTAATCTTTACGGTGAAGCTCTTTGCCATATAGAAGATTATATAGCAACATATAAAAAGATTCATAGTGATACAATCAACGAAAAGATTCAAAACCTGGAGATTTCACACAGGGCAGAAAAATCAAGAAAGGAGGCAGAGGCTTACCGGCGGCGGAATGTAGAGCTTGCGGATTTAAATAATTTGATTGGAAAACAAAAGGAAGAGGTAGAGGCAGAGAGAAAAATATCAGAGGAAGCGCTGGCAGAATTAAAAGCAACACAAGCCCAACTTATCCAATCCGAGAAGATGGCGTCGCTTGGAGAACTCACTGCCGGCATTGCACATGAAATACAAAACCCGTTAAACTTCGTCAATAATTTTTCGGAGGTGAATAAAGAATTACTTAATGAAATGGAGAATGAATTAAATGCAGGTAATAATAAGGAGGCCATTTCTATTGCCAAAGATATAATTGATAATGAAGAAAAAATAAATCATCATGGTAAACGTGCCGATGCCATTGTAAAAGGCATGCTGCAACATTCGCAGAAAAGTTCAGGGCAAAAAGAGCTAACGGACATCAATACTTTGTGCGATGAATATTTAAGATTGAGCTATCATGGTTTAAAAGCAAAAGACACAGAGTTTAATGCAGAGATAAAAACAGATTTTGATACAAGCATTGATAAGATAAGTATCATACCACAAGACATTGGAAGAGTGCTGTTGAATTTATACAACAATGCTTTTTATGCAGTAAATGAAAAGAAGAAAACTGCTGATGAAAACTATAAACCAACAGTTTCAGTTCAAACAAAAAAATTAAATAACAAGATTGAAATAAGAGTAACAGACAATGGCAGCGGCATTCTGCAAACTATAGTTGATAAAATCTTTCAGCCATTTTTTACAACTAAACCTACAGGGCAGGGAACGGGTCTTGGTTTAAGTTTAAGCTATGATATTATCAAAGCACATGGTGGTGAAATAAAAGTTGAGAGCAAAGAAGGGGAAGGAAGTGAGTTTATCATTCAATTACCTGTTGTCTGAATCACGGATTATACAGATTAAAAGATTACAAGGAATACCAAACGGCTTACCAATTAAAATTGTAAACAAAATCAGTGAAATCCGTAAATCCATTTAAATCTGTGATTCAGACATGCTATATACTATTAAAGCACAAGGTGGAGAATTGAAAGTGGAAGCTAAAGTAGGAGAAGGCTCGACATTTATTATTCATTTACCTATTTAATAAGAATGATAAAGGCAATAACATTTACTTTTATTTTGGCTATCTTCTATATTGATGGCTCTGCTCAAAACAGGCAAACCGATAGCCTGGTACATCAGCTCTCGGTTGTTGAATATGACTCCGGCCGGGTGTGGGTATTAGCAGAACTTTGTTCTAATTACAGGTACTCAAATACTGACTCTTCTATTTTTTACGGTGAAATGGCTTTGAACCTGGCTAAGCAAATTAAGTTTCTCAGGGGAGAAGCAAATACTTTAAACAGGCTTAGTCAAACATTCCTGACAATAGGCGATTTGCCAAAAACTTTGGAATTACAATACAGTGCTTTGAAGATAAGTGAGGACAATAATTTCCAGCTTGAAAAGGCAGCTTGCCTGAGGCGTATCGGATCAGTTTATACGGAGTTAAAAAACTATAACAAAGCGGTTGGATTATTTTTTAGTGCATTGAAGATTGACTCAGGCATTAATAATAAGGCAGGCGAGGCAATTGCGTATAATAATTTAGGAATGGTATATCAATACATGAATAATGCAGATTCTGCATTGTATTATAACAGGAAAGCTTTTGCTGCACTTAATGATTATAAACCGATGGCAGCAGAACTTTACAGGATTCGGGGCGATATCGAGGCCATGAGAGATAATAAAGACTCCGCTTTTATATATTATCAGCAAGGGATACAGATTGGATTAAAAAGTAATGATTATCGTAATAACTCCTTTACATACTCAAACCTGGCAGCTTTGTACAAACAAATGAACCATGCAGACTCCAGTATTTATTATGCATTAAAAGGAGTTGAATTGGGACAGAAAAGCTCTTTCAAAAAAGGCATCCTGCTTTCTGCAAATCTATTAGCGCAACTTTATGATTCTACAGATCCATCTAAATCCCTTTATTACTACAAAATGGCGACGGCTGTTAAAGACAGTTTATTTGGGGCAGGGAATGTCCAGGCAATTCAGGCTATGGTTACAAAGGAAGAAGCAAGGCAAAAAGAGATCGAACTGGCTAAAACAATGTACCAAAATAAGTTGAAACAATATGGGTTACTGGTTGGATTAAGTGTTTTAGGCATCATTGCTTTTATTTTATACCACAATAACCGGCAAAAACAAAAAGCTAATAAACTGCTGCAAACTACTCTTGATAATTTAAAATCTACCCAGGCACAATTAATCCAATCAGAGAAGATGGCAAGCCTTGGAGAACTCACAGCAGGCATAGCGCATGAAATTCAGAACCCGTTAAACTTCGTGAATAATTTTTCGGAGGTGAATAAAGAATTACTTAATGAAATGGAGAATGAATTAAATGCAGGTAATAATAAGGAGGCCATTTCTATTGCCAAAGATATAATTGATAATGAAGAAAAAATAAATCATCATGGTAAACGTGCCGATGCCATTGTAAAAGGCATGCTGCAACATTCGCAGAAAAGTTCAGGGCAAAAAGAGCTAACGGACATCAATACTTTGTGCGATGAATATTTAAGATTGAGTTATCATGGTCTTCGTGCAAAAGACAAAAATTTTAATGCAGATTTTAAAACAGATTTTGATAGAGACCTCTCCTCTGTCGAGGGAAAAATAAATATCATACAGCAGGATATTGGAAGAGTGTTATTGAATTTATACAACAATGCTTTTTATGCTGTGAATGAAAAAAAGAAAACTGCTGAGGAAACTTATAAGCCGGCTGTATCAGTTCAAACAAACAAAATAAACGACAAAATTGAAATAAGAGTAAAGGATAATGGTAATGGCATTCCTCAAAACATAGTTGATAAAATCTTTCAGCCATTTTTTACAACCAAACCAACAGGTCAAGGGACAGGATTGGGTTTGAGCTTAAGTTATGATATTATTAAAGTACATGGGGGCGAGATAAAAGTAGAAACAAAACAAGGGGAAGGCTCTACTTTCATTATTTCATTGACACTATAAACAATATAAGCAATGCAACCCGGCACTCTATTAAAACGAATGATGATCGGCTTAGTGGCCACCTTGCCTTTGCTGGCAATAGCGCAAAGCAATGCAGATCTGCCGATCAATCATTACGATCTTACTACTAACAACGATACCCTGTTATTAAACAACTATTGTAATCTACAGCTCAATTATTCAGAAGCCAACAGGGACAGTTCTATTTTTTATGGTTACAAGGCATTGGCATTATCTAAAAAATTAAATCAGAAATTTTACGAGGCATGTACCCTTAGCGATCTTGGATTTTCTTTGTTGAGCAATGGTGATTATTCTAACGCTTTGAATGTATTGCTGGAAGCATCCAAAATGGCAGAAGATAAGAGTATTGCAAAAAACGTAATGCCCACGCCTTACATAAACACATATATCAAAGGAAACCCGGAATCTGACCGGATACTGTTATTGGGATACATAAAAAACAGTTTGGCATTGCTGTATGGCAGCACAAGGAATTTACAAAAGCAATTACAGGAACTGCTGGAGGCAAGGGAGATCGTAGAACACGGAACAACTAATAAGCACCTGTTGTACAGCCTTACCTACAACATTGCCAATGCGTATTTTAATATGAACAATATGGATTCGGCCATGTATTACCAGCGCTTGGTAATTGAGATTGAAAAAAGTTTCGATCTCAACAATTACAGTGGCGCATCATTAAAAAATGTGGGGGATATATTTTATAAAAAAGAAACCCTGGATTCAGCTAAAAAATATTACCTCGATGCCTTGTACCTGATTGAAAAAAAGAATACCAATGCCAACTACTTAGCCCTGACGCAAGCGGCGCTGGCCGATCTGTACCGGAAAAACGGGAAGAACGATTCAAGCCTTTATTATGCAAGGGCAGCAGTCAAAAATTATGTAGCGCTGGGAAGCTTTATACCGCAAACAGTTGCATCTTATAACACTTTATCAGAAAGCTTTAAAGACAATAAACAATACGACAGCGCTTTTTTTTACATGCAGTTGGCCAAGGCACTAAGCGATAGCCTGAATGAAAAAGAGATTGACCGGCTTAGCACATTTCAACAAGTTGGATTTAATGAGCAGCTCCGTTTAAAGTCGCAGGAAAGCGAACAGATCTCCGCCAACAATAGAAAAAGAACATACTTACTGTTGGCCGGGTTGGGGATATTCTTCATTATTGCTTACATCTTGTACCGGAACAATCAGCAAAAGCAAAAAGCGAATATTATTTTGCAGGTGCAAAAACAAAAAGTAGAAACCACTTTACAGGACCTAAAAGCAGCACAAAAACAATTGATCCAATCAGAAAAAATGGCTTCTCTTGGCGAGTTGACAGCAGGTATTGCCCATGAGATACAAAACCCTTTAAACTTTGTAAATAATTTTAGTGAATTAAATAAGGAACTGATTGATGAAATGAATGATGAGATGGATAAAGGGAATATCAAAGAAGCAAAAACTATAGCGTCTGATCTGCAAAAAAACTTAGAAAAAATAAACCATCACGGCCGGCGTGCAGATGCAATAGTAAAAGGAATGCTGCAACATTCACAGCAAAGTAAAGGCTTAAAAGAGCCAACAAATATTAATGCCTTAGCTGATGAATATTTAAGACTGAGCTATCATGGTATGCGTGCAAAAGACAAGGAGTTCAATGCAATAATTAAAACAGAGTTTGATGAAACCGTTGGTAAAATAAATGTCATCCCACAAGATGTAGGAAGGGTATTGATGAACCTATATAACAATGCATTTTATGCTGTGAATGAAAAGAAGAAAACTACTGATGAAAGTTATCAGCCAACTGTTTTAGTTCAAACAAAAAAGGTAAACAATAAGATTGAGATAAGCGTAAGAGATACCGGCAATGGCATTCCGGAAAACATAGCTGCTAAAATTTTTCAACCTTTTTTTACAACAAAGCCAACAGGGCAGGGAACAGGTTTGGGCTTGAGCTTAAGCTATGATATTATTAAAGCACATGGTGGTGAAATAAAAGTGGAGACGAAGGAAGGAGAAAGTTCAGCATTTGTGATTCAGCTACCATATCAAAATTAAAGAATGAACAAAACATTACTGTTAATTGGCTTATTACTAACTGGGAACCTTGCCATCGCACAGAGCTTGCATACGATTGACAGTTTAAAAATTGAACTGGCAAATGCTAGGGAAGATACCAGCAAAATCGACATTCTTATTAACCTCAATTCAAATTTCTGGAGTTCGCAATCTGATTCTGCGCTAAAATATGGAGAAGAAGCGCTCCGCTTAGCGAAACTGACCAGTGACTTAGCAAGAGAAGCACTTGCCCTGCAAAGGATAGGTGGTACTTATGGAAACCTTGGAAACTATCCAAAATCATTTGAATTTTATTTCAAAGCCATGGAGATAAACGAAAATATTAGCAATCCAGATCAAACCATTAATTGCCTGGCGTCTATCGGAACAAGTTATGAGCTATCGAATAATTATCCTGCTGCATTACGTTATTACCAAAAGGCATTGAAAAGAAGCATTGCCCAACGGCCTGGTTGGATTCCACTTTTGCAGAAATTTATTGGGATCGCTTATCGTAAGGCTAATCAAATTGATTCAGCCTTCTTTTATATGCAAAAGGCAATTACATCAAATGACACGTTGAAGAATGCCTTTTTAGAGCAAAGCCTCTTTACAGAAATGGGTATTATTCAATTTAAAATGGGTAATCGTGAGAACGCTTTCCACTATGTTCATCAAAATATTTCCATCAATGAAAACGAAAGCGACCATCGCAGTCTCTCAACTGCATACAATACACTGGCTGATTTCTTTAAAGCTGTGGGTAATGCCGATTCAGGTATTTATTATGCGAAGAGAGGGCTGGTTGAAGCTGAAATAAATAGCCGTAAGCAGGAAATATTACAATCGTATAAGCTTTTGGCAGAGCTTTATGAGCCACAGGATACGAGGAAAGCGCTTTACTATTTAAAAATGGCAAGCGCAATTAATGACGAACTATTCGGAGCGCAAAAAACAACTGATTTACAAAAAACACTGGCAGAAGAACAAGAACGGGTAAGACAGGCAGAAGTTAAAAGAATCGCTTATGAAAACCAATTAAAGCAATATACATTTTTAGCAGTCTTGTTTGTTATTATATCAATTGCATTGCTTTTGTACCGAAATAACGTTAGGGAAAAGAAAGCTAAAAAACTGCTTGCGGAAAAAAATGAATTAATTCAACAAACCCTTACAAACCTCAAATCAACCCAAACCCAACTTATCCACTCCGAAAAAATGGCAAGCCTCGGAGAACTTACCGCAGGCATTGCACATGAAATTCAAAACCCTTTAAATTTTGTAAATAATTTCTCTGAAGTGAATAAAGAATTGCTTGCAGAGATGAAAAATGAAATTGATAATGGAAATATTGATGAAGTAAAGTCAATTGCAAATGACGTTATAGAAAACCAGGAAAAAATAAATCACCATGGCAAGCGTGCTGATGCCATTGTAAAAGGAATGCTGCTACATTCAAGACAAACATCCGGCACAAAAGAACCTACTGATATTAATGCTTTGTGTAATGAATATTTGCGATTGGTATATCACGGTATAAAAGCAAAAGACAAAAACTTTAATGCTGATATCAAAACAGATTTTGATGAAAGCTTTGGGAAAATAAACATCGTTCCACAGGATGTTGGAAGAGTGTTATTGAATTTATATAACAACTCTTTTTATGCAGTGAATGAAAAGCTCAAGGCTGAAAGCTCAAAGCTGAATGCTGATTATAAGCCACTGGTTTCAGTTCAAACAAAAAAAATAAATGATAAGGTTGAAATAAGAGTTAAAGACAATGGTAATGGCATTCGACAAAACATAGTTGATAAAATCTTTCAACCATTTTTTACAACAAAGCCAACAGGACAGGGAACCGGCTTGGGGTTAAGCTTGAGTTATGACATCATTAAAGCACAAGGCGGGGAAATAAAAGTGGAGACGAAGGAAGGAGAAGGTGCAGAGTTTATTATTCAGTTACCCGTTTTCTAGCCGATCGCAACGAAATAATTACTAAATAAAATCCCACCAGCCTATAAGAAAAATCATGGCCGGAAATTCTTCAGCCACGAAAATAATTTATCAGAAAAATTCCTGTCGGCACATATCCAATGAATAAAACAGGTTATCTTAGGAAAACCATCCGCTGTTAGCATCGCAATATCTACAAAAACACACGACTGCGTTATCTCTGTGACACACCTATAAAAGGTTTTATATGAGAAAACTCTTCATTACAATCATGCTGTTGCATGGGCTGACTCTGAGTATTTTTGCCGGCACACCGGTGTTGCTTACCGATAATACTTCGTTGATAAGTATTGGCAAACAAATAGATATTTTTGAGGATCCCGGTGGCAGGCTTACCCTGCAACAAATTCTGTCTCCGGAATACCAGGCACAATTTAAAAAGAGTACCCAGGAAGTTCCAAATTTTGGAACCAAACAGACTTTCGTCTGGTGCAGAATACAAATAAAGAATGTATCGCACATAGACTGGGTGCTTAATGTAGATTTTCCCTACCTGCATGGCGTTAACCTTTATCAGCCCTCCGGAAATACTTATACAATGGAAGAAACCGGCAGGAGTTTTCCGTTCAGCAAACGCCATATTAGAAACAGGTCATTTCTTTTTGCCCTTCAATTTAAAGAGGGGGAAGAAAAGGAAATTTATCTTAGGGTGGAGAACCACGTTTGCATATTCCCTCTGTACATAGGCAATATGACAGCTATTTCAGAAAAGCAGCATCCTGAAGATACTTTGTATGGTATTTATTACGGTATTTGTTTTATTGTTGCCTTTTACGCCCTGGCATTATTCATAGCCACCCACGAAACTTATTACTTCTATTTTTTCCTTCAGATAATTTTTTTCTTTTTATATGGAATCATTTATTGCGGTGATGCGTCCCAATGGTTTCCGGCTTTTGCATTACCTGTTACAGATTTTGGAACCGTGATAATCAGCATAGGCATCATTTTCGTTTATTTATTTTTTAATTCTTTTTTAAATACAAGAAAGAAAATTCCCGCGGCATCACGCACATTTCTAATATCTGCATCACTTATTGTAATTGCAGTGCTGCTTTATTTTGCCGGTTTCAGGTCGCTTGCTACTACCATTAATATGATAGTGTTTTCATCAGTATTCCTGGCTGCCGTTATTCTTATTTTTTACCTAAAGGAGGAAAAAATTATTCGGTTACTATTTATAGGCTTTGCAATTGGTTTTGGGGTTGTTATATTTTGGATATTAATGCTTCAAAACCTTATTCCTTATACCCGGATTGTAAA
Organism: Ginsengibacter sp.; assembly: GCA_040007435.1. Taxonomy (GTDB): domain Bacteria; phylum Bacteroidota; class Bacteroidia; order Chitinophagales; family Chitinophagaceae; genus Ginsengibacter. Next base: position 78,610 of record JBDTUZ010000002.1, on the reverse strand, counting down.
TAACCTCTTCATGATTCAATATATGTGGTGGATGATTATATTCTCTGTAGTGCTTGGATTAAACATCAATAATTATATTAAGGAAAAGTACCAGGCACAAAAAGAATCATTAACCTATCTGAAAGAAAATGAAAAACTAATCCTTCACCAGAATGAGATGCTGGAACAAAAGGTGGAAGAGCGAACAAAAGAGCTAAGGGAAACACAATCTCAATTAATCCAATCGGAAAAAATGGCCTCGCTGGGCGAACTCACCGCCGGCATTGCACACGAAATGCAAAACCCGTTAAACTTTGTAAATAATTTCTCAGAGATAAATACGGAATTGATTGGAGAAATGAAGAATGAATTAAATGAAGGCAATACAAAAGAGGCAATTGTTATCGCAAATACTATTGAAGAAAACGAGCAAAAAATAAATCACCATGGTAAAAGAGCGGATGCGATCGTGAAAGGCATGATTCAGCATTCACGGATAAATAGCGGGCAGCAAGAATTAACAAACCTCAATGCATTAGCCGACGAATATCTGCGGCTAAGCTATCACGGCTTTCGTGCAAAAGACAAATCGTTCAATGCAATAACACATACAGACTTTGATGAAACGATTGGAAAAATTAATATCATTCCCCAGGATATAGGAAGAGTATTATTGAATCTTTACAACAATGCATTTTATTCCGTTGCCGAAAAAAGTATACAACATTCAGAAAACTTACCCGCCGGGCAGGCTGGTTATGAACCCACAATTTGGCTTGCTACAAGGAAGAATGGTGATAAAATCTTTATCAATGTAAAAGATAACGGTAATGGCATCCCGCAAAAATTAATAGATAAAATCTTTCAGCCATTCTTTACCACAAAACCTACCGGGCAGGGAACAGGATTGGGTTTGAGTTTGAGTTATGATATTATAAGAGCGAATGGAGGAGAAATAAAAGTAGAGACAAAGGAAAGTGAAGGTTCGGTGTTTATTATTCAGTTGCCAATTAAAGAGAACGGATAAAAAGTTTATGGTATAAATATAAGCCACATGAAAAGGTTTGTCTCAGTGTTTTTTGTTCTATTTATAACATGCTGTTTAAGGGCACAGGAAAGCCCAAACTATCACTCTCTCCCAATAGATACTTCATTGTTTTTTCTTCAGAAAGGAAAACTCGTTGACTCGGTTAAGAAAAGGATCTCTTCATCTAAAGAAGATTCTGATAAGGTGTGGCAATATTACCTTTTAAGTCAGCAATATACTTTTAATAGTGCAGATACGGCTTTAATGTATGCACAAAAAGGTGTAGATCTGGCAAAAGAAATACACTTTGAAACAGGCGAGTATTATTGTAGTCAAATCGCAAGTTGGAACTATATTTTTAATGGGAATTATACGACTTGCCTTTCTATTGAATTTAATTTATCAAAGCAACTTGAAAACAGTGATAATTATTACAGGCAGGCCTGGAACTTACAAGATATAGGACTAGCATATCTCTTTGGTGGTGATGCAAGAACAGCTTTAAATTATTTACATAGGGCATGGGGAAAAATTCAACCGCATCTTAATGCTTTTCCATTCGCTGAAGAAGTTATTCTAATAAACACTGGCAGAACCTATGAAAGTCTGAACAAACTGGATTCTGCACTTTGCTATTTTAAAAAAAGTTATGCAATAGATACACAAGTAAATCGACAATGGAGTTCTCCTTTACTTTTTATGGGTCAAATTTATACTAAGCAAGGCCACTATGAAATGGCGCTAAATTTTTACAGGAAGGCGTATTATTCTGCTGTTTATCTTGTCGATATTCTTGAAACCTATAACGGCAGAGCTGATGTTTTTGAAAAAATGGGGCAGTTTGATTCTGCAGTATTTTATGCAAATAAATCTATATCAGCACGGAAGGATTTTCCTTTCAGTATTATTCCGGCATATAATACTTTAAGTATAGTATATAAGGCTCAGCATGCGTTTGACAGTGCATTTAAGTATCAACAACTGGCCATCGATTTAAAAGATAGTGTACTAAACCAGGAAAAATCGAAGCAATTGCAAAATTTTTTATTCAATGAACAACAACGGCAGCAGGAAATAGAGCAGGCACAAGAACAATATAAGAACAAAATAAAAATGTATCTAATGCTTTCAGCATTGGGATTATTTTTATTATTAATTTTTATTCTTTGGCGAAACAGCAGAAATAGGAAAAAAGCTAACATCTTACTTCAACAGCAAAAAGAAAAAGTAGAAACCACCTTATCAGAACTAAAATCTACCCAGGCCCAACTCATCCAGTCTGAAAAAATGGCTTCGCTTGGAGAACTCACTGCAGGCATTGCACACGAAATACAAAACCCATTAAACTTCGTGAATAATTTTAGTGAAGTGAATAAAGAAATGATAGATGAAGCAACAGAAGAAATTGATAAAGGAAATATTACAGAAATAAAAAATATTTTGAATGAAATAAAAGACAACTCAGAAAAAATAAACCACCACGGCAAGCGTGCCGATGCCATTGTAAAAGGAATGCTGCAACATTCAAGAAAGGATACAGGCATAAAAGAACCTACAGACATTAATAAACTGGCAGATGAATATTTAAGATTGAGTTATCATGGTTATCGTGCAAAGGACAAAAACTTCAATGCAGATATCAAAACAGACTTCGATGAAAGCATCGATATAATAAATATTGTTCCGCAAGATATCGGAAGAGTCTTATTGAATTTATATAACAACGCTTTTTATGCCGTCGCCGAAAAAATGAACCCCAAAGTTGAAGGCTATGAACCGACAGTTTTTGTAAGCACGAAAGGAATAAATGGCAGAGTGGAGCTAAGTGTAAAAGATAATGGCAATGGCATTCCCCAAAAAGTAATAGATAAAATCTTTCAGCCATTCTTTACCACAAAACCTACCGGGCAGGGAACTGGATTGGGTTTATCTTTGAGTTATGATATTATAAAGGCGCATGGCGGAGAAATAAAAGTTGAAAGTAAAGAAAATGAAGGTGCGGAGTTTATACTACACCTACCTATACTTTAAAACCGAAAGAATGAAAACCTGTTCAAAAATAATATCGCTATTACTGTTTCCTGCTGTGGTATTTGCTCAGCAAAGTTTACCGGACAGTTTGCGAAACATTCTTGATAATGCGACAAGCGACTCTTTGCGGTATAAGGCATGCTGGGAAATTACCTCCGGTTATTATGGAACAATAAACAGGGATACTGCCCTTTATGTGATGGAACAGGCCTTATCATTAGCCCGCAGGAATAATAAAAAACTGCCGGAAGCAAGGGCATTGATTTATAAAGGGCAACTATTATCAATTAGTGGGCGATATGCAGAATCTCTCAAATGTTTGTTGGAGGCATTTACCATTGCAGAAGACCCGGAAAGTGAAAAAAATACCTGGATCTTCGACGACAATTTTTCACCTCAAAAGTCAAGGCTTTCAACACTTTCATACGCCCATAATACATTTACTTTATTAATGTTCGCTGTACAAAATCAAGAACAGCAGATTCTACATAGTAAAGAATCCAGGAAAATTGCAGAGGGTATCAATGACTCTTCGAGAATATTAAGCGCTGATATCAGCCTTGGCCGCACTTATTCAGATCTTAACATGCTGGATTCTGCGTTATTTTTTATGAAAGATGCAGAAAAAATTGCATTACAGTACGCCAAAAGAAAAAATGTGTTTTCCATTGTTCTATACCGCCTGGGAGATATATACCTGCAAATGGGAGATAAGATACTTGCCAGGAAATTTTTTTACCAAAGTATGCAGCAAGCTGAAGAATCAAATAATAATATTGCTTTGGTCAGAAATTATTTGCGATTAACCACCTATTACCGGTTAGAAAACGAGAAAGATTCAGCACTTTACTATGCTATCAAATATGACGAAACATTCCGTTCGCTCGGAACAATTTCTGCAACCGAGCTTGACAACGGAACTGCCTACGAAAACTTGTTTCTTGCCTACAAATTGAATAACCAATTTGACAGTGCATTCAAATACCAGGGCCTCGCCCTTATTACAAAAGATAGTTTAAACAAAGCCAGAATTAATAGTTTAGCGGAGTTTCAGAACCTTACTTTTAGTGAACAGCTCCGTTTACAGGATTTGGAAAAAGAAAGAATTCAAATTCAAAATAGAAACAGGAATTATGCAATGCTGGCAGGATTGGCATTTTTTCTCATTATTGCACTCGTTCTTTACACCAATAACCGGCAGAAGCGTAAAGCAAATGGGGTACTAATAACAACGCTTACTAATTTAAAATCTGCCCAGGCCCAATTGATCCAATCCGAAAAGATGGCCTCCCTTGGTGAACTCACAGCCGGCATAGCTCATGAAATACAAAACCCATTGAATTTTGTAAATAATTTCTCAGAAGTAAATAAAGAATTGCTCGCCGAAATGAAAAATGAACTGAATTCAGGTAATACAATTGAAGCAATTTCAATAGCAAATAACTTAGAGGAGAATGAAGAAAAAATAAACCACCATGGCAAACGTGCAGATGCCATTGTAAAAAGTATGCTGCAACATTCACAAAGCACATCAGCGGAAAGGGAAGCTACCGATCTAAATAAACTCGCAGATGAATATCTGAGACTTTGCTATCACGGCCTTCGTGCAAAAGACAGATCGTTCAACGCAACAATCAACACCGATTTTGATGAATCGATTGGAAAGATCAACATAGTACCCCAGGATATTGGAAGGGTATTGCTCAACTTATATAACAATGCATTTTATGCCATCGTAGAAAAGATGAAACTCCAAATTGGAAATTATGAACCAATGATTTCAGTAAGCACAAAAAAAATAAATGATAAAGTTGAAATCGTTGTTAGCGATAATGGTAAAGGCATTCCGCAAAACATAGTAGATAAAATCTTTCAGCCATTCTTTACTACAAAACCAGCAGGACAAGGAACAGGCTTGGGTTTGAGTTTAAGTTATGATATTATCAAAGCACATGGGGGAGAGATAAAAGTGGAAACGAGGGAAGGAGAAGGAAGTGAGTTTATTATTCAAATACCATTTGTCTGAATCACTGATTAGAAGGATTAAGAGATTACACGGATAAGAATTATGAATAAAGAACTAAAACATAAAGACATAAAAGAGGAAATTATCGGAGCTTCTTTTGAAGTGCATAAATTTCAGGGTAATGGTCGCCAAGAGTTGATCTATCAACGGGCATTGGCTTGGGAAAAAGATTAACTTTTAAAAGACTCGTCCTTTAAATGCAATCTGTGAAATCCATAAATCCATTTAAATCCGTGATTCAGACAATGTATGATATCATCAAAGCGCATGGCGGTGAAATAAAAGTGGAAACGAAAGAGGGTGAAGGAAGTGAGTTCATGGCGATACTGCCATCGAGCTAAAAAAGATTTAAGTCAAAAGCACACCTTCTTTTGTTATAAGTATTTTCTCACGAATATTTCCTTTTTAATCATAGCTGAGTTAACTTTCTTAATCATTTCCTTTCCTCCTCACTTAATAAAACAATAATTATGGCTATCAATCCAACAACAAAAGGAATACACCACATCGCTTTGCGCTGTATTGACATGGAGATTACCAAAAAATTCTACAGAGACGTATTGGGTTTTACACTTGCCCTGGACACTCCGGACATTATAGGCTTCCTGGCCGGTAATATCATATTAGCATTTAAGAAAGCAGATGCGCGATCTGGCGAAACCTTTACACCTTTCAACATTGGGCTCGACCATATTGCTTTGGCTTGCGAATCGGAGGAAGAACTGCAACGTGTCGCCAAAGAATTAACCGAAGCAGGCGTTGAGAACACAGGCGTAAAGCTGGATGAAACCTTGCAAAAATTGTATGTTGCCTTTAAAGATCCTGACCGCATTCAATGGGAATTTTACATGGTCTAAGCTCTGACCCCTCATTTACCGAACAGCATTTCATGAAAAATAATGATCAGGGTATCAGAGATAAAATTGATGAACTTAATCAAACAGCCTGGGACAACAGGGTCAATGACTCACCAGGCTCTTTTAAATTAAGCGGTCAGTCTTTGGAACTTCTCAAGGACGTGGACTATCCGAAAGGAAAAGCAGAAGCGCTTAAATGCTATGGTTTTGCTCTTGTGCGTCTTTCAAAAAATGAAGAGGCGCTTAAATGTTTAAATGAAGCGCTTCCAATTTTTGAATCCCTGGACGATCTTAAATCCCTGTCGGTTGTGTATGAATATCTTGGAATCATTCAAAGAAACTGGGGCAATTTTTCAAACTCCTTAACCCTTCTAAAAAAAGCACTCGGGCTCAGCAGGCAAACGGGATTTTTGGAAGCGGAAAGTACAACCCTCTATCAAACGGGGGTTACCTATAAGTACCTCGGTAATTATGAACAGGCTTTAGACTATTATCACCAATCCCTTTATATCACGCGGTCTATCGGGTTTAGCCTGATGGAGGCATACGCTATTAATGTGATCGGCGCAGTTTATTTTGAAATTCAAAATTATGACGAAGCTTTACATTATTACCAGCAAGCGCTTGCTATCAGGCAACAGTCCGGCGATAAATGGGGCGAAGCAGGCAGCCTGGACAATATTGGGGCGGTTTATTTAAAATTAAAAGATTGGAAAAAAGCTGCGGATTATTGTGAAAGGAGCCTTGCTATTAGCGAAAGTACTGATGATAAACGGGGACAGGCCAATTCCCTATTTCACCTCGCAGAAATTTATAAGCAACAAAATAATTGGGAAAAGGCAGACTTTTTCTCAGGTAAAAGTTTGCAGATACGGCAGGAAACGGGAGACAGAAAGGGAGAAGCTGAAATTCTTTTGTTTCTCGCCGGGTTAAAGAAATCTGCGGCGCAATCACCCGGCAGCAGCGAATTGGATTTTCTGCAAAAGGCATTAAAAATTGCCGATGAAATTAATGCCGCTGATCTTTCAGGCAAGGCTCATTGGGCTTTGTATGAATATTATAGAGTTGATCAAAATTATAAGCAAGCTCTCGCACACTTTGAAATATATGACAGTATCGAAAAGCAATTACATAAAGATGCCGTTAACCAAAAAGTGTTGAATTTTGAAATTTCTCATCGTGCAGAAGAGTTAGAAAAAGAAACAGAAAAATTCCGGGTAAAGAATGATGAGCTCGCAAAGCTTAACGCAGAAATCAAAAGCCAAAAAGAAGAAACAGAGAAAGCACTTACTAAATTAAAAGAAGCCCAATCACAATTAGTTCAATCAGAGAAAATGGCAAGTCTTGGTGAACTCACTGCGGGTATTGCCCACGAGATACAAAACCCGCTAAACTTTGTAAATAATTTTTCTGACGTAAACACAGAACTGATTGAAGAGTTGAAGAATGAACTACAAACTGGCAGTAAAGAAGAAGCCATTTCAATTGCAAATGATATTAGTGAAAACGAGCAAAAAATAAATCATCATGGCAAGCGGGCCGATGCGATTGTAAAAAATATGTTGCAACATTCCCGCACCAGCACAGGTCAAAAAGAACCAACGGACATTAATGCATTGGCTGATGAATACCTGCGACTGGCTTATCATGGCTTAAGAGCAAAAGATAAAAGCTTCAATACGGCCATGAAGACAGAGTTTGATAGTAGCATTGAAAAAGTAAACATTGTTTCGCAGGATATTGGAAGAGTATTATTGAATTTATACAACAATGCTTTTTACGCAGTAGCAGAAAAAAATAAATCTGCGGATAAGAATTACAAACCAACTGTTTCTGTTGAAACGAAAAAACTCCACCGCAAAATCGAAATAACGGTAAAGGACAATGGTAATGGAATTCCGCAAAAAGTTTTGGATAAAATCTTTCAACCATTCTTTACTACAAAACCAACAGGACAAGGAACGGGCTTGGGATTGAGCCTGAGCTATGATATTGTGAAAGCACATGGTGGTGAAATAAAAGTAGAATCAAAGGAAGGTGAAGGAAGCGAATTTATTATTCAATTGCCTGTTGTCTGAATCACGGATTAGAATGATTAAAAGATATCACACGAAAAAAAAGCAATTTTTAAAAAAAAGAATGAAATCAGTGAAATTCATACATCAGTGCAAATCTGTAATTCAGACTCAAGGCAGGGATTATAAGATTACAGAACAACAGCCGGCAGAAATATGGAACTAAATGTGCGGTCTTCTTGTGAATAAATTAAGACTACCTATATAAAATCTTCGATCTTATTTTCCGGTAAGGACTGTAAAGTAAAACCACTTTTAAGTATATCTTTAAGAAGCGAATTGCAGGTGCTTATGACCGCAGTCCTGCTAATACCGTTGCAAGCCTCATCAAAAATTCACACACTTAATGTAATGAAAGAGCAAAAGCAAGAAACGCTTCAGCTAGAGAATGAGGAACTAAAAAAGAAACTGAAAAAAAGGTCTGCATCGCTGAAGCAAATGAAACGTGAATTGGAAATTGAAGCATCGCTTGAAAAAGTGAGGGCAAGAACCATGGCTATGCAGAGAAGTGATGAACTTCAGGAAGTGACAAACTCAATTTTTAAAAGATTTAAAGAGTTGAAAATAAAACTTGCCACGGCCAGCATTATGATTTTTTCTGAAAGCTCTGAAGATGTTGAATGCTGGACTGCCAACGATACCCTTACAAATTCTTCACTGTTCCGGATTTCTTATGCGGATGTTACCGTATTGAATGACATAGCGAAAGCAAAAGAACGCGGACAAAAATTGCTGTCAAAGAGTTATTCTGTCGCAGAAAAGAATGAGCTGTTTAGTTATTTTTTTGAACATACTGATTATAAGAATATCCCTGCCAACCGACGACAGGAAATTTTAGAAAGTAGATATTATGCCCTTTCCCTGGCGGTAGTAAAAAACATAGGAATACAAATTACAAGCTATGCCAAGCCATTATTCTCAGAAAAGGAAACGGAAATACTTACAAGGTTCGGCAGTATTTTTTACCAGGCCTATGTTCGTTTTCAGGATCTTCAAAAATTGGAAACGCAGGCAAGAGAAGCGCAGATCGAAGCAGCCCTGGAGCGGGTGCGGGCAAGTGCAATGTCAATGCAAAAAAGTGATGACATGGGCAATGCGGTTGCAATCATCTTCGACGAATTGGAGAAATTGAATATAGGAATGTTGCGATGTGGCATTGGAATTATTAATAAAGAAAAACGTAGTGTAAATGTTTGGGCATCTGCAGCGTCAGGTAAAAGTATGCCGCTACAAATATCCGGTGATGAATCAATGGACATCCATCCATTATTGCGGGGCGCATTTAACGCATGGCTGAAACAGGAAGAATATTCTTATGAATTAATAGGGAAAGACCTAACGGACTATTATAAAACACAGGTGTCTGCAAAGTTCAGATTACCCGATTCACATTCAATAGTAATCAGTAATGAGGACCTTCATCAATATTATTTCCTCGCTACATTCCAGGCAGGCGGCTTGTTTGCTTTCCGGGAAACGCCTTTTCCCGGTGAGGCTAAAAATGTGATGAGGCGTTTTGCCGGGGTCTTTGATCTTACCTATAAGCGTTTCACAGATCTTCAAAATGCAGAGGCACGGGCAAGAGAAGGAAAGATAGAAGTGGCATTGGAGCGGGTGCGTTCCAGCTCGCTCGCCATGCATAAGAGTGACGAACTTGAAGAAGTAGTGAAGGTTGTTTTCGAAAACCTGCGGGCGCTCGGGTTACAAAAAATGGATGCTGTCAACATCAATATTTTTCATGAAGGATCTAAGGAATTTGATCTATGGATAGTAGCTCCTGGCCAGGACTATACGAAAAACTTTCGCCTTCCCTATCTTGATCATCCTATTGCAAATGATTTTTTTGCCGCGGTTGAAAGTGGAGAAGCTTTACATAAAAAGGTATATCCTTTTGCCGTAAAGAATGAATATTTCGGATATATGTTTGAAAATTCCGATAATAAATATTTACCTGAGGAAAGGAAGAAGCTTGTGTTAAATGGGACTGCATATTCTGTGTCAGCAGCTATTGCCAGGCACTCTTCCATTTTTGTACACAACTATAACGGGGAGATTTTCTCCGATGAAGACAACGGGATCATTATACGTTTTTCAAAAGTTTTTGACCAGGCGTATAAGCGTTACCTTGATTTGCATAAGGCTGAGCTGCTGATAAGAGAAGCCCTAAAGCAGGCATCACTCGACAGGATACGCGGACAGGTGGCAAGCATGCGGTCCACAGCAGACCTGCAAAACATTACACCACTTATGTGGCAGGAGCTTGGTAAGCTGGACATACCGTTTATCAGGTGTGGCGTTTTCATTATGGATGAAACGCAATCCAATATGGAAGTTTATTTGTCAACGCCGGATGGCCAATCGCTGGGTGTATTGCAGCTTCCATTTGATGGTGATGAAGTAACAGCAAAAGCAGTTGATCACTGGCGTCGAAAAGAAGTGTTCCGGCATCACTGGAGCAAAGCGGAATTTCTTGAATGGATACAATACCTGAAAGAAAAGGAGGGAGCTCAAAATATACAATTATTGCAGGATGGAATTGTTCCGCCAGAATCGCTGGAATTACATTTAATCCCCTTTACCCAGGGAATGCTTTATGTTGGAAGTATCCAGCCGTTAACGCCTTATGAATTGGATTTGGTAAAATCATTGGCCGATGCGTTTTCGATTGCCTATTCCCGCTATGAAGATTTTGCGAAGCTTGATAAGGCAAAGCAAAATATTGAAGCGGCGCTCATCGAATTGAAATCCACGCAGGCACAATTGATCCACGCCGAAAAGATGGTTTCGCTTGGCGAACTCACTGCAGGCATTGCGCATGAAATAAGGAACCCACTGAACTTTATTAATAATTTTTCGGAAGTAAATAAAGAATTGATTGCCGAAATAAAAATGGAGATGAATGCAGGAAATACAAATGAGGCAATCACCATAGCTGATAATTTAGAAGAAAATGAAGAAAAAATAATACATCACGGCAGGCGTGCCGAAGCTATTGTAAACAATATGCTTCAGCATTCACGAACAAACACAGGCCAAAGGGAACTGACAGATGTTAATGCCCTGGCAGATGAATATTTGCGATTGAGTTACCATGGCATACGTGCAAAAGACAAAAGTTTTAATGCAGATTTTACTACTTACTTCGATGAAAGCATTCAGAAAATAAATATTGTTCCGCAGGATATTGGAAGGGCTCTGCTTAACCTTTTCAATAATGCGTTTTATGCAGTTAACGAAAAGAAAAAAAAGGCTGATAAAAATTATCAACCAATTGTTTCCATCCATACAAAAAGAGTAAATGATAAAATAGAAGTGAGCGTAAAGGATAATGGAAATGGCATTCCGCAAAAAATAGTTGATAAAATCTTTCAACCATTCTTTACAACTAAACCAAGCGGGCAGGGAACTGGCCTGGGTTTATCGTTAAGTTATGATATTATTAAAGCGCATGGTGGAACGATAAATGTAGAAAGCACAGAAAGTACGGAAAGTGTATTTGTTATAAGTTTACCTTTAAAAGCATAAACTTTTTTCATTAATTAAAAAACATAAACTATGGCAATTAATCCTAAAACACCGGGGCTTCACCATGTAAATCTGCGTTGTTCTAATCTTGATGTTTCAAAAACATTTTATAGGGATACCATTGGATTTCCTATTGCATTGGAAGCAGACGGCTTGTTTGCATTTCCTGAAGGCGGAGTATTTATTGTTTTTAAAAAAGCAGATGAAGAGACAAATTTTAATCCCTTTACCATCGGCACAGATCACCTCGCTATCGCTTGCGAAACGGAGGAAGAGCTTAACAGGTTTGCAAAAGGCCTGAGTGATGCAGGCGTTGAGAATACAGGCGTAAAGCTGGATGAAACCTTGCAAAAGCTTTATGTTGCCTTTAAAGATCCCGACCGCATTCAATGGGAATTTTATATGGTATAAAGTTTACTCCATCTTTTACCGAATAGCCTTTCATGAAAAATAATGATCAGAGCATCAAAGATAAAATTGATAAACTTAATCAAACAGCCTGGGATATTAGGGTCAATGACTCACCCAACTCTTTTAAATTAAGTGGCCAGTCTTTGGAGTTTCTTAAGGATGTAGATTATCCAAAAGGAAAAGCAGAAGCGCTCAAGTGCTATGGCTTTGCTCTTGTGCGTCTTTCAAAAAATGAGGAAGCTTTAAAATGCTTGAATGAAGCACTCTCAATTTTTGAATCACTTGACGATCTTAAAGGTGTCGCGGTGGTTTGTGAATACCTCGGCATCGTTCAGCGGAACTGGGGAAACTTTTCTAACTCCCTGGATCTTTTAAAAAGATCGCTAAGACTTAGCAGGCAAACGGGATTTCTGGAAGCTGAAGGCACCACCCTCTATCAAACAGGAGTTACTTATAAATACCTGGGCAATTACGAACAGGCTTTGGATTATTATCACCAATGCCTTTACATAACGCGGGCTACAGGCTTTACGCTGATGGAAGCATACGCTATTAATGTGATCGGTGCAGTTTATTTTGAAATTCAAAATTACGAGGAGGCTTTACACTATTACCAGCAAGGGCTTGCTATACGGCAGCAGTCGGGCGATAAATGGGGCGAAGCTGGCAGCCTGGACAATATAGGATCGGTTTATTTAAAATTAAAAGATTGGAAAAAGGCTATAGATTATTGCGAAAGAAGTCTTGCCATTAGCGATAGTAATGACGATAAACGAGGCCAGGCCAATGCTTTATTTCACCTGGCAGAAATTTATAAGCAACAAAATAATTGGGCCAAAGCAGATTTTTTCTCGGCTAAAAGTTTGCAAATAAGGCGCGAAACAGGAGATCGAAAAGGTGAAGCAGAAGTTCTTTTATTTCTCGCGGGCTTAAAAAAATCTGCAGCGCAATCAACCGGCAACAGCGAATTGGATTTTTTGCACCAGGCACTTAAAATTTCAGATGAAATTAATGCCGCTGATCTTTCAGGCAAGGCTCATTGGGCCTTGTATGAATGTTACAAAGGTGATCAAAATTATGAGCAGGCACTCGTACATTTCGAAATGTATGACACCATCGAAAAGAAATTACATAAAGACGCTGTTAACCAAAAAGTGTTGAATTTTGAAATTTCACATCGTGCAGAAGAGTCAGAAAAAGAAACAGAAAAATTCCGGGTGAAGAATGATGAGCTTGCGAAGCTCAACGCAGAAATCAAAAGCCAAAAGGAAGAAACAGAAAAAGCACTTGCTAAATTAAAAGACGCCCAATCACAATTAGTTCAATCGGAGAAAATGGCAAGTCTTGGCGAACTCACTGCTGGCATTGCACACGAAATACAAAACCCACTAAACTTTGTAAATAATTTTTCTGACGTAAACACAGAACTCATTGATGAATTAAAAAATGAATTACAGACCGGCAGTAAGGAAAATGCCATTTCAATCGCAGATGATATTCGTGAAAATGAACAAAAAATAAATCATCATGGCAAGCGTGCAGATGCGATTGTGAAGAATATGCTGCAGCATTCGCGTACAAGTACCGGCATAAAAGAACCAACCGACATCAATGCATTAGCAGATGAATATCTGCGGCTCGCTTATCATGGCTTGAGAGCAAAAGATAAAAGCTTCAACACGGCTATGAAAACGGAGTTTGATAACCGTATTGAAAAAATAAATATTGTCTCGCAGGATATTGGAAGAGTGCTATTGAATTTATACAATAATGCATTCTATGCCGTGGCAGAGAAAAGTAAGTCCGCCTATAAAAATTACAAACCAACAGTTTCTGTGGAAACAAAAAAACTCCATGACAAGATCGAAATAGCTGTAAAAGATAACGGCGATGGTATTCCTCAAAATATTGCCAACAAAATCTTTCAACCATTCTTCACAACAAAACCGACCGGGCAGGGAACAGGCCTGGGTTTGAGTTTAAGCTATGATATTATAAGAGCACATAGTGGGGAAATAAAAGTGGAGACCAAGGAAGGCGAAGGAACTGACTTTATCATTCAACTACCAATTACCGAAGGAAAACCAGGTTAATGTTTGATTGTAAACCGAACCTCATATAACTGCTTCGCTCAGAAGAAAAACTTAACAGCATGAAACTTTTTATTTTAATGGTGTTGTGTTTTGTGGTAAATCTAATACAGGCGCAAATAAACCATCCTGTCGGCGAGGTTAGAGCAAAACAAATTGTTGCTAAAGTTTTAAGGACTTCACCAGTCATAGATGGGCACAGCGATTTATTTGCCTGGTACTTTGGATGTGTTTATAAAAGATTAAAAAAATGCCCGCAGGATATTTCCGACTATCCATTAGATACGATCAGCAAAGGCCAAACTGATATTCCCCGCTGGAGAAAAGGCGGAGTTGGCGGGGTACAACTAAATTTAGATGCGGATTCATTCAATCTTAAAACTCAGTATGATTTTCTGCATAAGTTAGAAAAAGTTTATCAAAAAGATTTGAAAATCGTAAGCACTTCAGCGCAAATGCGTAAAGCCATGCTGGAAGGAAAAATTGCGCTGCTGCCCATGAAGGAAGGCTCTGAACAACTAAATGGTAACATCTCATTACTTGATACGCTTTATCAATATGGTTTGCGTTGTATGACATTCACATATTTTACCAATGAGTTTGCTGATGGAAGCGACGATGCTCCAAAACACAATGGAATTTCTGCACTCGGAAGAGACATGGTAAAGAAGATGAACCGCCTTGGCATTATCATAGACATGAGCCATATCTCGGCAAAATCAATGAGCGATATTCTTGACATTACTAAAGCTCCCGTTATATTCAGTCATTCCAATGCAAGAGCATTAGGTGATGTAAACCGCAATGTGCCCGATGAAATATTATTACGTCTGAAAAAAAATGGTGGATTAATTATGATCGATATGGTGGCGGAGCATACCACCACCGCATTTGGTAAATGGGCAGAAGCAGGTGATTCTGTTTATTATTCCATTAAAGCAAAATTTCCCGGTGATAAAATAAAGCTGAACGAGGTGATGGTACAGTGGGAAAAAGATTACCCCATGCCTGTTGTATCTGTTGCAGATGTTGCCAATCATTTTGATTATGTAAAAAAATTAATTGGCATTGATCATATCGGCATCGCCGGAGATTATGATGGCATGGATTATCCAATCCCCGGCCTGGAAGATGTTTCCTGTTTCCCCACTGTGTTGATTGAACTGGCAAGGAGGGGTTGGACAGAAACAGAATTAAAAAAAATAACAAGCGAAAATTATTTGCGTGTGTTTGAAAAGGTAGAGAAGAAAGCAAAAATATTGCAAGATCAATAAACGGTTCATAAAATTTAAAATGTTATAAAAAAATCAACTCATGAAATATTCCTTCCCCGTTCTGATGATGATTATTATTCTTTGTACAAGTAACGACACAAAAAAGGAAACGCAATCAACAGCCCCTGTATCCGACCTTTGTCATATAGATCTCATCATTGATACCACAACCTGGTTTGCTATTAAAAACGATTCTTTTTTTCAAAAGGAATTTGCAGTACTGGAAACCGATACGGCTTACTATGGCGGTAAACCCAGTTTTGATCTCTATGCGCTGGGTCAGCTTAATTTTTTACACATCAGCCAGGCGAAAGGTTTTTGGGCCAATCAAAAAGGAAGCGGCGTATTAATATTTCAAACACAAAAACCGGGTATGAAAGATTTCATACTGGAAGGCTGGAAACAATTTTATAAAGATTCATTATTTGTCCATACATATAAAGGCCCCGACTTTACATTGGAAGAAGTGATGCCCTGGTATAAATCTGATTCAACAAAGCCGAAGGAACCAACCATATTCCCAAACCTCACCAGTTATTCTGCTGATGCCTATAAGAACTGGGGAATTACCGATTCAATGGTGAATGCAGGTTTGGCAATGAAACAATTTATGGCGAGTTGGGGTGGAAAAGAGCTGGAATCAAGATTGTTTGATGCCATTACAGAACTGCACATGACCATTAACGAGAAAGAATTTATTGAAATGAGATCGGCATTACTGGCTTCTGGATATACTGAAGACAATAAAACATTTACTCATTCATTTAATCCGGCTGTTTATATAACCGTGTCAGAAGAAAAAGGAAAGCCTAAATATTCACAGGTTAAATTCAGGCTTACAAGGGCAGTGGAACAAAAAGAAATTATTTTCAGTCCATCCATGACCTTAAAATTAAATGGAAAAGAAGGCAGGCTTATTTTAAACTGATAAAAATTAATCCATGCTAAATCAAATACAAGAAGTGGAGAAGAAAGCTGCATTATTGAAAGCAACAATTAAATCCGATGATTAAAATTAATCTTAAAATCGTTGTATTATTAGCTACTATACTATTCTTTTTTTCATGTTCTCAACACGACTTAAAAGAAAGTGGCGATACATCAATAAATAAAATAAAAGAACACTTGCTCTCATTAGAATACAACTGGTTGAAAGCAGAGTTTGCATTAGACACGGCTTTTCTTTCTTCCCTCATGGATGCTACGTTTATAAGTGTTTCTGATGAAGGCATACATAATAAACAACAATGTCTGCAAAGCATGTACAGCAGTATCAGCCAAAGGCTGAAAGATTCCATCGTTATTGACTCTTTCAATTTTGAAAACCCCGTAATAAACATATATGATAATACTGCTGTCGTAATTTTCACCGTGCATACACATGGAAAAAATAAAGCAATGATCACCGATCGCAAAACAAGATTTTATGATGTTTGGATAAAGCGCAATAATGAATGGAAAGCTGTATCATCGCAGGGAAGTACAGTGGAAGAATAGAATTATAATTCCTGACTAATAGTAAACTTCCATCAATGCGGTATTTTTATATTAACATGAATATTCATTTTTGTAAAGGCAGGAGTATTAAAACTGTCTTCATCAAACTAACATGAACACTGCACAACCGATAACACAAAACAACAGAACTGTAATAGTTGATGTTATCAGGGGCTTTGCTTTGTTCGGCGTTTTGATTGCCAATCTTGAAGGCTTTATCAGTTTTGCCTTGCCGGAAAACCAGGCAAAACTATTAACGAGCACAGCAGCAGATAAGGTGACGGAACATTTTGTAAGTTTATTTATAGAAGGAAAATTCATCACTATTTTTTCTATGCTGTTTGGTTATGGCTTTGGTGTATTAATGGAAAGGGTTTCACAAAGAGTGTTGCACCCAAATTCATTTTTTGTGAGGCGCATGATCATCCTCTTTCTTTTGGCGCTCCTGCATATTGCCTTTTGGTGGGGCGAAATACTGAATGTATATGCAATGGCCGGCCTGCTGATGTTGCTGTTCAGAAATGTAAAAACAAAAAATCTTATCTGGATGGGTTTGTTTTTGTTGTTTGTGTGCGGCCCTTTTGTACAAGCGCTCAAAATACTATTTCTGCCTCCTGCAGATAAAGAGCTAAGCGCATCGCTTGCAGCCTATGAAAACAATATGCTCTCGGGAAATTTGATGAGCATTGCAAAAGCAAATTATAAAATAGTATGGTATATTTTTTTTGAACGCTGGTCGCAGTGGAGAGATGTCGCAGAAGCGCTTGGTAAATTTCTCCTTGGATATTTTATTTTCAGAAAAGGCTATTTGCAGGATACTGGCGCAAATATTACGCTTATAAAAAAAGTTTTCAAAATTGCTTTGATAATTGCAATGCTTTATCTTATTAAAAAAACAGTGATAGAGATATTTGGTGTTAGTTATGAAGGAAAGGCTTTTTCAATTATTGATTATGTATTTTCCAACATAGGCATACTCAGTCTTTCATTAGTGTATTGCACCTCGCTCATTCAACTTTATCATTACAAGCAAAGCCTGAAAATATTTCCTGCATTAGCGGCTGTAGGTATGATGTCGCTGACCAACTATTTATCTCAAACTATTTTCTATTGTCTCTTCTTTTACGGCTTTGGCTTAAGTATGCTGGGGAAAATGCACATGCAATTGATAACTCCATTAGCCATTTTACTATTTACACTTCAAATTTTTGTGAGCCTGTTTTGGATGAAGCATTTCCGGTTTGGCTTTACTGAATGGATATGGCGAATGCTCAGTTATAACAAGTATATTCAATTGACAAAATAATCAATCATTCCGCAATGAAATCACATTCTTGTTATTCGCAACTAACAAGCACATTGGGGAAAATGAAAATTGAAACGAAGAAAGGAACAGGCTCTCAATTTATTGTCTTGTTACCTGCTGTGCAATAAATTTATATTATGAAATCATTGTTACGTTTTTCGGCATTGATTTTCTTTTTGATTGAAAGTGCCAATTCATTTTCTCAGCCGGATAGCTTTAACCTGGTGTTGGCCCGGGACAAGAACTATGGAGATGAAAGCTATTGGGGCACTATAACAGATGTGAAACAAGATCCCCGCGGATATATTTGGTTGTCTACGGCTTTTAAAGGATTACAGCGGTACGATGGTTCCCGCCTTATATCTTATACCAACGATCCGCGTGATTCTAATTCTTTGTCCAACAACAGGGTTCCCTGTTTCCATATAGATTCTTCAGGAGTCATTTGGGTGGCCACTTATGGTTCCGGGATTAATAAATTCGATCCTGTAAAAAATAATTTTACCCGTTTCCGGCACAACCCGATGGACGAATCAAGCCTGGCAGATGATACCGTTTACACTATTCTCAGGGATCACCTCGGCACTCTGTGGATAGGCACCTACAATGGGCTTGACAGGCTTGATGAAAGAACAGGAAAGTTTACCCATTTTAAGAATATCCGCGGCGATCCTTCAAGCCTCAGTTTTAAAAGAGTATGGTACCTGTACGAAGACCACGGCGGCACCTTATGGGCCGGTTGCGGCAGCCCTTTTTTGAATATTGGCGAACAGCCCGAAGATGGAGGCCTTAACCGCTTTGACAGGGCGACCGGAAAATTTACACGTTACCTTAATGACGCAAAAGATTCCACCACTATTTCCAGCAATAAAGTAAGAGCCATCTTTGAAGACAGTAAGGGGAATTTTTGGATCGGGTCAGATGGCAACGGCTTACAGATCATGGACAGGAAAACAGGAAAATTTACCCACTATTATTATGATCCTGCTCACCCGGAAAAATTAAGCCGGCCTCCCATAAGGGGTCATAAAGCACCATACTATATAGATAATATTAGTTTTATTGATGAAGACGCGACCGGTTCATTGTGGATCGGGTCAATCGAAAACGGGATAAATAAATATGATCCTGTTACAAAAAAAGTAACATATTTCAAACCGAATTGCTTTCGGTCTTTTTCTTCCAGGGATGGCTTAACGTGGTTTTCTACAGGTGAGGGAGATCTGTATAATATCAATCCAGCAAAAAAAAATATCCCCTATCATACACTACATCGGCCGGCAAATTCGCTTTATTATGAAGAAAACAGGAATGTTCTCTGGATTGGCGGCAGAGGACTCATGCGAAAAGATCTGAATACAAAGAGTGAAAAAATATGGATGCACGATCCTTCCAATATTAACAGCCTTTGCAATGATACGATTACAGGTATGAAAGCCGACGGAAAAGGTAACCTGTGGATGGCTACTTTAAATGGCCTAAGCAGATTTGATTTGGGTAAAGAAAGTTTTACTACCTCCCGGCATAATGAAAAAAATCCTCAAGGTATTAGCGGCAATGCACTGCGATCGCTTTTTATCGATCATAATAAAAACATTTGGACTTGCCCCGGTAATTGGGTTATTGAAAAAATGAATCCCGAAACCGGTGTATTTACACATTACAGGTATAATACAAATCCTAATAATCTCATCAATGATTACGCCTCATGTTTCGCAGAAGATACCAATGGGGATATATGGATTGGCACCAGGGGCGTATTCAGGCTGGATCATACAAGCGGGGAGTTTTATCACTACCTGCAGAGCTCAATAATTACCACTATTACCGTGGATGCCCATGGGATCATTTGGGCAGGCTCAAACGATGGGTTGTATTATTATGACCAGCAGCATGACCGCTTTGCATCTTTTACAGAACCCAATACCCGGGCAGAAATAAAAGGAATTATAAACATCGTGGCAGATGATAATCAAAATTTATGGGTGAGCACCAATGAAGAAATCATAATGATTAATAGGAAGAGGGACCAGGTAAAGGTGTATGGCGAAAGTTATGGCGTGCACAAAAATACATTTATCGCCGCAGACAATTTTAAAGGCAAAAACGGGGAACTTTTTTTAGGGGATCCAAATGGCTTTTATGCATTTTCACCCGGGTCATTGAAAGATAATAGTACAGGCCCTGCTCTCAACTTTACAAGTTTCAAGATCGGCGAACAGGAGATAAATATTGTACCAGGTGGAATATTAAAAGAGCCTCTCTGGCAAACGAAAGAAATAAGATTGAAATATGATCAAAATATTTTTTCATTTGAATTCTTTGCTATTGATTATAAAAATCCAGGCGAAATAAAATACCTCTTCATGCTGGAGAATTATGATAATAACTGGCATTCTACCGGCGCCGATAACAGGGCTTATTTATTCAAAGTGCAGCCGGGCAATTACGTCCTAAGAGCAAAGGCAGTAAGTCCTGATGGTACATGGACTGAGAAAAGTATCAGTATAATTATTACACCGCCGTGGTGGCGTACCTGGTGGGCCTATGCAATTTTTGCTTTGGCTTTTATTGGAATAGTATGGGGCTATATTTATTATAGGTCAATGAACCTGCGGCGTGAAAAGAAGATATTGGAAGAACAAGTTTCACACCGGACCGAACAACTAAAACAATCACTTGAAAATTTAAAATCTACCCAGGCCCAACTCATCCAATCAGAGAAAATGGCTTCGCTTGGGGAACTCACCGCAGGCATAGCCCATGAAATTCAAAACCCTTTAAATTTTGTAAACAATTTTTCTGAAGTGAATAAAGAATTGCTTGCTGAAATGAAAGATGAAATGAATAAAGGAAATATTGAAGATGCAAATGCGATTGCAAATGATGTAATAGACAATGAAGAAAAAATTAATCATCACGGCAAAAGAGCCGATGCGATTGTAAAAGGAATGTTGCAACATTCAAAAACTTCTTCGGGAAAAAAAGAGCTGACTAATATTAATGCATTAGCAGATGAATATTTGCGATTGAGCTATCATGGCTTTCGTGCAAAAGACAAAGCTTTCAACGCCACGATCAAAACAGATTTTGATGACACCATTGGAAAATTAAATATCGTACCGCAGGATATCGGAAGATTGCTATTGAATTTATACAACAATGCATTTTATGCGGTTAATGAAAAGGCAAAACAACACCCTAGCGGATACGAACCTAAGATTGCAATAAGTACTAAAAAATTAAATAATGCTATTGAACTAACAGTAACAGACAACGGCGACGGTATCCCTCAAAACATTGTTGATAAAATCTTTCAGCCATTCTTTACAACCAAGCCAACAGGGCAGGGAACAGGATTGGGATTAAGTTTAAGCTATGATATTGTGAAAGCCCATGGTGGTGAAATAAAAGTGGAGACGAAAGTGGGTGAAGGAAGCGAGCTCATTCTTCAGTTACCAGTATAATAATCATGTTAATCTATAAATCATGATTCAGACAATTAAGGCACACGGCTGCGAAATAAAGTTGGAAATAAAGGAAGGAGAAGTGACTACATTTATCATTGAATTGCCAGTTGTATAGCATTATAACATGAGTGTATGAAAATTGTCTGCACATTTTTACTGTTTATTTTTTTACAACAGTTCGAATGCTTTCCTCAAACTGGAGTAGAAGTGATCCATGTTAATCAACTTCCCGCCGAAGGAAGTTTGTTAGATAAAGGTTGGAAATTCCGGACTGGCGATAATGCCGAATGGGCAAATCCTAACTATGATGATAGAGCCTGGCAACTCATCAATCCCACGTCAGATATTTATGACCTACCACAAATCCCAACATCTGGAATTGTTTGGTTTCGGTTGCGCCTTTTAATAGATTCTTCACTGGACAGGCAGTTGGTGTTAATCATTCAGCAATCCGGTGCCTCAGAGATTTATTTGGATGGACAATTGATCCATCGCTTTGGAGTTCTAAGTTCAAATCCGGCAAATGTAAAAGCTTATGATCCATTGTGGAAACCCGTATCATTTCCTATAAAGAAAAATACCATACAGGTTTTAGCAGTGCGGTTCGCATGTCAACCCCATATCCGGTATACTACTATGTTTGTAACGAATAACCACGCGTTATGGATTCAAATAAAAGACGTGGAATCGGGGGTCAGTTTTTATCAGCAACAGGTTTCACGTTTCAAATGGTTTCATATTTTTATAATTGGCGTTTGTTTTTTGTTTTGCGTACTCCACTTTGCCTTTTACCTCTTCTATCCTTCCCAAAAAGCCAACTTTTACTTTGCTATGTTTGCTCTCTTTTACGTTACGGCAAACGTGTTACAACACATATTCTATTTAGAAGCACACGAGATAAAATATAAATTTTTCCTGGCTAATTTTTCATTTGCCTTTTTCATGGTCGGTAACCTGTTTTTGCTCACCGCTGTTCATTACCTGCTTAAACAAAAAAAAGATATATACTATTGGAGCCTGATTTTCTATGTAATTATCAGTTTTTTTTTGAACGCCGGGGCCTATCGGTGGGGCTGGCTGGCAGGCGGCATTCTTGCGCAGAACCTGATACAAATTAATATACTTCGTATCTCTCTTCTGGCTCTGCGAAGAAGAAGGAGAGGGACTTTGATTATTGTTTCGGGCGCTGTTGCTTGTTTTATATTCTTTCTCATCTTTTTAGCACAAGGTAAACTTGTTAACCACGACTTTTTTCTAACTATATCGACTTTAAGCACCGTGTTTTTTTATATGACCCAATTGAGTATTCCAATGGCTGCTTCAATTTATTTGGGTCTTGAATTTGCTTTTGTCAATGATTCCCTACAGAAAAAACTTAAAGAAGTAAATGACCTCTCAGAAAAAAACCTTGCCCAGGAACGCGAAAAGCAGCAAATATTAGTCTCACAGAATGAAACATTGGAAAGGCAGGTAACAGAACGAACTTCCGAATTAAGTCGATCTCTCAAAGAGCTGAAGGAAACTCAAACACAATTGATACAGCAGGAAAAAATGGCCAGCCTTGGCGAACTCACTGCAGGTATAGCCCATGAAATTCAAAACCCGTTAAACTTCGTGAATAATTTTAGTGAAGTAAATAAAGAGATGATTGATGAATTACAAACTGAATTAAAAGAAGGAAATGTTGATGAAGCAATTAATATTTCAAATGATATAAAAGCAAACGAAGAAAAAATAAATCATCATGGCAAACGTGCCGATGCAATAGTAAAAGGCATGCTGCAACATTCGCAAAAAAGCTCAGGGAGAAAAGAGCTAACAGACATCAATAATTTATGTCATGAATATTTACGATTGAGCTATCATGGTTTGCGTGCAAAAGATAAAAATTTTAATGCGGACTTTAGCACAGATTTCGATAGAGACCTCTCCTCCATCGAGGGTAAAATAAATATCATTCCTCAGGATATAGGAAGAGTGCTATTGAATTTATACAACAATGCGTTTTATGCAGTGAATGAAAGGCAAAAGCAAGAAGGTGAAAACTTTAAAGCAACTGTTTTAGTTCAAACAAAAAAAATAAATAATACAGTTGAAATAAGAGTAAGTGATAACGGCAACGGCATTCCCCAAAACATAGTTGATAAAATCTTTCAACCCTTCTTTACAACCAAACCAACAGGGCAAGGAACGGGATTAGGTTTGAGTTTGAGTTACGATATTGTAAAAGCACATGGCGGAGAAATAAAAGTGGAAACAAAGGAGGGGGAAAAAACTGAGTTTATAATTCGATTGTTAATAGTATAAAACTTCGCTTATGAAGGTGAGTGTAATTATAATATTCAATTTCTTATTGTCACTTAATTGTTTTTCGCAAACTCAGGTCATTGATTCAATTACAATGGAAGGTATTGTTGTAAATGATGGCTGGAAGTTTCAGGCAGGTGATAATCCTGCTTATGCTCTAACGGATTATGATGACAGCAAGTGGCAACCGATTGATCCTGCACTGGATATTTATGACCTCCCCCAGATGCGGAACACCTCAATTGGATGGTTACGCATTCGTTTTCGTGTGGATAGTGCTTTATTAAATAAACCGTTAGCTTTTCAAATAAGTCAGCACCTTGCCTCCGAAATTTATTTAAATGGAGTACAGGTAAAGAAATATGGAATAGTAAGTGCCGATCCAATAATAGTTAAGGCGTACCAGCCGAGGTTTGAACCTTTTGGTATTCAATTTACAAATCCTGAACTGGTGGTGACCATTCGTTTTTCTTTTCAGCCTAACCTGCCTTATATTGGTTTCGTACCCCCTTTCAATGGTCTTATTTTGCGCATTAACAGTGTAGAAGGTGCTTATGCATATGCCGAATATGAGATGCGGTTTGTTAAATTCAACTACATAGAGGGTGCCTTTTTTCTTCTGTTGTTCCTGATTCATTTGTCATTTTATATTGTATATCCTAAGCAGAAAGCCAATCTCTATTTTGCGTTGGCCACTTTTTCTGTTGGAATTGGTAACATCTTATATGTGGCCATCAATCACATGCATGATGTGGCATTAATCATTAAATCTGCTGTAGCCACCTGGATTTTATGGTGGCCTCCATACGGCCTGTTCTTATTTCTTGCTATACACACGCTTTTTAGTTCCAGGAAAGGATGGTCTTTCTGGTTTATTGTTGCCCTTTTTCCTTTAGGAATTCCCCTTTTGTTTTTCAACTATAAATGGGGCTGGACATTTGGTATGTTGATACCTGTTTTACTTGGTATTGCTGAAGCTTTCCGCCTTTCTTTAATAGCTTACCGGAAGGGAACGCGTGGTGTAGGTTTCGTAATTGCAGGTTTAGGAGGCTTTCTTGGCTTTTTCTCACTCTTCAACCTTATGATTAATGGCATTTTACCGATTTTTCCTCTTGGTGAAACGTATAACACAATGGATTTAATCTATCATTTAAGTGCTGTTTCCATTCCTTTTGCGTTGTCTATCTACCTATCGCTGCAATATGCCTACACCTCCAGGGACCTGGAAAAAAAACTGATGGAAGTGCAGCAGTTATCGAAAAAAACACTTGCTCAGGAAAAGGAAAAGCAGCAAATATTGACATCACAAACGGAAACATTGGAAAAACAGGTGACGGAGCGAACTGCACAATTAACTCAATCATTGGAAGAACTGAAATCCACCCAGGCTCAACTTATACAATCAGAAAAAATGGCTTCGCTTGGTGAACTCACCGCAGGTATTGCACATGAGATACAAAACCCGTTAAACTTCGTGAATAATTTCTCTGATGTAAACAAAGAATTGCTTGCAGAATTAAATGACGAAATAGAAAAAGGGAATTATAATGATGCGAAAGAGATAGCACAAAATGTGATAGAAAACGAAGAGAAAATAAACCATCACGGCAAGCGGGCGGATGGAATTGTAAAAGGAATGCTGCAACATTCAAAGACTTCTTCAGGGAAAAAAGAGTTGACTAATATTAATGCATTAGCCGACGAGTATTTGCGATTAAGCTATCATGGCTTTCGTGCAAAGGACAAAAGTTTTAATGTAAAAATGGATACTAATTTTGATGGAGACCTCTCCTCCGTTGAGGGAAAAATAAACATTGTTCCGCAGGATATCGGAAGAGTTTTATTGAATTTATACAACAATGCATTTTATGCGGTGGCAGAAAAGCAAAAACAACAACCTGGAAATTATCAACCGGCTATTTCATTAACTACAAAAAAATTAGATGATAAAGTGGAAATAGGAGTTTCTGACAATGGCAACGGCATTCCTCAATACATAGTTGATAAAATCTTCCAGCCATTCTTTACCACCAAGCCAACGGGACAGGGAACAGGATTGGGTTTAAGTTTGAGCTATGATATTATTAAAGCGCACGGTGGCGAAATAAAAGTGGAGACGAAAGAAGGCGAAGGCACAACATTTATAATTCAATTATAGGCTTGTGATAAAAAATATTTCACATTACCTAAGATTTTATTCTACACGATAAAAACTGAAATGTTTATAGTAAAAGCTTTCGTGTATCTTATATTGGCTTAAAGGTTTTCAATAATGTTCAAATAAACCTAATTGATACAATGGCACATAAGATCAATACAAATCACCCTTTAAAGCTCCTGGTTCCGGGAGTAGCGTACCTGTTTATTTTTATGTTGGTCTTTAAGTGTTCAATGGCGCAGGAATATAAACTAACTAAAGTAACACCGCTCGTTGAAATACCGGGACTAAGTAATGTTTTGGGTGCGGATGGAGTTATGCAAGACCGGCGCGGGTTTGTATGGATAAGCAGCTCAAATGGTTTATACAAATTTGATGGGTATTCTACCACTCACTATGCATTTGACCCTAACCAGCCAGAAAAACTTGCAGGAAACTGGACCCATGCCCTTACAGAGGATGATGCCGGAAATATATGGATTGGCATTTTTGGAATTGGGCTGCAAAAATTTGATCCCATCACTGAAAAATTTACCCTGTATAAAGCCGATCCTGCAAAACCCGGGGGGCTTGTCAGTAATTATATACAGAGTGTACACTTTAAGAATGGAAAATTATGGATATGCACCCAGAGAGGGCTTAGTGCTTTTTCGCCGGAAACAGAAAAGTTCAAAACCTATTCAGAACTTTTTACAATCCAAACTTTGGATAAAGGAAAAGAAACCTGGTTTGATCAGGTTATAAATACCGGAAAAAGAGTACTATCATATTACGACGCTGCGTCTGATAGTTGTGTTACGTTGGATACCTTGAGCACAATGACATTCAATGATGATAAAATTTCAATTGTAAATGATCAGCTGTTTTTTCTCTCAAATGAAAAGTTATATGTGTATGATTTGAAATCAAAAATAATACAACCAGTAAAAATAGGTTGCAGCGATGCAGTAATTAATGTTTCATATACTGATGGCCAGATGTTCATTTTGTTTTCAACTGGAAAAATTGAAAAATTTAACCCTGAAACAGGAAGTTCGGTGATGTTTAATTTGGGTACAGCCAAGGAGAGAAAAGGCATTAAACTAAACGAAATTTTTACGCTGAAAAATGGCGGGGTTTGGGCTTTAGGAGATAAGTTTTATAAAATACTGCTCAATGATAACGGGATAGAATCCTATGAACTAACAAAAAATGGGCAACCGTTAAGTGGGTTTTCTCCTAATTCATTTTCGGAATGGATCCCCGGGCTTCTGGGAATCGGCAAATCTATTTTGATAGACTTCAATAATTTGTCTGCAGTAAACGCTGCTGTAAAATACCCCAGCCTCTCCAATTTTGATTCTGCCTACCATTTTGATGGCCGTAACACAATTGTTTATGTTGATGAAAATGGAGATAGTTGGATAGCATTCAAAGATGGATTGGACTCTCCAATTACATTTTTCAAATTTTCGCACGCTACCAGGAGGCTGGAGACACTTGGAAAGACAGATTCCCGGGCAAATTTTTTTGGGATAACAAAAATCAAAGATGACCTTTGGCTTGCCAGCTGGGGAAGATTGATCAAATGGAATATATCTTCATCCAAATATACATTTATTAGGGCGGGCACCGATTCAACAAAACTTTCTTCAGGAGGGTTAAGATCTTGCTATAAAGACAAAGACGATGACTTATGGATTGCTACGCAAAATGGCCTTAATTTAAAAAAGAATGGACAGGATTATTTTATCCACTTCCTGGCCCGTGCCGGCGATACCACCGCGATTAGCTTCAATAGTGTCGAAAATATAACCCAGGATTCGTCCGGAATAATCTGGATTGGAACTTTGGGCGGTGGCGTAAATAAATTTGATAAAAAAACCGGCAAGTTTTCCTGGATTACACAAAAACAAGGATTGGCGGGTACCAGTATTTTGAATATTGTTGTTGACAATATGCAAAATGTTTGGGTAAGCCATGAAAACGGCATCTCCAGGATTGAGGCAAAAACAAACAGGGTTGACAATTATACGACAGCCAGTGGATTACTAAAGTATGATGATGAAAATCTTGCTATCAAAATGAAAGACGGTTCATTGATTTTTGGTGGGGAGTTGATTACCCGGATATGGCCGGACAAAATACAAGCAGACACATCAGTGCCCCCAATATTTATAACGAACTTAAAATTATTTAACAAGCCACTAATTACCGGTGCCGCAGATTCTATATTACACAGCAGCATATTTAGTACAAAATCTATAACGCTTAATTACAATCAGAATGTTGTTTCAATAGAGTACGCAGCTTTGGATATGTCATCGCCCGGAGAGAGAACTTATGCATACCAGCTTGTAGGGTTCGACCCGGATTGGCAATACGTGGATACTAAAAGAGAAGTAACCTATACAAACCTGCCTCCGGCAGAATACATATTCAAAATAAAAAGCGCTAATCGTTACGGCCAGTGGCATGAAATGGAAACCCCGCTCCGTATAAAAATATTGCCGCCCTGGTGGAAAACCTGGTGGGCATATACATTATATGCACTTTTTTCTATCGCTTTGATATGGACATTTATTAGTTATCGTGCCCGCCAGCTTAAAAAAGAAAATTTATTGCTGGAAGAAAAAGTTACGCGGCGTACCAATGAACTCAGCGCTTCTTTAACAGAGTTAAAAACTACACAATCACAATTAATCCAATCAGAAAAAATGGCTTCGCTTGGCGAGCTCACCGCGGGCATTGCACATGAGATTCAAAACCCATTAAACTTTGTAAATAATTTCTCTGAAGTAAATAAAGAATTGCTTGCTGAAATGAAAGATGAAATGAATAAAGGAAATATTGGAGATGCAAATGCGATTGCAAATGATGTAATAGACAATGAAGAAAAAATTAATCATCATGGCAAACGTGCCGGGGCGATTGTAAAAAGCATGCTACAACATTCCAATACAAGTCAGAGACAAAAAGAGGTTACAGACATTAATAAGTTAGCTGATGAATATTTGAGATTGAGTTATCACGGCTTTCGTGCAAAAGACAAAGGGTTTAATGCTGAAATAAAAACTGATTTTGATAACAGCATTGCAAAAATAAATATTGTTCCGCAGGATATTGGACGGGTACTATTGAATTTATACAACAATGCATTTTATTCGGTTAATGCAAAGGCAAAGCAACACCCTAGCGGATACGAACCTAAGATTGCAATAAGTACTAAAAAATTAAATAGTGCTATTGAACTAACAGTAACAGACAACGGCGACGGTATCCCTCAAAACATAGTTGATAAAATATTTCAGCCTTTCTTTACTACAAAACCTACCGGGCAGGGGACGGGATTAGGATTGAGTTTGAGTTACGATATTATTAAAGCACATAATGGAACAATAAAAGCAGAAAGCAAGGAAGGGGAAGCGACAACATTTATTCTTCATTTACCGGGTATATAAATTAAATCGCATTCAATAGCATGCATATCATCAACAAAAAATAATTACTGCTTTATTCTGTCAATACAGCAATAACTTCTATTTCAACTATTTCCTTTGTACTGTAAAGCCGCTTAACCTCAACCCATGTTGCCGCAGGATAATCATTGCCATAATATGCCAGCCGCACATCTTTATATTTAATCACAGAATCAAGCATGGTTGTATAAAGGTTTTCTTTTACCACATTCTGAAAAGACGCATTATAGCTTTTCAATGTTTTGGCTATATCGTCATAAGCCATCTTTAAAGCGTCTTTCATGTCTCCGTAGCCAGTGCTTCCTGAAACATAAATAGTGTTACCGGTTTTAACTGCTTGTGCGTAGCCAATTTTATCTTCTCCGGTTTTATCTATATTGAATTTCTCTTTTTTTAATAGGCTGGTTGTGTCTTGCCCGCTAACATTACAAGCAAAAGCCCAAAGAATTAAAGTCGTTAATAAAGAATATTTTGTTTTCATAAAAGTGTATAAAAAAGAACTACTAATATAAAACTTGTCGCATTAAAAATCTTTCAACCGTTCTTTACAACCAAACCAACAGGGCAGGGAACAGGTTTGGGTTTGAGCTTAAGTTGATATTATAAAAGCACATGGAGGAGAAATAAAAGTGGAGACAAAGGAAGGGGAAGGGAGTGAGTTTATTATTCAATTACCAGTGGTCTGAATCACGAATGAAAAGGATTAAAAGATTACTTGGAATATGCATATAGCTCATCTAATAAAATACAAAATGAAATCAGTAAAATCTATAAATCTGTGCAAATCTGTGATTCAGACTATGTATGATATTATTAAAGCGCATGGTAGTGAAATAAAAGTGGAGAGCAAAGAAGCCCGCCCGAATGACCCGGTCGGACGAGGAGAAGTAAGCGAATTTACAATTCAATTACAAGCTTAGTCTTGTTGATGAATTACAATAAAGGTCAGATTTATGAACAGTTTAGTTTGAAATTAAACAGACCTTTCGATGTTGACTAATGATGATATAAGCTTTAGAAGTATTTCAATTCAGCACAATAACCGGAGCCGAATGTATTTTTTGTTCAATAAAATCCAAAGCTTTCGTAAGTCCTTCTTCTAATTTAAGTTTATTGCCAAGCAATGAAGATTTCATTTGCATTTCATCAGTTTGCATTTCCTTTAAAGCCTTAATAATTTTTGCTTTGCTCAGCTCTTTAAACCTTATATGTTTTCCCACACCCAGTTTTGTTATTCTTTCTCCCCAAAATGGGTTATCGGCAAATATGGAACAAATAAGCGTTGGGATGCCAGCTTCAATGCTCAAATGGGTAGTGCCTACCCCGCCATGGTGTACAATGCAGCTACATTGCGGAAATAGCCATTCAAGGTCAGCATTCTGAATTACAAAAACAGTATCTTTTAATTGAATGCCTTTTGTATTGGACCAGCCTGCATTTATAATTGCCCTCACATCTAATTCTTCACAAATTTCTCCTATCATTTTCCACATTGCTGCAGGATCAAGAACAGGCATACTTCCAAATCCGAAATAAACAGGCGGGGTGCCATTCTTTATCCAAGCCTGTAATTCCGGGGAATGCTCAGTTGGTATTTTATTGCTGTTATCTTTTTTCCAAACGCCTGTAGTAATAACATGATCGGGCCAATCTGCCGGATTAGGAAGTATAGAAGGGCTGTAACCATTAAGCACAGGCACGTTCAGGTTTATGACTTTTTTTAGTATTGATTTTGCGGATGTATTTAAACCCAAGGCTGTACACCATTCGGTTACCTCTCTATCTACACTAGCATTATAAACTTTAAAAAAAATTGTGTACGACAAGCTGTTTAAAAAGCCGAAGTAAAGGTTTTTTGAAGCTACCATAAAATGAGGAAATTCTTTTGTAGAATAAAATGCAGGATTTACATAAGCGTCAATTAATGGTATATTTAGTTTAGCAGAAATGATGGCTGCATTAAAACCCATTAATGTACCGCCAATAATTAAATCGGCACCTTCGCAGGCAGAGAGTGTATCCCGCTGCATTTCATACCTGTTCTTATAAGTTATCTCGCCCATCTCTTTCGCAAAACCCCTTGCATTACCCGATGCGATCAACTTTTTACCTTGCTCAGAGTCTAAAATCTCTTGTGCATTTCCATATATAGGATGATAGGTAAGCCCGGCATTTTTTATGTAATCTTCAAAATTTGATGGCGCTGCTAATACAACAGTAAAACCTCTTTTTTCTAAGCCTAATGCCAGGGCTACATAGGGTATTACATCGCCTGCACTACCAAAAGTTAAAATTGTTATTTTCATAGCGTTGTTTTAGCATGTAGTCTAATAACACTAACTGACTTTGTAATTAATTAATTAAATATACATTTTTAATTCACTGTGCTATTTATAAAATCAAATCATTTATACTAATGCTATCAAGGAAGGACGGACTATATATAGGATTGGCCGGAGCGTGTGTTTATAATTCAGTTGTTTGCTTAAAATAGTTACCATAACTAATAATAGTGCTCATCCTTTTGCTTTACTTTAGAAAGCAAATAACCGCATAGTTCATTTGTATTTGCTGATTCTTTAGTTGTTCTCAATACTTATTAAATTTACTGATGCCGTTAAGCTGGAACGAAATAAAATCAAGAGCTTAATGGTTAGTCTGCCTCGGATGAAAAGAAGAAAGCTGCAAATGAAAGTTATTGGCCAGCTATTTCAGTCTCAAACAAAGAAAATAAATGACAACGTTGAAATACAAGTAAGTGATAGCGGTAAAGGCATTCGGAAAGATATTGCTGATAAATCTTCACTCATTTTTTACTATCAAACCAAGAGGGAAGGGGACCGGTTTAAGATTGAGTTTGAGTTACGATATTATTAAAGCGCACGGTAGTGAAATAAAAGTGGAGACAAAGGAAGGGGAGGGCTCACGATTTATTATTCAATTACCAGTTTCCTGAGCTGCACCCCTCGCAAATTTATTAACATGATTAAATTTATTTTCTCACAAATCCTTTAACTTCAAGCAACGATAAAAAATGCTTGTATGAAAAAAGAAATTCTCCAAAACAACGCTTCGCCCGAAGCCGAAAATGAAAACAAAAATATAACAGTAACCCCTGCCCCGGGTTCTAAAATACATCGCCGCAAATTTGTTGAAATGGTTGGCACCAGTGCCCTTGCATTCACCATTTTACCAGGGCATGTGCTTGGCGGAGCAAATCATGTGGCCCCTAGCGACAAAATCACGCTTGCCTATATAGGTACGGGAACACAAGGCATAAGGGAGTTGCTTCCGCTGTTGGCAAATGAACAGTTTCGTGTTACGGCGGTATGCGATCCCAATAAGAATGCGATTGGATATAAAGACTGGGGTAAAGATTATCTCAGGAATGAAATACGCAAAGCCATCAACAAGCCCGATTGGGATTCGGGCGGTGATAATATGGTTCCCGGCGGAAGGGAGAATGGCAAATCCATCGTAGATACCTTTTATGCAAACATGCATCCTGAACTAAAATACAAAGGTTGTACTGCTTATGCAGATGTCCGTGAACTGTTAGATAAAGAAAAAGACCTTAATGCGGTTAAGATCATGACACCGGATCATCTGCATGGCATCATATCTATCGCAGCCATGAAAAGAGGTAAACACGTTTTAGTTCACAAACCTATTTCCAATCGTTTGCTGGAAGGGAAGAAAGTAATTGAAACAGCCCGCAACTCAAAAGTGATCACTCATTTAATTCCATGGGATTCAAATGGCGATATGACGCAGGTAATGGCATGGATAAATGCCGGCGCTATCGGTACACTTACTGAAGTACATAACTGGACTAACCGTCCCGTTTGGCCGCAATATCCTTTGATACCGACTGATGCTCCACCGGTACCCGAAGGGCTTAATTGGGATCTGTGGCTGGGCCCGGAAGCTGATCGCCCTTACAGCCCGGAATACACGAATATGGTGTTTCGTGGCTGGTACGATTTCGGTGGCGGATCTATGGCCGATATGGGCCACTACAGCCTCTGGACAGTTTTCAACGCATTGCAATTAACAGCACCTACAACCATTGAACCACATTTAAGCCACGTTGTCGCCATGCATGAGCCGGTGCCTTATCAAATTAAAAATGATTTCTCTTTCCCGATGGCAAGTACCGTACGATTTAAATATCCTGCCAATGGCGCAAGGGCTGCTGTTGATCTTTGCTGGTACGATGGCGGTATGCGGCCTCCTATACCTGTTGAATTAACGGAAGCAGATAAGGAACTTCCCGCAGAAGGAATGATGTTCGTCGGCGACCAGGGTAAAATATTGGCCGGGTTTAACGTACAAAATCCACAGATCATTTCGGGCAAAAAGATGGATGCATCTGCGAATATGAAAGCAGATAGCCGGAGCCAGGTGGAACAGACATCTTCTGCATTGCCTCTTTTTGTTGAAGCATGTAAAAGTGGAAAGCAATATCCCGGTAATTTTATGGAAGCAGAACACTTAACCGAGGCGGTAAATCTATATGCGGTTGCCTTACGCACCGGCCGTCTTTTAAAATATGACGCAGCAAATTTAAAAATTACCAATCTACCCGATGCCAATAAGTATCTGTCGCGTGAATACAGGAGCGGCTGGGATCCGGCAACCATATAACATTAGTTCATTGAATTGTATTAAATAACATTAGCAATTGAAATTTGGATATGCATGTTTTAAAGTTCCGTATGAATGAAATATTCGTAGCAACAGCTTTCTCAAATTTAAAGAAGCTCCTTGGGAGTAGCATATTGCTATCATAACAATATCTCTTAAATAATCCATCATGAAAAAAATAAACAGGAGAACATTTATAGGCAAAACAGGGATAGGATTAGGCTCTGCATTTGCGTTGTCACAGTTGCCGGGCCAACTATTTGCAAACGGGTTTTTGAAACCCAACGATCTTCCAATCGGCTTTCAAAGCTTCACTATAAGGGATATGCTTGCAAAGGATTTTGCCGGCACTTTGAAAACTATGGCAGGCTTTGGATATAAGCTCGTTGAAATGTGCAGCCCTGCAGGATATGCCCAAATTGGTTTTGGCTTTTTGACCAATATGAAAACGGCCGATATTAAAAGCGTGATTAACCATGCCGGCCTTACATGCCCAAGCTGCCATTTTGGTAAAGCAGAATTTACCCCTGAAAATATTGATAAGAGTATAGAATTTGCACATGATCTTGGATTGTCACAAATGATATGCTCTACTTTTTGGCTGCCCAAAACCGCAACAATAAAAGATTATGATGACGATGCTGACAAACTAAACAAGGCCGCTGAAAAAATAAAAGCGGCTGGCATGCAAACGGGATTTCACAATCACGAAATGGAATTCGCTATGCTGGAAGGACAGCTTATTTATGACGCACTGATGAGCCGTTTTGATCCTGACCTGGTCAAGATGCAATTTCAAACAGAGGTAATAAATCTTGGCTACAAAGCTTCTGATTATTTTAAAAAATATCCCGGCAGGTTTATTTCTGCACACCTCTCGGACTGGACTTCCGATAAAAAAGAAGTCCCTGTAGGCCAGGGCATCATTGACTGGAAAGAATTTTTTGCTGCTGCTAAAACAGGTGGAGTAAAGAACTTTTTTGTAGAAATGGGTTTCGGTACATTTAAGGACAGTGCCAGCTATATTCGTGGACTATAAATTTTTTCGAAAGAGCGATAAGAAAATGACTTTTCTTAATAATGTTCGTTTTGTTCGTACCCTGGTATAGAATTCCTTGAAACCAAAAACGATTTCTTTGTACAATACCGCCCTTTTAAATTTGTTTTTTGCATTGATATAGCAGCTTAATTTTACTCTAATAAATTCTGGTTTATGAATTATGATCTATTGGTAAATGAGGCGGAAGCATTTGTATCGAAATATATGCGCAAGCATGACAATCAGAAATTACTTTTTCACAATTTAGCCCAAACCCAAAACATCTTATTAGTCGCCAGTGAGATTGCAGCATACTATTCCTTAAATGAAAAAGACCTTTTTATAGTTAAGGCTACCGGCTGGTTTCTTTATGCGGGTTATTATAAAGATTTTTTGCTGCCTGAAGAAACAGGTTCAAATATGGCGGAGGAATTTTTTAAAAGTTCCGGTCTTGAAAATGATACGATCGGGTCAATAAAAAAATGTATCCTGGCTACAAAACCTGGTGCTGCGCCGGAGACACTCTCTGAGGAAATTATTTGCGACGCTAACTCATTTTATTTTGGCACCGAAAATTTTTCGGGCTATAACAAGCTAAGACGCAAAGAATATGGGTTGCTCAATAAGATGGAGGTTAATAAAAATGAGTGGACCAGGAATACGATTCAAATGCTGGAAGCCCATAAATACTATACCGATTATTGCGAAAGCCGGCTGAACACTGCAAAGCAAAAAAACCTGGATAAGCTTAGAATAAAAAATCCGCTGCTATCATTAACAGCCAACCCAATTGGTTCTATACTAAACGATAAAAATGGTATAAAGGAAGTTGGGGATTTGAGCATGGAGAAGAATAAAGAAAGAAAAATAAATTCAGCGGAGAGGACTGTAGAAACTATGTTTAGAACCACTTCTACCAATAGCCAGCGATTGAGTAGCCAGGCAGATACCAAGGCGCATATAATGATTTCAGTAAATACAATAATTATATCGTTAATGTTGGGCCTAAGGCTATTTGCTCAGCCGTCAAAACTAACTATTCCAGTAGTGATGCTGTTGATAGTGAATCTCGTTACCATAATTTTTTCAGTGCTGGCAACACGCCCTAATATTGCAAACAGAAAATTTTCGGAAAGCGACTTCGAACAAAATAAAGTCAACCTGCTTTTCTTTGGTAATTTCTTTTCTATGAACTTTGATAGCTACACCAGCGCTATGTTGCACCTTATGGAAGACAAACAATCTCTTCATATAACTATGCTTAGAAATTTATATGAACAGGGTGCGGTTCTCGCTAAAAAATACAAGCTCCTTAAAATATCATATAATGTTTTTATGTATGGACTCGTTCTATCCGTTATCAGTTTTTTTATTGCATCAAGTTTTCTTTAGAAGTGCCAATCATCCGAAGAAAATTCTTTCTAAGAATTTATGGCCCGATTTTTTTGGAATAGCCTGCACCTAAAACAGGGACATTCCCGGAGTATGAAATAAATAGAAACTATCCGTTCCATCATCAATGGTACAGTCAATCGGAGGAACGTAGTACAATTTATTATTTCATTATCTTTAGAGAGGCTGTAAACAACAGGAAAATTAAATGGAAAAAACTAAGTATTCGACCTGGCAGATAACTGTTGTCTTTTTTGCATTGACCATTTTTTTATCATGTAATAATTCGGGCGATATTCCCTTTCCCAAACAGCAACTGGGAACCGTGCAGCCCGTAACTACGCCCCTTGTATTCAGCACTCCAAAAAAATTAACCTGGGATACCGTTAGAAAAGAACACATTTCACCTGTAATAAAAAAGCTGGATATAGATGCTTTACCTGCGCGACCATACGATTCAACCGGGTTCAGGCCATTGGCCCAGCCACCCATTGAGGTAAGTTTTGATTTTAACAGCTTGCCCGAAAAGGATTTTAGCCTGGAAAAAATACCAGCCCAATCCCTGGAACTTAAAACTTTCGTACTGTCGCCCCAGGCTGTCATCAAAGCCGGAAAGCCCACCGCACAAAAGGGAAAGCCACTATCCATTTTTGATTTTGGGCCAATACAGGGTTTGCAGGCAAAATTTATCGGCGCCCTGTTTATAGACCACAACGGGCTTTTGTGGATAGGCGGCAGAGAAGGATTATTTCGCTACGATGGCGAACATATTCAAACTATTATTCAAGGTTCAGCAAATTTTCCGCCTATAGGCGGCATCACCGAAGACCATGCAGGAAAGATCTGGTTTGTACAATCTGGTGGTGAAAATATCGGAGTAATCAATACCCGCGAAGGGACCGTTGGTTATTCGGCAAAAATAGCCGCTGTAAATAATAATATTACGAAGTTAACGGTAGACGATAAAGGAAATATCTGGTTGTACAATGCAAAAGATAAGGCCATTAGTGTAATAGATCCTAAAGCACTCACCTATAAAAATGTGGATCTGAAAGCGGGGCTTTCAGATTCTACGGCGGTGCAGGTATTGCAGGATGATAATAAAAATATTTGGATAACTACCGCCAACCACGGTGTGGACATTATTGACCTGGCATCCGAAAAAATAAAATACCTGGGAAAATCTTCCGGCCTAAGCAATGATTCTCTGTCGGCTATTGTAGCGGATAAAAAAGGCAACATCTGGATTGCTGAGGCAAATGGATTAAACGCCATCGACACGAAAAAAGGAACCATAAAAATTTATAATGAGCTTCAGGGCTTCAAAAGAACATTCACTTTGGTTCTGTCCCTTGATAATAAGGGGCGGCTATGGAGGAACACATCGAACGGGATTGACATTGCAGACATGGAAAACCAAAGGACGCGGCATATTGACCAGGCTGACGGGCTTAGCGGAAGCATCGTGACTGCTGTTGTTCCCGACACCTACCAAAGATTGTGGGTAGGCACGACTACCGGCTTGAATATAATTGACCAGAATGGAGAAACCATTCACCCACTGGGTACTACGCAAATAATTTGCATGAAGGAAGATGAAGCAAACAATCTTTGGGTAGGTACATTGAACGGTCTTTATATAGTAAATCCCAAAAGAAATACAATGAGGTTGTTGGATAAATCCAATGGCCTGTCCAATAACTTTGTGCAATCATTTTGGGAAAAGAATGACAAATTCTTAATTGCAACAAATGGTGGTTTCAATATTTTTGATCCTGTTCATAAAACTCTATCAGCAACCGGGCAAAAAGAGGGCCTTACCAGTGATACAATTTATGTGGCATTTAACGACGGATCTGGCAATCTATGGCTCACGGGGCCTAGCAACGGAATTGATAAGATTGACTCTGCAAATAATATTCTTCTCCATACTGATATTGCCGGGGGATTAAGTGCTAATTCTATCCTGGATATAAAACAGGATAAAGATGGCCTGGTATGGCTTGCCACAAGAACCAATGGCATAAACATAATTGATCCCGCTTCGGGAACGGTAAAATATTTGAATGACCAGCCGGGATTGCGGGATACTTGTGTGAGGATGATGCTGGAAGATGAATTTGGCAGGATGTGGATAGGTACCGATAAGGGAATTTATGTTGCAGATACAAAAAGAGGAATACTTACCAATATAACCACCGGCAATGGCTTGACGAATAATATTATATTGTCTCTTCTTGCACATAATGGAAAAGTATTTGCAGGAACTGCCAATAAAATTAGTATGATTACTGCACCGAATCCCGCGGATTCTTCCGGTGAATGGAATATTTCTGTACTAGGTAAATCAGGTGCGATCGTAAAGGAAACAAATTCCTGGTCAACTGATGCAATTACCAAAGCCGGCAAGTATCTCTGGGGCGATAATGGTATCACTGTTATAAATGAGATCAATGCAAAAAAAGATTCAACATCAACATATATAACAGGAATAACGGTAATGACCGAGCCGCAACATTTTATTGGCAGGCAGGAATTTGGGCAAAATGATACTATATGGACGGCTGATACTTTTTTTATAAAAGGAACAACGCTGCCTGGTTTAGGTTATGTGGATAGAAATACATTAGAATGGGATAGTGTTAGCGGGCCTTATAATATGCCCGTTAACCTTTTAATTCCCTATGATAAAAATTATTTACAGTTTCAATTTGCACAGGCAAATGTAGGCGGGGAAGACACTACATGGTATACCTACATCCTGGAAGGTATTGATAAAAACTGGAGCGCTGTTACTACCAATTCTTATACAGAAAATTACCTCAATCTTGCTCCCGGCAGGTATGCCCTCAAAGTGAGCAGTAAAGGCAACGACGGAAAATGGGAAACGCCTGCAGTGTTTAGATTTACCATTTCTCCTCCCTGGTACCAGACGTGGTGGGCTTATACCATTTTTTCTTTGTTGGGCATTGGCCTGTTGAGGATATATATAGTTTACCGCTCACGAAAGCTGCAAAAGGAAAACCGAATACTGGAAGAAAAAGTAACAGAGCGAACCTTACAGTTGAAAAAGTCTCTTGAAGAACTAAAAGCGACCCAGTCCCAGCTTATCCAATCGGAAAAAATGGCGTCGCTGGGGGATCTTACCGCAGGCATTGCTCACGAGATTCAAAACCCATTGAACTTCGTTAATAATTTTTCTGAAGTCAATGCTGAACTTACTGACGAGCTGAAGGAAGAATTGAATAAAACAAATCTATCGCCTGAGGAGAGATTGCCCATTGAGAAAATCGCAGAGGATATAAAAAGCAATGAGGAAAAAATAAACTTTCACGGCAAGCGTGCCGATTCCATTGTAAAAGGAATGTTGCAACACAGCCGCAATAGCAACGGCCAGAAAGAACTTACAGATATTAACCAGTTAGCAGATGAATATTTGCGATTGGCTTTCCACGGGCTGAGGGCAAAAGATAAATCCTTTAACGCAATCATGATGACGGATTTTGATCCAACTGTAGGAAGCCTCAATGTGATCCCGCAGGATTTAGGAAGGGTATTTCTGAATTTAATCATCAATGCTTTTTATGCTGTTGCTGAAAAAAATAAAGATCTTCCGCCGCTTACGGGAGGTGAAGAATATAAGCCTACCGTTACCGTTAGTACAAAAAAAGTGTGGGATAAAGTTGAGGTACGTGTAAAAGATAATGGCAATGGAATAGCACAAAAAGTAATAGACAAAATATTTCAGCCCTTCTTCACAACGAAGCCTACAGGCCAGGGAACTGGTTTAGGACTGTCATTAAGCTATGATATTGTGAAGGCGCATGGTGGTGAGATAAAGGTAGAAAGTAAGGAGAAGGAAGGGGCTGAATTTGTTGTGATACTTCCCGCCTAAAGTAATACATACGTTTCAACCCTTAATAATTTTTCTTATGTCTTCTTACGGTTATTTTGCAGAAATTATGTCTGTTGATGCGACCGTATAGTCTGTATTGATGCAATGAGGGAGAAAGGATTTTGCAAGTTGCCGTGGAAGCCTATTCGTACAAAAATCCATTATATCATAATTTATTATAAGGGTCGAAAATATATATTTGCTTACTTTTTTAATCAATAGAACTTTTGTTTTTTGACAGTCAATGTGGTCGCTATGGAAGGACTGAACTTGCTGTTAACCTATTAGATAATTACCTGGAGTTTGCTATTTTTTTACCAACGCAAATTTGATATTTCAATATGAAAACCGGGATCTTTTTAAAATTGTGCTTTATATTCTTAGTCGAAAATGCGGCTATAGCACAATACGGATCTGTTGATAGCCTCAATTCCCTGCTTCAGCAGCATCAACAACAAGATACAGCCAGGGTAAGGCTTCTCAACAAATTATCAGGTGAGTTGCGTGGCAGTGACATCGTGAAGAGCAGGCAGATTGCAGAAGATGCTTACAGCCTGGCTAAAACGATTAACGACACCAGGGGGCAGGCGTATGCATTACGCAACATTGGAATCTCTTACCTGGTGAAAGGAGACTTTGCCAACGCAAATGATTATTTGCAAAAGGGATTACCAATCGCTAAACAATCAGGCGATCCCTCTATCATTATCCTTACTCTCACCAACCTCGGGCTTGTTCAAAACAATTTAAGCCAATATCCTAAGGCAATTAACTATTTGGAACAAGCACTTGATATGGCCCGGAAAACAAAAGACTCCACAAACTTAAGCCTTGTATTCGCAAACCTTGGGCAGGTCTCGTATTTCCAGGGAAGCTATCCAAAAGCGCTTGATTACACTTTGCAATCATTAAAAATTTCTGAAAGGCTTGTAGATAAACAAGCTACAGCGCAGGCATTGACGGGTGTGGGAAATATCTATAGTGAAGCAGGCGACCAGGAGCAGGCATTATCTTACTTACAAAGGGCATTAAAGGCAAATGAAGAACTGGGTAGCCAGCGTGATATTTCAATCGTATTGAACGGTCTTGGAAATATTTATAGAAAGCAGGGTAAATATGAAAAAGCCATAGATGAATATCAAAAAGCCATCAAAATAAAAAGGGAATTAAAAAGCGATTATGGCGTAGCTCTTAATGAATCACGCCTTGCTGATATTTACCTCCGGCAAGGAAAGGCGCCACTTGCGCTCGAGTATGCTTATAAATCATTAGACGCAATTGATGCGGCGGGAGATAAAGAGAATGTAGGTTTTATTTATAATGTAATCGCAAGATCTTCATTGAATGAAAATAAGATCGATAGTGCTATTTACCGGGCAACACAGAGCCTGCAAATTTCCAGGGAAACAGGTAGCAACTCCGGGGTAGCAGATGCAAGCGAGGTGCTGGCAGATGCCTACGCAAAAAAGAAAGATTTTTCCAATGCATATTATTATCAGCAATTATTTACGGCCTATCGCGACAGTGTTGCCAGTGATAGCGTTTCGAGAAGGGTAAACCTTCTTTTGTACAATTATAATCTTGATAAAAAGCAAGCTGAAATCTCCTTGCTTACAAAAGATAAGGAATTACAGGCTGAAGCAAATAAAAAGCAGCGGGATTTTTTAATCGGCACATTAATTGGCCTCGGCCTCCTTTGCATAATGGCAATTGCGTTGCTAAGAAGTAATCGCCAAAAGCAAAAGGCCAATAAACAACTGGTACAACAGAAAACAGAGATAGCCAGCCAGGCTGATCTCTTACGTGAACAAAATATAGAGATCAGTGCCCAAAAAAATAATCTTGAAAAAGCCATTGATGAATTAAAGAGTACGCAGTCGTTACTAATACAAAAGGAAAAAATGGCTTCGCTGGGAGAACTTACTGCAGGCATTGCTCATGAGATACAAAATCCTTTAAATTTTGTAAATAATTTTTCTGATCTGAATACAGAGTTGATTACTGAAATGAAAAATGAATTATCTGCCGGAAACATTGAAGAGGTTTTGGCGATTGCAAAAAGTATTGAAGAAAACGGTAGCAAAATCGCGCATCATGGCAAGCGAGCAGACGCGATAGTGAAAGGAATGCTACAGCATTCAAGAAGCAGTTCCGGTCAAAAGGAACTTACGGATATTAATAAACTGGCCGATGAATATTTGCGATTAAGCTACCATGGCCTTCGTGCGAAAGACCAGTCTTTTAATGCCACTATGCAGACAGATTTTGATCCGGGTTTATCTGCTGACGCATCGGGGAATGGGGAAATATACATCGTGTCCCAGGAAATCGGGAGGGTGTTGTTGAATTTATTTAACAACGCATTTTATGCCGTGAGAGAAAGAAAAAAGGCAGAAGGCGCCGATTATAAACCGATGATTGTGGTAAGCACAAAGAAGCTTGCTGGTTGTGTTGAAATAAGAGTAGAGGATAATGGTTCAGGCATTCCCCCAAAAGTATTAGATAAAATTTACCAACCCTTTTTTACAACAAAACCTACCGGTGAGGGCACCGGCCTGGGCTTGTCATTGAGCTATGAAATTATTAAATCTCATGGAGGAGAATTAAAAGTGGAAAGTAAAGAAGGCTATGGAGCTGTGTTCATAATTCAATTGCCATCTTCTTAAAATAAAAACGATTAATTTATTTCAAAGCAAATTTGCAATTGCTATCCACCATGAGGTGGCGAAGGATTTATAAACTTGATTTTAGGTATGAGGCCCGGGCCAGTATAAGGGAAAACGCTTACTTCAAAATATACATGCTGGCTCACACCATCTAATTTCGGCGTAAAAAGAAAATACTGGTAATTTTCCCTGTCTTTGGGATTTGAATCTTCTTTGAGTAATTCCAATTCGCTAAAAGCTATTTGCATATCGCCAGTCACCTGTTCGCCACACACGGATAAGTCCGGTAAAGGCCTGGAATTTTGATAGCCTAAATCAATCGGCAAGCCGAAGACTATCCGCTGATCTCTGACTCGCATGGGATATGCTCTCAGGGTAGGATAAGGATAAATATCTGATAAATAAGCAAATTGAAAAACGATGATATTTTTACCCAGAGTAGATTTTATATTTTTATCTGTACCCGTGGTCGGATTGATAAATTGCCTTTCGGACGATAGGCTGTCGTATTGATCTTTTGAAAGTAGTAGCTTTGCGTAGTTTAATGTAATATTTGTTTCATCAGTTTTTCCTGCAAGGCCTGCTGATCTTATATCTGCCAAAACAAAATCATTCACAAAGTCAATTGATGATTTCAATTTTTTTTCGGATTCATTTCCAGAATTCTCATTTTTTTGAGTCCAGCATATTAAAAGAGACCAACACGACAACAAAACGACTGTCAGGCCTTTAGCAGATTTCATTATGCAATATTTTATGATTGGTATCTGTGTAATCAGGAATTTCTCAATAGTAAGAGAGGATACAGGTGTTTTGCAATTGTTATTTATTCCACGGTTTTTATCGTTGTTAAATTTAAAATGTAATTTCCATTTATGCAATGCTTTTACTTTATTATTAAGAAAAATGGTTAATTAAATGAGTGAAATTTTCATATCAATTCTTAACTGGTCGGAGGTATGGGCATTGCTTATTCCATTATTTGCATTAACGAGAAGAAGGCAACAGCCTTCATTTATGAAACCGGTTATTCTATATTTATTCTTAGCACTTCTGCTAAATTTGGTGTGCGATATTCTTAGCGACTATAACGACTCGCACCGGGCGCAGTTGATAAGTAATAACCCGGTGTACAACCTGCATTCGATTGTACGCTTTGTATGTTTCAGCTATTTTTTTATCCTGTTGAAACAAAAGCCTTTTAAAACAATTAATAAAATTATCCCGTTCATTTACTTTGCATTTGTATTAATAAACTTTATTTTTTTTGAAAGTTTTTTTTATGAGTTTAATATCAGTGGAAATTTACTTTCAATGGAAGCCTTTCTTTTATTAATTTATTGTATGCTTTATTATTTGT
This sequence comes from Ginsengibacter sp., assembly GCA_040007435.1. Classification (GTDB taxonomy): domain Bacteria; phylum Bacteroidota; class Bacteroidia; order Chitinophagales; family Chitinophagaceae; genus Ginsengibacter. Next base: position 34,120 of record JBDTUZ010000002.1, on the reverse strand, counting down.
CTCAGTTAAGAAGTGAAGCGGGAGGTATTACAGGAACTAAGGGTTTTTGGGTAGTTACAGGCCTGGCCATTTATGTTGCTGCGAACTTTTTTGTGTTTTTATTTTATGTTCCGTTGATTACTGAAAACCCGGTATTGGCAAATAATATGTGGAATGTTCATAACGTTGCTTACATCTTCCTTTGTATTTTTATATCTAAAGCATTTTATGTTCCTGCTGTTATCTAGTACGGTGGTGAGAGTTTTCATTGGTATATCAGCAATGGTATTGCTGTTTACGAGCTTTCTCATTTCATTTATCACCAGCCAGCGCAAAAAGATACAGTACCACAAGAATATGCAGGCACTGTTCGAAGAGCAACAACGTATCCTCACCGATCAAAACGAATTACTTGAAAGAAGAGTTGAGGAAAGGACCGCGGAACTTATGGACCAAAAGGAGGCTTTACAAGCATCACTTACTCATCTTAAATCCACTCAGTTACAACTTGTACAAAAAGAAAAAATGGCTTCACTGGGCGAACTTACGGCAGGTATTGCCCATGAGATTCAAAACCCCCTCAACTTTGTAAATAATTTTTCAGAGGTAAATAGTGAACTCCTTGTTGAGATGAAAGATTTTATTGAAAAAGAATCTATTTCAGTGGAAAGCAAAGAAAATATTGCAGGTATAATAGATGCAGTAATATTTAATCTTGAAAAGATAAAACACCATGGTAAGCGCGCCGATGATATTGTAAAGGGCATGTTGCTGCATTCCAGAAATACAACCGGCGAAAAAGAACCGGTGAATATAAATATTCTCGCATCTGAATACCTGAGACTAAGTTACCATGGCCTGCGTGCAAAAGATAAAAGCTTTAGTGCTTTAATGGAGACCGATTTTGATGAAACTATTGGTAAGCTGAACATTATTCCGCAGGAAATAGGGCGGGTTTTATTAAACTTATTTAATAATGCTTTTTATTCCGTTACAGAAAAAAAGAAAAATGAATCTGCTTTAGGTTTGAAAGACTATGAGCCAAAAGTTACCCTTATTACCAAAAAGATAAATGCCCTCCATAATGACCCTATTGCGCGGGACCGGATCGAGATCATAGTAAGGGATAACGGAATGGGTATACCTGAAAAAATATTAGACAAAATTTTTCTTCCCTTCTTCACAACAAAGCCCTCCGGCCAGGGAACAGGCCTCGGCTTATCATTAAGCTACGAGATCGTAACAAAGGGGCACGGCGGCGAAATGAAAGTAAATACCAAAGAAGGAGAATTTACCGAGTTTATAATTTTGCTTCATACAAAATAAATTACATCCATGATACTTCGATGATCCCGCTTCTTCACTTAATAGATTTTATTCTTTTTTGTTTATTTAAAATGACGGATATTTAATGACGAATTGACCTTTCTTAAATAAATGATTCTGATTTATTATGAAAAGGATTCTTTTTTTTGCGCCATTATTATTCTTGTTTTCTATTGCGCAGAATACTCAAATTAAAGGCTTTGTTGATGTGCTTACAACTTACGAAAAGGGTAAGGTTTCTTTCGGCTTTGACGAGCAGGATTTATTTATAACTTCTGTAATTAATGATCGCATTTCTTTCTTAGGTGAAAGCGTATTCAAATTTACTCCTTCATCACCAACGGAATTTTTCCGTAAGCGTAGAACGTGTAATAATCAAATACAACATGAAAGGAAATAATGACCTTATAATGGGTAAGATACATACGCCTTTAAATTACTGGAATGACGAATACGAAGAATTTATTATTGAATTACCTTGCTGATTCTTATAAATCACAAAGACATATTTGAGTTGGAGATTTTATTATTCTAAATAAGTAACTTATGGGAATTAAATTTGTTTCCTTGAAATTGATTTAAATTATACTTTTTTGAAAAAAGGATTTGTCCAAAATTTTTTATGTCAATAGAACCCTTTCTTGCTTTCTTTCTTATAAGACATTTGCGAAAAAATCTGCGCACTTTTTCGCCGGATCCATGGTGGAATAAGGTGCTTACTAATGCGATGATCGCGATTGGTATTGTATTCCTAATTGAATTAGTATTTCATAGCCAAAAAATAACCATTTGGATATGGCACCTGCTATTACTCTCGATCGTTTACATTTCGTTTACCCAGCCCTTGTTTAGCCGCGTACGCACCGTTATGATAGCGGTGTTGCCGCTGATTGTCATTTCGCTTTCGAGCCATATTCTTGAAGCTGCCAATAGTGCCATTTATAAAAACATAGAGACGTATTTCGATATCACTTTTTCGATTGCAATTACGTGGATGGTTGCCATGCTTATAAAATCCAGCAAGCAAAATAAAGCCCTGGAAAAAGAACGAAAAAGAACATTGGAAGAAGAAGAAAAAAGTAAATTTATAGAAGCTCAGAAAGAAAAACTTGAAATAATAGTTGCAGAGCGTACCGCTGAGATCACCCAGCAAAAAGATGAAATACAGCATGCACTTACAGAACTTAAAGCAACCCAGACCCAACTCATACATTCTGAAAAAATGGCGTCATTGGGTGAACTCACGGCTGGCATAGCGCATGAAATTCAAAACCCCCTGAACTTTGTAAATAATTTCTCGGAAGTCAATTTCGAGTTAATTGAAGAGATGAAAAATGAAATTGCAGCCGGCAATATAAGCGAAGCAGTTTTGATCGCAGAAAATATTAAAGACAATGAAAAGAAAATTATTCATCATGGAAAACGTGCAGATGCTATTGTAAAGGGAATGTTGCAGCACTCCCGAAGCAGCAACGGGCAAAAGGAATTAACTGATATAAATGCTTTGGCAGATGAATATTTGCGCCTTAGTTACCATGGGCTAAGGGCAAGAGACAAATCTTTTAATGCAAAAATGGAAACTCATTTCGACGAAAGCCTTGAAAAAATTAACGCAATTCCCCAGGATGTAGGCAGGGCGTTTCTAAACCTTTTCACAAATGCTTTTTATGCTGTTGCAGAAAAAAAGAAAGCGCTCCAGCTCCTTAATGGAGAGAGTGGATATGAACCAACAGTCACGGTTAGCACAAAGGGCGTTAAATCCCGTTCGGGAAAGATAGGCGTGGAGGTAAGGGTGAGAGATAATGGTATGGGAATTCCTGAAAAAGCGGTGGATAAGATTTTTCAGCCTTTCTTTACAACAAAACCAACCGGGCAGGGAACAGGGCTTGGCTTATCGTTAAGCTACGAAATAATAAAACAAGGCCATGGTGGGGAAATAAGGATGAAAACGAAAGAGGGTGAATTTGCTGAATTTATTGTTGATTTGCCTGCATAATTTTTTTTGAATACATTTTAAAAAATAAAAAAAATTGCAATGAAAGTTTTAGTAGTAGATGATGAGAAAGATATGGAAACGTTATTTCAACAACGTTTCAGAAAGGAAATTCGTGATAAGAGTATTGACTTTTTCTTTGCAAACTCAGGTGAAGATGCCCTCTATTACCTGGACAAGCACAATCATGAAGCAGTCCTTATTCTGTCTGACATAAATATGCCTGGCATGAGCGGCCTTCAGTTATTAAAAATGATAAAGCAAAAATTTGAAAATCCGCCACCGGTTGTTATGATGATAACAGCTTATGGAGACGATGAAAATTATAAACAGGCCATGTCGCTTGGTGCGGACGATTTTCTAACCAAGCCTATTGATTTTACTCTTTTAAAAGAAAAATTAAACACAAAAATAAATGGCAAAGATACTAGTAGCTGATGATGAAGCGGATCTCGAAATACTCATTAAGCAAAAATTTAGAAAGGAGATAAGAGAGCACAAATACGAATTTCTTTTTGCTTCCAATGGTAATGAGGCGCTGGCGAAACTTGAAGAGGATCCTGATATTGAAATTTTACTTAGCGATATAAATATGCCCGAAATGGACGGGCTCACTCTGTTGACGAAAATGAGTGAATTAAACTTTCTTACGAAAGCTGTAATCGTTTCAGCATACGGAGACATGGAGAATATAAGAACTGCTATGAACCGTGGCGCTTTTGATTTTGTATGCAAGCCTGTGAATTTTGAAGACCTGGGTATTACCATTCAAAAAACGTTGCAATATGTGAAGCAGATGCATAAAACAATCGATGCGATCAAAGAGAATAATATTCTTAAGATGTACGTGGATAAAACGGTTTTAAATTTTATGAACGGGCGTGAGTTTGAGACGCAGCTTATGGCAAATGAAGAGGTGGAAGCGACAGTTGCGTTCATCGATATTTGTGGATTTACAGCCATCACAGAAAGTGAACCAGCGGATGCGGTGGTGAGGCTTCTCAACAAATACTTTGATGTAATGGTGAACGAGATTATAGTGCAGGATGGCTATATTGACAAATTTATTGGTGATGCAATTCTTGCGGTTTTTAAAGGTGATTTTCATCTCGACAGGGCAATAGATGCAAGCTTAGCTGTAAGAAGGCATCTCGTAGACTTTCCTCCGCAAACAGAAGTGGCCTCTTTTCTTCCTAAAGTATCCATAGGTATTGACAGCGGTAAAATGATATCGGGAAATATTGGCTCTGCCAAACTAAAAAGGCTTGATTACACTGTGATTGGGGATGTGGTGAATACCGCACAACGACTACAGGATATGGCCAAGGCAGGCCAAATACTTATCTCGGAAGAATCGTGGAATAAGGTGAAAGAATCTTTTATTTGCCAACCAATAGAAGCGGTTAAGTTGAAAAATAAAAAGCAATCTTTAATGGTGTATGAAGTATTGGACTAAGCGTTAGCCGGTCTGACGGCCCCCGTCTGACTAATAAACTACAGGAGGCATAACCTTCTATACAAACACTAATAATCTCCCACTGTTTCAGGTAATTCAACCATAGCCTTTTTATATTGCTCGGCATTAGGAGCAGATCCATGCCATTCATGATTGTTTTCCATAAAGTCAACACCCTTACCCATAACGGTTTTCATAACAATTACGATAGGCTTTCCCTTTCCAACAAATGTTTTGGCTTTTTGTAATGTAGCAACTACTTCTTCCATATTATTTCCATCCATTTCAAGAACTTCCCAATGGAACGCAAGAAATTTGTCTTTGAGATTAGCAAGCTTCATTACGTCTTCTGTAGTGCCATCTATCTGTTGACCGTTCCGATCAACTGTTGATATCAAATTATCTACTTTGTGCATCGCGGCATACATGATTGCTTCCCAGTTTTGTCCTTCATCCAACTCACCATCACCATGTAAGGAATAAACTATATGTTCATCCTTATTTAATTTTTTTGCAGTAGCTGCACCTATGGCCACGCTCATTCCTTGCCCCAGCGATCCGGAAGCAACGCGAATACCTGGCAAATGTTCTGCGGTAGCAGGATGTCCCTGTACACGTGAATCTATTTTACGATAAGTACTCAGCTCTTTTAAAGGAAAATATCCTGATCTTGCCAGCGTACTGTACCATACAGGTGAAATATGCCCATTGGAAAGAAAGAAAATATCTTCGCGTTTTCCATCCATATCAAAACCTTCCTTTCTATCCATGATCTCGAAATAAAGCGCGGTAAAAAAATCCGCACAACCGAGCGATCCACCGGGATGGCCGCTTTGTGCTTCATACACCATTCGAATACAATCTCTTCTTACCTGTGCCGCTATATTTTCCAGTTCCTTAATTTCCATATCTTATTATTTATAATTTCTCTGCGAACGTACGTCAATTTTTAGACGCCACAAAGCTCACTTCTATTTAAAAATTTCGTCGCTTACTCCTTTATTAATTTTATAGGAAGAGTAAGTAATTTCTACTTTGCCCTGTTTGTCTTTATCTTTTTCCGCATCAGCTTTTTGGGTATTATTATCGTAGTCAAAAGTTACCCCCTTTGGTACTTTATAATCACGTGTGTTAAAAGTAAAAACGACATTATCAGGCAGGCCATATTGTGTATATTTTCCGTAATCCATATCAAGTTCAAATGTTCCATTATCCCTGGTAGTGGTTTTTGCCTTAATAATTACTGCTTTTTTTTCATCAATATAGATGGTGGAAAGTATAACATTGCTATTTTCATCTTCCGGCAATAGTTTTAAAACTCTAAGCTGCGTACCTCCAAGTGTTGTATTGCCCGCATCAATTACCGTAAAATTATTTCCTGAAATAATGCTGTTAAGATTTATGCTCACCGCACCTTTAGGTACAAATGAAACACCTTTTTCGTTTCTTACTTTTATTTTATCCGGCTTTTTGAAATATACTTTTACATTAGCCTTTGGCACTTTCAGGAAAGAAATATCTGTTTTCATTACAGCGTCAGCCTCGTAATTATTTACAAGGTTTAGTTTATCTCTTACTTTTTCCAGTAATGTGTTAGCATCCTGGCTAAAAGAAACGGGTGAGCGTAAAACAAAAAGTAAAAGTAAAAAAGAGAAATTTTTCACAGAGGAAAAGTGTGCGGGTTTACTCCAGGTCAACATAATCTTTTTGATTTAATGGCTTATTAAACATTTCAAAAACTTTAAAAGTCAATTAGCTTAAAACGTCTTTTCTATTAAATATATAAATAGCGCTTCCTGTAAAAATTATTATATAAGCCACTAGTACCGCGAGGCTTTTAAACAGCGCAGATATATTGCTCACGGAGCCCCTGATTGTTTGTCCATTTGCATTTGCATCTATATAAAAAAAGCCTTTCCAGCCAAGCATGTGCGTGGTGAAAAGATATGGCTTTACAGTATTGTCATAAATGGGAATACGCATTTCGCTGAGGATTGTAAGTACTATTATAATTGAAACGGTCGCAACTATAGGCCCTATTGAGTTTTCTGAAATAGATGAAAGGAAAAAGGATAAGGCGGCAACAACCATTAATGCGACCGCAGCAAAGCCGAAAGCAGCGAAGTATCGCCACAACACATCCGCTTTTTCTATTTGTACGAGTTCAAATTCTTTTGCAACCACAAGATCATTTGTTCCAAATAATAAGACACTTATAAACAAAGCTAAAAAGGCCATCCAAACTAATAAGATCAAGGTATAAATGATACAGGCAAAAAATTTTGCAAGAAGTAATTTGGTCCGGCTGAAAGGTTTGGTAAGTAACAATCTAAGTGTACCGGCATTTGCTTCGCCGGCAATTATATCACCTGATACCAGTGCCACAAGTATGGGCACATGAATTAATAAGAGATTGAGGATGGCAAAACATATCCAATATCCGTTTGTAATTTTTGCATAAGGAATAACGAGGGTTTCATCAACGCTGCTTAAAATGAATTGTACATATTCCTTCCCGTTAATAAGTAACGCAATCTGAATAAGAAATACGATAGCGGCAATGGCGCCAAATGCAATGTATGTGCGTGGTTTCTTAAATGTTTTGAAAAGCTCAAACTGTAGCAGGTTCCACATGTGTTCCGGGAGTTGTGAGAGATAAAAAATAGTCTTCCAGCGAATGTCGTGGCTCTGCTGCAAGAATACCAATATTGTTTTGTACAAGATAATTTATAAGAACAGGGACATAAGTTTTATCCATTTGCAAAAGTAATTTTTCATTATTTGCGATTTTTAAATTCGCAGACCATTCGCTGCCTGCTAAAATCTTATTCGCATGGCTATTATCAGTTGTATGGATCTCCACAAGCGTTTTAGCTGGGTCCAATAATTCTTTTGATGAGCCTTCCACAATTTTTCTTCCTTTATGAATAATAAGAATGCGGTTAGCCATCAACTCTATTTCGGAAAGCAGGTGCGAAGAGACCATCACTGTTTTTCCATGTTGATAGCTAAGGTCTTTGATAAGTTCCCTTGTATCAGCAATTCCCTGCGGGTCGAGGCCGTTGGTTGGCTCGTCGAGAATCACCAAAGATGGATTGTGCACCAACGCAACTGCAATACCAAGACGCTGTTTCATTCCCTGCGAAAAAGTTTTCACTTTACTTTGAGCCCGTTCTGATAAACTAACCATTTGTAAAAACTCCATTATGTTCTTTCGTGAAGAAGACTTGCCTGAAAGCTTCGAAAGAAAGGCAACGTTTTCATAAGCCGTGAGGTAATTATACAGATCCGGCTTCTCAATGATTGCTCCTGTATTTATTAAGATTTCTTCCCGGTTTGAAAACAAATTTTTATTAAAGATGGCAATGCTTCCGGAAGTAGGTTTAATTAATGTAAGCAACATCCTTATGGTAGTTGATTTTCCGGCGCCATTTTGTCCCAAAAAACCATAAACGTCTCCTTCATTTACTGTAAAGGACAAATCATCAACTGCAATGATATTTTTGAATTTTTTTGTAAGATTTTTTACTTCAATTATATGAGTCATAAAGGCTTCAAAGGTATTTTAAACAACAATGGAAGCGCCATTAAGTTGGCGGCTTCAAAAACTATTTTTGCAAAAAGTTTTGAATTGACAAAAACCTGTATAATTTTGCGGCTCCAACTCTTAAGAATACTCCACAAGATATCTCCCTAATTCTTTTATTAATATCTTTTTGAAAGCAATGCTTATCATGCTTTAAATCTGCATCCCGATTTTCAGCATACCCGGTTTCAATTTTACCAGATCCATATTCTTATCAAAATACACTAACTGCTTTTCCCAGGTATTCTATTAAAACTGTGATACTCCGGCTTATGGTAATCCTTTTTAGTAAACCATAATTATTTACCACAGAAAAAAATTAACCATTATGAAAACTTATTCCCCTAAGTTTTTATTACGAAAACAAGTAAGCAAGGGTTTAACTATCTGCACTGCGCTTTTATTAATCCTCGCCGCGTCGCACGGCCAGGTGAGAAATTATAACCTCATTTATTCTGACAATATTCAAGGCAACACTGCAATGTTTGGGAATACGCTAATGCACATTATAAACAACGGCACAGTAAACCTTACAAAGATGAATGGTAATAGTTACAATGGTAACAGCACCTATGGGAATGACAATGAAAACATGCAATATATTGACATCGATGGCAACACTGGAAATGGCAATGTAACCAGGAATTCATCTTCCGCAGATCTTATTCTTCCATCAGGAACCAATGCAATTAAACTCGCCCGCCTATACTGGGGTGGCCGGGTAAAGAACACTGATTTTGATTTGTCAATCGATTCAAACAAAACCATAAAAATAAGAAAAGGTACTACCAGTGCTTATTCGAATGTTACTGCTTTAGGAATTGATGAGGTTACTCCCGCCACGGGATATTCGCAATACCAGGCTTATGCCGATATCACTGCATTGGTAAAAAATAATGGCGCAGGAACTTATGAAGTAGGGAATGCGCCTTTGAGCGTAGGTTCTGCTTCAGGTGGCGGAAATCATGGTGGATGGTGTATTGTAGTTGTATATGAAAATAGTTCGTTAAATTATAATAGTGTGCGCTTGTACGATGGCTTCGAGCAGGTATATAACAATGCGAACCCTTTATCGGCGACAATCACTTTAACGGGACTAAATGTGCCTTCAGGAACACTCGCAGCAGGCGATGCAAAAATGGGCGTACTTGCGTGGGAAGGAGATGCCAATCTCACCAAGGACTATTTGAAAATAAATAATCACTTGTTTTCAAATGCAACCAACATGGCAGATAATCCCTGGAATGGAACCATTACCGATAATGGTATACATGTAACGACAAAAAATCCCAATTATACCAATCAAATGGGAATTGACATTGACCAGTTTGATGTGGGCACCGGTTATGGTATTTTACCAAATGCAAATTCAGTAACCCTTGAGTTTGGTACAGAAGCCGATCAATATTTTCCAGGAGTTTTTACATTTAGTATCAGAATGAAAGATCCGGGCATTACACTGGATAAAACAGTCACCGATGCAAATAATAATCACCTTGGAGAAAAAAATGAAGTACTTACTTATTCATTAAAAGGAAGCAATACTGGCGTTGGCAATGCGAATTATATTGTGGTTTCAGATACATTGCCCAATACGGTTACTTATGTACCTAATTCACTAAAAGTAATGAGTTGCCCGGGAATGCCTCCAGGAATGATGACGGATGCTGCAGGAGACGATGCAGCGGAATACATCGTGAATGGTGCCGTCAAAACGGTAAGATTTAGAATTGGCAGTGGCTGCTCGCCTTCAACGGGCGGCACCCTTGCGCAGAATGAAAGTTATGATCTTCAATTCCAGGTGACCGTAAATGATCCGGGATTGAATGCACCCGTTCCTTCAATTTTAAATATCGCCAGGATAAGCGCCAAATCTGATGCTGATATAGATTTTGTTGATGATGGCACTGCAATAATAAATCCTGATAATGGCCCCCTGCCTATAACACTGGTTTCTTTTTCAGCGACTTTGCTGCAAAGCGGGTCGGTAAAATTAGACTGGAAAACATCGATGGAAATAAATTGCAGTAAATACAAAATTGAAAGAAGCTCCGATGGAATCATGTTTTCAGAAGTCGCCAGTGTTGATGGCAGTGGAACAACTTCTATAGTGCATAATTATTCAGCAATTGATAACGTGCCATCTTCTGCCGGAGCAATCATATATTATAGATTGAAACAGATAGACCTTGACGGTAGAGGAAGTTACTCTAAAGTGGTTTCCGTAAAGACAAAGCAATCAGATAGAAATTTAATAATCTCTCCAAACCCATTCAATAGTTACCTGAATATAAATATGAACTGGAATAAAGCAGAACTAATAACTGCACGAGTTATAAATATTCAGGGTAAAGAGGTTGTCAATAAAACTGTATTGATGAGCAAAGGACTCAACTATATTAAAATAGATGAGCTATCGAAGCTTCCTGCAGGAAATTATTTTATACAATTTATTTCTTCCGAAGAAAGATTTACTGAAAAAATTACGAAACAATAATACCTGTTTTAATAGAAATGGCTGTCGTAAAAGGCAGCCATCTTTTATTTACGGTACAAATGGACTGTTAATCCAGGCACGAATTGGCAAATCATAGATTCATGTAGCTCTGCAAAGCGGTAACATAGTTTTCGAATGCAGTAACACCATTCGCGGTAATCTTGCAAATGGTTTGCGGGTAATTCCTATGAAATTGTTTTGTGACATCGATGTAGCCTGCATCTTTCAGTTTATTTATTTGAACACTTAAATTGCCGGCGGTAGCATTTGTTTTTTCTTTTAAAAAAGTAAATTCAGCCTCCTTCACGCTTATAAGAAGTGACATAACAGCCAGACGTAGCTGCGAGTGCAATATGGGATCAAGTTCTTTAAAATCCATCTTTACGTTTTGCGACATTCTTATAGAATCTTGCCCTTAAAATAAATCCCGGAATAATCCAGGCGACACCTGCACCTGCTGCTACAAGCAAATAGGTAAGATTGCTTTTGTAAAAAAAAGCTATGATGCAAAATATCCAGCATGCGATTCCACCAATTACAAATGGTGTGAATTTAGTAATGCATCCTGTAAGAAATGTAGGAATACCGAACAACAGCAGTAATAAAGGAAGAACTACATACCCGATATCGGCGAAGCCGCCGGCTACAGTCAGTATCAATACGCTTATACCAAATGTCAGCCATACATATTTACAAGCTTCATTTTTAAAGGTTACTGTCTGTTTATATTTTTTTTCTTTTCGGTCAAAATAAAACTGTAAAAGAAAAGTTATAAATATGAGGTAAAAAGGGTTGAAGGGAAGTTTAAACCAACTGATAGTTTCCTGGAGATAAGCCAGTACAAAGCATATAAAATTTGTAAAGCCCCATAGTAAGGCGCCCAAACCACTTTCGTAATAGTAATTTTTTGCCTGGCTAATCATGCTTGAGATCAGGAGCAGGCTCTCTTTGTCAGTTAACGGTTGATCTTCCATATTAGCTCTCGTTTTTGAATTTTATTTTTAAAAGATAGCCGGGTATGATCCAGGCAAGAAACACGGCCAGTGCAACCAACAACAATTGAAATTCATAAGTTACCAGCGCGGCGAAAATGGCCAGAATCCAGCAGCATATTGCCCCAATTCTTAGCGGTTTAAATTTTAAAATAATTCCAGAAAGAAAAGTCGGCATACCATACATAATCAATACAGCCGGATTAATACCAGAAAAGTAGTTAAGATAGATTAGTATGAAAATAAATAGTGTAATGCAAATAACATATACCAGCCACACATACCCAATAATTTCTCCGGTATATGTTTTTACCCGCTTTTTTTTCTTAGACCTGCGTGTGTAGATTACCTGGTAAATAGGTGCAACCCAGGTCAAATACCAGATATAATAGGCATTTTGATTTTCAAAAAAATACAATAGTATAAACTGGCTCAGACAACAAAATACTACAAGCCAGCCCCAAAATAAGTACCACGCTCCTGTTTCGCTGAAGCGATTTTTCGCTTTATTGATCATTGATGTAATCAATTGGATACTCTCCGCCTCCGACATGGGTTTTTCCTGGTTCATATTTAATCTATTAATATTGAGAAAGAAAATATTGCAATGCTCCATCTCCCCAGGTTGGTGATAGTTCTGTTTCCGGTTTAAAGTTTTCATTTAAAGTTTTGGCTTTATCAAAAGATTCCTTAGCTGCATCTTTGCCACCGCCAAATTGTTCAGGCGTATAAAATTTGCCTTCAGCTTCGAGCAATATGGGGCGGGGATTGGTTGGGTCGAGTGATTTTGCTTTCTCGATATATTCTGCGGAAACAGGGCCGTAGGTCATATACCTGCTCTGTGGGTCCACCATCATGTGAGATGTTGCTATCATACTTTTTATCACATCGGTCTCAGAATTTTCTTTTCCTAAAATAGCTTCGGCCTTATCAATGAGTTGCTGAGCTTTATCAGCAATGGCATCCTTTTTTGAATTGTCTTTTTCTGAATATGCTTGCGTAACAGTGCAATAAGCAGCGTAATAATAGGGAAGCCATTGTGTTTTTTCGGCGTCGGCAATTCGCTCAAAATTATTGGAAAGTTCTGCTCCATTGTTTTTTCCCATCATCGAGTCAAGTTGAGCAATGTTGGTTTTCATTGCACTAGCATATTTATCACTTTGTGCATAGGTGAAGCTTGCAAAACAAATGGTTGTTGCAAATAATAATACCTTTTTCATTTTTTTTAGTTTTTAGTTTAAAATTACTATTGTTATTGTTTGTTCCGTTTATCTTAAAATTTGTTCCGGATTTAATTGTTATCCTTCTCTCCACCCTTCTTGTTCCCTCTTTAGGGGATAGGGGGTAGCTTTACAAATGATTATCTATCGCATCCTGTGTCCTGTCAATACCGAGGCTGATAAAACAACCCAGGTAGAAAAATCTTTTTGATGGTGGTGTCACGGCGACTTTGTTTTTACCATTTGCTGAATAATTATAGGAGTACACATTATTTGCCCCTAATACATTGGTTAGTGATAGTACGAACACTGTAAATCCTTTTGCGTTTACATTCCCGATTGATGGTAAATAATTTAAACTCAGGCTGAGACTGTTATAATCTTTGGTACGTCCTTCATCATAAAGCTTATATGAACCTATGTTATCATCATAGTTAATATTGTAATAAGGTCTTCCGGTCGCGTACGTATAAGAGGCATTAAATTGCGTTTTCATTTTGGTAACAAACTTCTTTAGCACCAGCGATGCAGTATGTTTGGCGGCAAAGGACGGTTCTATCGCAAACGGGTAGTTTAGAAAATCTCTTTTTGTATCCAGGTAAGAATAAGAAAACCAGTAGTCAAAGTTTTTAATTGTTTTTTTATCTCTCCAGAAAATCTCAATGCCTTTTGCATCTCCAAAACCATTATTGTTAACGGCAGTAAATTGTCCGCTGCTTCCATTTGTTTTGAAAAGATCATCATACTTTTTATAAAATAATTCTGTACGAAAAGTGCGTAAGCTGGTTATTTTTTGATATTGAAAAATGTAATGAGTTGCCTTGGCAAAATGCAATGAATTTGTTGAAGGAAGATATTTACTTTCTGGGTCCTGGTAAAAAATACCATAAGCAACCGAAGCCTGGCTATTATCAGGAAATTTGTAGGCAAGCGATATCCGTGGTGCAATATTCCACTTTTCAATTAATTGGGAATGCTCTGCCCGGGTTCCAATTTTAGCAGCAAGATCATTGGTTACATAAATATCAGTTTCTGCAAAGCCGGAAAAAATATTTTCTTTTATTCTTTGAGAAAATTTACTTCCGTCATATTGACTATAGGCGGATTTTTCATCACTGTGATTATACTCGGCGCCAAATCGAACTGCGCTAAGGCCATTTAATCTTTTGTCAAAAACAACTTTTGCATTTGCATATTTCCCTTTATTCAGTAAATCAAAGTTTTTATAAGCATATAATGGATCAGTTGCGATCACCTGCTTTTTATCATTAGCATCCTGGAGTTCATTTTTAATATCATCGCGGTTCGTACTGTAAGAGGTACCCACATTTACTTTCCATCCTTTACCAATGTATTCTTTCCAGGATAGATTATGGTACATATTAAAATTTTTAAGACCGAAAGCATCTTTTAGTGTTAATGAATCTACATCATGGTTTCTAAATCCAATATTGGTAGTGCTGAAATATCCAAAGTATTTGACCATGCCTGTTGCTGAAGTTTTTATTCTGAAATTTGCGTCACCTTCATGCAGTACAGGCACTCTGAAATAATCAAACTTTTGTTTTATCAGGTTATAAACAAGAGCAAGGTTTACATAAGAATAGGTAATGCCCCAGGAAGACTTTTTGTTTTTCGACAGCTTTTGAATTCCTGCATTTGCCCCCAGGTACGAGATGCCAAAATCTGCCGAGGTCTTGTCCGGAAGGTCAATAGATTCTAATAATAACACAGATGAAAGCGCCTGTCCGTACAAAGCAGAATAGCCTCCGGAACTGAAAATAGTGCCTTTGAATAGAAAAGGATTGAACCTTCCTCTGGTTGCCTGGTTTGGCTCGCTAGAATAGAAAAATTTATTTACTAAAGTACCGTCAATAAAAATTTTGCTTTCACTTGCTGTACCTCCGCGAACAAAGAGGCCTTCGCTTTCGCCTACCTGCTGTGTACCCGGCAAAGTTTTTATGGCAGATGTGATATCGCCATTAGCACTCGCAGTTGTTACTATGTCAAGTGGACTTAAAGCAGTTGCCCTTTTTTGATCACTTGCTTCAAAAGTTCCGGCACTTATCACTACTGCTTTTAACTCCGTAACCTGCTCTTTAAGTGAAATATTAATCGTTTGCGGTGCACCTGCAATTGTAATTTTTTGATCGAAAGATTTATACCCGGTAGAAGTTGCCTGAAATGTTTGTTCTCCTTTTTCGGTAGTGTTGAAAGAATAATTTCCAAGTGAATCTGAAGTTGCGCCATCGTAAGAATCAAGAAGACTTACACTTACACCACTAAGCGGATTATTATGATTGTCAACAATTTTACCTGAAATTTTTACTTGTGCAATTCCTGAATATGCTGTAAACAGAAAGGCTATATATATGATCTGATACATTCTTTTAAATTTATTGCAATTTTAAAGTAGTTTATATTATAAACCAAATTTTTAGAATGGAAATTTTTTTGTTAAACTCAGATTTATTAATTGGAACTATATAAGTTGCTTTATATCAAATTCTTATGACTTGTATAGCTCTTTGAGGACGGTTTTGCGTTGCCTTATTAATTTATTAACATCATGGAAAATTAATTTGTTTATCTGCCTGCAATTTGTAATTTAGCAATAGAATTTAATGGGTTAGTAAGTACAAAGGGCCGGTAGCAATACCAGCCCTTTTACTTTTAATAATACTTCGGATAAAGTATTTTTTTAATTTTTCTTTCCAGGCTTCCAAATGAATTTCTGTCCTGACCATTTCAACATTTTACTCCTCTGCTCATGATTGTTTAATTTCATTCCTTATTATTTTATGAGTAAAACAAAGACCGCTTTTTTCTGTAGCAATTGTGGACAGGAGAGTGCAAAATGGTTAGGCAAATGTCCTTCGTGTGAACAGTGGAATACTTTTGTAGAAGAAGTGATTGTGAAAGGCACCGACAAAAAACAAACTGAGTGGAAAGAATTTTCGGGATTAAGCAATGGTCTCAAAACAATTTCGCTGCAAGATGTTGCTAACGGGGAAGAAAAAAGAATAATAACCACCGATATGGAATTGAATCGGGTGCTTGGTGGCGGTATTGTTGGTGGCAGCCTTGTACTAATTGCAGGAGAGCCGGGCATTGGAAAGTCGACACTCTTTCTACAAGGTGCCCTGCAACTTCAAAACACTATCACATTATATATAAGCGGAGAAGAGAGCGACCAACAAATAAAAATGCGTGCCGATCGCTTGCAGATTAACAATGAAAAATTTTTTCTGCTAACCGAAACAAATACACAAACTATTTTCAACGAAATAAGAAAACTAAAACCTGAACTGGTAATAGTAGATTCTATTCAAACTATGCATTCCCCGTACATAGAGTCGGGTCCAGGAAGTGTATCTCAAATAAGAGAGACCGCCGCCGAGTTTCAGCGTTTTGCAAAAGAAACCAATACGCCGGTTTTTTTGATAGGGCATATAACTAAAGATGGAAATATTGCCGGCCCAAAAATCCTCGAGCACATGGTAGATACCGTTCTGCAATTTGAAGGAGACCGCAATTATTCCTACAGGATTTTGAGAACACTTAAGAACCGCTTTGGCCCGTCGTATGAACTTGGTATTTATGAAATGAGTAGTGAAGGAATGCGCCAGGTAAGCAATCCGTCAGAAATTCTTATTTCAAATGGTGATGAACAGTTGAGCGGAGTCGCTATTGCAGCAACTATGGAAGGAATAAGGCCTTTGCTTATAGAAGTGCAGGCGCTTGTAACGCAAAGTGTTTACGGCACGCCTCAAAGAACTAATACCGGATTTGATATTCGCCGCTTGCAATTACTATTGGCGGTTTTAGAAAAAAGAGGAGGCTTTCATTTCGGTGTTAAAGATGTTTTTATAAATATTGCAGGAGGTTTAAAAGTAGAAGACCCGTCGATAGACCTTGCCGTATTAAGTGCTTTGCTTTCTTCTTATGAAGATGTAGCACTTCCATTGCATATATGCTTCGCCGCAGAGGTAGGTTTGAGCGGGGAAATAAGACCGGTTAATCGCATTGAGCAACGCATTGCAGAAGCGGAGAAACTTGGCTTTGAAAAAATCATTGTTAGTAAATATAACCTTGCCTCGAAAGCTTCCGGAAAAACAAAACACAACATAGAGGTAGTTGCTTTAGGAAAAGTGGAGGAGCTATACAGATATTTATTTTAGAAAAAATGTGAAATATAGTTTTGAAAATTAACTACGATATAGTCTCGCCTGTTCTTCATTTTCTTTACCCACACAATTGCATTGGATGCGGAAGTGATATCATTGGCAGGGAAAATTTTCTATGCCTTGAATGCATAAATAACTTGCCGCACACCAGCTTTAACCTTCATGCAAATAACCCGGTTGAGAAAATGTTTTGGGGCAGAATCGCCATCGCCGCAGGCACAAGTGAATTTTATTTTTCTAAGGGATCTATTGTCCAAAATCTGATACATGAATTGAAATACAAAGGAAACCGCAAAGCAGGAATCTATCTTGGTAATCTTATGGGTAATGGGCTGCTAAAAAGCAATCGTTTTTTGGATGTTGATTTGCTCGTGCCTTTACCATTATTTGCAAAAAAGGAATTTAGGAGAGGTTATAACCAGGCAATGGTTTTATGCGAAGGCATTGCAGAGGTAATGAATCTTCCTACACTCACTCAAAACGTTATAAGGATTGTTCATACAGAAACACAAACTAAAAAAGGACGGACAGAACGGTGGGAGAATGTTGAAAAAAGTTTTACAGTGAAAGATCATGCTGCATTGGTGGGGAAGCATATTTTGCTCGTTGATGATGTGATAACGACGGGTGCAACAATGGAAGCTTGTGGCACAGAAATATTGAAGGCAAATAATACGAGGCTAAGTATTGCAACATTGGCTTTTGCAACAAGATAATTTCAATAGTCATTTTTCCACTAACCAATTTCATCACTTAATCACATAAAATTGTGAATCATTTTTGCGTTAAAGAATAAAACATATTTTTGAAAATGGCCTGCCTGAAGTACACAAGTTTTATTATCTTTTTTTGGATATTATTTTTTTCTTGTAAGAAAGAATCATTCATTACAAGTCAGCAAGCAAGGCTTTATACAAGCGCCGATACTTTGTTGTACGATACCATTTTTACATCAGTTGGTTCCATTACAAAATCATTCAAGATTTTTAATAATAACAATCAAAAGCTTCGGTTATCGAAAGTTAAACTTTCAGGAGGTGCATCTTCCTTTTTTAAAATGAATGTGGATGGCGTTTCCGCAAATGAAGTGGATAACATCGAAATTAATGCCAATGACAGTATTTATGTTTTTGTGCAGGTTAAAATAGATCCTACCATTGCTAACCTGCCTTTCATAATTACTGATAGCATTTTAATAGATTATAACAACAATCAAAAGTTTGTGCAATTACAGGCGTATGGCCAAAATGCAATATTCCTTAATAAAGTAAAACTCACGGGAAATATAACCTGGAATGATTCTTTGCCTTTTGTAATACTTGGCGGTTTATTGGTTGACAGCAATGCGGTTTTAACCATCGATGAAGGCACAAGAATTTATTTGCATCCTGATGCTCCCCTATTGGTAGATGGAACTTTGATAGTGCAGGGAACCGCACAGGCTAGAGTGGTATTTGCGGGAGACAGACTTGATCCCGATTACCGGGATTTTCCTGCAAGCTGGCCGGGGATTTATTTTAACGGCAGCAGCAAAGAAAATGATATGAAGTTTGCTGTAATTAAAAATGCGTACCAGGGCTTTATTGCGCAGGATTTATCTTTAACCGGCGTACCGAAACTTACCTTATCCCAGTGCATTATTGATAATATTTATGATGCCGGTATTCTTGGAATTAATACAAATATTTATGCCGACAATTGCCTTATAAGTAACTGCGGAAAAAATATACAGCTTACACTCGGTGGTGATTATTCTTTTGTGAACTGCACGGTTGTTTCTTATAGCAATTTTTTTATTGATCATAAAAATCCCGTTTTACAAGCAACAAATTTTGCAGAACAGGATAACACAATATTTGTTGCCTCGCTTGACGCAACCTTTACAAATTGTATTTTTTGGGGAGAAGGAGGTTCTGTTGATAATGAAATTGTGATAACCAAAAACTCATCCGCATCGTTATCGGCTAAATTTAATAATACAATATATAAAGTAAAGGATGTTGATCCTTTGGATGCCATGTTCACAGGAAACATTTTGAAGAACACAGATCCTTTGTTTGATAGTGTTAATATTTCTAAGAATTATTATGACTTTCATTTTACAAAAGATCCTGCTGCCCCTGCAATTGATAAAGGATCGGCAACACCATATACCACAGACCTGGATGGATATGCACGTGTAGGAATTCCCGATCTTGGATGTTATGAAAAATAATATCAGTATTCAGTGTTTGTGATCTTTAGTTTTTTATCATCATTCATCTATTACTTATCTTTACTTTAAAAAAATGAAAACCTTATTTTTTGCATGCGCATCACTTTTCCTCTTGTCGTTTGTTATACCTTCTTCCTCTTTTAGTTTTTTAAAATCTTCTATTTATCAATTTAAGGTAGATGGGCTTGAAGGCGGCACTATCGATTTCTCAAAGTTCAAAGGAAAAAAAATATTAGTTGTAAATACGGCATCCAAATGTGGCAATACACCTCAATATGACGACCTTGAAAAACTGTACGAGAAATATAAAGATAAACTCGTTATCGTTGGGTTTCCTGCCAATAATTTTGGCGCACAGGAACCAGGTACGAATGATAACATCGCAGAATTTTGCAAAAAAAACTACGGAGTTTCTTTTCCCATGGCCGCCAAAGTTTCAGTGGCAGGCAACGATATTGCCCCTATCTACAAGTATATAGTTTCGCAAGCCGAAGAAAATGGATTTAAAAATCCAATCGAATGGAACTTTACAAAATTTTTATTTGACGAGAAAGGAGAGTTCCTTACAGTCATTAATAACCGGGCGCGGTTAATTCCAGACAATCCTGATCCAAAAGGTAAAGAAGCCTACGATAAGCTATTAAAATACCTAAATTGATTTCCATAAGAATATCATTCTTCACCGGCTTGCTTTAAGCCGGTAATAATTTTGTTTTACATGCAGTTTGAAAATGTTATTGGCCAAAAGGAAACAAAAGAACATTTAGTTGATCTCGTTCAGCAAAACAGGCTTAGCCACGCCTTACTGTTGCTTGGCAAGGAAGGAAGCGGTGCACTATCTCTTGCTCTGGCATTTTCTCAATATATTGTTTGCACTTCTGCAAGGCCTCGGGTGACTACGGACAGCATTTCTATAGATTTATTTGGCGCATCAGAACAGGATCCAGTCATTATTAAAGATGAAATTGAAATCGTTCCTGTGGATTCATGCGGCACTTGCCCTGCATGTATAAAAGCGCAACAATTTATTCATCCGGACATACATTTTTCGTTTCCCGTAATCCCAAAAAAACCAGGCACTCCACCGATAAGTGATGATTATATTTCAGAATGGAGAGAATTTATTTCTTCGTATCCTTATGGAAATGTATATGATTGGCTTCAATTTCTCGGCGCTGAAAACAAGCAGGGAAATATAACCGCCAAAGAATGTAATGAGATCAATCATAAGCTAAGTCTTAAAGCATTTGAAAGTGATTTTAAAATTTTGATTATGTGGATGCCGGAGCTTTTAGGAACCTCCGGAAACAAACTTCTCAAGCTTATTGAAGAACCACCTCCGGACACGCTATTTATATTTGTTGCTGAGGATGAACAGTCCATTTTACCAACCGTTTTATCCAGAACACAATTAATCAAAATCCCACTTCTTTTTAATACGGAAATTGAAGAGTCTTTAATGGCAAAGGAGAATGTTACTTCCGAACGGGCGGCGCGGGTTTCGGTGGTTAGTGAAGGCAACTACCGCGAAGCATTGCAATTATTGCAACATGCCGAAGAGGATTGGCAGGGAATTGCAAGGGATTGGCTCAACGCGATTTTAAAGAACGGTCCTGCCGCACAAATTAAATGGATAGATGTTGTAAGCCGTTTAGGACGAGAAAAGCAAAAACAGTTTTTACGGTATTTTATTCACCTGCTGGAGCAGGCAATAAGGATTAAGCATATCGAAGATCCCTCGATACAGTTGAATATTTCTGAAAATGAAAAAGACTTTGCTTTGAGGCTAAATAAAATATGCAGTATTGAGCAGCAGGAAGCGATTATTAATGAACTGGACCGGGCCACCTTTTACATTGAAAGAAATGCCCATGCTAAAATGTTGTTCCATTCTCTGTCCATCAGGCTCTACCATATTATTAAAGATAATTCGCTAATTTTGATGGATTGAGGAAAATAGAATTTGACGCAGATGCTAAATAGCCTTTTGAACAAAAATTTCAGCTATACGTGTTTTCAGTTTTTACCTGTAAAGCAGGTAGATTATATTTTTGCCAAATAAAAATCTTAGAGTGGTTTTCTATGATTAGGTAAATAATAACGAAGATTCATTATATAGCCATTGCTGTAGAATTCATCTGCTTGGGATAATCCTCATTTTTTTTATTTTTTGAACAAATTTTTCAACCTATAATATGAGTTGTACAAGTTGCAGTACGGGAAAACCCGGAGGATGTAAGAGTAATGGCGGATGTAGTACGGGCGGATGCAACCGGATGAATGTGCACGATTGGCTTGCGAATCTTCCATTTAGCGATCCTGAAAGTAGTTGCCGCATTGTGGAAGTATCATTTAATCAGGGTAGCAGGAAAGATTTTTTTCGTAATAATTCTTTGCAATACTTTGAAAAAGGTGATATAATAGCGTTGGAAGGCGTAAGTGGCTTCGATGTAGGAACAGTGAGTCTTACGGGGGAATTGGTACGTCTTCAATTAAAAAAGCATGGATTGAAAGAAGATAGCGCTGACATAAAAAAAATATTAAGATTTGCTACAGACCACGACATTATTAAATGGAAAGAGACCAAGGCACGGGAACATGAAGTGCTTATTCGAAGCAGGGCAATCGCAAGGCAACTAAACGTTGACCTGAAAATGGCGGAAGTGGAAATTCAGGCAGACAACCGCAAGGCCACCTTCTTCTACATAGCTGACGAGCGTGTTGATTTCCGCGAACTCATTAGAGTATATGCATCTGAGTTTAAAGTGAAGGTAGAAATGCGGCAGATAGGCGCACGGCAGGAGGCAGGGAAAGTAGGCGGCATAGGAAGTTGCGGTCGCGAATTATGCTGCAGTACCTGGCTTACCGATTTCAAAAGTGTTAATACCAATGCAGCCCGGTATCAAAATCTCAGCATAAATCAAACGAAGCTCAGTGGCCAATGCGGGCGGCTGAAGTGTTGCCTCAATTATGAGCTGGATACTTATCTCGATGCCCTGCAGTATTTTCCTGAAGATGCCGAGGTAATAGAGGTGACTAAAGGAAGGGCTTACTTAATTAAGAAAGACATTTTCCGGAACCTGATGTGGTATACAATGCCGGATAGTACAAAGCACTACCCACTCTCGATCGAAAGTGTAAAAAAAATACAGGAGCAGAATAGGAATGGTATTAAGCCAGACACTTTAGAAACAGTAGAGGTGGTAAGCGGAAAGATAAAAGAAGTTGAACCGGAGTTTGTTGATGTTGTTGGGCATATAACTATTAAATCTCTCGAAAAAAATACCCGGAAGCGCAGAAACGATTCAAACCGTGGTCGCGGAAATAATCAGAACAGGCAGCAGCATCAGCCGCAAAGGCCTCAAAATTCTAATCCAAAAAGATCCCGTGAAAATAATAATAGAAACAGGCCACCAAAAAAGGATTAAATTCTGTGGAACATTTTGAATTAACGCTATAAATTTATTTGCTTTTTACCCATTTTTTATAATTAATGTAATCTGCTTTACATTTGCTGCCATGTCAATTGTTATTTCCAATCTTACAAAGAGCTACGGTATCCAAAAAGCAGTTGACAATATTTCATTCCAGGTAAATAATAATGAGATCGTTGGTTTTCTAGGTCCCAATGGCGCCGGGAAATCTACAACTATGAAAATTATTACAGGATATATTCCTGCAGACTCTGGGGATGTTTCAGTAAATAATATTGATGTAAAGAGCAACTCTCTTGGTGTAAAAAGACTTTTAGGCTATTTACCCGAAAGTAATCCTTTGTATTTTGAAATGTATGTACGAGAGTACCTCGCATTTATCGCGGGTATCCATAATATTGAGTCTGGCGTACATGAAAGAATCGAAGAAGTAATTGATCTTACCGGCCTTCGGCCCGAGAGTAAAAAAAAGATTGGACAATTAAGCAAAGGGTACAAACAAAGAGTAGGCTTGGCTGCTTCATTAATTCATAACCCGGAAGTTCTTATTCTTGACGAACCTACAAGTGGCCTTGACCCTAACCAGATCATAGAAATCAGGGAGGTTATAAAGAAACTCGGTAAAAATAAGACTGTGCTTTTTTCCTCTCACATTTTACAGGAAGTGGAAAGTATTTGCGACAGGGTAATAATAATAAATAAGGGAAATATCGTTGCAGACGATACTTTATCCAACCTTAGGTCGACCAACAAAACCTCACATACCATCATTGTAGACTTTGCAGAAGTCATTGATATAGGATTGCTTGCTAATCTTGAGGGTATAATGAAAGTGGCAGAAGAAAAGCCTTCATCTTTTAAGATTGAAACCATGGATCCAGAACTTGTAAAAAGAAATTTATTTTCATTCAGTATAGAACGCAACTTAAATATACTTTCACTTAAAAGTGAAAGCAGAAGCCTGGAAGACGTTTTCAGAAACTTAACCGGTAATCTTCAAAACAATTAATAAAAAATACTATGAGCTATATAGTAAACATACATGCCCGCCAAATATTAGACAGTCGCGGTAACCCAACTATCGAAGTGGATGTTCTCACAGAAAATGAGTCACTCGGCAGAGCGGCCGTGCCTTCAGGAGCTAGTACTGGTGTACATGAGGCCGTTGAACTTCGTGATAACGACAAAAAGAACTATGGGGGCAAAAGCGTTCTTAAAGCCGTTGAAAATGTGAATGGTGCTATTGCTGATGCACTGACTGGTTGGGACATTGCTGACCAAACTGGTATTGACAAAGCTATGATTGAACTTGACGGGACCGAAAATAAAAGCTCCCTTGGTGCAAATGCGCTTCTCGCTGTGAGTCTTGCTGTGGCAAAAGCTGCAGCCCTCGAAGCAAACCTTCCTCTTTACAGGTACATAGGTGGTACCAATGCTGCGATTCTTCCCATACCCATGATGAATATTTTAAATGGGGGATCTCATGCCGATAATAAAATAGATTTCCAGGAATTTATGGTTATGCCGGTTGGCGCATCTTCATTTAGCGAAGGGTTGCAATGGGGTGTTGAAATTTTTCATGCGCTAAAGGCTGTACTTAAGAAGAAAGGATTTAGTACTAACGTGGGTGACGAAGGAGGTTTCGCCCCAAACATTCAAAGCAATGAAGAGGCCATCGAAACAGTTCTTGTGGCAATAGAGTCTGCAGGTTTTAAAACAGGTTCTCAAATAGGAATAGCTATGGACCCGGCCGTGAGTGAGATGTATAAAGAAGATGAAAAAGTGTATCATTTTCATAAATCCGATGGTAAAAAATTAAGCAGCGAAAAAATGGTTGACTTCTGGGAAAGCTGGGTTAAGCAATTTCCCATTATTTCAATTGAAGATGGAATGGCAGAAGATGATTGGGAGGGCTGGAAACTAATGTCTCAAAGGCTAGGTAACAAAATTCAATTAGTAGGCGATGATCTTTTTGTAACAAATGTAAAAAGATTACAAAAAGGGATAGATGAAAAAATAGCAAATGCTTTGCTGGTAAAGGTAAACCAGATAGGTACGCTCACAGAAACTATCAACGCAGTATCATTGGCTCAGAATAATGGTTACAATACTATTATGAGCCACCGCAGTGGGGAAACAGAAGACACAACGATTGCCGATCTTGCTGTAGCTTTAAACTGCGGACAAATTAAAACCGGCTCGGCAAGCAGAACCGATAGGATTGCCAAGTATAATCAGCTAATAAGGATCGAGGAAATTTTAGGTGAAAGTGCCATTTTTCCAACAGGAAAAATTAAATTTGGTAAGTAGATCTTTTTAGATACCGGATAATATTTTTCGTTTTGGCAATTCAAATCGCTTATGTAAGAAAATAAAATGACAAGACTTCCAAAATTATTTTCAAATAAATACCTGATTACAGGCATAGCTTTTGCTATTTGGATGCTGTTCTTTGACAGAAATGATTTACAGCTTCAATTAAAAAGAGTGCATGAACTCAACAGGCTCCAGGAAAGCGAAAAGGTGATGGATAATCAAATTACAAATACAAAGCACGAATTAACACTTTTGAAAACAAATCCCGAGACCCTCGAAAAATATGCACGTGAAAAATTTATGATGAAAAAAGACAATGAAGATCTTTACATTATAACTTTTGACTCCTCTTTAATTCAGTAGATAGTAACAATATTTTTTCATGAAGGGCGTTTAATGTTTATTGGATAGATTTTTTATTAATGCACCCTTAACCTTTTTTTATGACACAAATTACCCAGGAAGATCTGGTTCGATATCTCTATAGTGAGACATCAGACAAAAAATCTGAACTCGTTAGAGAAGCACTGGAATCTGACATGAGCCTCCGCGATAGCTTTGAGACGCTCTTGGCTTCAAAAAAAACTCTTGAAACTGTTGATCTTTCCCCAAGGCAGGAAGCAGTAGACAAAATTCTGCAGTATGCCGCGAAGCAGGAAAAACAGTTGCATTCGCATTAGAAAAAAATTAAAAAGTATTTTCGTCCTGCCCAAAAGGCAGGATTTTTTTATGAAAAAAACGGAGCTTTATCAATTTGTCATAGATTATTTTCAAGAGCATACTCCAAATGCCGAGACTGAATTGATTTATGATGATCCATATGAACTGCTAGTCGCAGTGATACTGTCGGCTCAATGCACTGACAAAAGAGTTAATGAAACCACTCCTTATATATTCAAAAAATTTCCCAATGTTGATTTGTTAAGTAAGGCGACCACAGATGAATTATTTCCATTAATAAAAAGCATCTCTTATCCAAACAATAAAACGAAGCATCTTATAGGAATGGCAAAAATGGTAATAGATAAGTACGATGGTAAGATACCAATGACTGTGGAAGAATTAATGCAATTACCAGGCGTGGGCCGTAAAACTGCAAATGTTATCACTTCTGTAATTGATAAACAACCCAATATGGCAGTCGACACCCATGTTTTTAGAGTATCTGCACGTATTGGGTTAACTACAAATGCGAAAACACCTCTTGACACTGAAAAGCAGCTAATTAAATATATCCCGACCCATTTAATCCACAAAGCGCACCACTGGCTTATACTTCACGGAAGATATACCTGCCTTGCACGTAATCCAAAATGCAATGAATGTGGTATAAGTCCCGTTTGTAAATATTATAATAAAGTTGTAAGGCCAAATTATTGAAAAATTGTGTTTAATTTGTATTGTTAAAAAATCAACTTCGCCTTACCCCATCATCCTTTTTTATTAAACGTCGTTATGAAAATCAAAATCATTTTTTTATTTCTTCTATTCGCCAGCGCAAAACAACTGAAAGCCCAATATTATTTCTATGATGGTAGATACATAGAAACCGATTTTGTATATGAAGTAGGTGGTTCTCTTGGAGCTATGAATGCCTTTACAGACCTCGGTGGAAGAAAAGGCTTAGGTAAGAAATTTGTTAAAGACTTCAATTTTAAGAATACGGAGTTTTGTGGAAGCATATTTTTTAGCACTGTTTACAAAAATGCGGTGGCTCTCAGGGTCGAGGCTACTTTTGGCCAGATCCATGCTTATGACAGTATTCTAAAAAAAGTAGCACCCACTACTAATGAACGTTATGAGAGAAATTTAAGCTTTCGAAGTTCTATTTCGGAAATAATGCTGGTTGCTGAATTTCACCCGTTTTATATCTTCGGAAATTATGACGACGATCATTATCCACCTGCCGTTTCTCCTTATTTACTGGCAGGAGTAGGTTATTTTCATTTCAACCCCCAGGCAAAATTAAATAATACGTATGTGGACTTACAACCCTTAAGCACCGAGGGGGAAGGCTTTGCAGAATATCCTAATTCCAAGGTCTATAGTTTAAGTCAAATATGTTACCCGTTAGGAATAGGAGCCCGCTATGATCTATCGTCTCTCATTAATTTAAGAGCGGAAATTGTTACCAGGATTTTAAACACTGATTATCTTGATGATGTAAGTGGAAGGTATATTGACCCCAGTGTGTATTCAAATTATTTTTCTGGAACTAAGCTTAATCAGGCCTTGTTACTCAACGATAGGCACAAACCAGGGGCTACTACAGCCCATCCAAACGGTATTCGTGGAAGGCCGGTCAATAACGATTCCTATATTTCATTCAATATAAAAGTCGGCTTATCACTTGGCAGAGAAAGGGTCAGGTAGTTTTGAAAGAAGAGGTGGTTAATGATCAGCATAAAGAATCACCAATAATGAAAAGTGAGCTTGTTAGGAATTCATTATCTTTTTTACTTCATCAATTAATTCATGCTTTGTAAAAGGAACTCCCTGTATTTTGTTATAACCTTTCGCATCAACTAAATATTGATCTCGTACTATTTTTATTAGCTGGCCATTATTTAACTCTGGAATTAATACCCTTTCAAAATTTTTAAGAATATCGCCAAGGTTTTTTGGGAAGGGTCTTACATAACGAAGATGTGCATGAGAAACAGCATATCCCTCGCTGATGAGGTCTGATACTGCGCTTTTAATGGCACCATAAGTGCTGCCCCATCCTAGTATTAGTAATTTCCCTTCTTGTGAGCCATTGTCTATTTTTTGCTCCGGGATATCGTCTGAAATTTTGTCAATTTTTTGCTGTCTCAATTTCACCATCAATTCATGATTTTCCGGCTCATAGCTTACGTTTCCAGTAATGTTTTGTTTTTCAAGGCCTCCTACTCTATGTTCAAGTCCTGCATATCCGGGGATTGCCCACGGCCTTACTAAATTCTCATCTCTAAGGTAGGGTTCAAAAATTTCTTCATGATGGCCTAGTTCAGTTTTGAAGTTAACTTTAATAGGAGGTAGATCTTTCGTCTCAGGATATTTCCAGGGCTCGGCGCCATTAGCTATATAGCCATCACTTAAGAAAATAACTGGAGTCATGTGCTGCACAGAAATACGAACCGCCTCATAAACCGCCTCAAAGCAATCGCTTGGCGTTGATGCCGATATTACGGGCATTGGACATTCACCGTTTCTTCCATAGTAAGCCTGTAGCAAATCACTTTGTTCTGTTTTTGTAGGTAAACCGGTAGATGGCCCTCCTCTTTGAATATTACAAATAAGTAAAGGAATTTCAAGCATCACCGCCAGGCCCATCGCTTCCGCTTTTAAAGCCATACCGGGGCCACTTGTGGAGGTTACTCCAAGACTGCCTCCATATGCTGCGCCTATTGCAGAACTGATTGCGGCAATTTCGTCCTCTGCCTGGAATGTTTTTACCTTGAAGGATTTATGCCGGCTTAGTTCGTGTAGGATATCGCTGGCGGGTGTTATGGGGTAAGAGCCCAAAAATAGTTGCAACCCGCTTTTTTCACAGGCAGCAATTAAACCGTATGCAAGTGCCTGGTTACCCATAATGCTCCGGTAATTACCGGGAGGCATTTTTGCTTTTTCTACAGAATAGCGTGTAGTAAAAGTTTCAGTGGTATCGCCATAATTATATCCAGCCTTTAATACCTTAACATTGCTATCAAGTATAGCAGGTTTTTTAGAAAATTTTTCGGTTAAAAATTGAATTGTATTATCGAGGCTACGGCTGTACATCCAATACAAAAAGCCAAGTACAAACATATTCTTGGCCCGGTCTTTTTCTTTGGTCCCCATTTCAAAATCCTTGAGTGACTCTCTCGTTATTTTAGTAACGTCTATTTTTATAACCTCATAGCTATCAAGGCTACCATTTTCCAGCGGATTTACTCCATCGGGGTAATTAGCAAGACGCAGATTTTTTGCATCAAAGCCGTCTACATTAACAATTATTTTGCCGTGCTTTTTTAATTCTTTCAAATTGGTTTTAAGTGCCGCAGCATTCATCGCAACGAGTACGTCACAGGTATCACCTGGAGTAAAAACCCGGTCACTTGAAAATCTTAACTGAAACCCGCTTACACCAGGTAGTGTTCCTTGTGGTGCCCTTATCTCAGCGGGAAAATCGGGAAATGTGGCGAGATCAATCCCAAGCAATGCTGTGTTGTTGGTAAACTGTGTGCCGGTAAGCTGCATCCCATCACCACTGTCGCCTGCAAACTTTATCACTACGTCTTTTAAAACCTCTTCTCTTTTATCCATTTTCATATACTTATTGCAAAATTAAAAGTTTGTCCTTGAAAAAAATTATTTGTTTTTGACAGGTTATAAAGACCAAAGGACGTGAAATTATTCCTAACTTTTTGATAGAAAATCATTGATTTATTATTTTTTTGAACCCCAAGGAAAGTACTAGTTACACTTCTATTTAAAGAATGAGTATTTTTAATTTTGCTTCTCTTTCATTTCACAGGAGAATCTGTCCTTTTTCCTGCACTATTTCAAAAATCACAGAACTATTTTTTAGTAATCCTAT
Source organism: Ginsengibacter sp. (assembly GCA_040007435.1). Lineage (GTDB taxonomy): Bacteria > Bacteroidota > Bacteroidia > Chitinophagales > Chitinophagaceae > Ginsengibacter. Next base: position 4,358 of record JBDTUZ010000002.1, on the reverse strand, counting down.
ACAAAAACACTTTAAATAAAAGGCTAAAATGAATTGAAAAAAATGTTGTTTAAATACTAGCTTTCTTTGTAAGAACACTTTTACTAAATAATGTTAAAAGAGAAGACACAAAACCTCAGATATTTTTTGTTTAGCCAATACCTGGCAGATGGTGTACGTGTTACTCTTGAAATACTTTTACCCGCCCTGATTTTTGCACAGTTTGGAATGTTGACCACGGGAATCTCAATATCTCTCGGAGCATTGTGTGTGAGTATAGCCGATGCACCAGGGCCCGTAGAACACAAGCGAAATGGAATGCTATATTGTAACCTTTTCATTTTGCCTATGGCCTTATTAACCGGATTCTTAAATCATAATGTTTTTTTACTAGGGCTGCTTATACTATTCTCTTCTTTTTTCTTCACCATGTTTACGGTATTTGGGAACCGGGCCAGCTCAATAGGTACCGCAGCATTATTGATCCTTATTTTGAGAATGTCAACGGTGCTTCCTGCTGCGAAAATACTTACAGATAGTTTGCTAATATTAGCAGGCGGAACATGGTATATGATAATAGCGTTGCTTTTTTATAAGCTGACGCCCTATCGACCTGCACAAAGATCGCTTGGTGATTGCATTCATGAAACGGCTAAGTTCCTTCGGATAAAATCTTTGTTATTTACTACAGGTACTAACCTCGATGATGAATACCACAAATTGGTTGAACAACAAATTGTGGTAAACGAAAAACAGGATGCAGTGCGTGAGCTTTTGTTCAAAAACAGGGAATTGCTGAAAGAATCCACAACAATTGGCCGACGATTGGTAATAACCTTTGTAGATGTGGTGGACTTGTATGAAAGAATAATGGCTAATTGGTATGATTTCAATTTGCTGAGAAAAAAATTTGGCGACACCGGTATTCTCGAAGAAGTAGCAGACACTTTAGTAAAATTTTCTATTGAGCTCGATAGTATTGGGCAGGCAATTCAATCCAATTCAAACTATACAAAGCAATATGATTTTTCGATTGAACTTGGAAAATTAAAAGGCAGAATAGATTCTGCCAATGAAAGTGGAAACAGCAATTTCATGCTAAAAAAGGTATTGGTTAATTTTCGAAAGCTTGAAAGAAATATTGCAGACATCCTCAATTATTTCAATGAAGAAAAAACTTCTGAAAGAAAAATCCGATCTCCTTTAGAATATTCAAAATTTGTCTCGCATCAGCAAATTAGTTCAAGGGTGTTCATAGATAATTTAACTCTTGAATCTTCTGTCTTCCGGCACTCACTTAGAATGATGATCACGTGCGGATTGGGCTTTACTATTTCAAAATTAATAAGCTACGGGCATCATAGCTATTGGATCCTGTTAACGATCGTAATTATTCTTAAACCGGGATTTAGTCTAACCAAACAAAGAAATTTTGAAAGATTTACGGGAACAATTATTGGCGGACTTATCGGCTTATTGATTATTACGTTCGTGCATGACAGTATCGTCCTGTTTATAATTATGGCTTTTTTTATGGTCGGTACTTATACTTTTGTGAGGTTGAAGTACATAGTTATGGTAATTTTCATGACGCCCTATTTGCTTATTCTTTTTAATTTTCTTGGTCTTGGAATATTAGATGTTGCTGGAGAACGTTTACTCGATACCGCCATAGGATCTCTCCTTGCATTCATGGCCAGCTATTTTCTTTTTCCGTATTGGGAATCCAAACAATTGCCGGGCTATATGGCAAGTGTTCTAAAAGCAAATATTGATTATTTACAAAAGCTCTGTGATATACTTTATGGCAAAAAAAATTCTTCTCTTGAATATAAACTTGTAAGAAAAGAATTATTTGTAAGCACGGCGAATCTTGCAGCAGCATTTCACCGGATGCTTAGCGAGCCGAAAAGTAAACAACTCCATTCTACTGACATCTATGAGTTCGTAGTACTGAATCACGTGCTATCGTCAAGCATTGCAGCTGTTACAGAAAGTTATCCGGCCAATGAAAGTATACACTATACAAAAGAAGCTATTCAACCAATTAAACGTTCACTTACTGTTTTGGAGAAATCGTTACAGCAGCTTGAGAAATCATATACTACGGAAGTGCCTAAGCCATTGTCTGCAAGCCAGCGGGAAGAAAATGAAATTCCTGGTAAACATTTAGCCGACCAAATGGATTTTATTCATAGTATAGCTATTGATATAGGAAAGGTAACACGTTTGATAGCAGAATAAATTTGCACTTGTCATTGCTTCTTCAAAAAATCTTAATACGGGAATATTGTATTTAAACATTGAGAGAGTTGGCAATTTGTTTCAAAAACCTGGGAGTTTGAGTTCTTTATCCCCTAATTTTCAAAATCTGCCAGGTTCTATAATATCCTCTTTTTATATACACAATTCAGTATTAATTATTATTTTCCATAATCTATTCAAACTAACGATTGTATATGCATCATCTTCAGTCTCTCGACTATATAGTCTTCTTTATTTACTTTATTGTGGTGTCAGGTTATGGATATTGGGTATTCCGCCGCAAAATGTATCATCAAAAAGGTTCTGGTGAAATGGATTCTAAAGATTTCTTTCTTGCCGAGGGATCTCTTACCTGGTGGGCAATCGGGGCTTCTCTTATTGCATCAAATATTTCTGCCGAGCACTTCATTGGGATGTCGGGTTCTGGCTTCGCATTAGGGCTTGCAATTTCAAGTTACGAGTGGATGGCGTCGGCTACTTTGATTATTATCGCGATATTCTTTATTCCAATTTATTTAAAGAATAAGATTTTTACCATGCCACAATTTTTATCGAAGCGATACAATGACACCGTGAGTACAGTTATGGCTATCTTCTGGCTGTTAGTATATGTCTTCGTAAATCTTACGTCAATCATTTACCTCGGTGCGCTTGCTGTAAATTCTATTTCGGGAATAAGCTTCACGTGGTGCATGATCGGGCTTGGGGCTTTTTCAATTATTGTTACACTTGGAGGAATGAAAGTGATTGGATATACTGATGTGATACAGGTCCTTGTTTTAATAATGGGCGGATTAGTAACCTGCTACCTTGCTCTTACTTTAGTATCAGAACATTTTGGTTTTGGTAAAGATATTCTCAAAGGCTTAAGCATAATAAAAGATAAAGCGCCATCACATTTTCATATGATATTCGACAAATCAAATCCTTATTACAAAGATCTTCCGGGATTGTCTGTCTTAATCGGCGGCATGTGGATTAATAACCTTAATTACTGGGGCTGCAACCAGTATATCACACAGCGGGCTCTGGGTGCAAGTTTACCAACCGCCCGAAAAGGAATTCTTTTCGCAGCATTTCTAAAATTACTAGTACCTGTAATCGTCGTTATTCCCGGAATTACGATGTTTGTAATGTATCAAAATGGCATGTTTCATGGAGAAATGGCGGATGTAAGCGGGGTCATTAAGCCGGACCATTCTTATCCAACACTCATGAATCTCTTACCAAATGGCTTGAAAGGCCTTGCTTTTGCTGCGCTTACTGCAGCTATAGTTGCTTCGCTTGCAGGTAAGGCAAACAGTATCTCAACTATCTTTTCGTTAGATATTTATAGAAAGTTTTTTGATAAAAATGCAACAGAAAAAAAGCTGGTAAAAACAGGACGGATCACAATTGTTGTAGCAATGGTATTAGCAACCCTTGTAGCACCAGCCTTAAAAAATCTTGACCAGGCTTACCAGTTTATCCAGGAATATGTTGGATTTATTTCTCCTGGGGTTTTATCAATTTTTCTCCTGGGGTTCTTTTGGAAACGGGCAACATCAGCTGCTGCACTTGCATCTGCCATATTAACAATACCGCTTTCAACCTTACTAAAGTTTCTCCCTGGCTGGACAAATGGTGCGTTTCCGGATATTCCATTTATGAATAGGATGGGTTTAGTTTTTATAATTCTAATGGTACTAATGGTAGTAATGAGTCTTGCAGACAGAAGAAGTAAAAATAACCCGAGAGTTATAGAGATAGATACTGCAATGTTCCGCTGTTCACCTGCATTCATTATTGGTTCTACTGTTGTTGTGGGAATACTTGTGGCCTTGTATACGATTTTTTATTAAAGAAAAATAGTAAGAACAGCGTTGTATATTTTAATCATCGTCATCTTCCCGGTCTTTCTTTGGAATGGTCATCTTCCGGGGATAAGATTTATCGCCCTTCGCGGCAAACCATAAAATATGGTTTAATAAATCGTCATTGCCATTATCGATCTCATTGAGCTTATGCGAAGAAGAAAGTAGTGAATACTCTTTAGCTTTCCCCCTTAATGCAGCACTGCTTCCTGTTTTCAGCGTTGGGACACCCTAAAAATTTTTCTCTATAATTTGGTATAA
>JBDTUZ010000001.1:0-263063 GCA_040007435.1 Ginsengibacter sp. | reverse complement strand
CGCCACGCAGAAATTCTGTAGTTAAAAAATCTTTACCGGTAAGCCTTCCGAAATGCGTAACGCCTTTATACATCTTTGGGCAAAAAAGAAAATCTCTGCCGTCAGCTTTTTCTTTCCACTTCTCAATGCCTTTTGGGCCATACACTTTATAATGTGTTGCATTCAGCTCAATTGAATTGTAATGCTGCACATAATGTTGCAGGAAATCTTTTTCCTTTGTTTTTTCAGGATAGATCTTTCCAACCCATTCAACCCTTCCCCACTTTGCACAACCAATATATACTTTCGCATTTTTATTTCTTTTTCCGCTTAAAATATTTTTATTGAATGCAGGCTCCTTTGCAAGACTAAAATCAACATTATTCAATTCTTCGGGCTCAACACGTCCAAATTCCATACAGAAAATTTCTTCTAAATTAAAACGGAATGATTGATTGTGTATGAGAATATCTTTTAAATCATGCTGCACAATTACCGGCTCTCTTTGAGAGCGGAATGGTAGTTAGCCGATAACCCGACAGATTATAATCATAGTTCAGCAAAGCTTTATATTTTCGGAGAAGAGAATGGAATCTCATTAATTAGTCGAGCTCTTTGCAGCAGTGTCCTGCCTCATCACAAAAGTCAGGAGTAGATACACAGCAGTGGAGAGTTGAAGTCCGCATTGCTTTCGGGAAAGGGGCGAATATTGCGGAGTCTAAATCTGAGAACATTTTACAGTATCTTTAAAAGACAGATGGTTATATACTCCTTTCTGTTTATTTTTCTTCCTCCTGAACTACCTGTAATACCTGCATAATATTTATTTATTGTTTAAAAAATCTAATGATGAAAAAGAACTTCATTTTTATTACGCTGATGCTGATTGTTTGCAATGTGCAAGCACAAAATGTAGGTATTGGCACAACCACGCCTGTAAGCAGGCTGGAAGTTAAGGACGGCGTACTAACGGTTACAAATACACTAACAACGGCCATGTTGGCAATTAACCGTGCCAATACAGTTGCAGGTTCTGCAACTCAAATTTCCTTCCAGGATAATGGAACAACAAAGTGGGCTTTTGGAGGTACCAACATCGGAAGTGCCGGGGCTAATAATATCAGCTTCTATAATTATAACCTCGCTACAAACGCTTTAACTATTTCAAATAGTAACAATAATGTTGGAATAGGTACAACCTCTGCAAGTACTAGATTAGAGGTAGTTGGCGGATATGATGGTGATGGAATTGCAATAACAGGTTCAACATTTGGACCGAAAGACATAGGGCTTCAATTAGGCGATGATGGTGGCCACAGCGCTTTTCTTGGCTTAGCCTCGGGAGCCAATGCATGGATGTCGGGCGTATCAGCCGGAGATATTGTTCTCGGAACCAGGTCCGGAAATGTCTGGATTGGTAATGGTGCCCCCACAGCATTTCCAACAATGTTAATTGCCAAAACCGGCAGAGTAAGTATTGGCACTATAAATCCCATCAATTCTCCTTTTTATGTTTCCGGGTCTGGTGGTACAACCGGGCAATTTAGTAATTCAAGCTCCACAACACAGAGTTATGCAGTGGAAGGTGATTGTAATACTACTCCGGGTTTTGGTACCGGCGTAGCTGGTTTTGCCGGTGGGACTGGGGTTCTGGGATGGACCTTACTGAATGGCGCTGGCGACCGCTATGCAGTTCGGGGGGAAGCCGGAGGAGGAGCTGGAATTAACTATGGCGTGTACGGTGAAGCCAGTGGAACAAATACCGCATACGGGGTATTCGGGCATGCATTTGGAGCAACCAACACTTATGCAGGTTATTTTGAAGGAAATATTTTAACAACGGGCGTTTACCAGACTTCTGATCGCAAATTTAAAAACAATATCAGGTCAATTGATGGCGCATTGTCAATTATTATGAAACTAAAGCCTTCGGTTTATACATTTAAAACAAATGAGTTTAAACAAACAAGTCTTCCGGAAGGGCTGCATTATGGATTGATTGCCGATGAAGTGCAGCAGGTATTACCCGATGCGGTGAAGAAAGCTGTGCAGCCCGCAGCATATGAGAATGATAAGAAGGCTAAAGGTAAAAAGATAAGCGACGAGGTTGAATTCAGCGCCGTAAATTATACAGAGATGATACCTATTCTCATTGGAGCAATGAAAGAGCAACAGGAAATCATTATCAACCAGCAGAAGAAAATTGATGACCTGGAAAAGAGATTAATTTTAATAGAAAATAAATAGTTTTTTCTGTCCCAGCGGGTTTTCGGCTTACGAACTTTGAAGTTTAAATTGTTTTATCCGAAACCCCGATGGATAGCAAATCGCCAATCCGCCAGTGTAGGTGTTCGACTTTTGCATCTTTGTCTCAGCCGAGTCTCCCGCAGGGGACTCGGCGTGTGAATAGAGTCCCCACTATTTTGTATTTTACTTTTCAATGGCTACAAAGCAACAAATAACTGAAACCGATGGCATTTATTTTATAACAATCACTTGTTATAATTGGCTTCATCTCTTTGAAATCAGCAATTCCTATAGTGCAGTTTATGATTGGTTTAAAGTTTTGAGAGAGAATCATCACTTCATTACAGGTTATGTCATCATGCCTAATCATCTGCATGCATTGATCGGCTTTTCGAATTCCGGTAAAAATATTAATCGTATTATCGGAAATGGCAAGCGATTCATGGCTTACGATTTAATTGATAAATTAAAGAAACAAAATCAAGAAATTATTTTAAGCCAGTTGGCGCAAGGCGTAAATGATTCTGATCGAAAAAGAGGAAAATTGCACGAAGTGTTCAAGTCATCATTTGACATTAAAGAATGCTTTACAAAAAAATTCATCATACAAAAGCTTAATTATATTCATAACAATCCATGTACTGGTAAATGGAACCTTGCAGATTGCCCGGCGAATTATATTCATAGCTCAGCGGGATTTTATGGCAACGATGTACAGGGTATTTTCCCGGTTGATCATATTATGCAGTTAATGGATATCGATTTAAGTTCACAGGTTTAAGTATTTTAACTCGACACTTTGTTCACACGCCGAGTCCCCTGCGGGAGACTCGGCTGGGACAGAAGAATGGAATCCTGAACCGCCTGAAAGTATGCGAGACTTCTATAAGACATTTTTGAAATGGAGAAGTGACGATGGTATGAATAATGGAATCGCGGATGACTTACCTAATCTAATGGAAGAAATAGGAATGGTTTCTATTCAAAAAATAAACTCAGACGAACATTACGAAAAACATAGAACTGATTTTAACTCAAAAGTGGGAATTTGGTCTAAAGTTGCAGGTTCTGTTCAAATGGTAGAAGAAGGATATTTAGATAATAATTTGAGATTAAAAGCAATTGAAGAATATAATGAATGGGTTGAAAACAAAGCAGTTTCTATGACTATGAAATTGAATGAAGTAAGGGGAGTTAATGCCAGTCACTAAGATCGGTTCGGCAGTATGGGGATTAAGTGCTTTTATGAAACCCCGGCTACCCATAGCAATGTTTAAAAATGCAAGAAACTCAACTGGCTAATCATAGAATCATTGAAGCGACTTATGATCACATGGATGATATCCAGGAAGGTATTAGGCGCAATTCTGATGAAGCAACTTTAATATCTGGTAGTTCTGACAGGATTGCTTGTACCGGTTCTATCCGCATTTGTTACTCAAATTATTGATACAATATTTTTTTTTCTCTATGTATCTTTTGATACCGTCTATTAGCAAATGATAGATGTATTTTTGTAAATAATAGATAATAAGCTAAAAAACAAAACGTCATAAAAACATTACATTGCTCTGGCACAGGCGTTGACTGAAAACTGTTATTAAAGCGGCTATCGGGAGGAAGTGTTGAAACAAGCTGCATTACACGCAAACAAAGCACGTGGGATAATCGTAACGCCGAAGCTTGCTCAACAGCTAAAAGTCTAATTAAAGATGAAAACAAGATGCATATCATAATAACTAAAAGGCATTCTTTAATTTTTCTCTTTTATGGATACGACAAACAATTTATATAAGAAGTTAAGCTTTTTTTCAGAACCGGAACTACGGGAAGAGCTAATTGAAAACGGAAATCTGGTTGTATTGAATAAAGGGGATGTCATTGTTCGTAATGGTCAGTACGTAAAATTTCTACCCATTGTTATTAAGGGCGCCATCAGGGTTTTTCAGCAGAAAGAAGACAGAGAAATATTGCTTTATTATGTGCGGGTTGAAGAAACTTGCACTATGTCTTTAGCAGCAGCATATTTTAATAATAAGAGTACTTCACATGGTGTGGCAATAGAACCAACAGAAGCTCTCATTTTTCCCGCAAGCCGTATAATGGAATGGCAGCTTAAGTATCCTTCATGGAACAAATATGTAATGAGGATGTTTAGATGCCGGTATGATGAATTGATTGGCTCATTTGAAAGAGTGGTTTTTGAACATATCAATGTTAGGGTGATGGAATATTTAAAGCAAAAAAGTGAAATGGAAATTAATAAGCTGATCAACATATCTCATCAAAATTTAGCTAATGAATTAGGTACTACGAGAGTAGTAATTTCCCGTATTCTCAAACAATTGGAAAATGATATGAAAATAAAATTATTTCGTGGCGCTATCAGGCTGTTATAATATTTGTTCATGGCAACCATAATTAGATTTTAAGAAATTTGAACTATGCCATGCCATGCTTAAAATTGAAAATGATAAGAGATTGAATTATTAGGAGCGCTTCCAGGCTGTTGTAATATTTTGTCATGAACTTTAATTATAGCAGTAGCTTTTAAAGATCAATAACGCTTTTTCTAAAATCTAAATATCCTTCACAGTTTATTTTTCATTAATAAATACTTTTAATAAAACACACTTTTTTATCGTTAGTGTTGATTTCTGCTATTTTACTTATTGTAGTTTCCAGTAAGAAAAAAATGACACTGAAACTACCGCTTAAAAAATTCAGGCTAAATGGCAGATCATTAATATTAAAGAAGCAGGTGTTGGTATTCCGTGTTTAATTGTTCATGCATTTGATTTTGACACCCCTATCCCACAATCTAACAGACAAAAAAATAAGTGCCGAATTACTTTTCGTAAGAAATGGAAGTGCTGTATTTATTAATCCTTTAATATCTGGAAAATTATGAACGCTAAAAGTCACCAGGCTACTTCAAAGAAACTAAATATACTGGTACATATTACACAGGGACCCGAAAACCCGACACGGGCGGCACTCGGCTTTTTAGTAGCCAAAACAGCCCTTGAAGATGGGCATACAGTAACGCTTTTCTTAGCGGGTGATGCCGTAAAATTATTGCAGGACTCTGTTCTGAACACACTAATGGGTGTAGGTACAGGAAAGCTTCGTGAGCATTACGAGGCTATTGCGAAAGGGGGCGGTAAGTTTTATTTGTCAGGTAATTCCAGCAAAACAAGAGGGATAACAGAAACGGATATAAAGGGCAAACCCGCTGAGTTTGCCTCTCCAAACGTACTGGTTCGTTTATCAGTTGAGAGCGATAGGATGTTTACCTATTAAGTCATCAAGTAACAAATCTTCTAAAAATAAATACAAACAAATCATGAAAACATTACACTGCCGGGATGCCGGCTTCGACTGTGAGGGTATTCGGGGAAATAGTGAAAACGAAGTATTGAATACCGTACGCAAACATTGCCAGCATATTTACGATAAGCTGTATGTAAGCTGCGACACGGAGGCTGTGGTAAAAGCATTGAAATGGAAGATTGTAGATCTTTAAGTAAATCCCTTATTCATTTATTATCTCATAGCTTTTACACAAAGATGTAATTGACCCAGACTTTATGATTGCCCATCTTCCATTATAAACTTTAATTATGAAAAAGACTTTCACATTGCTTTTTTTGATGCAAGTAACCCTGCTATTGTCAGTGCAACTGATGGCCCAGGTAGGAGTAGGAACAACAACACCAGATGCCAGTGCCATGCTTGATGTAACAAGTCTCGACAAAGGATTGCTTATACCGAGGGTAAAACTTACAGGCACAGATGATGTTGTTACGATCTCATCGCCAGCAACCTCATTACTGGTTTACAATACATTTCCAGGTGGCACGGGCAGTACATCTGTTACGCCCGGTTATTATTACTGGAATAGCACTTCATGGCTTAGGTTGAGTACGGCATCAGGTTCAGTTGCATCCTGGCTGCTAACAGGCAATACGGGTACGGACACTTCTGTGAATTTTGTAGGCACTACTGATAACCAGCCTTTACAGTTTAAGGTAAATAATATAAAATCAGGTTACATAGGGGCACTTGCCAATGACGGTAATGTTTTCTGGGGCTACCAGAGTGGTTTAAATAATAGAGGCTACAGTAATATTGCCTTGGGTAGCGGGGCTTTATTTTCCAACATTACCAGCTCCAACCTCGTTGCAATAGGAGATTCTGCCTTGTATAATAATACTAAAAGTTTCCAGAATACAGCCATTGGCTCAAAAGCACTTTTTTCAAATACAACAGGACAATATAATACCGCAAATGGTACAGAAGCACTTTTTTCAAATACAACAGGAGAAGGTAATACTGGAAATGGTACACAAGCACTTTTTTCAAATACAACAGGAAATTATAATACCGCAAATGGTGCAGTTGCACTTGCAAATACCACAGGAAGTGATAATACTGCAAATGGTGCAGACGCACTTGGTTTCAATACAACAGGAAGTAGTAATACCGCAAATGGTTTTCAGGCGCTTTTAAATAATACCACAGGAAATAATAATATCGCAAATGGTGATTCTGCACTTTATTTAAATACAACAGGATTTAGTAATGTAGCAATTGGTACAAAAGCTTTAGCTAAAAATACGACCTCTTCAAATCTTGTTGCAGTAGGTGATTCTGCCTTGTATAATAATACTACAAGTTTCCAGAATACAGCCATTGGCTCAAAAGCACTTTTTTCAAATACAACAGGACAATATAATACCGCAAATGGTACAGAAGCACTTTTTTCAAATACAACAGGAGAAGGTAATACTGGAAATGGTACACAAGCACTTTTTTCAAATACAACAGGAAATTATAATACCGCAAATGGTGCAGTTGCACTTGCAAATACCACAGGAAGTGATAATACTGCAAATGGTGCAGACGCACTTGGTTTCAATACAACAGGAAGTAGTAATACCGCAAATGGTTTTCAGGCGCTTTTAAATAATACCACAGGAAATAATAATACCGCAAATGGAGATTCTGCGCTTTATTCGAATATAACAGGATTTAGTAATGTAGCAATTGGTACAAAAGCCTTAGCTAAAAATACTATCTCTTCGAATCTTGTGGCAGTAGGTGATTCCGCTTTATTTAATAATACTGGAATTCAAAATACCGCAGTTGGCTCAAAAACTCTTTTTTCAAATACAACAGGAAGCAATAACACTGCTATAGGTAATGCTGCTGGTGTAAGCAGCGGCTCTTTAACCAACGCTACCGCTATTGGTAATGGTGCAATTGTAAATGCAAGCAATAAAGTACGAATTGGTAATACTACAGTTACAGTTATTGAAGGTCAGGTGGCTTATAGTTTTCCTTCTGATGCACGGTTTAAATACAACATACAAAGCAATGTTCCGGGAATGGAATTTATTAAAAAGCTTACACCGGTTACTTACTATTTTGATGAACAAAAGTTAGATGACTATACAAAGACAGGTATCATCAATAACAGCAACATAAAGCCTGCATTATACAATGAAGCAAAGCAGTTGCACACCGGATTTCTTGCACAGGATGTAGAGAAAATAGCAAACGAATTGGGGTATAAGTTTGATGGCGTTCATGCCCCGGCAAATGATAAAGACCATTACAGCCTTGCCTACAGCCAGTTCATAATGCCATTGGTAAAATCGGTGCAGGAGCTATCGCAGATAATAGAAGTTCAAACCAAAAGGATAAGCGCCCAGGATGAACAGATCGCCAGGTTAATTGAGAAGATTGAAGCGCTTGCAAAAAGCCGTTGAAGCATTAGTTCAACACTATTTTTAATTTTAAAAATGAAGTTTATGTAAAAAGTAGTTAGCCAAGATTTACTAAATACTTACTGCTTTCCTTTAGCTGAGAATACAGGAGTACATTATTTATGCCGGATGAAATTATCCGGTTTGAGGCAAACAATGTATCTACAACGCTTTATTGAAAAAACCGTTCCCCTTTTGTAGTATCGAAATTTGCGAAGTATTATTGAAGCCGTTGGGTTTTGTCCGCACTCGTCTTTCTCATTTGGTGAACAGGCAATTTGTACAATGCATAACCAGCGATACGATCATTGTGGAGCCTGCTTTTGTAGCTGAACTTTTACGAAGACAAAAAAAATGGTTATGCAACAACTTGGCTTAAAAGTCAGTAACAAATTAGTGATAAGGTTAAATGCAAATGTTTATATACGCTGATGGAGTTTTTAAATTAACAGTCAGGCAGAAGGTTGACGTGCAGTTACACAAAGATGTAATTGACTGCTACTTCGCCATGGTCAATCTTTACACCATAAAAATTTGAGTGATGAAAAAGACACTATCGTTCAAATTCAGCTTTGTTTTTCATCTTTTAATATCTAAAATTTATGAACACTACAAAACTATTCTTCACCGCCTTATTTTTAACTATATTCAATTTTACAGGGTTTGCACAGGTTAACCAAACTAATTCAAAAAGCATGCATATACTTATAAATATTACCCAGGGGCCAGAAAACCCAACACGGGCGGCCCTCGGGTTTTTAGTAGCCAAAACAGCCCTTGAAGAAGGCCATACTGTGACGTTATTTTTAGCAGGTGATGCCGTAAAATTATTACAGGACTCTGTTCTGAACACACTCACGGGCGTTGGTACGGGAAAGCTTAGTGAGCATTACGAGGCCATTGTAAAAGGGGGCGGTAAGTTTTATTTGTCAGGTAATTCCTGTAAAGCAAGAGGAATAACAGAAACGGATATAAAGGGCAAGCCCGCTGAGTTTGCCTCGCCAAACGTACTCGTTCGTTTGTCAGTTGAGAGCGATAGGATGTTTACCTATTAAGTCATCAAGTAACAAATCTTCTAAAAATAAATACAAACAAATCATGAAAACATTACACTGCCGGGATGCCGGCTTCGACTGTGAAGGCGTTATTCGTGGAAATAGCGAAAACGAAGTATTGAATGAAGCGGCCCAACATGCTTTGGAAGTGCATGGTGTTTCTGTAACTCCGGAACTTGCTGAAAAGCTTAAAACATTAATCAAAGACGAGAAAGAAGAATAAAAGTTCTGTAAAGGAAACTTGAGCCAAGATTTAGAACAATAACCGAAAGTTCGCAATAAGAAAGTCCCGCATAAAATTATTGGCAGGGCTTTTGGTTATTGTTTGTTGACCTACACCTGGTAGTTATATTAAACGTCCCTTTTTCATATATACTATTCTGTGCCTTTGGTTGGCTTTTATATTTGATATTTGATGGTAATCCTACATTCATAATATTATTCCCCATCCTGTGTAGGATCTTCTTTATTTTGAACATGTTTATTTCTATATGTCTTATCAATCTTTTTAAAGTTTATAGTTTTAAGTTATTAGCAATAGCATTGATCGAGATCATAATAGTTTACCTGTTACTCTGGATTTTATTACGTTGAATAAATCAAACTTTATTTAAATGCCTGCCTGCTTTAATTAGGCTTGCTGCGCAATAGTAATAATTAATTTTTTCACCATCCCTTCTTTTATCTTCACCTCCCATAATTCATTTTTATCTTTATAGAAATCAAAACCACCAAAATTTGAAATTCCTTTTTACCTCCTTATCATTTGCTCTATTACTTTTCTCATGCACTCCTACCCTGCATGTACAATACCAGGAAGACCATACTGACTTTGTAAACCCTGAGCGTGGCTTTTATATACCGATGGGAACAAGAGCCAGTCAATTTGTTCCGCTCGATTCCGCCAGGCTGGTGCAGTCAAGAACAAGGCCGCAGACACTGAGTAAAGCACATTACAGCGTTTTATCTTCTTTGATCTATCGCGGCTATGAGCTGGATAGTTTTAAAGACAAACCGCTTTCACCCGAATTTCTTGATCAACTGCAAAATGATTTTGACATCGTGCGAAAGGCAGGCGTGAAGATGATTCTGCGCTTTGCTTATACCAACAGGTCGCATTCCGGTGATTGCCCTGATGAAAATAAAATTTGTCCGCCGTACGGCGATGCACCGGAACAGATTGTATATAAGCACGTGGAGCAATTAAAACCTTTATTACAAAAGAATGCGGATGTGATTGCGGTATTACAGGAAGGGTTTATCGGTATATGGGGCGAGAGTTATTATACAGATTACTTTGGTGATGCCTCCCAAAATGGCGTTGGTAAAATGACCGACAGCGGGTGGGTAAAACGCAATGAATTTTTGAAAAGACTACTCGATGCTTTACCGCAAACAAGAATGATACAGGTGAGAACGCCACAGATAAAACAGAAATATTTGTACGGGCCTCAAGCTGATGTTTCCAGTGCACCACTTACTTTGAGTGATGCTTATTCAGGTTCGGATGCAGCACGGCTCGGCTTTCATAACGATTGTTATCTTTCTTCGCCCGATGATTACGGCACGTACTACGACTATGGCAGTTCCACACAACCACGCCAGCCTGCGCTTGAAGCGCTTCGCAATTATATAAGCGCCGATACAAAATATACAGTAGTGGGCGGCGAAACCTGTGATGATGCATTCAGCCCGCAGAACGATTGTGAGCCCGTGGGAAGAGCAGAGGCAGAAATGCGCATGATGCATTACAGTTACCTGAACGCTTCTTATAACAATGATGTAAATAATGATTGGGACTCGCTCGGCTGTATGAAAAGTATCAAGGAAAAGTTAGGCTATCGTTTTGTATTGGAGAAAGTTGCCACAACTAAAACGATTCATCGCGGAAAAGAATTTACGTTGAAAGCCGATCTTCGCAACGACGGCTATGCATCACCGTATAACGCCAGGCCTATACAACTCATTTTTCAAAATGAAAATACAGGCAGTATTTTTTCTGTTAATATTTCTGCTAAAATACAAACCTGGTTTAGCGGTAATATTCATCTCGCTGAAAAGCTACAACCGCCTGCCAATATTCCTTCCGGAAGCTACCGCTTGTTTCTTAACCTGCCGGATGGTTATGCAGGCCTTGCGAATAATCCTGCCTACAGCATCCGCTTGGCCAATACAGATATGTGGCAAAGCTCAACGGGATATAATGATTTGCGGCTGGAGGTTACGGTGAGATAATTCTTGCGTCGTACCTGTTGCTAAAACCACACACCTAAATACACCCATGCTTCGCAGCAAAGCAATCATCAACAACATATAAAATAGAACGAATTAAAAAAGCAAGCCTTTCATTACATTGGATAACTTAGTATCTATGAAATGCCATCAATATTTAATAAACCATAAAAACATAAATAGAAAATGATGAAAGCAATAGGATTTAAACAATCATTACCCATTACCGAAAAAGAGAGTTTTATTGAGTTTGAAACTGAAAAGCCAACTCCTGCCGGATACGATTTGCTGGTGAAAATATCGGCAATATCCGTAAACCCTGTTGATTTTAAGATCAGGCAAAATGCGGCAAAGGATACCATACTTGACACACCCAAAATAATTGGATGGGATGCCGTGGGAACTGTGGAAGCAGCAGGCGATAAAACTTCAAGATTCGAGGTAGGTGACGAAGTGTACTACGCCGGGGACATTACCCGAAGCGGCAGCAATGCGGAGTACCAGCTTATTGATGAGCGTATCGTGGGCCATAAACCTAAAAATTTGACTATAGCGGAAGCAGCAGCAATTCCACTAACGGGGCTGACTGCGTGGGAATCCCTGTTCGACCGGATTAAGGTGAATCCCGGAATTGATAAAGGAAAAACGGTACTGGTATTGGCAGGTGCCGGCGGTGTAGGCTCCATCGCCATACAAATTGCCAAAAAAGTGGTGGGGCTTACCGTAATTGCTACGGCATCAAGGCCAGAATCTGAAAACTGGTGTAAACAATTGGGTGCCGATTATGTGGTAAATCACCACAACCTGACGGCCGAAATGGAAAAAACAGGGCATAGCCAGGTAGATTACATTTTGGATTTTGTGGATTTAGGAGGCTATTGGGAAATCGCGGCTGACATCATAAAACCACAAGGACATATTGTATCCATTACCGGCAGCAGCAAACCATTGAATTTGAATTTGCTTAAAAATAAGAGCGTGACCTTTTCCTGGGAGTTGATGTACACCCGCTCTATGTTTACGACAGAAGATATGGATAGGCAGCACCAAATACTGGATGAAATCGCCGATCTGCTGGATACCGGAACGTTGAAAACAACTCTAACAACCACCCTTGAAGGCTTTACGGTGGAAAATCTAAAAAAGGCACATCAGATGCAGGAGTCGGGAACAACCATCGGTAAAACAGTTATTCAATTTTAGAAAAGAATATACTGTCCTTTAGCGAAGTATTGCACCACACCGGATCTTTTCAGGCGAACGGATTGGGTTGAATTAAATTACAGTCGGTATTCAGCGGCACATGCACGCCTCACAAACGGAAGACCGGGAAAAGAAAAAAATGAAATCAAGTAAAAAAATTAAATATGAGTTTAAAAAAGAATAAAGAAAATGCTATCGCTTTCTATAGAACTGCCTATGAAGGCGACCCAGGAAGTGCTATAGAAAAGTATGTGGGTAAGCAATACGTCCAGCATAATCCGGCTGTTACTGACGGCACACAAGGATTCATTGATTATTTTGAAAGAATGCAGAGTGAATACCCTGGCAAATCCATTGAATTTGTTCGTTGTATTGCAGAAGAAAATCTAGTGGCTTTACATACTCATCAAACATGGCCCGGAGATGATCAATATGTTACTATGGATTTTTTTAAATTTGATGAAGACGGAAAAATATGTGAGCATTGGGACTCAATTCAACAGGTTCCTGAAACATCTGCCAATCCAAATATGATGTACTGAAAATAAAACTCCGCCAAATTTCGGCTCAATGTTTACTTATCAATCTTTCATGATTAAAAATATTTGTTTTGCAAGCGCCCTCTTTCGCTGTATAAGAATTTACCAAACTATGCCTTGTGAAAATTATTTTTTCAAGCGATGTCCAAATATCAAAACGTCATTCGTCATTCCGGTATAAATCAATAAATTTAATTATTCAAAAAGAAAAAAAGGTCAACATCAACCCATCAAGGGAAATGAAAATGTAAACTTTTAAAACAAAGAAATTATGAAAAAAATATTATTACCAATGCTGATGCTTGCCATGGTGAGCTTTACAACAACTAACGCTCCTCTTACAAAGGCGGAAAGAGAATTTGCTTCAAATCTTTTTACAACATCAGCTAACGACCTCCAAGCTGCTGTTAAAGGCTTAAGTGCAGCCCAATTGAATTTCAAAGCCAGCCCGGAGTCCTGGTCGATCGCCGAATGCACAGAGCATATTGCTTTATCTGAAATCAATTTTGAGGGCATGATACAAGGCGTCTTAAAAACGGATGCAGATCCTTCTAAAAGAGCAGAGGTAAAATTGACGGACGAGCAGGTAATTAACATACTCGAAGACCGGACTAATAAAGTAAAAACACAGAAGCCATTTGAGCCAACCGGAAAATTTGGTTCGCAGGAGGCTACCCTGACAGCATTTATGGATAAAAGAAACGAGCATATTAAATTTGTTGAATCAACAGATGCTGATTTACGAAACCGTTACCAGCAATTGCCCTTTGGTACAATTGATGGTTACCAGGTCTTATTATTTATAGCTGCCCATAATGAGCGCCATATTAAGCAAATTGAAGAAGTAAAGGCGAACCCTGACTTTCCCAAAAGTTAGATGAATCGATATATTGATGCTGCCATCTTTTTGCCGTTGCCGGTATTTCAATTGCTCCGACACATGCATACACTTCGTTATGGCGTAAGCTCATTCCTTTCGTTCTGGCTAAAAATATCCGTGGCGTCTCACTTGTGCCGTACAACACAAACTCTCCAATATTATAAGTCAAAACATCAGGTGTCTTTTTTTGTTTTGGTAATCTTTTTTTAGTACTGAGGTTGAAGGGGTCTCAAAAGCAAAAAAAGAAATCACTTCTGCAATTATTACATTTGTATATGCCTTCTTTCCACATAAGGAATTCACCAGCTTCAGCCACAAAAAATGCGGCAGGTAATTTTTTTTCACCCGGTTTGCCTATTCCTTTTTTTTTCGCAAAGGCGGGAAATAACGCGATACAAAAACAACCGGCACCACAGGTTCCCGCTAAACCCAATTTGAGTTCAATAAGTGCAAAAGATCCCGCAAGTTCCAAATCACACCCCTCACTGATAAATGCGGCACTTGCCAATAGCAGTTATGCAACATATTTTATTAAAAAGCTAAGTGGTACAGGTTCTATAGATGCAAAGGGGAAATTTATCGTTGAAATGTCAAAACAGAATTTCGTGAATGCCTACAACAAATGTTATGGTACCAATGTCTCAACCCTTAGCAGTACAGATGGTTTTTATTGTCCCGCGACCCAGGAAATACACCTGGTTCCTAGTGCAGAATTTGGAATGGCTTTTCATGAATCAGTGCACAAAGTGTCGGCACTGCCAAAAGCGATTTCTTACGGAGCATGGGCAAACGAAGCAAGTTTTGCTTTCGATTTGAACGAAGGTCCCACATCGCACTATGCGAAAGAAATACTTGACAAAGATTATGGGATTACCAATTATATCGACGGGTATCCTACCCAGAGAAAAAAAGCAGAAGGTTTAATACAAACTTTCGGTAAAGACGAAATAGCTAAATTTTACTTTGCTTATGATGTAACGGGCATTCTATCAAAAAGTGAAATGAACCAACACGGAAGGAACATCAGTGAATTTTTAGTAAGTAAATTAAAGCAAGCCTGGTAGGTTGTTTTATTCTTTATTGGCCTTTTAAAACTTCCACTTTTTTGAAACTTGTCAACCACCATGTTTGATTCTCACAAACAAAACAGGAAAACAAATCAGGGTTGGTACCAGGTATAATAAATATTTTTCCTGCTGAAAGACGGTTCATAATAGTAGGGTCAACCGACAGAAAAATTGCCCGGAACGACAATAATAAAATAAACAATGATTATGGACAACATTCCGGCTTTGACAAAAATAACAGCCTAGGTTACAATGATAACTACTTTTCATACAAAGAAAAGCAGGTGAAGCTGGAAAAGATCAACCGTGAGTTTGATCAAAAAATTGTGGCCGTTCAGCATAACACGCGTTTAAGCAGCAGGGAAAAAGTAAAGCAAGTTCAGTGGCTGCAAACCCAACGTAACAATGAAATAAGCAAGGTGGAATACCAGTATGCAAAAAGCAATCAGAAAGCCGAAAGAAAAACACCCGGCCATGATTCACATAAATGGTAGATCATTCTTTCTCAACAATGTCCCCATTTTAGGGGACGTTGTTTGTCGTTGCGGATATTCCGAAAATCCTAAGTATGATTACGGCTAACCGTATCCGTTGCTGTATATTTATTTATTCAACGCTGTCCGCCAGTACTGAAGATTTTGCGGTAAAGGAAAAATGATTGCGACAAAAATAAAATTGATCTTTTTGAAATTTATTCACTCCACGTTAATCCTTCTTCTTCATCATCTGGTTGTGGGTTGGTATAGTTATAAAATGAAAGAACGGCACGGCGCAATTGCTCGGCAAGTACAATTTTGGGATTATCGCTGCTGAATATAAAATCAGTTCGTTCATTCGGGTTATAATCCTTGGAAAATAGAATATCATAAGAATAAAAAAATCCCTGGTTGCCGATAGTAAACAAAGCTTTGCGGCGCACAAGTATATTACTGAAAACTTCGCTTTTCTTCCGTGTTTTTATCCCGACGCATACACCAAATGTCCGTATGTCATCATCGTTGAGGTGCTTTACCAGTAGCTGTTTTAGTTTCAAAGCATCCCGATTATTATCTTCCACCTGGAAATTTAATTCATTAGCGGCATGCCTTATGTTTATATGGTATTTGTCCAGGAGGTAACTCCAGTCGGCTTTGTTTGCCTCGCCTATTCCTTTTATGATAATTGTTTTCCAGGGGGTGGAGCACAATTGCCCGGTTTCTGTTTTTATACAAAGTTGGCAAACATCTTTTAAAAATTTTATGCTGAATAATTCATCCCTCTTGTAAATGCCAAGCCAGTATTTATCATTGTAACGGTTGAGGCCCTCATAATAAGGAAGGTTGAAAGGTGGAAGTTGCAGTGGGCCTCCGGCTGGCTTTGTGTTGAATGTGCCTGCGTTTGTTCTTGCATAAAGTTCATCACCACTTGCTTCGTTATTATCATAAAATTTCAGCCGGTCCATAAGGATCGTTTCTTCAATAAGAGATGATACCGCAGCCACATCTTTTGTGTGAATAACATCTTTCCATTCATATACAATATTTGTTTTTGGAAAACGAATGAACAAATGCCAGAAATGCGGCTCGGAGGGTGAGGCTACCCAGTTGATGTTTCCAGTGAGTAATGGCGTGAAACTCTGGTTGGCATCGCTGATATTTATTTTTAGCCGGGGTGCGTGGGTTATTGATTCAAATATTTCGCGGTACACATTTTCTGTAAGCCACGTGTTGGTAATAAAAACTCCTTCAGCCGGAAAGGAGCTCATGATGTTTGGAAATTCTTCGTTGTTCACTTCATAGCTGATGCCCAGCATGTCAAGTTCGGTGGTCAAGTTACCAAGTTCTTCTATTTCGATGTCAAGAAAAAGCTGCTGCCTTAAACCAAACCTTACACAGAGCAACCCCGATTTACCCGCCGCCAGTAATATATTATAAAGATCTACCTGGGGGATAATCCCGCCTTTGAAATTAACTTTGATAGTGTTTATGTTTTTCATATTGAACCATGTGTCCTTTTTGCATCATAAATTTAGTAACCAGTATTAGCCACCTTTGCCAAATATCAGTATTTTACCTAAAAGAATTGGTTATATATTGGATACCTAAAATGTGATTCATTTCGGGCAGCTAATGACCAACGATTTTTAAGCAATCGGAATAGCTGAATGTACCTTATTTCGCCAACAACAGGCAGTCCGCAGCTTCTCAATAACGTGAACCAATAGCCGTGGAGGTATTCTCTGCACACAGTCAGTTAAGACATAAGATATATTCATTGGCCCAATACATTCATCTCAACCGACATAACGATCCCTTCTTTTTTCCTAAGTTTTTTACAAAAAATGATCCGCAACATGTTATTTTCAAATGATGCGACGAACGGCTTACATCCCGCGACGCAGAGGCATTATCTATTTTAAACAAAGATATCCATAAGCCATCTTATATAAATTGATTCACTTTTAAAAAATACAATTATGAAAAAGATTTTTACAATTATTTTGGTTGCAGTCGTTACTATCAGTTACTTATAAAATATTCTTATGGGGCCTTACTCTTTTGCTTTGCGTGAAAATATAATTTAAGCGCAATAAAGATTGGCTCGTCAGGCCCCGAACCACGGTCTACAGCAATTTTCTAACAATAAAAAAGCTGCCCATATAAGACAGCCTTTTTATCAACTTAAAAACCTACAAATGTTACACACGACATCTACTCCCTAGTTAAGATCAAAACCCATCAAACCCAGAAAATTATATTTACCTGCTGTGCCAATTCCTGAAGCTGCGGCAGCTACAGGTGTTTGTGTTTTGTACACTATTGTATTACCAGTTACATCAAAGCGATTAATAGAAAATGATTGAAGCGCTCCCAAATTATATACATACCTGCCATCGGGTGAAACCCACAGCTCTTTTGAATCACCATTTGGCGCAATACCTCCCCTGGCTACTGATGCTCCAAAAGTGAGGCCTGAATTAGTAGTGTTGAAAACGCTGACAAGGTTAGTTTGAAAACTGGCGACATACAATTTATCACCGCCAGGGCCAAGCGCAGTCCAGCATGCTTCGTTAATAGCCTGCTCCGGGGTAGCGCTAAAGTTTTTTCCTTTTGTTACCGCAGAACCGTTATCATTCAGAACCGTTACACTGTTGTCGCTCTTCTCGGGTATAAGATTAAAATTGGATACATACATTTTTGAGCTACTGTTTTTTGCCCAACTAAAACCAATAGTACCTGATATGCCGGCCTCTTCAAAATAACGCCCGCCACTTACAGCTCCGTTATTAAAATCATATACATACACACGGCTTGGGTGCTGCTCAGCGAGTGATGTTACCTGTGTATCAAAATGCGCTATGCCCCATGTGCTAACTGCCAGCCTTCTTCCATCTTCGCTAAAGCTTACTGTTGAAGGGCCACCGTTTTCTCTTACATAATTGTCTAATTGCGACTGCATGTTTAATGCACCTGTTTCTGCATTAAATGTAAAGAGCACGATATTCCTTTCATTATCGGTGGCATCCGGCAGCGTAAGATCCTGTGCATAAAAAGCATCGTTGGGATAGCGCTCAATGTTAGCGCCGTCTTTCTGCACATTCGGATTATTCCATTGGTTGCCTACTACTACCCAATACTCTTTTCCGCTGCCGCCTTTCTGGGTATACGCAATGCTTACAGGCCGGGTGCCGCCGGAGCTTACATTGTTTCTAAAAGTGAGGTTGCCCGTTCTTTTATCCAGGCTAAAAACAGAGATTTCGTTTCCACCAGAATTTACTGTTAACAGGTAATCTCCAATGATCTGCAAACCTCCCTGTGAATCATAATCTCCATGTGCATCACCACCCGCAGCCACATTAGCGCCGCCTTTACTATTAGTGCTGTAATCTTTTTCATCAGAAAGCGAACCATCTTTATGGCGCGAAAATTTTACAACCTGGTTTATACCTTCACCGTTTGTTGATGTGTAGAGGTAGCCAACAACTTTACTGTTGCCGGGATCATTGTCATGGTTTTTATTGCAGCTTGCAATCGCGAGGCTACCGCATAACGCTAACGCACATGGGAGCCAGAAATTTGTTCTCATTTTTTTCATTTTTTATTTGTAAAATATAATTGCCGCTTTTGATTTTTCATGTGGCGGGGCATAGCAAACTTTACAGGTGAGTGACGCGCACGCATTATTTATAGGTTGCCCTGCATTACGCTTGCTGCTGTTTTAAGAGTTGGTTAAAGAAAGATATAGCTAAAGAGATACTTTCCTGGAAGCCTGCCATGCTTCAGCGGCCGTCCATACGGATACACCAAGCAATACAAAGTCCTTTATAATAAACTGGCCGGGCATAGGTGAAATAAAGGGAAAGCTGTATCCCGTCTGTACAATGCCCGGAGTGGAAAGTAAAAAAGTAATTGTAATTAAAAATGTAATAATGGCGCCAATACTTCCCCACGCGGAAAGCTTCGGAGAAAAGGAGCGTAAACATATAAGAATGCCCAATGCTATTTCTATAAAGCCCAGCACATTTGAAAAGCCCGCAACGCCAAATAACGGATATGTCCATGATAATAAGGGACTATGCTCCACCAGTGGCTTTATACCCTCAGCTTCATAAGAAGTGAATTTTAATATGCCTATCCATATAAGCACAATGGCAAGGCCATACCGCATAATTTCAATGCCAAGTTTTTCAAATTTGTAACTTCTTCCATTATCTCCCTGCATACTTATTGAATTCATAAAATGATTTTTTTTGATAGGTGGCTATTATTCTGTTAGTCGCTTATCCGGAAAGAACCTTACAATAATTTTTATTTTTTTTGAATCTTTTCATTAATGCGATGCTGCATTTCTTTTTTACTTGCATCATCCAGCTTAAATGGTGTATTTGCATTAGCATGAAATAATTTATAAGCAACCTGGTTAATCATACTGCTCTGCTTTTTGTATATCCTGCATACAGAACAAAATGCCAAATGAATTTTCATCCCTATCCATTCCGAAGGTGAAAGGTGGCTGGCATGCTGTTTCTCAATTAAAAAAGTTGCCCTTTCACAATTAGTGTAAATAGTTTTTTTCTTACTCATAGCTTGATATTTTAACCCCAGTTCTTTTGAAGACAATCTCTAAGGTTTACTTTGGCGCGGTGTATAATTACCCAGTAATTTGATGACGACACTTTTAATTCAGTACATATTTTTTTAGCTTCATGATCGTCCATAAATTTCATCGTAAAAACGGCATACCATAATGGAGGTAGCCTTTGTAAGCATTTTTGAAGAATATTTTGAAACTCTTTATTTTCAATAGTATGCCGGTCACTTATCCCAAATTCATAAGGCCTGTTTGGTATATTCCAATGTCCGTCTTCCGCCTGAAAAAAATCAGGCTCATGCTCAAAATTGACGCGATTATTCATATTATTCAAGGGTGAAGATTTCCTGCGATATACATCGAATATCTTATTTCGCAAGATGGAAGTAAGCCATGTTTTTTCAGAACTTCTTCCTTCAAAGTTGTCAATCTTTTCCAGGGCCGCTAAAAAAGTTTCCTGTACTACATCCTTGGCCAATTCATTGTCATTGACACGTTCAATGGCATAGGCATATAAATAATCAGCATAATGTATAACCCAATGATGAGGGTCAATATGATTGATTGCAGATCGAATCTCTTTCATCTCCATAACAAGCAATTGTATTTTTCAAATAGGTTTTAAAAATATGGTTACAACAAATTTCCTGCTCTCACTTTATTGGCTTAGTCGCCGGATTAAGAAAATCCTTACAACTATGATTAATCTTCCAACTCAATACGTTCATTTTTGTCACTGCGATGATCATATTGGCGCATTTACTAATTTTGAAGAACAAATTTACTTTGATCCTCCTTTTCTTATCCCCTTACCACGCTCAAAAAAATACACCAAAATACACTCGTCTCAAAAAATATTCGTCCAATACATACAAGTTCTTAACTTTAATGCGATCGGATTGAAATAATTAATTCGAAAAAAACATAATCTCTTTAATTAAAAAAAACATTGCTGTATGAATGACAACAAACCAGGAAATTCTTCGAGGAGAAATTTTATCCGTAACGGCTCTTTAGTTGCTGCCGGTATTACTATTGTACCACGTCATGTTTTGGGCAGGGGGTTTGTTGCTCCCAGTGATAAACTTAATATCGGTGGAATAGGTGCAGGTGGCAAAGGAGAAAGCGATCTTGCCAATTTCTTTAAATCGGGTAACGCTAATATAATTGCGCTATGCGATGTGGACGATCGTTCGTCTGCTAAAACTAGGGCAGCTTTTCCTAAGGCCCCTTACTATAAAGACTACAGGGAAATGCTGGATAAGCAAGGGAAAAACTTAGATGCGGTATCTGTATCTATCCCGGACCATGGTCACGCAGTTGCTGCATTGATGGCCATGCAAATGGGCAAGCATGTGTATGTACAAAAACCAATGACGCATGATATTTACGAAGCAAGGGTATTAACCGAAGCAGCCAGGAAATATAAGGTTGTAACTCAAATGGGCAACCAGGGTTCCTCGGGTGATGGTGTACGCTTGATGGGAGATTGGTATAATGCCGGGCTGATAGGCGATGCACATACAATTCATTGCTGGACTAACAGGCCCGTATGGCCGCAGGGAACGGGCTATCCCACTTCCAAAGATGAGATACCTAAGGAGCTTGACTGGAACCTATGGCTTGGGCCTACGCAGTTTCACGAATATCATACCGGCTTTGTTCCGTTTAGCTGGCGCGGCTATTGGGACTTTGGCACCGGCGCATTAGGCGATATGGGTTGTCATATTATTGATCCTGCATTTAAAGTAGCGGGCCTTGGGTATCCTTCCGAAGTAGAATGCAGTGTAGCTGATGTCTATGAAAAAATGTGGACACCCGCTTATCATCCGGAGAGTTGCCCGGTAGCCTCTTCAATTAAGATGAAATTCCCCGGAAAGAATGGTAAGCCCGATGTAACACTAACCTGGATGGACGGCAACATCAGGCCGGAGCGCCCTGAAGAATTGGGGGCCAATGAAGAAATGGGTAACTCAGATGGCGGTGCCATCATAGAAGGAACAAAAGGAAAAATGATGTGCGGTTGCTATGGTGATGATCCTACATTATTACCTACTTCAAAAACTAAAGGCGTGAATGTGCCACAAACAGTAGAGAGAGTGCCAGGCGGACAGGATGGGCATTACGCCCAATGGGTAAATGCTTGTATAGCAGGCTATGGCAAAGGTAAAACAAGCTCTCACTTTGATTATGCAGGGCCGCTTACTGAGACCGTTTTGTTTGCTAATCTTGCGCTGCGCAGTTGGAATATAAAGGACGCGTCTGGCAATTTCCCGGGAAGAAAAAAATTATTATGGGATGCCGCCAATATGAAAATTACCAACTTTGATGAAGCCAATCAATTTGTAAGAAGGCAATACAGAGACGGGTATTCGTTTAAAGCCTAAATAAAAAAGTAAAGAGGCTGAAATAAAAAGATGCTGTTTTGAAGAAATTTAAAACAGCATCTTTTTTATAAGTTGTGTTTGATCTTTTTAGTTCCTGATATTTTCTCTTTAAAAACACCGGGTAAAATGATGCCGCTGCGGGTGATGGGAAATCCACGCAACACTCACTTAAACCCACCATTAGTCTTTTAGAAATTCTACATAATCAAAATTCATATTGCCATTTTCAACTACATGCAGTGTAAGAAGGTGCTTTCCTTTTTTTAAGTGGATGGTAGTTAGCGAGTCTGTTTTGTTCCAGTGGTGCCACTGGCGCCATGCGACGGTATCGGCATCGTTATGAGTAGAAAGGATATTTAAAGGACCTGTAACCGGCGTGTTATCAACATCAATAGAAATGACGCCATCGCCATTGGCAGTGTACATTAAAGCAATGCGGTAATTGCTGGTTTCCTTTACCTGTGCTACGTATCGTATCCACTCACCGGGCTTTGTCCATCCCACATATAATTGATTCATCTCAGGCTCATGTTTATTGAATGGATTGTTATCGATGTCTTTAGTTTTTGTATAAGAAATATCAACGCCTTCTTTCATCCTGAATTCATTCAGGTAATTGCCATTAGCAGGATTGAGTTTACCGCTCCCATTGTTGATACTATCCGTATCATGATAAGCAACTCCTTCACCCCCTTTGTCATAAAATTCGCATTCTATTTTACCGGGAATACTTTGCACCTGCCACGGCTGACCATGATACGCTCTCGATATGTAGCGGGGCATGCAGGCACCTATGGATAAGGTAAGTATAGTAAAAAGCAATCGTTTCAATCGTTAGTAGAATTTCATCGAAAGTATTTTATTTTTTTTCAAATCCTGCTGATTATTCCTCAGCATCTATATTCTCAAATGACTGTCCGCTCATCCAGATAGCATCATCGCGAAATTCGCTTCTGAACTACAAGATATCTGATTTTTCTATAGTTCAAATATGGTTGACACCTCATTTCGCGGGCTGGGAGTAATTATTAGTCTTCGAAAATTGAATAATGCAGGTCAAAAGACCAATGCGCTACTTCATTACTAATTGGTATCCCTTTTCAACCAGTTGTTCCCTTTCTGCCAGGGTTAATTTTAAAGGTAGTTGCGCCAGTCCCAATAACCTTCTCATTATTTCCGCACCTGTAAATCCATCCAGGACTTCAATATCTAATTCATTAAAAGCGGTGTAGTTTTTTTCGATTAGGGGCAAAACCGTTTCATCCAGCCCGCTAAAGTAGAGATGAGCTATCATCACCCCAAGGTCAAATTCTCTTGAGCCATAAAAGCAAAATTCAGCGTCAATTATTTTGATACCGGCTTTTGCTTTTAACCAACTGCCCGGGTAAAAATCTCCATGCAATAAATAGGCTCCTTCGGATAGGTAAAGTGCGCCAAGGCCTTCTAGTTTCTTTTTAAGAAGACTATCCGTTTTATAGGGCATCGATATTGCCTGCAGCCCGTCTTCAACAGTGTCTAAATTAAAACCATTATTTGCCTGGAAGGGATAATTAAAAATATGCTCATGGTTCAACAGCTTCATTTCCCTGTTGGATAATGTCGTGTCTTCCTTTAATTTTTTTACCTGGTTATGCAGTTCGTCCAGGTAGGAAACCAGTTTGATTATTTCTGTATCGCTCAACCCTTCTTTGCGATCATACAAAAAAGTATAGTCTTTAGCGTCGCCCAAATCTTCAAGCAACATGATATTATTTTCTTCATCAATGCCGAGGAGTTCCGGCATCATTTGGCTGATCTTAATTTGCGGAGATATTTTTCGATAGAAGGAGCCTTCTATCACAACCCGATTTGCAGGAGCGGCTACTTGCGGATATTTTTCAACATACCCCCGCGATTGCTTTATTATTATTTTCCTTTTGCCGGTATCCGCTCTCAGTACACAATTCATATTTCCATCGCCTGCTTTATCTAAGGTTACAATAGTTTCATCATCCGTGATCCATTCTTTTCGCCTTAAATATTTTGTGAGTTCGTTTGGATTTCCGGGATCGATTAAAAACATTATTGAAATCTTCTTTATAAGTTAAAAATAAGCGATGCCATTAAGTATGATTGCACTAAGCAGCAGGCTTGAAATTAATTTTTTAAATACAAGATTATAAAAGTATTATTAAAAAAATTCCAGTCTTAATATTTCAGATTACTCCGGTTGGAGCCAGGGCTTTAAAAATACCCCGGTACAAATAACAATATACTCGCCTATACTATGACATTTGCTGTAATCATTTTATCGTGCAACGCTTCAACGCAATTGATTGTCCTGTTGTAAAGTATTTTCTTATGAATAAGAACGCCACATTTAAAAAGTGTCTCCTGTTTATTTTTACAGCCCTTATATCGAATATATCTTTTTCACAAAAAACAAATTTTATAAAATTAAATCTTACCAATGAATTTATAAGATACAAGCTCTTCATTCCCGGAGTTGGGATGTCGTTTGAAAAACAAATAACTGCTCATAGCGGAATAGAAACCGGATTCTGGTACAGGCCCTATAGAGTGCATAGCTCGATATTGGCTGGCGATTTGTTTTATAACTATACCCTTAAGGAAAACCACTTCTCTATACCTGTTTTGTACAAATACTATTCACCCATAGTTGATATTGCAGTGGGGCCAACGATTGACTTTTATGGTGTTTGGACGTTAGATAAATATTCACGTGATCTTAAGGTTATTTCCAACGAAGAGAGGAAAACGGCTGGAATCGGATTTTTAATCAAAGCCAGTAAAACCTATCAAATCAGCAATAAATTTTACTTAGAGCCGGAAATTCATGCAAATCCTTTGTTATCGGTTAAAAGAAATTTTATAGGCGGCGGTATGTCGGTAAAATACAAGCTATAGTTATCTTGTCTTACGCCGCCCGGTTTGCAAGGTCGCTTATAGTGTGTATCATCTCCTTAATATCAAAAGGTTTAGGGATAAAACCACTGGCGTTGCATTCCTGCATTACCTTTTTTTCATTTGCATGCGCAGAAAAGAATATGATCGGGATTGAAAAGTCTTTCTTGAGTTCTTTACAAACTTCGGTCCCAATTCTCCCGGGCAGCATTACATCAAGCAATATTACGTCGGGGCCGCACGCGGTTACTTTGGCAGGTACACCAAGTCCTGTATTGTGGGTGTACACATCAAATCCTGCTTTCTCAAGAATGTATTTTACAAGGTATAAAATATCGGGATCGTCGTCTACTACAAGAATTTTTTTCAAAACAACCAATTTTAGAGGTTAGCAAATGTAAATAACTTCAATGTTACAATAAGTGAGCCAGTAAGGGCCGCTTTTTTCGGGAACTGAATATATATAACCTACGCTGTAGCATCGGCTGCGGTTTTGGCAAGGGTACTCAAAGTGTGGTGGCCATCAATAATGATTTATTCACCAGGTAGATCGAATGGTTGTTTTTACCATATAGTTTCTAAATTTTGATTTGCAATTTTTGTGGCAGTGATCTATATTTAAGCAGGGAAGGCAGTCACGAAAAAAATCAAGGAAGATGACACGCCATATCATTCTTACCATATTGTGCTTAATCTTTTTAGCAGGAAGTAACTCTTGCAAGTCTCAATCTAAGATAATCTACCGGGCAAAAGACAGTCTCCAAATCGAAGAACTGAAAAGGGAAATTGAACAAAATGATGTGGAGGCAGACTCGCTGAAGTATATCATTACATATTTACAGGCCAGGTATAAAAATGGAAGTGATTCTATGTTAAGCAACCAGGAAAGGCTCTATTTTCTAACAAATAAAAGCGGTGGATTTAGTTTGAAGGATTTATCCGCACTTATTATTGCCGTTATTGCTGTATCGCTTTCTTTACTTGTCATCATTAAAGAAAAGTGGAATAAGAATCTTGATTTCATATCAGAGATAGACAAACAATTTATCTCAAACCCGGTATTGTGGTCCATATATGATATTGAAAGAAACAAATATCCTCTTTCTAAAAAGAAACGCAGTATGGAATCACCCGAAGAAAGGGCGGGAAAACTTAAAGCCTTTTGCTACTATAAGCTCAATAATTTTGAATCTGTATTACTCTCTACCTTTCCATGGAGTAACACACGCAAAACATGGGAGGCATACATAGTTCATCTTATGGTAGAGTCCAGCTTGTTCAATGAAATTTCTATAGAAGTATCTGAAAATTATATTTACAACGTAAATTATAGAAAGAAAATAAAAAAGTTTTTGGTGCTGGCAAAAACTATAGAACCTTACTACAAAAAATTTGTAAGAAATGAGATTACCAGGGAAGCCTATTTTGATGAGGCGAAAAAAAATCTTAAAATAAAATAATTGGAAAATTTATGTTTCCATTTTTTGCAGCCTACGACGAGTAATTAAAAGCTACGATAATGGATGTATTTCAAATTGCCGTATTGCTTTGCTGCTTATGGGTGGTGGAGACACCGCTCACTGACTTGGATGAAACCACTATTCCTGCACATGCCCAGCATTTTAAATCGAAGGATAAACTTGAAGAGATTTTTCCGGGAGCGAGAAATTTCAGGTAGAAGTTTATGAACCGCAGAAACATTCCTATATATTTGAGTTGCCAGCTATCAAACTTCAATGCAAACAGCTTTTAAGATTATCACATTTCTTTTTTTGACAGCGACTTCTTTTGGACAACTTCCCAAAAGGGCAATGAAAAAAATGGGACTAAATCCAATTGTATTTTTAGACAGCGTGGAAACAGAAATGAATGTATTACAGCAACTCAATCCATTTGAGATTTCAAACATTAGCATTGTAAAACCCAAAAAAGCAAAAAAGCTTTTAGGCGACAAAGGCGCTGACGGAGCGATTTATGTAATGACAGTAAAAGCAGCCAAAATTATTTATTGGAATTATTTCAGAACAAAGTCTGACGAATATAAAAAGTTATTGAATTCACCAGAGGCTGACACTACTGTTCAATACATACTAAATGGAGAGGTTTTATCAGAAACAGCTGCACCGGGAAGTTTGTTTCTTATCAGCGACAAAAATTTTAAAAGTATAAATATAATTGACAAAGAAAGCGGCAAGTTTATGATGGACAATGTAATTCCTAAACGCTACATAGTTGTTATAACTGCAAAACGGCTGAAAAAATATTTAGAAAAGAAGGGCAAGAGATAGTACGGCATACATAACAGGCACGAACCCGCACTTTCCGCAAACAGCCGCTTGGCCCGCATTAATAACAAGTTTACATCAGATCATTAGGCTATAATAGATACTTTGCAATCATAATAAAATTTACTGTATTTCTTTTTGTGGAACGAACATGGGTTTAAATTATATTGCATTTAGCATACCTGGCACAAGCGGACGCTCCATGGATGACACAACTAATTATGAAAGCTATTTTTATATTAATCTTTATTGTTGTTGTTGGCTGCAATACTAAAAAATCTAACAATACTCATGCAAATAAATTGACTCAAGTTCACAGTTTAAAAGATAATCTTATCGGCAAATGGGGTGGACTTGGAGAAGATAGTCCTGTTTGGAAAATTGAACTTGATTCAATTTATTATTATCAAGAGAAAAAAAAGTATCCATATCAAATATTAGGCAGAGATTTAATTATTGAAAGAGCCCAATCAAAAGGTGTTTTAAGCAATATTTCTGTGATTAAAGACACCATGATATTTAGTGATGAACAAGGTTTGATAGTAAGAGGCTTTAGGTTTAAATAAAAATCCCGCACTTCCCGCAATCATCCGCTTATGCCCGAATTAATAAGAAATTTACATTAGATCATTAGGCTATAATCGATACTCTTCATTCGCAATAAAATTTTTTCTATTTCTTTTTGCGGAACGATCATGTGTTGAAATTTCGTGCCATTACTGGTGTTCCTTAAAAATCTTTCCGTTAGCCTGCTTGCCTCGTTTTTGATGTATTTATTCCCCTTACTCCTTCCTCACATATAATTCCTCTTTCCCTATTCCCGCACTTGCCCATCGCCTTTAATCACCCATTTTTCAGTAACGAGTTTTTCAAGGGCGAAAGGCCCGCGGGCATGCAGCTTTTGGGTTGAAATGCCTATCTCTGCTCCCAGCCCAAATTCTTCACCATCAGTGAAGCGTGTAGAAGCATTGGAGTACACGGCTGCTGCGTCAACCTCTTTTAAAAAGCGATCGCATTGTTTTTTATTTTGTGAAACAATGGCCTCCGAATGTTTGGTAGAATATTGTTGAATATGTTGTAAGGCCTCATCTGTATCTTTCACAATCTTTATGGCACATTTAAGGCTCAAAAATTCACGACCGAAATCTTCCCTCGATGCTATCACCAGGTTAGGATATCCTTTTAATAACTGGTAAGCTTTTTTATCCGCAAATATTTCCACATGGTATGCATTCATTCGTGGCTTTAATTTTTCCAGAAATTCGGGAGCAATTTTTTCATCTACTAAAATGGCATCAACAGCATTGCAAACAGACGGGCGGGAAACTTTGGCGTTCACCACAATGTCAACAGCCTTTTTTATATCGGCCTCTTTCTCCACATAAATATGACACACACCAGCACCAGTTTCAATCACCGGTACCTGGCTGTTTTGGCGTACATAACGTATAAGATTATCTGAGCCGCGGGGAATGATCACATCTACATACCGGGTAGCACTAAACAGCTCTTTTACCGCTTCTCTGTCAGATGGTAAAAGTGTAATGCAATCAGGATTGATATCGTTTTGCTTTAGCGCCTGTTTGATAATCTTTATGGCAGCTTTGTTGGTTTCATCCGCATCACTGCTGCCTTTTAGCAGACAACCATTTTGGCTGCGCAGGCACAATGCGGCAATGTCAAAAGTTACATTAGGCCTCGACTCATATACCGCCCCCACTACACCCATCGGAACGGAAAGTTTTTGTAATTGCAATCCATTAGCCAACATTCTTTCCTGTAATTTTACACCTGCAGGGTTGGGCAGTTTGCTAATGTTGCGAATACTTTTGGCGATGTTTTTTATCCGTTGTTCATTCAGCATTAAACGATCGTTGCGCGGATTGTCAGCATCTTGTTTTGCCAGGTCTTTGGCATTTGCTTTTAATACCGCACCGGCATTTTGCAAAAGGCCATCTGCTATTGATTGTAAGGCTGCTTTTATTTGTTTGTCGGTGCTGTTTCGCAAGCCAATAGCGGCCTTGTACGTTTTTATAATGAGGGGCTCTACAGGTTGCATTTTTCTATTTTTTAATTCTTATAATGAAATTCTTTCTTTATTAAAAGCCCGGTTTAAAACAGCACAATATCATCCGCATGTGCTGCTATCACATTTTTTATATCCAGGTTTTGACCCAGGGGTTCAGCAGCCATTTTCACCTTGGCCACACCAATAATTTTTTCTTCTTCATTCATAATCTGCACTACCTCGCCTGCAGCAAATTTACCGTGCACATTGGTAATGCCGACTGTAAGTAAACTGCGACGTTGCTCCAGTGCCTTTACTGCTCCCTGGTCGACCGTTATACTTCCAATGGTGATGCTGCCACTTGCCAGCCATTTTTGCCTCGCTTTTAAATTGCTTGCCTGTGCTGTGAATATGCTTCCATTGTTACCGGCAAGCGCATCAGTAAAAGGGTTGACCCCCGAAAGGCTGCATATAATCACCTCGATACCCAGTGATACAGCCAGTTTTGCAAAAGTAAGCTTGGAAACCATTCCCCCAAGTCCAGGGCCGCTTTTGTCTTTTTTTACATAGTCCATCACCATGCCGTCAATCTTCCCGATAACCGGAATGATTTCTTTTTTGTCATTTAAAAAACCACCTACTGATGTACAAATAATAAGACTTTGGGCATTGAATCCAACCGCTATCAAAGAGGCCAGTTCATCGTTGTCTGAAAATTTTAATTCAACATTGCTTACCAGGTCATTCTCGTTTACGATGGGTACAATTCCATTGTTCCAGAATGTTTCAAATGTTTCTTTCAGTTGAAGAAACTGGGAACGATTACTGAAATGATGACGTTCGCAAAGGGCCTGCGCCACCGGTATGTTGAAGCCGGAAAAATATTTTTGATACAACTGGACAAGGATTGGATTACCAATAGCCGCGGCGGCTTTTCTTTCTGTTAAGGTTCCTTTGTAATGTTTAATAAATGCTTTCCCGCTGCCTACGGCGCCGCTGCTCACCAATACTACATGGTATGTTTTTGAAAGATCCGCAATACCTGCCGCCACTTTTTTAATGACCGGTTTGCTTATAACTCCATTTTCGTCAGTTATTGCAGCCGTGCCCAGTTTAATTACAATTACCCGCTTTTGCATCCAGCAAAAATATTGATTACAGGATAATTATAATCTGAGGGTTCAACATTTAAACTTAACCCGTGGCGGCGGTTTCTAATGCCTTGCCGGTTTGACACCGATGCATAATGTGCCGCTGCTGATGGTTAGTGTTATCGAGAGATGGCGCAGGAATGAGGAGACGGGTTTGCGTACAGCTTCCTGTGCTTTACAAAATTTGAAGAATGGCTTTATTAAAAATAGAGGGCTGTATTTACGCGCCTCAATCAATTTTAATAGGTACGTCGCAAAAATGGCTTAAGGTACTGGTTATTAATAAGGCTATTTTTTGTAAAGAAGGCCTGGAATGTGCGTATATTCGGAAATACACGAGTTGCACGCCACTTTTATGAGACAGCTTTTAATGATAATAACTCTTTTAAATTTTACTTCTGACCTTTGGGGACAGACAAAAGAGATTAAGATTGACACGTTTTCTGCTTCACAGTGGCCGATGTATTCAAGACTGCTTCTTTGTAACGACTCTACGTTTTTTATTATTACTGGTGGTTGTGTAGATGCAGGTATTTCGAAAGGTAAATGGTTAAAATCTAAAAACAAGATTTTGCTAAATGGTCTTTCAAAATGTGAAACAGAGTTAAAGGTTTCACTTGCTTCGCAGTCGTTTGACAATGATAGCTTAGCAACATTTACATTTCATGACTTATTTTCAAATCCCTTTACAGCCTATACTGTTATTTTTTTCGACACAAGTTTTCATGAAACCCGACTTGTTACTGACGCCGAAGGTAAAATCAAAACTAAAAGAGGACAGTTTGTTGCCTTCTATACACAGAATGAAGAGCAAAATGTAAAAGTCGGAGATGCTGTAAATGATAAAGTCCACTTTTTGTGGGAGAAGCTAACTCGATACCAAGTGTCAATTAATTATCCAACTTCCGTTTTGACAGACAGAGGTATTACAGAAATCTATCAATTTACAAATAGACAATTCACAGTTCAGGGTAAAAATTTGATTGACGCAAAAAACAAAATAGTATACAAGTCCAACTAAAGCGGCGTGCAACAGGCGGTTTGGCTATATGGCGGGGCGACGAATATATTCTCAACTTTTTGTTCGCTAATCGGCTTCAGTTCCAGCCGACGAATAACATTGAGCAATAGAATAAACAATGAACTTTTATTTATAAATTTAGCTTCGGTTACGGGCTGACGATTTTCAAATACCGCCACATCCCCAAGCCGTACCGTTGTACGCAAGCCAGACAATTGGACAAATTACCACTTGATAAAACGACTAACATTAATTTTGACAATCCTGACAACAACAACAACAGCTTGGTGTCAGGTGACAGTAATTGGGACTGTAATTACAAAGGGAGATAACTCATTTTTACCGGGAGTTAATGTTGCTGAGAAAGGAACTAAAAACGGAACAACTACAAATGCAGTTGGGACATTTTCAATTACAGTAACTGACCCAAATGCAACTCTTGTGTTTTCATTTATAGGATTTCAGACACACGAATTCCAACTAAAGGGGCGAACCGAAATAAAAGTGACACTTGAATTAGCCTGTAACAAGGACTTTTTTGACGCATATTACATTAGTTTATATGCAAACAGCGGACTAGTTCACAACCCGGTAGGCGGGCAAATTGAAATTTCATCACCTTACACATCTATTGGTGTTATAAAAGGTGCTTACAGTTATCAAACAAATCTAGATGAAAATGAATTTCAAACTGGACAAGTAGAGCTAAGTCATCCTATATCCAATTGTGAATTTGATATGGACTTCAGATGGAGCTACCGAAACGTTTCATTTAACAAGAACTTTCAATCTATTGCAAATTCAGGGGAGGCACAACTTAATTTAAGAAACATAAATTTTATTGCAGGGTATAGCCATTTGGACATAACTAAAATTGCTGAGAATAACACCAAAGTTTCATCGGGTTTATTAATTGGACTTGGCAAAGAATTATACTTCCGACCTTTTTATGGGATACTTACAGCAAAAGTCGCAATATATAAGAGCAACGTTGAATACCAAGCCGGGTTTAAAAGTGGATACAGATGGTTTCAATATTTTGTCAGGTATTACAAATTGGACTCGTTTGATGAATTAAGTTTAGGAGTTGGAGCACAATTTAGTTACTATAAAAGGAAGAAAAATCGGTAAACCCTGTACAACAAAAATGTTTGCGCAATGGTGGCTACCTACCCTGCCAGCTTAGAAATCACCAACAACCCGAAGAAAAGTTATGAATTGAAAAATGCAAAACTTTCATTGCTTTATAGAAAATCATTTTAAAACAATTGTCATAAGAGTTTCAGATACATAAATACTATTCATAAATTTAGCGTTGATCTATAAACTTAAAATCATGAATGTAAAGTCCTTCTATTTTGGCTGGCATTTGTCTTTTCTATTCTTCGGATATAACCCTGCAAAAGCAGGCGAAAAAGTTATTCATACCCGGGAAGTATATAAAGTAATTGATTCGTTTAAATTAACGATAGACGTGTTTCATACAAACCAATCATATGAGCACGATAACAATACCGCTATCGTATTTTTTCATGGCGGAGGCTGGGCGTTTGGAACCCTGGATGAGTTTTTCACAACTTGCGAACGATATGCTGAAATGGGAATAGTGACCTTTACGGTGGAGTATCGTTTGTCAATTGATAATGGCGTTACCCCCCAAGCAAAACGATCAGTCCTATTGAATCGGTAATGGATGCCAGGTCTGCAATGCGATGGGTGAGAGAGAATGCCGCAAAGTTTCATCTCGATAAAAATAAAATAGTTGTGGCAGGCCAATCTGCCGGCGGCCAACTGGCACTATCAACAGCCATGATTGATGAATATAATGAACCAACTGACGATCTTTCGGTAAGCAGCAGGCCCGATGCGATTTTACTGTTTTCAGCCTGCGTGAATACAGTTGAGGGATGGTGCGACTATTTATTGGCTGAACGCCGATCCAAAATATGGAGTATTTCTCCGGCTCATAATATCCGGAAAGGGTTACCCCCAATGATCGAGTTTCATGGTACAGATGATGAGCAGGTCCCAAAATGGACTGTACAGTTTTTCGAAAATGACATGAAAAAGGAGGGTAATGAATTTGAACTTCACATGTTTGAAGGGAGGAAGCATTATTTGGGAGGCAAAAATCCGAAATACTCACACTACTATGACGAAGATATCCTAAATATTACTGATGATTTTCTCAGAAGACACAAGTTGTTACATTAGTTGAAATGCCAGCATAATTGCTTTAGTTCTCACCGACGTCTCACGCAGTGGAGATTGCCTGTATAAAAGTTGTAGATTATTTTATGAATGCCCGTTCAACAAATGATACCTTATAATGATGATCTCTTTTAGTAGCGTATATTAGTGTAAATACAAAAGTTGTGCGAAATAAAACCTAACATTATTAATGTTGAAATATCTTTTTTTAATGTCAATTATTTTGACAAGCTGCTTCTCAAGTTACAAGGTTCCTTCCAAAAAGTATGGTGACCAACTAATATCAAAAAAACAAAATGCGGATGGCACATCAACGAGTACTTTCGTGCGACACGGTTTGACTTATGTTGATAAAGCAAAACGAAAAAAGCTAATTGAGAGAAATGTGTTCGATGAAGGGCGATTAATTTATAGATACCCAATTTTAAGAAGTAATGTTGGAGCAAGCAAAATCTATTTAACGAGCGGCAATAATTTTATTTCGAAAGTGAAAGCAGACACCATTATTTTTATCAACAACGATTTACCAATAATGAACCGACACCTTTGGGGAAATAACATAGCGCTTACCTCATTGACAGATAGTAGTTATATTCTTAAATCAAGAGTTAAAATGGGAATTGCGAGGCTTTATATTTCGGCATCAGATAATTATGAAGAAATAAAAAATGACAATGGTTTTATTGCTGACAGTTTGGGGTTAACAACTAAATGAATTCGGACAGCAGTGGGTTTGCTTCTATGCTGGCTGACCTCCTTCCTGGTCCGTGTCCTCACCGGGCATTCCTGAATTAATATTATTATTTTAGAATGATTGAATATAGTTCGTCAGCAAGATTCTACGAAACCGGAGATGATGAATAGAAGATACTTAATCATTACATGAATAAACTATTATAACAAAGTCGTGTGATGATATCCGCCAGGAAAGGGGAATGAAAAATATTGTAGCTCTTTGTCTAGTAGCGTATATTAGCGTAAATACACAAGTAAGCAGCAATGTCATTTGACTCACCTATGCAGAAAGTATCGAGACAAGTTTTTATTGAAATCATTTGGTTGACCCTTTCTTCAGGGCTGACATTATTTTTGTTGTTATTTATTTTTGGTAGAAACTTTCTAAGTAACACCGTAGACATTCATTTACACGACACTTATTTTGTTATTGCACCTTTTCATATTTTGTTGCCAATCTTCTTCCTGCTGACATTTATCGTCTATTTCATAAAAGAGTTTCGCAATTCATTTCAAAGGACACTTCCTAACTGGATACTTATTATTATTGGTTTGGCTCTTGTAATTGAATTGACGTTTTTGATTAAGGCATTTTCACAGTTTTTTATAGGCGGTTGGACTTTATATCCACCATTGTCAGCATTGGGGCCAGACAAAGTTCCCGAGTTAAAACAAGACCCTGTAACAAAAATTATCACGAACTTTTTTACTGTAATGCAGTTTATAAGTTTGACAATGTTATTATATGCTGTTTATCGCTGGGGAAGACAAAAACGAAGCGGGCTAAGTGAGCATTAATATGCAAAAAATTTTTCGATGACAGAAAGCACATGAAGCTTACAATGAGTTTGGTAATAGGCTGGCTGACGGAAGTAAAATCAGCTACAGTTCTCTATCAGCAACAGTTCCGGCGTAACTGAATTAAATCAGCTTTTGTTGTTAACTTCATCAATAAATTATACAATCATCGGTAGCTCCAGGCTGAACGTTCAATGAATAACCTGCCACCCACAATTCCTATCGTTGTGCGAAAACTAATGACACAATCAATTTCAAAAACACCCTTATTAGTTTTATGTGTTTTAAGCTTACTACCAACAGTTCTCGTGACTGGTAATTCACAGGTCTGGGCATTTACTGATGTCATAATTTTCAACTTTTTTTCTTTGTGGGTTTATTCAATTGTAAAGAGGCTATTAGAAAAAAACGACCAGCAAATTAAAACCGCAAAATTTACCAGGACTCTAATTTCTACTACTATCTATATTTCTTTGTTGAGTATATATTATGGTTTAACTTATAATAATTATGATGACCCAAAGTGGCTGCTGCTAATAATTATAATTGGACAATTTTATCTTTTTTTTAGTTCCGCTTATATAGTCACATTTTTTGCAAAAACAATTGCAATTTCAGACCTCAAACGGCCTGTCAAACTAACTGACTATCTTAGTTATACCGTTTTGATAGTTTTTTTTCCAATTGGAATTTGGTGGCTGTATCCCAAAATAAAATCATTAATATAAACATGACCGTGACTGTCTTAGTACAGCAACTGCATAGGTAATAGCATGGGGGCTGCGTGCATCTCATCTGTTATCTAAAAAATGCACTCTCCTTTCCCAGGTTCAATATTAACGCTATTGATGTATTTTACATTATTCTTAAAAAATTAAATGTATGAAAAAACTGCTACTGCCATTTCTGTTATTATTTTCTTTTTCTTCTTTCTCTCAAACTGATGATTTGAGAAATAAAATCAGTAAAGCTGCCGATAATATTGAGCCGAAGGTAATCGCGTGGCGGCGTGATATACATGAGCATCCGGAATTAGGAAATCATGAAGTGCGTACTGCGGGTATTATTGCAAAGCATCTTCAATCATTGGGAATAGAAGTTACAACAGGGGTTGCAAAAACAGGGGTTGTTGGAATTCTAAAAGGAGGAAAACCGGGACCAGTCGTAGCCTTGCGTGCCGATATGGATGCGCTGCCCGTTACTGAAAGGGTTGATGTACCATTTGCCTCAAAAGTAAAAACAATGTACAATGGGCAGGAAGTAGGTGTGATGCATGCCTGCGGGCACGATTCGCATGTGGCAATATTAATGGGTGTGGCAGAAATTTTATCATCAATAAAAAAAGACCTGAAGGGCACCGTTAAATTTATATTTCAGCCTGCTGAAGAAGGCCCTCCTGCCGGTGAAGAAGGCGGTGCGGAGTTGATGGTAAAAGAAGGCGTGATGGAAAATCCAAAAGTAGATGTGGTATTTGGCCTTCATATCAATTCGCAAACTGAAGTGGGAAAAATATCTTACCGGCCGGGCGGCACAATGGCGGGAGTAAATGATATGAAAATTACTATAAAAGGAAGATCTGCCCACGGCGCTTATCCATGGTCGTCAATAGACCCCATAGTAGTTTCTGCACAGATCATTAATAATTTACAAACCATAGTGAGTCGCAATTTAAATGTTACCGAAAATGCCGGGGTAGTAACAATCGGCGCTATCAATGCCGGCAATCGCCCAAATATAATTCCGGAGCAGGCTGAGATGCTGGGTACAGTAAGATCTTTCACCAAAGAAGATGAAGCTATGATGATAGACAGAATAAGACAGATAGTTACCAAAACTGCCGAAGCTGCAGGAGCTACTGCAGAAATCAGGTTGCCTTATACGTCGCATTATCCTGTTACGTATAATGATCCCGCACTTACTGAAAAAATGCTTCCATCCCTTCGCAAAACCGCAGGTGATGAAAATGTATTATTGAAGCCGCCTGTAACAGGTGCTGAAGATTTTTCTTTCTACCAGGAAAAAGCTCCGGGACTATTTATTTTTTTAGGAGGAATGCCAAAGGGCGGAGATCCAAAGACTGCGCCATCTCACCATACACCGGATTTTTATATTGATGAAAGCGGGTTTAAGCTTGGGGTAAAAGCATTGGCAAATCTTACTGTTGACTATATGAATACGAGTAGAGAATGATACGAATTTAATGCACCAATTATACGAATTATGAATAGAATGTGTTAACTGTTTTTCAATTCAACAAGGCAAGAATTTTGTTTCGAAGCATGTTTCGTTCCTTATCAGAATGTGTAAGCTGCACTGCAGTCTCAAAATATTTTTTTGCAGCAGGCAGGTTATGCAACCTTGAATGTATTTCGCCAAAAAGGCTATAGTACAAATAATAAGTCTCCAATTTCTTTTTGTCTTCGATACTTTCCAACTGCTCAAGCGCTGTCGCCGCTCCGTACAACTCCATTACAGCAATAGTTTTGTTCAGTTCATTTATTGGCGAAGGAGCAATCCTGCAAAGCCATTCGTAATATTCTAAAATTCTTTTCCAGTTCGTGTCTCTAAAATTTTGCGCAGAGCAATGCTCATAAGCAATAGCTGCTTCCAAATGATAGGTACTAACCACATCTCCAAAAGCTGCTTTGTTCATGTATTCGTTTCCTTCATCAATTAAAAACCGGTTCCATTTTTTACGATCCTGCATGGGAAGTAAAATTATTTCACCCTCAGTTGTAACGCGGCTTTCACTTCTTGAGGAATGAAAGCACATTAACGCCATCAATGCAAATACTTCCGGCTGCTGTATATGTTCATTTTCTGCAAGCAATTTGCAAAGTATCATCGCTTCAGCAATTACATCCTTACGAATTAACTCTTCGGAATTGGTGGAATTATATCCCTCATTAAAAATCAGGTAAATAGTATTCAACACCGAATCGGTCCTGTTTTTAATTTCATTTACAGAAGGGATTTCCAGTTTCGTTTTATGTTGCCTGAAAAATTCTTTAGTCCTGTAAAGCCTTTTTGAAACGGTGTCTTCACTGGTGAGAAATGCTTTGGCAATTTCGGCGGTACTAAAACCACAAAGCGTTTTAAGCATTAAAGTGATTTGATTTTCAGGAGAAATTTCCGGATGGCAACAGGCAAACATCATTCTTAAAAGATCATCTTTTATAAATTCTTCTTTCCAGAAATTTTCCATGGTATTGTTGAGCGTATACTCAGATGTAAGGAGAATCTTTTCCTTGTCGGTAAAGTCAAATTGCACCGAGTGTTTGTTTCTCCTGATGATATCGATCGCCTTATTTTTTGCGACGCGAAAGAGCCAGCCGGAAGGGTTATCCGGAACGCCCTTCATTTTCCAAATGTGCATGGCCTGCAGTAATGTATCCTGCACCACATCTTCTGCTGTTTCAAAATTTTCAGTACCAAAAATTTTCACCAAAACTGAAATCATCTTTTTCGATTCGTTACGAAAAAGATGGGCTGTTAGTTGCTGAACAGGTTCGTCATTTGAAGACACAAATTTTTATTTCATTAAAATTACTATAAAGCCCGCATCCGGTTATTTCTTGGGTTGTGTTCAACTTCCGCAAGGCCGAGCGCTTCCATCAATGGTGGTACATACATACCAAACCTTCCCCGAAA
The DNA here is from genome assembly GCA_040007435.1 of Ginsengibacter sp. Taxonomy (GTDB): domain Bacteria; phylum Bacteroidota; class Bacteroidia; order Chitinophagales; family Chitinophagaceae; genus Ginsengibacter. The sequence continues at coordinate 223,869 of JBDTUZ010000001.1, read as the reverse complement.
TCCCTTCTTCAATCCATACCAGCCGCCAACCGGGTTTTTAGGTGAACGCCCCCATGCTTCTACCGTTCCTTCCTTTGCAGGCTTTTGCTCATCGGCGCTCCCAAGTTCCATCCAGTCGCCATGCTTTTTCAGCATTGCATGCAGATCGTTTATGCATGTAGCATCATAGTGTAAAACAGTTTTCCCTACCGTGCATACAATAATTTCTTTTCCATCTTTTACATCTTTATACATTTCGTATTCCGATGTACCCGGGGGCGTTTTTAGCTTCCAGGGATTTTCTTTAGTGCCGGCAGTTTTAATTTCTTTGGCCATAAAAATATTTTTGAAATGTTTATTCATTTATAAAAACAAATTTGCCCGGTGCGTCTACGAAGCAAATTTGTTTACCAGGTTATCGGAAGATATTACATCTTCAATTCCTGGATTTCCCTTACTTCAACCACGCCATCTTCATACTCAAGCAGCGGGCATCCTTTTGAAATTTCAACGGCCTCCTCAATTGTATCCGCCTTACAAATAAGATAACCGCCTACCATTTCTTTACCTTCCATAAACGGGCCGTCTGAAATAACTTTTTTATTTCCTGCTACCGTCTTTCCGGCTTTATTTAACGGTTGGGCTCCTACGAATTTTCCTTCTTCGCCAAGTTTGCCCATCCAGTCCATCCAGCGTTGCATGTGTGCCTGCGCTTGTTCGGGAGAAGAAGTATCCATTTCTTCGCGTCCTCCTCTGAATAATAACAAATACTCTTTCATTGAATTAGTTTTTAAGTTTGATTTTAATTGAGATTATTTTTCCAATATGTGTTTTAAAAGCTTTAGATCTTTTTTATTTGCACTGCGCATTGCCATTTCCATGAATGGTGCAAACAATTTTGAAAAGCCTGCTGGCTTACCGGCATTTCTTAAAGTCATAGAACAGGTATTATCGTCAATCCTTTGCCATCGATAGGTTGTCTCCATAGGAAACGGCCCTTCGAACGTACTCATCACAAGGTGCTGGCCCGGAACATATTCTTTAATCTCATAAATATAGGTAAGTTCTTTTCCTAAAAAATTTGCTTTAAATGCTACTCGTGACCCGACGATCAATGGCTTTGGCGTTTTCCCTGACTGTCCGGCAGGCAGCCATTCTACAGATTTAATATTCTTATACCACTTTGGCGCATTATCGGGATCCGCAGTGTATGCAGATACTTTGTCCGCGGGTGCGGCGATTATAATTTTTGATGTGACATCGACCATTTTGCTACCCTATATTTTTAAAAGCTTTCAATTATAACTCATGGCTACTTTGGTAAAAAATTTCTTTAACAAACCCAATTGCCCGATATCATAACTTTCATGCTGTGCCAGGAAGGCCACTGTGCCACCATTAGTAAAATCACCTATAGGACTTTTAATGGGTGACTCGCCCGCAAGGTGCTCCTCTGTCACGGATTCCAACGCATCATCGAGCAGGGTTGACACTTTGTTCCATTGCTCTTTTATTTCTGCAAGTGAGGAATAATCGAGAGATGGATCGTACGCTTTAAAATTTTCAAACAAGCCATTGTAAGGATTCTCTGCAGGCTTACCCAGGAACATTAATGCATTGTACCTTGCCCACACGGTATGCGATGCAATCCAGATCACGGGGTTTACATGCCCGGAAATTCTTTCTCTCGCCTGCTCTTCACTTATGCCTTGCAGCGTGCTATTGAAAAGCCGGGTGTTCATGTTGAAAATAATTTTTGATTGATAGACTGAATTATTCATTTCTTACATTTTTAGTGATTATTTATATCTGTTAACATGACGAACAAGGTTGCGCAATCAGGACAAGTTTGCTAAAATTATTTTTTCAAACTCATTCAAAGGCAAACCAGCCGCTGAATACAGAAAAGTATCGTTCACCATTTTTCAATTTTGTGCGTGCAATGCAACCTTGTTTCCTTCGGTATCAACAAAGAAAGCCATGTAGCCGATCTCGGGGCTGATCTGTGTTTTAGGCATCAACACTTTGCCCTTTGCTTTTTCAATGCGATCGATCACGGTTTGAATTTTTGGATTTGCATTTAGATAAATTACGCAGCCATCCATAGAAGGCGTATGCTGCGGGCTTTGAACAAGCGCACCACTTGCTTTGCCACTTCCCATATCGGCAGGAAAGCCGCTCATTTTCATTCCCATCATTTCCTGCATCTTTTCCATTTTTACGCCGAATATTGTTTCATAAAATTTTGTGGCCCTTGCGATATCAAGAGCGGGAATTTCAAACCAGTTGAGTGAATTGGAATTTTTGTCCATGATTTTTTATTTAAGAGTGAAAAAATATTTATACGCTAATGACGAATGGAGCAATCGTTTTTGGACAAAAGAAAAAAAATTCTTGAAAAAATTTCAGCGGGTATGGAAATCAAATTAAACCGGCAGCGGTCGATACAAAAATAAATAAAGCCTTAGAGGCTTCAGAGTGAAAAATTCATGCCTCAGAAAATTCAAGAGGTATTTTTAGGAAGGCGGTCTTTAAGTATGGCAATAGACTCTTTTATTAATTGCTCAAGTATTTTTGGATCAACATCACTTAGCTTTTTTATATACAGGCAACCAACCCCGGTCTTATGTTTTCCCAATTTTTCAAGCAGGCCCTTTTTTTGATGCAAAGCGCCGCAGAGATATAAAGATATATTTTGCTTTCTTGGAGAAAAACCGGCTACGCACATGTCGCCTTCATGGCCACTCGCATATTTATAATGATAACTTCCGAAACCAACGATACTTGGGCCCCACATTTTGGGTTCGGCTTTTGTTTGTCTCTTCATTATTTCTGCAATCGCAAAGCAATCTTTTCGCTTTATCTCATCCTCAACTGCATTTAAAAAATCCCGGACGCTTGCAGTATTTTCTTTGGTTTTTAACTCTGCCATAAAAATTGATTAAAAATTGAAAACAGTATTAAACTTATCGAATTCCCTTGATGTAGGCCCATCCTTCTTTTTCCTTTATAACTATTTCATAAATACCATCAGGCACGGTTTCAACTCCCGGAATTAGTTGACTTTTATCAACATTGTGGGCTTTCATGGCAACGGAACAAACTTTGAAAGAAACATTTTTATTTGCTGCAAGTGTTGCAATATCATCCGCCACTACTGACTTGTCTTTTTGTACCATATCTAATGAATTGCCATAAAACACTACTTCTACCTGCGCATCTTTAGATGCTTTAATAATTTCGTTGGTCCACCTGATGACGGCCTTATGATTCATGGTATCATTACTGGTAAGATCAAATACAACTTTGTAATCGGATTGCGCTAATAAAAAAACCGGGGACAACAACAGCGCGAAAATGGAAAGAATACTCTTTTGCATAACATGGATTTTTAAAAGTTAGTACTATTATTTACTTCCTTATCCTTGTTATTTCTTCAGTAATACCAGGTGCTAAACAAAGGTGTGAACTATTCAACGGAAGGCTGATGCTGAATTATAAAGTTAATGATTTCTTCAATTGAAATTTCTGCCCTGTCGCATGCATCCTGGATTTCTTCGCGGGATACATTTGCTGCAAAAGATTTTTCTCTGAGCCTCTTTTTTACACCCTTCAATTCCATTCCTTTATATCCCTCAGGCCGCATTAATGAGTAAGCATGGATCAAGCCTGATAATTCATCAAATGCATATAGCATCCTATCCATTTTGGTCTCGGGTTGCACTCCAAAATAATTAGGGCCATGTGAAGCTATCGCATGAAGTATTTCAGGATCAATATTCCTGGATTCTAATTCCTTAATAATTTTATTGCAATGCTGGTCCGGCCACTGATCCCAATCTGCATCGTGCAGCAATCCGGCCATCTCCCATCGCCATTGATCTTCTTCATTACAATTTTTTCTTTCCGCAGCCCAGCGTTGCATAAGATGAGCAACCTGTTTCATGTGCGTTTTCAACTTTCCATTCAGCACCCATTCATCCAGTAATTTATTCGCTTCACTTTTGCTAATAACATTTCCTGCATTGGCGGGATCTCCAAAAAAATTTCTGCCAAGCAATAATTCACTCATTAATGTTATGTTTTAAATTTTAAAATAATATTTATTCAACCCCGGGTGTTGTTATAATATTTAATTCCGAAAGTTCCTTAAGCAATTGTTGCGGCGACTGAAAATGAATACCGGTAATGCCTTCCTGCTCCGCTCCCCGGATATTTCTCAGGCTATCATCAATAAAAACAGCTTCGGCAGGATTTACCTCGAAGCGATTCAATAACAACTGGTAAATATCAGCAAAAGGCTTTCGCGTTTTCTCTTCGCCGCTCATAACAATACCCTCGAACCAATGAAGAAAATCATAACGTTCCAATGCAACCGGGAACGTTTCAGCACTCCAGTTAGTAAGCGCATAAAGCTTATATTTTTTTGTGCCGATCAGCCTCTTCAAAATTTCTACAGTCTCAGCTATTGGCCCGCCGAGCATTTCTTCCCACCTTCCATAATATGCCCGCACTTCATGTTCATATTCCGGGTGCTTCAATACAAGTTCTTCAGTCGCTTCCTCCAGGGATCTTCCTGCATCCTGCTTTTCATTCCATTCACCCGTGCATATATTTTCAAAAAACCAATCTATCTTTTCTTCACTGTCAAAAATGTGGCGGTAAACATACCGCGGGTTCCAATCAATAAGAACACCTCCTAAATCAAAAATGATGGTTGTAATTTTTTTATCCATGCTTTAATTGAAAATGCGAACTGCAAATATGTTGAAAAATACCATTACGCAGCAGGAAAAATACTTTGGAAAGAATAATGCTTAATAAGTATTGCTGAGATTTGAAGGGATCGATTCTACTTTACTTCTGAGGAATTTCGAGTACCAATGCCCTGAAGCTTTTACAATGCGTCTCTGCGTTGCAAAATCAACATATACCAGGCCGAAACGTGGATAGTAACCTTCAGCCCATTCAAAATTATCGAGGAAGGTCCAAACAAAATAACCCTTCACATTTACCCCATCCTGTTTAGCGCTTAAAACCTGTGAAATATGATCGTTTAAGTATTTCAATCGTACGGGATCGTGCACTTCTCCATCAGCATATACATCAGGAAACGCTGCTCCATTTTCTGTAATTACGATTGGCGGCATAGCAGGATATTCGCTGTATTTCTTTAAAATATTATAAATGGATTCAGGGTAAACTTCCCAATTCATTAAGGTCGTTTCAACATTTCGCTTATTGGCCTTTATGATCCTCGCATTTATAAAAGGCATAAAAGCAGAATGAACGACCATCTCACGGGTATAGTTTTGAATGCCAATAAAATCCATATCAAACGCTAAATCTTTCTCATCATCCGGCTTCATATATTTTTCGATACGGGACAATATTTTCAAATCTTTTAGCGGATAGCCCATACCAAGTATTGGTTCAATAAAAAGACGGTTGAGTAAAGCATCTACTTTTTTCGCGGCAATAATATCTTTTTCATTATTGGTATATGGATCAATGTGCGAGCATGAAAACGTAGTCCCCACATTACTTTCCGGTTGCAGGGATTTTATAATTTTTCCGCCGTGCGACTGGCAAAGAGCAGCATGATGTGTGGCCGCTAAAAAATTACCCAATCCTTTTTTACCCGGAGCATGTACGCCCAAAAAATATCCCGCGCCGGTAAAGACCATTGGCTCATTCAACACGATCCAATTTGTAACACGGTCGCCAAAATTCTTCACGCAAATCTTTACGAATTCATCAAACCACGATACTACATCCCTGTTTGTCCATCCGCCTTTTTCCTGCAGTGCATGCGGCAGATCCCAATGATATAATGTCACCCATGGCGTAATTCCAACTTCGAGGCAAAAATCAATTACGCGATTGTAAAAATCAATACCGGCAGTATTTACAGGCCCTGCCCCCTTTGGCAGAATGCGGCTCCACGAAATGGAAAACCGATAGTTGGGAATATTCATATCTGCCATAAGGCTGATATCTTTTGTATAACGATTGTAAAAATCGCAGGCAACATCGCCGTTATGATTTTGAAAAATTTTATTCCTGCGTTTTACAAACACGTCCCAAATAGATAAGCCCTTTCCATGGGTATTGTAGCTTCCTTCAACTTGGTATGCAGCAGTGGAAACTCCCCATATAAAATCGCCACCAAAATCTTCTTTTTTCATCGACATTTAATACTACCCTGTAATTTGATGGAGAACATTTCCCAAACTTATCTTTCTTATTTTTTTCCCCGGGAGAGGAGTTACTATAGAAATGGCAGAAAGGTTTTGCTTTTCTGAAATATGATTTTCGAAAACCTGGTTTATAATTTGGTCAGTGATATCAGGAAAATCAACAGGGATTATCTGCGGGGTGTCAACCCAATTTTTAATATTTTCCAGCCTGGATAATTTTAATTTGTTTAAAACAGGCACGCCCATTTCCTTCAGCGCTGCTGCATTACACTGCTGCTCGTATTGCCCCTTCATGGGTATCACCATTAATTTCTTTTGAAGATATAATGCTTCTGCCGGTGTTTCAAAACCTGCTCCGCACAGCACTCCCGTGCAAGTTATTAAGCTTTCAATAAATTCTTCATTGCTTATCGGATTTATACAAACATTCTTCTCGCTGTACGATTTTTTGGAATGCTTGGAAAAAACCTGCCACTCTGTTTTTTTGATTTCTTTCAATACTTTTATAAGCCTCTCATCGTCATAAGCAGGAAGATATACCGTGTAATGATTTAGTTTTTTAACAACAGCGTTTCTTATTTCATTTCTTATCACAGGAGTGAATATTTTTTTATCATAAGATTTAAAATGAAATCCATATTTGTCGGTAACGGGAGCATATTCCCTGAGAATAGTTTTGCCAACAATATCTGAATCTTCAGGACGGGGACTGTTTTTATTAAGCACCGCAGCCTGGTGACTCAGGCCAATGCATTCCTTATGTTTTATTTTGCATGCCCATGCACTTACCGGCTCAAAATCGTTTATTACTATATCATATTCATCCACCGGCAGGTCTTGAATTTCTTTAAAAAACCTTTTAAGCCTTGCCTGTTTATAAGTTTCAACCAGGTCAACTCCGCCTTTCTTTCCAAATATAAAACTCATGCCTTTGAGTTTATATTTCACCGGGTATCCCACATCAACATCGGCCTGTGTGCCACTTACAAGTATATCAAGCGTTCCCTTTTTTTGTAATAAAGGTATGATGTCACGAGCCCTGCTCACATGGCCGTTGCCAGTTCCCTGTATGGCATAAAGGATTTTCATTGTACGTTCATCAAATTAAATTCCAGCAGCATATTGTCGAACAGTTGCGTGTTCGTAAGCTCCGTCTCATTTTCCTCATCGGGCAATGATTGATTCATTTCACTTTCTTCATACCGGTAAATTATCCATTCACCATTATTATATTCAAGCGCTGTAAGATTTTCTATCCAGTCACCGGAGTTCAAATACATAATTGATCCATCCTGGTTTTTTATTTCTTTCATTTCCGGCTGGTGAATATGGCCACATACCACATAATCGTACTTGTTAGATATGCCAATGTTCGCCGCGGTTTCTTCAAAATTGTTTATGAATTTAACAGCGCTTTTTACACTGTTTTTTATTTTCTTTGAAAGAGAAAGTTTTCCTTTCTTAAATATTTTTGCTGATATGAAATTGGCGAGGCGATTAATTAATATCAACGTGTCATAACCTTTGGCGCCTAACTGTGCAAGCCACTTGGAATGTTGCATGGTCACATCGAATACATCGCCATGAAAGAACCATGCATTTTTATCATCAGCCAGCGGGAGCACTACCTTATTCACTATTCTCAAAGAACCCATTTTAAAGCCAACGAACTTGCGAAGCATTTCATCATGATTACCGGTAACATAATAAATCTTTACTCCCTTGCCCATCCAGCCCATAATGTGCTTCACAATCTTCATGTGGCTTTTTGGCCAGTAGCGTTTGCTGAATTGCCATATATCTATGATATCGCCATTCAATACGACTGTTTTTGGTTTTATGCTCTTGAGGTAGCATAACAATTCTTTTGCATGGCAACCGTACGTACCTAAATGCACGTCACTTAATACGAGGATTTCAACCCTCCTTTTTTTAATCTCCATTACAATTGAACTTTGTAAAACTTAAGCGGAGAATAGAAGGCTGATAGTCGCTGAAGAAAAACCCGGATGAGAATTTTCTGAAAGAAATATGAGATTGTTTTCATGATCTGAATTTTAATGGTTAGGAATAAGGTAAGTAGAACAAATCTGTTGAAAACGGAAATCTTAGTTAAACAAAATAACAAACTGAATATGGCCTTAACTTTAAGCCTATATTATGAGAATATTAATTTTTGGGTTGTTTAAAGCGAGCTTTAAGTCATAATAAGACACTAACAGGCAGTGCTAGAGGTTTTCATTTTTTACTTTTATTATCTCTGCGGCAATGCTTACTGCGATTTCCTCGGGTGTACGGCTTTTAATCGGCAGGCCAACAGGGGCATGAATTTTTTTTAAAATATTTTCATCAAACCCTTCGGTTTTGTATTGATCAAACATCTTTTCCATTTTTTTTGAGCTACCTAATATACCAAGATATTTAAAGCGCTTGTTGAAAACAGATCGCAATGCTTCATCGTCGGTCCGGTAGCCAAAGGTCATTATTACCACATAATTATTTTGTCCCGAAGGAATATGTTTTGCAAGAGTTGTAAAGTCTTTAAGGTATTTTTTTTCATGTGCCTCATTATTTTTCTGTACAGTATTCAGGTGCTCCCTGTCATCAAAAAGATGGATGTAAAAATTTAATGTGGCCATGAGTTTGGAGAGCGCCAATCCACAATGGCCTCCTCCAACTATGTATAAGTGATTTTTATAACCGACATTTTCGATGTAATACCATTCTTCACCGGTTATGAATTTATATGAAAAATTTTCAGGAGCATGAACACTCCTGGAAAACTCCAGCGCATATGGTGAAATTTTTAGCAGCCCGATTTTATTATTCTGTAGCGATTTGATGATTTGCTTTACTGCTTCTGCGTCCTTTTTTTGAACGATGTATAACAGGATGGTCTGCTCACCGGAGCATATCATACCGCTTTTATTCGTTCCGGCATTTTTATCATGCACCTGTTTTTTTACCAGTGCTTCTTTCGAATAATGCTTCAGCCTTTGCTTCGCCATCTCTACAAACTTATGCTCCATTACGCCGCCGCCCACGGAACCTTCCAAAACTCCTTCAGCATTTACAGCCATGAAAAAGCCTTGTCTTCCAGGGCTGCTGCCATAACTCTCCACCACATATAAAAGCATTACCGGAATTTTTTCCTTTAGGCTTTTACTTATTAAATTCCATATTGCTAATTGCTTCTTCATTTGTGGTCTTGATATATTCCGGGGCTTTGGAATACAATGAGCATAAAACTTTTTCGGGAGTCATCGGTGCAGAAAATGCAGGATCGGCATTTGGATTAAACGCTTTAATTGCATTACGAAGCGCAAAAAAAGTCCCGATGCCGTACATTAAAGGCGGCTCCCCTACTGCCTTTGAACGCAGTATGGCAAGGTTATCATTTTTCGTTTCCAGGAAATGGACTTCTATATTTTTAGGAACAGAATAGATGTCGGGAATTTTATAGGTAGATAAAGCATTTGACAGCAACTTTCCGTTTTTATCATAAATAATCTCCTCCATAGTCATCCATCCAATGCCTTGCACAACACCTCCCTCTATTTGCCCAAGGTCAACAACAGGATTCATGCTTGCTCCGAAGTCATGCACAATTTTTACAGCATCTACTTCATATATTCCTCTCAGGCAATCAACCGTAACAGTTGTTATTGCAGTACCATAAACATGGTAGGCAAAAGGATGTCCTTTTTCTATTGCAGGATCAAAATGAATTCCCGGCGGCGTATAATGTGCATGTTCCGAAAGGCTGATACGTTTAGTATAGGTAGTTAGTACCATATTATCCCATGAAATATCTGTTGGCTTACCATCTGCCCAAATCATTTCATCTTTAAATTCTATTACAGCAGCAGTTGTATTCAACATTTCAGCAGCAACGTTTTTCAATCTTCCCGCAATCTCTTTACAAGCCATTTCAACAGCCTTACCATTAAGATCCGCAGTGGCGCTTGCCGCAGAAGGCGAGGTATTAGATATCCTGAATGTATTAGTGGAATGAATTTTTATTCTTGAAGTATCAACAGAGAAAATACCTGCAGCCACTTGTAACATTTTTGTATTTACTCCCTGTCCCATTTCCACAGCGCCGGTGCTTATTCCAATACTGCCATCCGTGTAAATGTGTACCAAAGCCCGGGCCTGGTTCATGAGTGTTTTGGTAAAGGAAATTCCAAAACACACGGGCATCAACGCTATCCCTTTTTTGAATAATTTATTCGTACCGTTAAAGCGCTCAACTTCCTTTTGTAGTTTATCAATTTCATAAACAGAAACTGCATGGTTCCAGCATTCATTTGCTTCACTTTCTGCAAGCTGACCATACGGAAATTCATCACCTGTTTTTAAAAGGTTTTTCTTCTGAATTTCTGAAGCCGGTATTCTCAATTCGTCTGCTGCTTTGTTAATAGCCGATTCAATCACAAACATTCCCTGGGGGCCGCCAAAGCCACGAAATGCGGTATTTGGCGGAAGATTCGTTCTGCAACTGTATGCAGTAGCTGTTACATTAGGCACGAAATAAGAATTGGTGCAATGAAATAAAGTACGTTCCAAAACTGCGGGCGAAAGATCAGCAAACGCTCCTGCATTCTGATAAAAAGATGCTTCATAACAAATGATCTTCAGGTCATCATCAAGACCTATTTTGAAATCGGATGTGTAAGGATTTCTTTTCCCGGTCATACGCATATCCTCCATCCTGAGAAGAGAATATTTTACGGGCTTCTTAAGGTGGTAAGTCGCGAGTGCACATAAAATTGCCCATACGGTAGCCTGGTCTTCCTTTCCTCCAAAACCTCCGCCCAGGCGGGTTACATCAACTTCCAAACGATGCATAGGAATTCCCAAAACATCCGCCATGTGTCTTTGAACTGCAGTCGGCCCTTGTGTTGACGAAAAAATTTTTATACAATTATTTTCAACCGGGATTGTATAAGCTCCCTGCGTTTCTATGTACAAATGCTCCTGGCCGTTAGTGCTTGCCATTCCTTCAAAAATATGCGAACAATTTTTCCATTGTGAAGAAGTATCCCCGAGTTTAAAAGTTCGGGGCGAAACAATTAATTCTCCTTTTTTCTTTGCCTCCCTCGGATCGGTAATGGCAGGCAAAGCTTCTATTTCAATCTTAATTTTTTTTACTGCTGCCTGAGCAATCTCGGCAGATTCAGCCACAACAAATGCTACAGGCATTCCATTAAAATAAACGTGTTCTTTCGCAAGTAAAGGTTCATCAGCAACGATACCTCCAATTTGATTTTTACCGGGAATATCTTTAGAAGTAAATATTCTAACAACACCTGTTGTTTTCTCTGCTTCCGACAAATCAAGATGCACAATTTTACCATGAGCTATGGGTGAACCAAATGCAGCACCGTAAAGTGTTCCGGCAAGCACTGGAATATCGTCCAGGTAAATGGATTCGCCCCTTACGTGTGTAAATGTGTCTATATTCTTCATTTATTAATTCAACATTTTTTCAACATGTAACGCTGGAAAAAGCGCAAGAAAATGTGCCTTTATCAATTGCCCTAACAATAAACTTTTATATTCCTTACTTCCTCTTGCATCACTTATTGGAGAAATTTCTGCTTTGGCAATTTCAATTGTTTCAAAAATTATCTCTTCGGTTAATATTTTTTCTTTCAAAAAATCAGAAGCACGGGAAAGATATAACGGCATGGGGCCAACGCCACCTGCCGATAAAGAAGCGCTATTGATTTCTTTATCTTTAATGGTTATTGAAATCGCCGTATTCACACTGGCAATATCCAGGTGGGTGCGCTTGCTTACTTTTTCAAAATTGAAAAAAGTATCTTTTAAAGGAAGCTCAAAGGAGATTTGTTTAATGAATTCACCGGGAAGTTTATCAAGAATTTTATATCTTTTGTATAAATTTCGCAGTGGAATTGTCCTTTCATTTTCGCCGTCACTCAACAACAATTGCGCATCAAGCGCAAGAAAGAAAATAGTAAAATCTCCGATTGGAGAAGCGTTAATAAAATTACCGGCAATGGTCGCCATGTTTCTTATTGGTGTAGAAGAAACTAATTTTACAAATCTTGGAATTTCCGGAAAATGGTTACGGATAATTTCAGATTCAATAAGATCCGTAACTGTTGCTGAAGCGCCGATGCAACATCTATTTCCAACTTTTTTTATTCCTTTCAAATTCACTTTGTCATATAAGAAACCTATATCTGCGTGAACCATATTCTCAGGCTGCTGAACATAGAGATCGGTTCCACCTCCGAGGTATTTGTAAATATCCCTCGATTCTAAAACGCCGTTGTTATTACTTTTTATCGTAACCAGCCGTTGTTTCATCTCTTTAAAATAATCCGGTAATATTTTTCTCTCAACAATAAAATCAATAGCATGCCGATTCTTCCTTTCGGCCATTAAACCGGCAAGTTTTGCGGCAGCTCTTTCGATTGATTTATACCCGGTGCACCTGCATATATTACCATCAATTGAGGCAATTGCTTTTTCATAAGAAGGTTGCTCCCGGCTCAAACAAAACCCTGCAAGAGAAACCACAAAACCAGGTGTGCAAAAACCACATTGCGAAGCGCCTTCATCACTCATGCATTGTTGCATGGGATTTAAGTCCTGCATATTTATTCCCTCAACAGTTACAATATGTTTATGATGCACGTTGCCCAATGGCAGAAGACAGGAAGTCATAGAGTGATACACCAACTCATCATTTATTAATTCTCCCACGAGAACTGTACAGGCGCCGCAATCACCTTCCCTGCACCCGATCTTTGTACCCACCAGGTTTTGATGGTAACGCACGAAATCCAACAGCAGCATACCTGGAGGTAATGCGGTATTTATTTCTTTGCTATTTAAAATAAATTGTATCAAAGGGACTTTTGTTGGCAATAAAGTTAGCATAATTGGAATAATGAAAAGCGAGGCTGCCGGTTAAGGTTTAACAGGATACCTCATTGAATTTTCAATAAACAGGCCATTCTTCAACATTCATTCAGAGCAACATCTCATTTCACGACAGCACCCTGGTCAATCCAACAGCGAATCATGTTGCGCTCTTCCTGCGTCATACTTGTTTTATTATTAAGAGGCATCGTTTTGGTTACAACAGCACGCTGCATAATTTTGTCTTTATATTTAATTATTTCGGCGGGAGTATCATACATCACTCCATTGGGTGCAGTGCTAATCGTATTGTCTGTTGGATGAGAAGAATGACAACTGATGCAACGCTGCTGAAAAATGGTATTCACTTCTGTGAAGCTGATCTCTGCTTTACATTCAGTAGTTTCCTTTTGCGGAGCGGTAACAAAGCATGTTGCCAGAATTATTAAAACTGAAACCGGCATCACCCAAATACTTAACTGGCCTTTCTCCCGGAGATTAAGATAATGCTTAACGCCTGCAGTGCCCAGCGTTAATGCTGCAAGAACCAGCCACGAATTTTTATTGCCATAAGTACCTGGAAAATGATTGCTGATCATCACAAATAAAACAGGCAGCGTAAAATAATTATTATGCAGAGATCGCCTCCCTGCATTTTTACCGAGCTCAGGGTTTAAAGGCTTCCCCTCCTTTGCTGCCTTTACCATAGCCTTTTGAGCAGGAATAATTACAAAGAAAACATTCGCAGCCATTATAGTTCCCAGCATGGCCCCGAAGTGAATATACGCTGCACGTCCGTTGAAAACACGCGCATAAAAATAGGCAAACCCGAGGGCGATAATAAAGCCGATGAACGCAAACCATGCACCCATTTTTACCAGAGGAGTTTTACAAAGAATATCGTAAATCAACCACCCGGCTATAAAAGACCCAATGCCAATGGCAATTGCCGTAACAGGAGTTATATCAAGAACATCTTTACTTATTAAAAATTCTTTTGCATTGAAATAGTAAACGACAAATAGCAAACAAAATCCGGAGAGCCATGTGAAGTATGCTTCGTATTTAAACCAATGTAAATGTTTTGGGATTGTTTTCGGAGCGATCTTATATTTTTCAAGATAATAAAAACCACCACCATGAACAGCCCATAAATTTCCGGCAAGCTCTTCTCTTACGTTCTCTGTTCTGTTGAGCGCATTCTCCAGAAAAACAAAATAAAACGAAGCACCAATCCAGGCAATACCAAAAGTAATGTGTGTAAGGCGGATAATAAGGTTAAGCCAATCCATCATGTGTGCTTCCCATATAGTACCGCGGAGAAAAAAATATATACAAACGAGTAAAGCAATTATAGTTAATACCAGCGCAGCATACACAAAACCCTTGGATAGTATTATTTTCTCTTTACCCGCTTCCCCATTAATATCGTTATCATCAAAACCTGCAGGATGTTCTTTCTCAAATGCACGAAACCTGTAGGTCATCACAACCAGGAAAACAAGAATAAACAGCAACACAAAAAAAATAACACCAGGAAGCATTCTACAATTAATTTTTATCAGTCACCCTATTAAACAATATACGATTAGATAATTGATGAATTTTTAAACAAGACAATTTAGAATTTTGTTTTCTATTTTTATAGATTGGTTTTACTTATAGAAAAAATGGCTGAACTGGCTTTACATAGTAACCGGGTAATTACAAATGGCAAAATCGTTGATGCAACTATTTTTATTAAGAATGGAATTATTTCAGAAATTGTAAATGGACTTCCGGAAAATTATTCCGGTGAGATAATTGATGTTGGAAATAAAATCATAATGCCAGGCATTATCGATCCACATGTGCATATAAATGAACCGGGACGAACAGAATGGGAAGGATTTGATACAGCAACAAAAGCGGCGATTGCCGGCGGCGTTACTACTCTAATTGATATGCCATTAAATGCATCGCCGGTAACTACGACAGCAAAAGCATTTGACGAAAAAGTTTCTTCAACTAAAAATAAGTTACATACCAATTGCGGATTCTGGGGAGGCATTGTTCCCGGCAACGAAGATGAAATAGAAAGACTTATTGATAAAGGCGTGTTCGGTTTTAAAGCCTTTCTTACGCATTCAGGGATTGATGAATTTCCAAATGTAACCGAAGAAGATCTCAGAAAAGTAATGCCCATTATTGCAAGAAATAAATTACCGTTACTTGTGCATTGTGAACTCGACAGCTTTGAAAGCGGAGTAATTACTAATAGCATTTCTTATAAAAATTATTTAGCATCCAGGCCCAAAAAATGGGAAGATGATGCGATCGCATTGATGATACGTTTGTGCGAGGAATATAATTGCCGTGTGCACATCGTTCATTTGTCTTCTGCAAATTCTATTGAACAAATTGCAAAAGCAAAACAAAAAAAATTACTTCTCACTGTTGAAACAGGTCAGCACTATTTGTTCTTTAATGCTGAAGAAATTCCCAACGGCGCGACAGCGTTTAAATGCGCACCACCCATTCGTGAAAAGGAAAATAATGATCTGCTATGGCAGGCACTTAAAGATGGCATTATTGATTTTGTCGCAACGGATCATTCGCCGGCAACTCCTGATATTAAAGAAATCAAAAGCGGAAATTTTATGAAAGCATGGGGTGGTATTGCATCGTTGCAGTTTGCTCTGCCGGCCCTATGGACAGCCGCAAAGGAAAGAAAAGTCTCTGTGCAGGATATCGCAAAGTGGCTTTCGGAAAATCCTGCAAAACTTATTGGAAGGGAGCACAATATCGGAAAAATTGCCCCGGGTTATGACGCTGATATTATTGTATGGGATGATAAAAAAGAATGTGTCATCACAGAAAAAATAATTCAGCACAAAAATAAAATAACGCCTTACCTCGATAAAACTTTGAGGGGAGTTATAGAACAAACCTATCTTGGTGGCGTAGAAGTTTATAAAAATGGAAAATTTTCCGCTTTGAATAATGGAAAATTCATTATTCATATCAATTAAGAGATTGAGAATTACTTTTGCTGAATAAACGAGATTAAATTGAAAATTAAATCAATAATCAACACTGCATAAATAAACAATGAAAAATTCTAAGATAAGGGCGGAAAAAATTGAATCAAGAATCGTGGAGCTTGCGCAATGCAGCGATGAGCCCGATTGCCTGAGCAGGGTCTTTGGCACAAAGGCTTTCGTGGAAGCCCAGCATAAGATTGAATCCTGGATGAAAGAAGCCGGCCTTCAAACTTATATTGATAATATTGGGAACGTAAGGGGCAAATTATTTTCAGAGGTTCAGGATGCAAAAACTTTTGTAATTGCATCTCATTTTGATACAGTAATTAATGCGGGAAAATATGATGGAGCATTTGGCATACTTTCAGGATTAGATATTGTTGAAAATATCGTTCAACAAAATATTAAGCTCCCGTTTCATATTGAAGTCATCGCTTTTAGTGATGAAGAAGGTGTGCGCTTTCATGCATCTTACCTGGGAAGTAAAGTGGTTGCCGGAAACTTTAATGTGGAAATGTTGCAAAAAAAAGATCATGATGGCATTTCACTGGAACAAGCTTTACAAGGGCTCCATTACGATAGCTCAAAATTTTCAGACAATGCCATAAAGCCCGAAGATTGGCTTGGCTATTACGAAATTCATATTGAGCAAGGACCGGTTTTATACAATAGTAATATTGCAGCGGGAATAGTAACGGCTATCGCAGGGCAAAGAAGAATGTCCATTGAGTTTACAGGAATCGCAGGCCATGCAGGCACTGTACCTATGAAGATGCGAACCGATGCATTGTGTGCAGCCGCAGAATTTATCCTGGCAGTTGAACAGTTTGCAATCGCTAAAAAAAGTGGTGTGGTTGCAACAGTTGGCAAAATAGAAATTCAACATGGAGCCAGCAATGTAATTCCTGGTAAAGCAACGTGCAGCCTTGACCTGAGAAGTGGAAGCAAGAAAAAACTTACAAGAGCTTATGAAAGCCTCAATGAAATATGTGAAGACATTTGCAATAAAAGAAAAATTTATTTTGAATGGAAATTAATACATGAAACAAACCCGGTTACCTGCGACGAGGCTCTTACTAAACTTTTGAAAAAATCAATTAAGCAAAAAGATATGGAGATAATTGAAATGGAAAGTGGTGCGGGCCACGATGCAGTTGCTATCTCCGAAGTTGCCCCTGTATCCATGCTTTTTGTAAAATGTTTTAAAGGCATTAGCCACAACCCGTTGGAGAAAACGGAAATTAAGGATATAGCAACGGCACTAGAAATATCAGATAATTTTATTGGGCAGTTATCGTCGAAAGTTTCAGATCTTCTACAAGCTCAGATTGACAATCAACCTCAGATTAGCAAACAGGATGAGATCGAAAAAGAACCTCATGTTGGCAAAATCGGCGAAGCATGATGGAGCCAGACTGAAAAAAATAATCCATGGAAATATCAGCATTAACAAGGTCGGTAGTAAAAAGAAATCATGCGGTAATAAGCCCTGATGGGTATATCAATAGCAGGGTTCCGGGCTGGGACAATTGCACGGTGAACGTTATTATTAACGAACAGATGGGCGCTAATCTCACACAAATTTTTATAACTGCAAATAAGGATTGCCATCTTTCAGGAACAACTAAAAAATCTGAAATTTTTTTTTATATCATTAAAGGAAAATGCACTGTAAACATTAGTGACAATACACAGGAACTTTCACAAGGGCAATTTGTATATGTGCCTGTAGAAAAGCAATATAATTTTGACAATATAGAAGAAGGAACGCAGTTCCTTACATTTCATAAAATATATGAAAACCTCGAAGGGTATAAAGTTCCGGAAACAATTTTTGGGGATTCATCGAAAGTGGAAGGCCCTTCCTACCTTGGCGATGAGGCATTGCGTTTACAGGTTCTGTTGCCGGAAAATTTATCGTTTGATATGGCGGTAAATATTTTCACCTATGATCCTGGGGGCCATTTGCCCATGGTAGAAACGCATATTATGGAACACGGGCTGATGTATCTGCAGGGCCAGGGGATTTATATGCTCGATCACCAATGGTATCCCATAAAAAAAGGTGATTCGATCTGGATGGCGCCTTATTGCCAGCAATGGTTTACGGCTATGGGGAAAGAACCCGCAGTTTATATTTATTATAAAAATGTAAACAGGTTTCCGACGATTGTTTAAGTAAAAAGTTATTTGACTTTTATTAAAAAATAGAACATGACAATTGCAGAATTTGATCATCTTACTATTGATAAAAAAAAGGAATTGCTGCACAATTGCTGTGGTTCTTTAACATGGGTAAATAAAATGCTAACCGTTTTTCCCATTGATGACCTGGTAGAACTTTTGGAGGATGCAGATGAAAAATGGGACGAATGCAAACCCGAAGACTGGCTTGAGGCATTTGAACAGCATCCTGCAATCGGGGACATTAATTCCTTGAAAGAAAAATTTTACGCAACCGCAGACTGGGCGCAGGTTGAGCAATCAGGCGCTGAGAAAGCTTCTAAAGAAACATTAGATTCATTAGCTGACGGAAATAAAAAATACCTGGAAAAATTTGGATTCATTTTTATTGTATATGCCACAGGAAAATCTGCTGATGAAATGCTAGCACTTTTACAAGAGCGCCTAAAAAATAAACCTGAAGACGAAATCCAGATCGCAGCAGCAGAGCAGATAAGAATTACAAAAAACAGGTTGGAAAAATTATTTTCATGAGCAACATTACTTCGCATGTTTTGGACACTTCTAAAGGAAAACCTGCAGGGGGCATTAAAATAATTTTATTTAAAAATGAGGATGAAGAATGGATAACTATTGCGGGCGGCATTACTAACGTGGACGGAAGAATCACTGACCTGCTGGAAAAAGATGTTATTCCTGCGCCAGGTATTTATAAATTAAAGTTTGAAACACATGAATACTTTGGAAAAGATTCTGTGCAAACATTTTATCCCTTCATCGAAATTATTTTTGAAATAAAAGATGAGGAACATTACCACGTTCCGCTGTTACTAAACCCTTATGGATATTCCACCTATCGCGGTTCTTAATCTAAAAAAATATTGAATGAAAGTATTGCTGCTACTGGCCTCACCCCCAACCCTCCCGATAAAAGATCGGGACAGGCTATCTCCTTCGGAGAGGGGCCGTGAAATCTTTTGCCAAATTGCATTTGAGCCAAATGAAAAATTTTTCACCGGACAATAGTAAAAAAATATTGCATGAAATTTTCAGTGAAAGAAGATGAGAAAGAAAATTTGCTGAACACATTACAACCAGCAAATATAGAATTTCAAAAAAAATACCCGGGCGATAAGCCTGAAAGACAGCCGGTACATACCGTGTATGGAGGAGCCAATCTTTTCAAGTCGGATACTGCTATAAAAATGGGCGAGATTGCTTTGCGTAATTTAAAAACGTATGCTCCCAATTTTGTCACACTCGCTAAGGTGTTGCACTTACAAGGCTTTGAACATCTTCCACATCTTGAAAAAGATATTGAATACCTCACGCAGCGGTTGAAAGGCATGCGCGAAGATGAGAGAAAAAAGGAAAATGCGTGGCTCTCATATTCTGTTTACAATAAAATTATTAAGAAATTAGAGACAGAACCGGTAGAAGATTTCCGTATTGATTTTGAAGATGGATTTGGCAACAGGCCCGATGATGAGGAAGATGAAACTGCTGTGCAGGCCGCTAACGAACTGGCGCTTGCAATGAAGAATAAAACACTGTCGCCTTTCATTGGCATTCGCATAAAACCGTTTACAGAAGATTTGAAATATAGGGGCGTACGAACTATGGATCTTTTCATCTCTACCCTTCTTTCAAAGACAAATAATGTTCTCCCTGACAACTTCGTGGTGATGTTACCAAAAGTTACCATACCCGAGCAGGTAATTACTTTGGTGAGATTATTTGAGATAATAGAAAAAGAAAATAATCTGAAACCTGGTTCTCTTAAAATGGAGACGATGGTTGAAGCAACACAAATTATTATGGATGATGAAGGCCGTAATCCTTTGATGAAAATTATAAGAGCTTCAGAAGGAAGAATGATTGCTGCACATTTTGGAACGTATGATTATACTGCATCGTGCGGCATCACGGCGAAGTATCAAACGATGGATCACCCTGTCTGTGACTTCGCACATCATGTAACTAAAGTAGCCTTGGGTGGAACCGGAATTTTTCTTTCGGATGGAGCAACTAACATTATGCCGATCGGGCCGCATCATAGCGATGACCTCACTTATGAACAACTAAAAGAAAACCGTGAAGCAGTGCATAATGGATGGAAACTATGTTTTGATCATACCACGCATTCTTTGATCAACGGATTTTACCAGGGCTGGGACCTCAATCCGGCACAGCTTCCTATGCGGTATGCGGCTACTTACAATTTCTTCTTAAGCAGTTATGAAGATGCGGTGTATCGTTTAAAAACTTTTGTAAACCGCGCTGCAATTTCAACACTTACGGGCGACATTTTTGATGATGCTGCAACCGGGCAGGGCCTGCTGAATTTCTTTTTGAAAGCAATTAACTGTGGTGCTATCACAGAAGAAGAAGCATTAGCTACCGGGCTTACAATAGATGAAATAAGAAGCCGTTCATTTTATAAAATTTTGCAGGGGAGGAAAGCGCTGGCAGAGCCGGGGAGTATTTGATGGGATCTTATCTGCCACAAAGACTCGAAGGCATAAAGAAACACAAAGGCTTTTCTTTGTGTACGCTCATATATTCGTGGCTTCGTGGCAAAAAAATTCATAGAGTCATAATCTTAATTTTACTTCTTTTCTGCTTAGTGCACCTTCATGCCTCTGTGCCTTAGTGGCAAAAAATCAAAGCTCCTTAATCTTTATATTCTTATACCACACATCGGCGCCATGATCCTGCAACGCGATCTTTCCTTTTTTGAAAGTTCCGAAATCAGGCATGTCTTTGAACTTTGTGCCGGCAATATTTTTCTTCCAGGCATCGTCCCAAATAGTTGTATTCAAAACATGATGGTCGTTCATGTATAAATCAAGTTTACCGTCATTGGATTTTATTTCCACATGATTCCATTGGCCTCCTGGCTTCACATATTGGTCGGATGTTGTTTGAAAAAGTTCGTAAATATCTCCAGCCTGGCTTTTATAAACTTTATCATATTCATTTTTTAAATTGTCCCATACCTGCATTTCAGGGCCTGTGTACCATGTATACTTATATTTTGCAGTGTCTTCTTTTACATAAAACATAATACCACTGTTGCCTCCTTCTGCAATTTTCCAATCGAGCTGCAGGTCAAAATTTCCATATTCATCTATACTATAATAAGGTAATAAGGTTTCTCAGTAAGTGAGCCGGTTACTCTATTAAGGTTTATCAGGCACATCCTAAACCGTTTTTCCAAAAGGAAACAAGCTTTAATAACCAATTATTCTAAAGCCTTTTCAAAAAATGAAATAATTTAGAATAAGAATAGGAAAACCCTAGTAGAAGTAAATAGTTATTGGTTACAACCTTATTACCTTATTATAACTCAACAGAATTTTATTACCTATATTTTTTTTAACGGCTACTCAAACTCAAAGAATTTTTTTTAGTCATAAATTTCCTTTTTTCATTTCATCCACCGCATAGTTAGTCGCCCTTGCGGTTAATGCCATATATAAAATTGAAGGGCTTTGATTTGCAGTGCTCGTCATGCAGGCGCCATCTGTTACAAAAACATTTTTACAGTTGTGAAACTGGTTCCATCCATTTAGCAAAGATGTCTTCGGATCCTTACCCATTCTGCATCCGCCCATTTCATGAATGTCTCTGCCCGGTGCCCAATGATTATCGTGGTGACTAATATTTTTAATGCCCATCGCGTCAAACATTTCGCTCCCTTGTGTAATAAAATCCTTTAATAATTTTTCATCATTATCATCATAATCAACATTCGTTACTAACAATGGAATACCCCATTCATCTTTTTTGTCCTTGCTCAGCGCAACATGATTGGTTTCTTTAGGGACTGTTTCGCCCTGCATGTACATATACATTCCCCAGCCACCCATTGTTGCGAGATTATCTTTATAAGCTCCGCCGATTTGTTCAGGAAGTTGCTCCCCATCAGCACGGTTACGGTAGCAACCCATAAATGCCATATAGCCTCCTACAAAATCCATATCATTTGAATGAAGATTCCTGAAGTTCGCCATCATACTTTCTGAAGGGCGGCGGCCATAATAATATTTATCAAGATAACCTTCCACTTCACCACCCACAGAGCCACGGTAGTTTTGAAAGCAAACATATTTTCCAAGCAACCCATTATCATTTCCAAACCCATTAGGGAAACGATTAGAAGTTGAGTTAAGCAAAATCAAATTCGTGTTTAATGCAGAAGCATTCATAAAAATAATCCTCGCAAAATAATCAGTTGTCTCTTTTGTATTTGTATCAATGATCCTTACGCCAACCGCTTTTTGTTTTTGCTCATCATAAATAATTGAATGTACAACTGAGAAAGGCCTTATGGTTAAATTGCCTGTCCTTTCGGCCCATGGCAATGTAGATGAGTTAGAACTAAAATATCCCCCAAACGGGCATCCGCGCATACACTTGTCGCGTGCCTGGCACTGGCCTCTCCCTTGCTGATGATGGATATCTTTTGCTTCAGTCAGTTGTGCCCAGCGCCCATGAATCATAAACCTGTCCTTATATTTTGAAGCCAGTTTCTGCTTCATATCTTTTTCAGGACAATTCATTTCAAAGGGTGGAAGGTACTCGCCATCGGGCATCGCCTCGAGTCCATCTTTATTACCGCAAATGCCGGAGAAAATTTCTACATGCGAGTACCACGGAGCTATATCATCATAACCTATTGGCCATTCAATGCCATATCCATATTTTGCGGGATTTATGAATTCGTATTTACTCCACCTCGGGCATGCTCTGCCCCAAATTAATGATTTGCCGCCAACCTGGTAACCGCGAATCCAGTCAAATGGCTTTTCCTGTACGTAAGGATGATCTTTATCTTTTATAAAAAAATGATCAGTAGAATCATCGAAACCCGCGGCCTTTGTAATTAATGGATTTTCCTCCATAAATTTTTCAGTCATTGCTCCGCGGTGTTCAAATTCCCATGGGTTCATGGTAGCTGTAGGATAATCTTTAAGATGAACTACATCCCTCCCTCTTTCAAGCACCAATGTCTTTAAACCCTTTTCACAAAGTTCTTTTACAGCCCAGCCACCACTTATTCCGGAACCAACAACTATTGCGTCAAATGTATTTTTTTGGGTACCTTTTGAATTGACATTTACCTGTAGAGAATCACCGGGCATACACAAGGAATTTAAATCGTAAAAATTGATTTTCGAATTGTAATATTTTTTCAAGATATTAAAACTATCACGGCAAACGATAAAAAATTTTGTTTAATTTTCTTGATATAATTTTATAAAATCTTTAATGGAGTTGTTCAAAAAATAAATTATGCAGCAGACTAAAATAGCCATTCTCGGCGCGGGTTTTATCACCGACATTCACATGGAAAGTTATCACCGTTTTGTGCCTGAAGCAGAAGTTGTAGCAGTCTATGCCAGGAACATAGATAAGGCAAAAGCATTTGCAGAAAAATACCACATTCCTCAATGGTTTGATGATCTTGATAAAACAATACAGGAATCCGGATGCGAAGTGGTAGATATTTGTCTTCCAAATTATCTTCACGCGGAAGCAACTCTTAAAGCCGCAGCGGCGGGAAAACATATTATTATTGAAAAGCCATTGGCTGTAACTCTTGAGGAAGCAGACGAAATGATTAGTGCCTGTAAAAAAGCAAAGGTAAAATTGATGTATGCCGAAGAACTATGCTTTGCGCCGAAATATGAAAGAGTAAGGCAATTGGTAAATGAAGGAGCTATCGGGGATATCTACATGCTTAAGCAGGCTGAAAAACATTCGGGGCCGCACTCCGATTGGTTTTATGATATTGATCTTTCAGGCGGCGGTGTGCTGATGGATATGGGATGTCATGCAATTGCATGGTTTAGATGGATGTTAAAAAATGCAAAGGCGACCAGTGTGTATGCAACGATGTCAACGGTGTTACACAAAGAGAGAACAAAAGCAGAAGACAATTCTGTGGTGATTATAGAATTTGAAAATGGCGTAACAGCAGTTGCCGAAAATAGCTGGGCCAAGCATGGCGGCATGGATGATAAGAGTGAAGTGCATGGAACAGGTGGTGTTATTTATGCAGACCTCTTCATGGGAAACGCAGCTATATCATATAGCAAGAATGGCTATGGCTATGCCATGGAAAAAGCGGACACCACTGTCGGCTGGAGTTTTACGGTTTTCGAAGAAGCCTTCAACCAGGGTTACCCACATGAGCTAAAACATTTTATCGAATGTGTGCAACAAGACAAGCAGCCAGTTGTAACCGGTGAAGACGGAAGAGCCGTGCTTGAAATTATTTACGCTGCTTATGCATCAGCGGCAGAAGGAAAAAAAATAATGCTGCCATTTACACCGGTGGTTACAAAACCAATTGATCTTTGGCTTGGAACTTCAGAGAGCATGTAGTTTAATAAGTTTCCCGCAAAGGCGCTCAGTATCTAAGGCGCAAAGATTATTTTGCATACTTATTTCACTTTGCCATTTTGCATAAAAAAATTATCAACCCTAAATAAAATCAATGAAACTTATTATTGGTGACACTTATGAAGAGATGTCGAAAAAAGCAGTGAATGATTTGTTGGAAATTTTGGAGACAAAAGAGAAGCCGTTATTATGCACTGCTTCCGGAGATTCCCCCAAAGGAGTGTATAGAGAATTAATAAAACAGGTGCAGGAAAAAAAGATTGATACCTCTCAATGGACGTTTTTAAGCCTTGATGAATGGGAAGGCATGAATGGCAATGATGAGGGCAGTTGCCGGTTTCATTTAGATAATGATTTATTTGGCCCATTGAATGTTGCAGAAAGTAAGATTGTATTTTTTGATGGCAGAGCTTCTGATCCCGAAGCAGAATGTGAACGCATAGAAAACTTTATCGGCGAGAATGGCGGAATTGATGTTGCCATTGTTGGTCTCGGAATGAACGGCCATGTAGGAATGAATGAACCGGGCACTCCGGCAGACTCACGTACACATGTGGCCGAAATAGACAGCACGACCCAGGCAATAGGGCAGAAATATTTTAAAGAAGAACAAAAGCTTACTCATGGGCTAACTTTGGGGTTAAGCACTTTATTAGAAACAAGGAATGTTATGTTGCTGGTGAGTGGGAATAAAAAAGCAGGGATCGTTCAAAAGATAATCGAGGAAGATATATCAGAACAATTGCCTGCAAGTATTCTCCGTCGCCATAAAAAATTTTACGTCTATTTAGATAAAGATGCCGCGGCCGATTTGAAACAAAAATAAGTATGGATAAAAAATTTATTTTGGGAATTGACATGGGTGGCACCAATGTGCGTGGCGGGCTGGTGAATGAATCTGCATTGACCGGTATCGTTTCTAAAAAAATTGATGCACAGGCTTCAGCGGAAGAAGTGCGTGACGAATTGTTTTCATTTACAGATGAGTTAATTAATGGCTCTGTAACAGCTATAGGCATTGGCGTTCCGGGGCTGATGGATGAAGAAACTCAGATAGTATTAGATGTAATGAATATCCCTTCGTGGAAAAAAGTACCATTAAAGCAATGGATGGAAGAACGTTATAAAGTTCCTGTAGCAATTAATAATGATGCTAATTGTTTTGCGCTCGGTGAATTTTATTTTGGCAAAGGAAAAGGCTGCAATTCTATGATTGGCCTTACAATTGGAACCGGGCTGGGTTCAGGAATTATTATCAATCAAAAATTATATGCAGGAAAAAATGGCGGTGCGGGTGAATTTGGAATGATCGATTACCTTGATAAGTATTATGAATACTATGCGAGCGGGCAATTTTTTAAAAATGTTTATGATATTCCCGGGGATATTGTTTTTAAAAATGCACAACAGGGAAATCATGAAGCATTGAAAATGTACCAGGAAATGGGCATGCACCTTGGTAACGCTATAAAGATGATTCTATTTGCGCTGGATGTAGAAGTTATTATCCTGGGAGGATCGGTACGCTATGCGTGGCCATATTTTAAAGATGCGATGTGGAAACAGCTTCAAACATTTCCTTTTACCAGAGCACTGGAACATTTACGAATTGAAGTTTCTGAACTCGATAATGCGGGCATACTTGGAGCTGCCGGATTGTGTTATCAATAAATAGAACCGATCTAATAAACAATTGATGCATGAAAAATTATTCAACAATTCTCACTCTTATGGTTCCAGGTTTTTTCATCTGTGCATTCGCTCAATCGCTTAAAGCACAGGATGCAAATACAGAACCCGCAAAGAAACAAATTGCAAATGCAGAAGCTGACTTCGCTAAAATGGTGGCTGAACAGGGAATTGCAAAGGCATTCTATTATTTTGCCGATGACAATGCAACGATAAAAAGGCAGAATGATACTTTAATAACGGGCAAAGAAAATATCAGGAAATTTTATGCTACACCTTTTTATGAAGCTGCTAATGTAACATGGTCTCCTGATTTTATAGAAGTTTCTGCTGCGGGAGATTTGGGCTATACTTACGGGAAATATGTATGGAAAGGAAATGATGGTTCAGGAAAACCAGTCGAATACCACGGTGTATTTCATACCGTTTGGAAAAAGAATAAAAACGGGGAATGGAAATATGTATGGGATTAAAGATGCAGTATAAACTCTAACAGGATATTTTTCCAACGTTATAGAGAACCAAACCTTTCACTCATTAAAAAATTGATTCAATGTCAGAAAAAATAAATACAGCTAATGTAAACACAGGTGTTGTTGGGCTTGGCTTAATGGGATGCAGCATAGCAACCTGCTTATTAATGGCAGGTCATAAGGTAGTTGCCGTAGCGCCTATCGCGGCAGATCTTGAGCATGCGAAAAAAAGAATCGATTATCATTTATCCAAAGCAAAGGAGGAAGGCCTGATAAATCATTCGCCGAAATATTTTTTTAAAAGGCTTACTATCACTGAAGATTATTCTTTTCTGAAAGATTGTAAGCTGGTGATAGAATGTACTCTTGAGAATATTGACATAAAAAAATCAGTGTATCAAAAAATTGAAAAGGTAATTAAAAAAGACGCCATTCTCACGAGTAATACTTCGGCTATACCAATCAGTATCCTTCAGAAAGAAACGAAATATCCTCATCGTTTTTTCGGATTGCATTGGGCGGAACCTTCTCACACAACACGTTTCCTTGAGATCATTTGCGGTGAGCAAAGTGATATTTTGAAAGGCGAATATTTATACGAGCTATCTCACTATTGGGGCAAAGAACCGACACTGGTACGAAAAGATATAAGAGGCTTCATCACAAATCGCCTTATGTATGCCATGTACCGTGAAGCATTTTATCTGGTAGAAAATGGTTATGCAACAGTAGAAGATGTGGACAGAGCCTGCCGCAATAATGCAGGATATTGGATGACACTTGTCGGCGTTTTTAGGTGGATGGATCTTACCGGTGTACCTGCGTATCATAATGTGATGAAAGACTTGTTCCCGACCCTTTCAAACAGTACGAAGATTCCTAAGTTAATTGACGATATCGTAAAAGAAGGTGGTAAAGGTGTCGCAAATGCGAAAGGTTTTTATGACTACACTCCCGAAGAAGCTAAACTTTGGGAAGAAACCTTTACTGAATTCAGTTATAAAATACGAAAGCTTGCTTTAAAATATCCTGCTGATGTCGTTAAGAAAAAAATGAAAGTCAAAACGCCCACGAAACAGCGCAAAGCAGTCAGGAATAAAAGCCTGTAGAAACAAACTGATCAGGGTGTTCGCAATTTCAATAGTACCGCAGTGGTGTCATTTACTCCGGCTATAATACTTTGTGATTTTCCTACTGTAATTAATTGAAGACTTCTCACATTTCCCCTGATATTTAAACCGCTTTTTTGCTGCGGCACATAGGTAAACTCACCTTTCCCATTCCCAAGTAATACCACACCATGGTTCGCGCTATATCGCCCAAATTTTATTCTTGTCCATGTATTGTTACCTGTTAGTACAATGTCTTTTTTACCATCACCGTTTACATCTTCTGTCACGATGCCATAAACCGGGGCATATTGCGCAGCCAAAGGCAAAGGATGTACCGCAAAACCTGCACTGCCCTTATTTTCAAGATAAACAGTTTGCATCATCTCTGCTTTCAAAGTAGTGGCATCTTTCAATTGCTCCGTCGTAAACAGGTCGTTGATTGTCGCAACAGAATACTTTTTATATTCAAGAAACTTCTTCTTCAATCCCGGAAGTTGCTCAACAATATCATCCCTCGAATTATAGGGGTAAGAAACGCCATCGACGTAATAACAGAGTACGGGATCGATTGTTCCATTATCATCAAAATCCTTGTAACAAATAGACATGGGTTCTTTTTCATTAACATGGAACTGGGTATTCTGCCCGCAATTGCCAAGGATAAGATCCACATCGCCGTCGCCATCCATATCATCAGCATAAATCTGGTTCCACCACCCGCTACTGGCAAATGGAATATATGTGGATGATTTATCTATCAGTTTTCTATTTTGGTTAATAAAAACTTTTATCGGCATCCATTCACCAACCACCACAAGGTCAGGCTGCTTATCATTATTGAGATCAATCCACAAGGCATCTGTTACCATTCCGATGTGCTGTAGCTCCTTGCATACCGTTGCAGTACCATCTGTAAATTTTCCTTTCCCATCATTCAATAAAATGAAACTTTCTGGAGCAGTTGGATATTTGCCTGGTACTACCCTTCCGCCAACAAATAAATCCAAATCGCCATCACCATCGATATCTGCTGCTTTTACACAACCCTTACTCGATAGCAGTTGAGGTAAGGCATTTTCTTTCTTTTCAAAATTTCCTTTGCCATCATTCAGGTAAAGCCGGTCCTGAAATGCCGGGTCATTTTCATTGAACTCATATCCGCCGCCTGTAACGTACAAATCCTGGTCGCCATCATTATCCGCATCAAAGAATACAGCGGACACATCTTCACTGGCAGCGTCTTTTGATAAAGAAGGCTCTGGCTTCGCAGTAAATGTATTGTTGGTGTTCTGAATAAAAATTTGTGAAGGCTGATCTTTCGCTCCCCCTATAAAAAAGTCTTCAAGGCCATCTTTATTAACGTCGGCAACTTCAATAGAAGGTCCCTGGCGTGAAAGATAATTGGGTAATAATGTTTGAACATTAAAGTCGTTGAACTTATTTTCATGATGTTGAACCCCGGGCATGGTCGCTTGCATGAATAGTTGATTTCCGGCAATAGCTGTTGTATCAAACACCCACTTTCCTTTCGCGTCAGCAATTTTAATAGTAAGTGTTTGATTTGGCTTTACCGGCGTGAGCTTTTGATAATTATCATTTGGCCAAATGATCAACACAGAATCTATTGAAGTGTTTTTTCCGATACCAAAATTCAGTACAGGATCTGATGAAGACTGAAAGCCACGGACAGGAGATTCCTCCTGGTAATATTGTTGTCCCTTGCAGAAAAGTTTCACCTTGGTCCCAATGCCTCTTCCATTCAACGGGTTACCTTCAAGCTTAACACGAAGAAAATTATTTTTCAAACTGCCTTCTGCATTATTCCTATAGATGCTTGCAAAATCATTACAGTTACTTATTACCAGGTCAAGATCACCATCATTGTCCAAATCGGCATAAGCAGCACCGGCGGATACGGTTGGTTGGTTCAATCCCCATTCTTTAGTCTTTTTAGAGAACGTTCCATTGCCATTATTTTGATAAATCAAATTTGGGATTTTATTAATAGGCATCTTTCTGATGTACTCTGGAATGGCATCAAAGCTATCTTTATGCATAGATCTTATGAGCCGGTCAATCGAATACTTCATAAAGTCCATGTCAGTATAATCCTTAGTGTAGCCGTTTGTTACAAAAAGATCCTTATTGCCATCGTTGTCATAATCACCAAAGAGCGCCGACCAGCTCCAATCGGTATTGGAAACACCGGATAACTGCCCTACTTCGCTAAAGGTTCCGTCGCCATTATTTTCCTGCAGCATATTGCGGCTATATTGGTAGTAAAACCCATGGGTAAACAGCGCTTGAAATTTATCATAATTTTCCGCCCCGCTGTGCATTTTTATAGCCTTATTGTCTTCAGGCATCATGTCCAGGGTCAACAAATCTGTTTTACCATCATTATTATAGTCCGCCGCATCAGATCCCATAGAGTACAGAGAAATTTCATCCATAGATTTTGATAACTGTTCGGTAAAAGTGCCGTTACGATTATTTATGAAAAAATAATCCGGTTCATTAAAATCATTGGATACATACACGTCCGGCCACCCATCGTTATTAAAATCGGAAATGGCAAGCCCTAACCCAAAAGTGAGTACATCTGAAATAATCCCGGCCTGCCTGCTAATATCTGTGAAGTGCCCGTTATCATTACGATAAAGCTTACTCGCAAATGCAGCATTATATTCGTTGCGCAGTTCGGGCTTTTCCTGCACGCCGGCCGTATATTTTTGAATGGAATGATTAATGATAAAACAATCGAGATCTCCGTCTTTATCAAAATCAAAAAAGGCAGCCTGGGTTGAATACCCCGAATCCGCCAGGCCATATTCCGCGGCCTTTTCTGAAAAGGTATTATTTCCGTTATTTATAAATAATAAGTTAGTACGCATTTTTGGATTTATATCCGCGCTCCTGCAGACGTAGATATCCAGTTTACCGTCGCCATTTACATCGGCCATAGTTGCGCCTGTACACCAGCCTTGTTTCTCATCGACGGCGCTACCTTTGGTAATGTCTTCAAACTGAAAATTTCCTTTATTTAAAAACAGCCGGTTTCTCACCATTGCGCCGGTAAAAAAAATGTCCTGCAAACCATCGTTATTAATATCGCCGATCGCAACACCGCCTCCATTATAGAAGTAGATATAATTGGCAACATTTAATGGACCGTCTTCAAAATAAGTGTTTTGAAAATTTATACCAGTTTCATCTTTATCCAACGGGGTAAACAAAGTTTTCTCAGCATTTTTACAAGAAATAAAAGCTAATGAGAGAAATAAAAATGCACACAAATAATTTTTAAGCATCCGGAAAAAAATGGTCATTGTAAATGTAAAAACAATTCGTTTAAAGAGGCTTTAAAAATCGCATTGACTTGCTGTCGTCATCTGGAACTAAAATAATATGCCAAAATTACCATCCTGATCGTGGCCTAAAATGAAACAGATTCCACCAATAAAACACTGATGGAATCTGTACTGATATTATTTTTAAATACAAATTAATTTTTATCCCACCATAGCGGTGTCGTTACCTTATCAGGCCCGCTTAACAATGGTATAGCCGCATCAACAGCTTCTTTGTTAACCTGGGTTTCTGAAAGCAGGAATGGTATCCTTCTTATATATTGTGTGGCTGTATTAGTAATATCCGGGTTGTCCGAATTAGCAACCGGGTACAATATAAAAGTCCTGCTTCTACGGTAGTCAGCCCATGCCTCGTAACCATCCGGGAATAATGCTAACCATTTTTGAATGGAAATCTGTTTCAACTGGGTGGCAGGAGCGATAGCAAATTTTATCGGTGCGTCAGAAACTGCCGGTGAATTAAGATAATCATTCGGCGCTACCGGCACATTCGAACTATTAATATAACTCTGTATAGCTGCGTTATCGGTAATTCCCCATTGATTCATGGATGTCGTTATTCCTGCTTCATATAATTCCTTTGGTGTTCCCCCCATGCTCCAGCCCAGTTCTGCTCCTTCTGCTCTAAGGAAATAGGCTTCGGCTGCACACATAATATTTTGTGGCGTTTTAAGATAATTAGCACTGCCACCAAACGAAGGCGATGACCATCTCCTGCCCACTTTAGCATTAGCAGCATAGCTGTTCTTTGGATCTGTGAGTTGCGTAGAAGTAAGTCCGTTGCGCAGGCCATCATAATTACCGTTGCCATTCGGATTGTCACCTGTGGCCCCGTCCGGTGTCCAATATTCAACTATGCGCGGATCCTGGTAACCTTTCATTACAGATTCCATAGAAGCACTCATCCTGAATTCGTTCCAGTCGGACATTATTGATAAACCATTATTGTCATCGCCGGAAAGGCTTTTTTGAATTAAAGCATCATCGCCCGGGCTGCTCATCATCACACCATCTGCGAACGCCGCTTCTCCTTCAGTTTTAGCCCGTGCCGGATCTACTTTTGATATTCTTATGGCAAGGCGAAGGCGAAGCGTATTTGCGAATTTGATCCATTTACTTACATTGCCACCATACATCAGGTCAAAAGATCCGTACGGGCTTGCGCCTGAATTACTTTTTAACGTTGCTACAGCAGCAGTCAGCCTCTTAAAGAAATCGTCGTATATTTTATCCTGTGCATCATACGATACCGAAGCACCGGGCACCCCTGCCTGTGAGTATGGAATAGGCCCCCAATAATCTGTAACTCTGTGAAACCCTAATACCCAAACTATATTTGCCAAAGCGTATTCTGCTGAGTTAGGATCAGCAGCCTCCAGGATTGACTGAAGTTGTGGAACCATATCAGTATAAATCGGGTTAAAAGCGGAACCAACCCAATCCATTCTTATGACATTCCTGTCAGAAGGGAAATAAGTAGCCGTACATGCAAAATACTGCGCATATTGATCCGCAAACAAATTTTGTGCAACCTGGTACGTCCAGATACTTGGTGACGCAGATTGCTCAGCTTTTGCAAACAGGTATGGCAACTCAGCCGAACCTACCGTAGCAATGGTATTTCTATCGGTATTAATGCTATCAAACTTTTTGGTACAGGCGGATAGCATGAAGCTCGCGGATAACAGCAGGATGAAGGCCCTGCTTCGGATAAAAATATTTAGTTGTTTCATATTTTAAAGTTAAATATTTTGAATTAAAAAGTAACCTGAAGATTTAGTCCATAGCTGCGTGTGGCCGGAAGTGTTCCATATTCAACCCCCTGGTAATTTGAATTACTAAGGCTCATGTCAGGATCAAACCACATCTTTCTTTTACCGATGCCTGGCAAGTCAAGCCGCGATTCGCCGCGATATATCCAGAACAGGTTTCTTCCAACGGCTGAAAGCTTTAGTGCTTTTACATACTTATTTTCCTTTATGGGAATGGTGTAACCTATGGTAAGTTCACGAAGCCTGAAATTGGTAGCATCGTAAGCAAAAAATTCTCCTGCTCCATAGCGCTTGCCGGATGCTATCTGCCAGAAATCCTGCGCAGTTGTTGTTGCAGAAACTGAGCCACCACCAGCATAAACACCACCGAGATTCCATCCTCCTTCCCTGAAATTTTGTGTTACCTCAGGAATACCACTGAATGCAAGATTCATTTCAGTACCGGAAACGATGGTGCCACCAATACGTCCATCAGTTAAGATTCGTACAAAAAAGCCTTTATATTGAAAAGAGTTCGTCAAACCAATGGTAAACCTTGGGTTGAAATTTCCTATGTATTGTTGGTCCTGGGTAAGCACAGGTTTTCCAGCGCTGTCTACAATATGCTGGCCCTTGGAATCTGTCGCCCATTTAAATGCCAGCAGGTCACCGTAAGCCTTTTTTTCTTCCACCACAGGTGTTGCCGAACGGCCAAAGCCACCCCCGAGGTAGAATATTTTCACATCATCGCTCAATGCAATTACCTTACTCCTGTTTAGCGCAAAATTCAAATTAACATCCCAACTAAAATCTTTGTTAGCAATGGGCGTACCGTTTAAAACAAATTCAAAACCGGAATTTTGAATATTACCCGCATTTATATATTTGTTTGCATAACCTGATGCTGGTGGAAGTGCAACCTGGAGGAGTTGATTGAATGAATTACTTTTATAATAAGTCGCAGTAAACCCGATCCGGTTATTTATAAACCTTGCTTCAATCCCAACCTCGGTGCTTTTAACGATTTCAGGTTTCAGGCCGGGTAATGGAAGTGTTGTACCTCTTGAAAGATATCCATTGCCTGCGCCCTGGCTGTAGCTATAGGTAGGATTTAATAAAGCGAACTTACCGCCGTTTCCAACTTCAGCGTAATTTATGCTGGCCTTAAGAAATGAAATGGTTGTTGGAAGCGTAAATAAATCCGAGAACACCGTGGATACTCCAATTGATGGATACTGAAATGAATATGGCTTTGGCAACCTTGAATCCCAATCGTTCCGAAGGCTCGCATCAAGATAAATGGCGTTTAAAAAAGCGAAATTTAACTGGCCAAAGACCGCCTGTGTTTGCACCTGGCTATAACCCTGGCTTGTGGCAGGAGCTTTAGCAAAATTCAGGCTGAATTTGTTTGTAATATTTAACCCGTTTGCATTCGCATCTGTTTCATCATATTTACTATCCTGTAAGATAGCGCCCACACGATACGTAACCTTTAAATTTTTTGTAATATCATTAGAACCATCCAGCATTACATCAAACCACTTTTCAGTAACAGTAATATTTCTCTTTTGAAAATCACCGCCGGATTTTGCCCATAGGGTGGTTCCAAGAGAAACGGAGTTATCTCCTGCATCAAATGTTCTGTCGAGGTTGGCTCTTCCGGAAAGATTCAGCCAATTGGTTATTTTATATTTGGCAGTAAGAAAACCTACTACCCTGTCTCTCGTTTCATTTATAGAAGTCCTGTATGTTTCCCAATAAGGATTTTGATAAATAGAGCTTAGCGTAGATGGCCATGCTGTAGGAGTTGTAATACCTATATTATTAAGGAAATCATAATTGGAAGCATCACTGGTGGCTACATTTCTTGGGATTTGATAAATATCAATTACCGGTGCATTCTCCTCCCCCGTTCTCGGCCTGTTCTTTATATCCTGGTTTACATAAGTGATCTTGGCATCTGTAGAAAACCGGGAACTTATCTGGTTGGTAATTCTTAAATTAATAGTATGCCTGGTAAGGTCATTTCTTGGAATAATGCCCTCGATAAGATTATTCGTATAGGATAAATAGGTCTGCATTTTTTCAGTACCGCTATTAATACCTATTGAATTATTTAAACTTGTACCATTCCTGAAAAAATCTTTTACGTTATCAGGCTGAGGAGAGTAACTGGAAGACTGCCCTAAATAATTAATATAATTCTGGCCTGTCATCTTTGGCCCCCAGCTATCACCCACATATGCTGTGGTATCGGTGCGGAGTTGGTTACCATTTCCCTGGCCATACTGATTTTGAAAATCAGGTAAAGCAAAAGCGGATTCCACGGTTATTCCTGAATTAAGCGTTACAGAAAGGCGATCCTTCCTGCCTTTTTTGGTAGTGATTACAATTACACCGTTACCCGCCTGGCTTCCATAAAGAGCGGCAGCAGATGCACCACGTAAAACGGTTACTGATTCAATATCGTCCGGGTTGATGTTTGAAGCACCATCAGATCCCTGTACAGATCCGAAATCACTGGTACCTGTACCATTTGTGCCGTTACTGTAGGGAACACCGTCCACCACGATCAACGCATTGTTGCTTCCCTGTAAAGACCTGTTGCCCCGCAGTACGATCCTTGCGCCACTGCCTGGTCCGCCAGAGCCCTGGTTAATCACCGCATTGGCAATTTTTCCCTGGAAAGAGTTGATTACGTTATTTGCATCTCTTACTTCTGTAAGCTCCGCAGGTTTCACTGTTTGCGTTGCATACACCAGCGTTTTTTCCTTACGGGAAATACCGAGTGCTGTTACCACAACCCCTTCAAGCTCATTTTGTACAGCAGACATCCCGACAGTTACGCTTGAGCTGTTAGCATCCACAACTTTCTCAATAGTAGCAAAGCCTACACTGGAAATAAGTAAAGTAACTTTTCCGGCAGGCGCATTTATTGAAAATGATCCATCATTTCCTGTAGCTGTTCCTGTAGGCCTGCTCCCTTTCACTTGTACCGAAGCACCAGATACCGGCTGGTCATCCTTTGCAGATGTAACTTTTCCGGTTATCGTTCTGGTTTGCGCCTGTGCAGTAAAGCAGAGCAGCAGTACCAGTGGAATTAAAAATAATTGGTGGAATTTTCGCATGAATGTGTAGTTTTTAATGGCTAAAGTTTTATAATCCCCAAACCCGATAATTTCCTGGCTATCTGAAACCAGGCAAACAAATAATGAAAAGGTTAACCGAACTCTTCTAATTAAAGCCGCTATGTTTTATTATAGGACCCATAAATTACAAATTCAAAAAAGACAAACCGAAAGCGTCATTTTTGTAGGATGGATTCATAAGCGTCAACAATAACAAACAAGGAACAATATTAAGCTCCAAATTACTCTTTTGTTAAATTTGTACAAATATGACAATTTATTTTGTGATTGTGATGCATGCCATTTTACGCATTTTTTTTTATTTGCCTGCGCAAACGGTTGCAATTTGCAACGCAAACGTTTGCGCTATTTTCATACACTGAAAAAAATGCTGCATTATGTTTTGATTTTCATTATTTATTAAGATGATATTGCTAAACATGACCTTGTTAGTTTTGTGGTAAGATCTCAAAACTATGCCCGGCTATTTTTGCCCTGAAACCTGCATCCATCTTTTTAATATTTTATAGTTGTCATTCAGGGTATTTACTTCCGGTAAGTTGGCCGTTTTTCCATTATACACATCCGACGCCCATTGCGCCCAAATGTCGCCGGGTTTCTTTTCCGATAATTGCTGTAAAAAATGGCGGGCTTCATCCTGTTTACCTTCTTCCTTCAATGCGAGTGTGGTTATTAAATTATTGGCTGATGAATAATAAGCTCCGTTTGTTTCTTTGTAAAAAGAAATAATATGATCAAGCATCTGCGTTGCAGCGCCATTATTTTTAAGTTGTACATAATTCTGATAAGCCAACCAATCTTCCAGCCTTTCATCAATGTCTTCTTCGTAAGGTTTTCCTACTCCGAGGTTTTCGGGCCATAACCGGGCAGCATTTATGTATTGCAGCGCATTTTTATATTTCTTTTTTTGCATTTGATCTAGTGCCAGCATCAATTGCGTTTCCCGGTATAGCTGCCTCCCGCCTGTGGCTCCTTCATTGGGTAAAATGTG
Source organism: Ginsengibacter sp. (assembly GCA_040007435.1). GTDB lineage: Bacteria > Bacteroidota > Bacteroidia > Chitinophagales > Chitinophagaceae > Ginsengibacter. Next base: position 186,639 of record JBDTUZ010000001.1, on the reverse strand, counting down.
AATGGCCTTTAAAAGCGTATTAGCTTTATCATATTGCCCATTGTCCATCAATACTTTTACATCCAGCATACCTATAATATAATTGCCGGGGAACATTTTGTAATACCGATTTGCAACTGACAATGCCGTAGCTATCTCTTTATTTTTCAAATAATAATTGACTAGGCCCTGTCCATAGCGCCATTGCGATTTATCAAGCTGCGCTGCTTTTTTAAGATCTGCCAGTGATCTTTCGTTATCATCTTTAAACAATTCCGCTCTTGCTGCATAGAAGGGAGCATAGTCCGGCATATCCCCCAACTTTATGAATAATTCTTTAGCACCCTGCAAATTATTATCGTTCCATTCAATCAAAGCAAGATGGTATTTTAAAATCCAATTGTCATTTTGTTTAAGCAATTGCTTCAACACAGTTGCAGTTTCTCTTCTGAAAGGAAATATTTTTTCTTCACCGGTCTCCTGTATATCCACAGGCTTGTTTTCAAGATAAGCTTGCCAATATTTTACTTCGATATTTTGTGGAGCTAGTTGTAATACCTGGCCTGCTTCTTCATTTCTTCCGAGGTTATAATATTCAATGGCTGTTTCTAAAAATGTTTGGGCCGGCTGTTCGTTTTTTATTGCTGACAAAAAGTGATCTTTATTTTCACGGGAATGATCATTCAAATATTTTTCAAATAAAGCGAAATGATTTAAAGGATCGAAAGCCAAAATGCTATTAAGAATTTTATTTGCTCCAATCTTGTCTTTTTGTAAACGATCGATCACTGCAAGCAATTGGTACGCTTCCATTGCATACCTGTTGAAGTCAATGCTTTTATTGACAAATTCCACAGCCTTCTCATAATTCTTTTCTTTGAAATAGATTTTTGAAAGCTCAGTGTAAGCAGCGCTCCTGTATTCACCTCCCAATGCGGCAATGTCAAACCCGTCTTTTGCATCAATAATATTATTCAGTGCAACATTTATGATACCATAGTTGTAATTAGCTGCCGGATCGTAGGTATCAATTGCGAGAGCCTTTTTACTTGCAGAAAGTGCCTCATCATATTTTTGGTTGCGGTATAACAGTACGGTGTAGTCGGTTAAAGCAGGCAGGTAGTTTGAGTCTTTTTGAAGCGCTGCCTTTAATTTTTCTTCTGCGGCAATATAGTCCCTCTGGTGCATATCTTCTTTTCCCTGTATGTACAATCCATAAGCACTAGTCCAGTCAAAGTCAGCCGGTGTATCTACGGGGCGGCTGATTACGTTGGCGGATGGAGCTTCATCGTATTTCAGTTTGGTACCTCCCAAAGTAGTTACCAGGCTATCACTGTTTATATTTAATCGAATAGAATCTTTAAAAAGCTCCATCGTTTTAAGATTGAGTTTTTTAGAATACACCACATCTTCACCATTGGTGATTTTTAATTCATCCTGTATCGGCTGTAAGGGCGAGAAGTAAACTTTCAGCCAGCCATTTTCTTTTATAATATTAAGAACACCATAATTATTGGCCACCACAAAGCCATTTGTATTTACAACCGGAAACCAGTATTCCGTCCATATATCGGTGGCGTGTGGCCCAAACCCGATGTGCTTGAAAGGCGTGAAGGTGCTGTTTTCAGCCGCCTGGTTAAACATACGGCCACTCTGCACTTCCACGTATTGACCGTCGGTGTCGGTAAGTAATTTTTCCCAGATCATTCCCTGCTGCGACAAGCCCCATATCCACAATTTCTTTCCGGGCTTTGTATCGTGGGTGCTGTATCGGCCCATGCCAAAATTATCATTGTGCCAATAGGCCCCAAAAAAATCGCTGTACTTACCAAACACATGATACGACTTGTAGCCACCGAAATTATTATTCTTATACCACGATATATCCTTGCCATTTGTTTTGTTGATCGGCCAGTCAGCATACTCCCCTTCGTGCCCGAGGTATTTTGTACCGGGGTACACAAACTGCAAATCATCTCTCGCTTTTATGCCTGTATTCATCCATGTATAATAGGGTTGCTCAAATTGCGAAGCATTGTACCAAAAAGATGATGTGGTAAAATAGGCTTTGTCTTTTGCAAGATTGATGTCGATTTTCCATGAGGTGCGTGTGAGCAGGTCAAGCACGCCAATAATGCAGCTTACACTTCCATCGGGCCTTTCAATAGTTACATAATCAACAGGCGTTGCGCAATTGGGTGTGTGCCCTATAATGCCATAGTTGGGCTCGATGCCGCCGCTTGTCCATGGCCCGCGCATGGCAACATCCCGAAACTTTACCACGTGGTTGTAATAAATAAAAGACCGGCCGGTTGACTTTTCAATAGCCGCCCATATCTTCCCTCCTATCTCCGGCATGATCATCACCCTTATGTAATCATTTTCCAGCTCCACCACTTTCCATTCTTTCTGCACGGGTTTATCGGTATAGCCATCGAAGCGGAAGTAGGGATATATCTTATTAATATGAGGCACAGGATCAGGATCAGAAAAAGGATACGTGGTAAATGTTTTGTTGTATTCTTTTACCGTGGCCTTTTGCTGGGCAATTACGATTGTGCAGGAAAATAAAAATACAGAAGCAGTAACAACAACTCTCTTCATTATATTAATTATAGTGGTACCAAAAAATGATTTTTATGAAGTACGTTTATTTTTTATAGAAAGCAATGGGGAAAAGGATAGCAAACGATTGCGTGAGATTGGGGGAAGGTAAGGTTATTGAAAATACAATTTTTCGATTGCAGGGAGTGTAAGGCTTTTTTTATGGTATATATTTATCTGTAAGTTTTTATACTCACGCAGCATAGTCAACATATTAGGGCTCAGGCTCACAAAAGCATGGATTATACGAGATGGGAGTATGCATATACTGCGGCATAGTTTTTCAACACACTTATTGGATAAGGGTATTGATGTCACCTTTATTCAGAAGCTGCCCGGTCATAATGATATTAAAACGACCCTGGGATATTTGCAAGTAACCAATAAAGACCTCGTACATATTTTAAGCCCTTTAGCTGATATTGAAAATGTATTAAATAAATAACTGGCTGGCTTTACGAAACATAATTACTTACAATATGTACTTCGCGAAAATGCCTTAAAATGTTGGCAAAGAGAAATAAATTTTTTTGAAAAAAAGTAATGGTAAGGTTCGTACTTTCGGAAATACAAACGTAAGCCGCCATTATCCCGCAACCATTTTCAGTATGACACTTTACGACAATTATATTAACGGACAAACTGAACAGGTTTACAAAGACATTTCCGTTTTGGGGCAAGACGCATTTTTGCCAACAAACTTGCCTGACGTAGAAAAAGTGTTGACGGAAACTTTCCAACGAGTTTCATTCAATCTTGACATTATTTATTCCGAACTCAAAAATATCAATTATTTATTTCCAAAAGAATTTGAATATAACTTTCAGCGACCATTAATTAAACCGTTGCCTGACACAGAAAAATTATTTACAAAGTTGGAAAATGCGGTTAGACCGTTTGGATTTGTGCCTTTGTCTTTGAAAATGTTTTATAGAATTGTTGGTGCTTGTAATTTCGGTTGGGACTATAAAACAAACGAAAAATACATTTGGCAATTCGCAGACCCAATTCAAATTACCAGTATTGACGATATTGTTTTGGAAGTGACTGACGAAGATTTTTTAAGTGGCTTGCAAGAATATTATGAAGATGACGGTTTCGTTTCGCTACCATTATCAGCAGACTATTTGCACAAAGACAACACAAGTGGCGGACAAGCTTACTCATTGAAAGTAACAGAACAACCAAGTGTGGATGCCGAATTTTTGAACGAAGAACATGCCACGACTTTTATTAATTATCTAAGAATTTGTTTTGACAATTGCGGTTTTTCTAGAATTGCTAATCCCGAAAGTAACAACCACTATCAGGCATTCTTTGACAAAGTGAAACCGCAACTCAAACCAATATAACGGCGGCTTACATCGGTTTTGTACAAGCGGCGCTGAAGTGCTAACAATGAACAGTAGTGTATGTTTCATCTATAGTTCCGGCTGAAAGTTCTTTAAAGAGCGACAGTAGTAGCAATGAACTTTGCATTATAAATTTGGCAACGGTACCGGGCAGAAGGAATTCTAAATCCCGCCTGCACAAAGCCGTAAAACGTTAACTGCGGTGTAAACTCTAAAACTTTTAAAGTATGACAATTTTAGAATTTATTTCAACCCAACCAGAAGATAGGCAACAACTATTATCTCAACTTCATGAAATTATCATTCAAAAAGACAAAACTGTAACTCCTGTAATTGCACCAATGATGGGAAAAGAAATGATTATTTATAATGCGCCTGGTAGTTTTAAATACGGACTTTCTAGCGTGAAAAATTATATGTCGTTGCACGTATTGCCGATGTATGGTTCAACTACTCTTTACAAAAAATATAAAGAATTGTTGAATAAAGCCAATTTTCAAAAAGGTTGCATCAATTTCAAAAACAAAGATGAAATGCCCCTTAAAATAGTAAAAGATTTAATAACTAATTGTTCAAAAATTGATCTTCGTGCTTTAAGAGAAAATTACCTCAAATCCAAATTGAAGAAAAGCTGAGCGGTTCGGCTGCAGTTAACAAAACATTGGAATCAATAACTTGCAAAACGTTAGTCAGAATTTAACAGCGTAGCCTCATGACAAATTTCAATTTAAAATATTTCTATTTAACAATCACTTTACTGATTACAATTGTCAGGCCGCTATTTGGCCAAATACCTGATTTTTCAAAAGTACCCGCATTGGATGAGGGTGACAGTTTGAACATTACTTATCTTATTAATAATGGAGTAAAAATATCTAAGGGGAAAGTTATATCCTGGTTTCCGAAAGACTCTCTATCGGCAAAACGGATGAATGACATTACAGGTATGATAGATGTCGGAATTAGCAGGGCAGAAAAATTTATTAATGCTCCTTTGTCATGGCAGGCACAACAACCAACAGAACCCTATACTTTTTATTTTCGATTTGACAGGTTCATATCTCATGCATCCGAAGCCGGCTTTATATCTATTCCGTTCTGGCGTATTAAAAATGGAAAGTCACCCTGGCTGCACGAAGCCATGCATGAAATACTACGAACTAAAACCGGAAGCTGGTTTAGTGCCGATGTAACAGAAGAAAAATGGTCTAAGAACAAGCCATTGTGGTTGTTTGAAGGATTACCCGATTACATTTCGCAAAAAGTTTCATTATTAGAAAATTTGCCTTGGTTTGACGTTTTTTCAAATAATTTCCAAACAAATATTGATAGTTTATTTGTTGAAGAAATAAGGTCAGACGAAGGTTCATATATTCTCTCATTTATTGGTGCGAAAGGGGTGATGCCTGAATTATTTTCAAATGATAGAATACTTTATGCCCCTGCTTTTTACCACGGCTCCTGCTCTTTTGTACAATATCTTGCTGAGAAGTATGATATAAAAATTTTATTGACCGGAATTTCATCATTTGGGCAGGAACAGGAAACTGTAGAAAAATTAACTGGCAAACCGCTTGAGATATTGAAGAAAGAGTGGATAGAGAAATTGAAAATAGCGAAATAAACGGCAGGCAGGTCGGATAGGCAGGGGCATTTCAGCCCAAGCCCTCCACGCAACCGTGCTTGAGACTCTTACCTCACACGGCTCTTCAAGATGCCTCGACCAATTAGTAAACTCACACTTGTAATTGTTTGGATGAACAGTTTAATCATTCCCTTCGGTTGTTTTGTGTTCACCAATTTTGCATCTTGTGTACCCCTTCGCTACTGCTTACTTTCCACAAACTGACCACAAACTATTAGGTGTTAAAATTATTTTTTAAAGATTGTAAGTTTTTCTACTAATAGAGCAACCTATAGTTTAGATAAATTAATTTTCGCAAAAAACACAAAAAGTATTGATAGTATGGAAAAGGAGTTTTTGAAATCAATCCACTACCATCAAAAAATCATTTACAAGATTTGCAAAATGTACCGGGATATTAGGGAAGACCAGGAAGATTTATGATAAGTTTGATCCAGGCTTAAGACAAAATTTTTTAACTGCTTCAACAAATTGGGATTCTGCAATTCTATATCCAATACATTTAAAGGGCAAGCAACTTTTTAAGCTGACGCGGACGGAAACTTTTAAGGAACCAAAAACATTCTTTGACAAACTACTATCATCAATAGGGCTTGGCGGTTTCGACACAACGAAATATGTTGACTTAACAGAGGAAGTAAAAAACGAACTGCCAAATACGAGCTGGTAACATGTGTTTCCCTCCCGTTGATGTTAGAGTCCCCACAAATGTCCCGGCCAACATCAGCCAGGGATTAATTCGTTGAAAAATATTCTTTAATCCCTTCTTTTGATTCAACCATGGTTTCTTTGGGTTCTTCCCCATCGGCGGGGCATACATCGGCATATTTTTCAAAATGCGCCTGTGCGTCCAGTAAACGAAGATATTCATCTGCGTTGCGCATAAGGGGGAAATCATTAATTGACTGGTGGCGTACAATTCCATCTTTATCTATAAGAAAAGTACCGCGGAGTACAACAGGAACACCGTTGAAAGACCACAGTTTCTTTTCATCATCAAATGAATATTCACCTCCCAACACGCCGTAGTTAAGTGCAATAACTTTCGATGAATCAGCAATAATTGGAAAAGTTACTCCTTGGATACCACCGTTTTGCCTCGGTGTATTTAACCAAGCAAGATGTGTTTCCTCAGTATCTGTGGAACATCCAATAACTATTGCATCCCTTTTTTCAAACTCTTCCAGTTTTTCCTGGAAAGAATGATTTTCCGCCAGGCAAACCGAACTGAAGTCTTTCGGATAAAAGAATAATATGATATTCTTTTTGCCAAAGTATTGATCAAGGCTAAACTTTTCTACGATGTCTTCACCATTGACTACAGCAGTCGCCTTTATTTTGGGTGCTCTTTTACCTACTAAGTTCATTGCTTAAGATTTTATGGTTAATGTTACCTGCCTGGAAAATCTGAAATCAATTCCAAGCCAATTCATAACAGGCCTGTTGTGATTATGTTCAATCTTTTACATTATTTTTTTTGCAACAATTTATAGGTGCGGATATTTCTTTGAAACAGACGATTTTAAAAATATTGTCTTGAGTTCTTTTCCCTGGTTAGTTATAATATATAATGTACCCTAAATTCTGTCTCCCGATAATCATCAGTATGCTGCAGCATTCTTACTTGCTTCAAACAATCCAGGACGGGTTTGAAATACAAGAAGTGGTAACATCGCCAGGAGCTTTCATAACATACCCGCACAAGGCTCAGATCATGCATTTAAAAAATGCTTATTTTCAAACACCTAACGACCTCATCAATCAAATAATTTCTATGACGATAAAAAGAAGAGATTTCATAAGTCTTACGGCCATGGCAGCGGCAACAGGAGTTGTGACCAGCCTTAGTTCCTTTACCTCAAATGAACTAAATGAAACTAATAACTCAGCCGGTGAGCTAAAATCAATGACTGATAATGTGGCGCCCATTTCGGTAACAGAAAGATCTGCACGGATTGCAAAGGCACAACGTTTGCTTGCTGAACAAAAAATGCAGGCATTGGTGCTCGATTGCGGCACTTCGCTGGAATATTTTACGGGTATCAGGTGGTGGCCCAGTGAAAGAACTATGGTAGCCATTATCCCGGCTGAAGGAGAAGTAAAATATATCTGCCCCGGTTTTGAAGAAGACCGCTTGCGGGAACAGATCACCATTGGAAAAGATGTATTTGCCTGGCAGGAAGACGACAGCCCTTACCGGCTGATCGCAAATGTTTTTAAAGACGCAGGTATCGTTTCCGGCAATATTACTATAGAAGAAAGCGTCCGTTTCTTTATAATAGATGGCATACGAAAAGAAGCTCCGTATTTAAACTATGTAAGCGGCGACCCGGTAACCATTCCCTGCCGCATTATTAAATCTGCTGCGGAGATTGCACTGATGCAAAAGGCAACTGATATAACTATTGCTGCGATACAGAATAGTGTGGCCCGGTTAAAGGAAGGCATGTCGCAGGCTGAGCTTTCTTCCATGATCATGACGGTACAGAACGAATTGGGTGGCAATCCTGAATTTGCTTTATGCTTGTTTGGTAAAGCTTCGGCTTTTCCGCATGGCACAAAACAGCCACAACAATTGAAAAAAGGAGATATTGTTTTATTGGATTGCGGATGCACCGTGCACGGTTATAACTCTGATATTACCCGTACAATAGTTTTTGGTGCCGGGCCTGCTAAGCACCAGGAAGAAATATGGAACCTTGAAAAAAAGGCGCAGGCTGCGGGTTTTGCTGCCGCAAAAATTGGGGTGCCTTGTGAAGCAGTTGATGCAGCAGCCCGTAAAGTGATTACCGATGCAGGTTTTGGGCCTGGCTATAAGTTGCCTGGCCTGCCACACCGCACCGGCCATGGCATTGGTATGGACGGGCATGAATGGGGCAACATGGTAAAAGGTAACAAACAATTGATAGAGCCCGGTATGTGTTTTAGTGTAGAACCTACTATTGCAATTCCCGGAGAATTTGGTGTGCGGCTCGAGGACTGTGTGTACATGACTGAAGAGGGTCCAAAATGGTTTTCTCAGCCTTCCAAATCTATCCAGGAACCGTTTGCTTAGTTAGGTTGCATTGATAATGCCGGATGAAGGAATTCAATTTACAGGACTACCTGAATGCGGGTCATTAACGAATGGCAGATCTTAATATAATCTCAACCCAGTAATCTTATTCCTGCATAACCACTTTCATTTTTCCTGCTTTACCGTTTTGATCAAACATCAAACGTCCATTCTTATCTGCCTTAATTTTTTTCAACAGTTTACTATCAGCGTAAATTAAATAAGAAGCCCCGGCCATAAGGTTATTGAGAGTATAACTTACATGGCCGGACGTATCTCTTAAAGTCTGTTCCCAAAGCGTTGCTTTGCTGTCACACTCAATGATGTTAACGGCAAGATGCTTACGATCAGCCATAGTAGCCTTTATGGAATAAGCGGGATTATCTTTATCAAAATACAACACGGTATTACCGGTTGAGAAAAAGCCAAAGTCTGTTTTAGAGCTGAGCGTAAATTGATCATTAGAGATTGAATACAAATTGGCATCGAGCCCAATGGTTAAGCGCTGGCCCCTGTAGTTATATCGTAACCTTGAGCCGGCAATATCTTCAGTAATATGCGGGTCAAGATAGAACCGGTTATACAGAGGATTGAAACCATAAATGGATTGGTACAAACCAACCACCGCGAGACTATTCCCGGAAAGTATATCATCACCCTGGCCATCCTGCTTTTTGCGTGAATAGCGTTGAAAAGCCAGGCCATCAATACTGTCCTGCCTCAGGATATTTTTTACATACTTCAGCACCAACGCCGGCTTATAAGCGGCATAGGCTTTAGCAGCCACACTTCCCCACGATAAAAAGATGTCACCATTTTCATAGTACGGAAACGGAAACTGGTACTCTTTTCCTTCGTCTGTTTTGTAAGGGAATATGCTGATGGGCCAGAAAAATAAATTCTCTTTTTGCATCTGCGTTTCTACCTGGTCGAGGATAGAATTACGGCGTGAAGTATCATCACAAATACCATAAGCAATCGCCATAAAATTTACCGGAGTCACGAGGTTATCTCCATGCGTGGAATTATCCTTATCACGCCAGTAAATGTAGTAGCCTTTTTCCTTATCCCAAAAACCTCCATCATGAATACTTTTATTGAAACTGGCTTTAAGCTTCGCTGCAAAGCCGGAGTAATAAGATGCCCTTTGTTCGTTACCCAACTGTTCTTCTATGCCGGACCATAGTCGTAATGCATGATACAGTTTCGCATTCACAAAAGCATTTTCATACGATGCCCAGATAATGTCTATCCAATCGCTGCTCCTTTGCTGGGTATGGTTATCGTTAATCATCTCTACAAGATGATTGCCGTTAAGATCTCTTTTCAACAGATAGTCTAACGCCTTCTCGCAGGCAAGTTGTTGCTTTCTTACCCAGGTTGTATCGCCGGTTTGGTCATATAATTCAGATACATTACTCACAAAATCAGGATTAGAGTCCAGCAGGTAACCCCATTGTGCTTCATAAAATCCTTTATCGGTAAATTTTCCCGGCATAGCATCTTCATTGGTGTAAGCCCACCGCGGCCATACGCGGCCGTTAGGTTGTATTGCATTGTCCCGGTAAAAATCAAGGCATTGTTTATAGCCATTAAGATAGCGGCTGTCATTGATGCCGAGGCCCATTTGCGCAATGTATTGTTCATGCAGGCAGATAGGGCCATAAGGCGTATGCCAACTGTTACCGCCAAAGTGGCTAGCATCAATTACTCCGATGCGGGCTATCGTATTTAAAACGGAAGTAACCTGCTCACCATTTATTCCTTTAAAATCGCCGCGGCCATATTCCTTTGCATAATCAAAGAAAGAAAAATTAATAGTTTGAGATGTGTTGCCGGCCATCATTTTAAAAGGTGACCATACGTCGGTCCTTTTTCTAATGAAACGGCGCCGGTGAGTTCCAGAATCATAACGAGGTATCATTTCATCCTGCGAAATAGTTACGCCACAAGCCAGCTTATCATCATTGGTGCGGGTATATTTAATCGCTACCTTTTTGCCGGGCGCATCGATGGTTACGTTAAGGCCATTATTCGTTTTACTGTTCCAGAAAGAAGCTTCATTGGTGTGAACGCCGTAGGTACACAGCTTTTCATTAAACAAGTAAAACCATGCGATGCCGCCAAAACCCTGGAAAGCGCCTTCCCATGTATTGATATTATTAAATTCAATAGCAGGGAAAGAAACAGCTTCTGCTTCGAAGGCTTTGGGGCAGTTCCTGCTGATGATAAATTTTATCGCAGTATCACTAACGAGAAATTTCCAGCTTTCATGCACCAGCGATTTATCATCGCCATAGGTAATGCCAATTATGTCCACGGCATTTCCGTTAACCCTTATCGTTGGGGAGGCAGCGAGGTGTAATGTAGAAAATGAATTGCCTGCAGTTTGTAATCCCGAGTATATGCCTGCATTTCCTTCCATCACTTTTTGCCCGTTTACTTCCATATCAGAAACCTGGCATTGGTGATCATAATTCAGGACGAATTTTAATTTACTGTTACTAATGGTAATCTTGTGCAGTTGCTCATCATTTTTTACTGAGGGTGACTGCGCATTACAAAAAGAAAATAAAAAAGTAAGGGCGGTAAGAGAAAGAAATATTTTATGTATCATGTTATTTTAAAAGAAATTATAAAAATGACTTTCCAAAAATAAAGTATAAAGACTGCAATTAAATCTGTTACACGCCGCTTTATTTGCCATAAATAGTAAAACGAAAAAATCTAATATTTTTTATAGCGGCTGCCCAAAAGCTTATCTTGTGATTGAGTAATCGTACATGGCACAATTCAAAAAATATACTCTTGCGTTAGTTTTTCTTTCCCAGTTATTATTGCAAAATACCGGCTGCCAGAAAGAATATAGCTGCGAGAGCTGCGACTCAACAATTATCCTGATTGACTCCCTGATACTTCCCCCACCGCCACTTGTTATATACGATTTTCCCCAATGCGATCTTTGCAAACCCGGTGATGGTATTACTTTGTCGCATTGGAATTTTAAAAGTGGCAATTCTTTTTTTTGCGGACTAATTGGTGATGCGGGCCTATCTCCCGATAAGACTGCCTTTACTTTTTTTGGGCCATCTGCATGTTCAATAGATACAGGATTGGTAATGACTATCTATCTGCCGATAGCCTTCGACACAGACAAATATAATGTGACAACCACCAAGATTGCTTTCTTTTATTATGATCATTTTGGGCCAAGGGATATCTTTTTAAGCTTACCTGAGAAATTATTTACCGTAAATATTGTAAGTTATATCAAGTCGACAGGTATTGTAACTGGTACATTCAGAGGTATTGTTTTTAAACCTAACGGTGACACAACTTTTGTTGACCAAGGCAACTTCATTGTAAACCTAAAATAGCGGCCTGGCATTTACTTTTAAATAACTTTTATCAGAACCGACGTAAGTTTTTCATGACATCATTAAGCATTCTGAAATATCTTAGCACTATCTTTTGGTAAAAAAGGTGATTTCGCAACTTATCACTACGCGATATTATGAATGTAACAGTTTTACTTTTTGAGGACTTTGAAACTTTAGATGTTTTTGGACCAGTTGAAATTTTAGGGCGGCTGAAAGATTTTTATACGATTAGCTTTTACTCACTTCCCGGTGGGCTAATTAAAAATAGCCATGGGGTTTCTATATTGACCGAAAAGCTTGAAAAAATAAATAATGAAGCAGGCATATTTTTAATACCGGGAGGATATGGGACAAGAAAAGAAATTGATAACATTTTGCTTCTTGACAGTATTCGAAAAGTAGCTGGCTTTAGTAAATTTGTTCTTACCGTTTGCACAGGAAGTGCGTTGCTTGCGAAGACGGGTTTATTAGATGGCAGAAAGGCGACCTCCAACAAAAGAGCATTCGACTGGGTAATAACACAAGGTGAAAAAGTGAACTGGATAAAAAAATCCCGTTGGACAGTTGATGATAAATATTATACTTCTTCAGGCGTAAGCGCCGGCATGGATATGACTTTGGGACTTTTAAACGATTTACACGGAATAGAATTCGCAAGGCAAGTTGCTTTTCAAATTGAATACAACTGGATAGAAGATAAAGACAATGATGATTTCTCCGATCAATAAAAACTAATGAAGCTGTTGCCTCCTCCAGAGAGAAGAAGCTTTAAGAAATTCCCTCATTTAATTTTGGGAACAACAGTTTTCTTTTAATAAAAATTTTTACCAAACATAGGTTGCCACAGATCCGCCTGGTAAAGATATTCCTGCAATTCTGCCATTGAATGCAATGTTAAAAGCAGTATTTGCATCACCATCGTTTTCTACAATCAAAACAGTTTTTCCTGATGGAGTCTTGAAAGCAACATTGTACAATGCACCTTCTACATTGCTTGCAATGCGCACCGAGCCGGGAGGCACAAACTTTGAAGCGTGTGCAATGATGTAATAACTTTCATTTCTTTTAATAGCATCGCCAATGGTGAGCGCTCCTTTACACTCAGTACAACCACCGGGCGTGTGAGGGTTATAGTCCGGATCACTTGCAAGGTTCCATTCCAAAGCGATGCGGCACCAATTGCGCATCGTACCGATAATTACATTTTTTACGTGCCACTTAAGATCGCCTTCAAAAGAATCTTTTGAGCCCGTCCATTGTTCAGTGAAGTAGACATTTTTCATCGGATACGCATCATGAACTTTACTCAACGCATCTACGTCTCCGGCGTATAAATGAAAAGCAGAACCGTCAACAAATTGCGCTGCCTGCGGATCGTTTAAAATTGTAAGGGGATAGTCAGGGCGATCGAGGTTATGATCGTACACTATAATTTTGGTTGCAATGCCTGCTGTTTTAAAAGCAGGGCCAAGACTGTTCTTTATAAAGTCCCGCTCCTGCTCCGCCAACATCAGCATACTTGGATTGTTGCCAGGATGCAGCGGCTCATTTTGTGGAGTAATGGCATCAATGATTATTCCCTCAGCTTTCATCTGCTGCACATATTTTACAAAATATTGTGCATACACATCGTAGTATTTTGGCAACAAACTTCCTCCTTTGGTGCTACCATTGTCCTTCATCCAAACAGGCGGGCTCCACGGAGAGCCAAGAATTTTAATCGATGGGTTTACAGACAAAATTTCTTTTAAAAGTGGGATAAGGTTAGTTCTGTCATGATCAAGCGAGAAGTGATCAAGATTTACATCCGTTGCTCCCGTTGGAATATCATCATAGCTAAACACTGTTGCATCAAGATCAGATGCACCGATACTAATCCTGAGATAGCTGACACCAATTGAATTATCGCCGTTTCCAAAAAGCTCGTGAAGCAATTTAGTCTTAACGTCGGGGTCTAAACGATTAATTACATAAGCGCTTCCGCCAGTGAGCGAATAACCAAATCCGTCGATAGTTTGATATGTTTGATTAGGATCAACTGTTATAGTTGGCCCTGCACTTTTACTATTGCTGAAATAAATAGTTGGTTGCTGTTGCAACAAAGCTGATTGATCACCTTTCGTTAGCCACGATTCTATCGCAACTTTACTGCCGCCTGATGCATTGCTCCTTTCCGAATTATTCGCATTTGTAATTTTTGGAGAACAAGACTGATACAGGCATGCTGACAATATCGCAATACAAGCAAAGGCTTTAACTTTTATCATTGAATTTTTTAACAAATGAACTTTATCACAACAATTTGAAATCTGCTTCTTTCACATCACGGCTATTGCCACCAATGAATAATTTAAAGTCACCAGGCTCAGAAACATACTTCAGATCGTAATTGTAAAACTTGAGATCATTGTTAGTAATCTTAAATGTCAACGTTTTTGACTCCCCAGCTTTCAGATCAATCTTTTGAAAACCTTTCAACTCTTTCACAGGTCTTGTCGTGCTTCCTACAACATCCCTAATATACAATTGCACTACTTCTTTACCATCGGTGTTGCCGGTATTAGAAACTGTAACAGTTGCTGTGATGGATCCATTTGCATTCATAGAACTTCCGCTAAGCTTCACATCGCTGTACGTAAAAGTTGTATAGCTCGATCCATAGCCAAAAGGATAAACAGGATCGTTAGAAACATCTAAATAATTAGAGCGAAATTTTTGAAACCATTGTCCTTCGGGTAAAGGCCTGCCGGTATTTTTGTAATTGTAATATAAAGGTACTTGTCCCACATTTTGCGGAAAGGTCGTACTAAGCTTACCGGATGGATTTACATCGCCGAACAATACGTCGGCAATGGCATGCCCGGCCTCAGAGCCGCCAAACCAAACATTTAAAATAGCAGGAACATTTTCATTTTCCCAACCTAATGCCAATGGACGACCCGTGAAAAGCACCAGTACTAATGGCTTGCCCGTTTTCACCAATGCCTTTAATAAATCTTTTTGTGACTGTGGAATTTCAAGATTTGTTACGCTGCTACTCTCTCCCGTCATCTCAGCTGACTCACCAAGTGCAGCAACAATCACATCACTTTGGTTTGCTACAGCAAGCGCTTCGTCAATTATTTGCTGTGTGGGCCGTGAATCTCTTTTGAATGATTTACCAAACATACCAGCCCGGGTTTCGAACAGGCTATCTTGTGAGAGATTGGCGCCGAACGCATACATAATTTTCGCATTGCTTCCGACGGCATCCTCCAGGCCCTGGCGTACGGAAATTGATTTTGAAAAATCCGCGGCTACACTCCAGGTTCCCGTCATGTTTTCTTTTGCGTCTGCCAGCGGACCAATTAATGCTATCGTTCCGGACTTCTTTATCGGCAAAGTGTTGTTTGCATTTTTTAATAAAACAAAACTTTGCGCAGCAGTTTCCCTGGCAACTTTTCTATTTGCATCTGTAAAAATTTCAGTTTTAGAACGGTTGTCATCACAATATTTATAAGGATCATCAAACAGTCCGAGTTTATATTTTGCCTCGAGCACACGGCGGCATGCCGAATCAATTTCCTTCATAGTTACCTTATTTTCTTTAAGAGATTTTTCAAGAGTAGTTAGAAATCCCTCTCCTACCATATCCATATCGATGCCTGCTTTCAATGCCCTTGCAGAAACGGTTTGCAAATCGCCAATGCCATGAGCAATCATTTCATTAATACCGGTATAATCTGTAACTACAAATCCGTTAAAGCCCCATTGCTTGCGGAGCACATCAGTCATCAGCCATTTATTAGCAGTTGCAGGTACACCATCTACTTCATTGAAGGAAGCCATCACACTTCCCACGCCTGCATCCACAGCGGCTTTATAAGGCGGAAAATATTCATTGTACATTCTTTGATGACTCATGTCAGTTGTGTTATAATCACGGCCCGCTTCAGCAGCTCCATATAAAGCGTAGTGTTTTACACACGACATGACGGTATTATTTTTGGTAAGGTCTGTTCCCTGGTAACCTTTCACCATGGCTCTGGCAATTTGCGATCCGAGATACGGGTCTTCACCTGAACCTTCGGCAATGCGGCCCCAGCGAGGATCACGGGCTATATCTACCATGGGCGAAAATGTCCAGCAAATACCATCAGCACTTGCCTCCTGCGCCGCGACTCTGGCGGAATTTTCAATAAGGTTCATATCCCAGCTGCATGACAAACCTAGCGGTATTGGAAACACGGTTTGATAACCATGAATCACATCCATACCAAATATCATCGGAATTTTTAAACGGCTGTTTTCTACAGCTACTTTTTGAACAGCACGAATTTTATCAACTCCTTTAATATTAAACAAGCCTCCTACTTTTCCTTCTTTAATTTTTTTACCAATATCAGAATTCCCGGCCTGGCCGGTAACAATATCTCCCGAGCCGGGTAGGTTTAGCTGACCTATTTTTTCTTCAGTGGTCATTTTTTTCATCAGCACATTGATGAAGGTTTTCATTTTTGCATTTGAAGATTGCGAAAATGCGGGCAAAGTGCATGATACAAATAATACAATCAGCAATCGTTTCAACAAGTTCATATTGATTTATTTTTTAATAAGTAAGGTAAAAATATTCTTTTCCAAATAGCGTATCCTTTTGCATTCATGTGAAGATTATCTTCTAAAAAAATATCTTTCATGGGCGCACCGTCACCGTTGAGCATGGCAGGGTAAACATCTATAAATTCTGCATTCTTTTTGTTTTTTAAGAATTCCTTTATCATGGTATTTGCCGCTTCCATTTTCTTCATTAAATGGGTACGGCTCGGGCTCGGCTTTAGTGAAACAAAATCTACCGGCACTCCTGGCATGTGGTTGCGTATCAAATCAAATAATTGTGTAAATCTTGCGAATACCATATTCGCCGTTACTGTATCAGAAGCAGCTAAGTCATTCTCGCCACAATAGATCACGATCTGTTTAGGATTATATGGAAAAATAATGTCGCCAGTATAACGAATTACGTCAGGTAATGAAGAACCGCCAAAACCGCGATTAATAATGGTGTAACCCGGAAAATAATCCTGCACATCTTTCCATTTGGTAAATGAAGAGCTACCAATAAATAAGATAGCCTTAGCAGGCGGAAAATGAAGGCTATCCTGTTTTTTGAAAGATTGAATATCGGAATAAAATGGTTGATGTTCCTGCGCATGTGCGTTTGGAAGTGCAGAGAAGAGAAAAAAGGTAAAGGTAAAAATTCTGAAGATTTTTTTCATGATTTGATATTTAAGCCTCACCCCCAACCCCCTCTCCAAAGGAGAGGGGCCGTGATTGGAAGGCCATGATTTAGTATAATAATTTATTCAACTTTTACAGCTTTTGTTTTTTCAGATACGCCGTTTTCATTGAATGCTTCTACAGACAAATAATATACCTGGTCGGTTGCAAGGCTTTTTAAATCCAAAGAATTTTTATCATACACCATCCAGGAGTTGTATAATTTATCCGGAGCAATTCCCCAAAGCACATTATAGCCTTGTGCATTTGATTGTTTATCCCAGGTTACCATTGCATCACGCCTGTCAAGCTTTCGTTGCACTGAAAAGTTCTTAACCGCTTGCGGTGCCTTTCCCTGGCCTTTTCCAAAAATTCTCAATCCTGATATAGCGAGGTAAGGCGTAGGAACATGTATATTGTTGTAACGGATGTAGCGAACCGTCTGCGGAATGACCAACTCAACATAATCATTAGGTACATCCCGGAAATTATTTTTTCTGTCAACAAGCGTTATCCAGCTTTTTCCATCGATGGAACCTTCTATAAAATACCTGTGATGAAGGCCGGGGATTTTACCATATAAACCTGATTTATAATCGTGGTAATTTACCTGTATAGCAAAGACTTTGCCGGGAGATTCAAGATCAATTTCGATCCACTGTTTGTCATCATTATTTTGAGCAATCCAAAAAGTCTTTACATTTTCATCATCAATATTTTTAGCATCAAAATTTTCCAACACTGATGAAGACTTCACCGGCCTGTTATAAGATAACAACATCCATCCTTTAAATTCGCCGGCAATCCCCGGCACTGCCGGAGCGGCATGCGGATAATCACCGAACCTTGTATCAGCGTGCATTAAGCCGTCATCATCAAACCAGGTTGGGTACATACAAATACGTCTTTCCCAATTTACATTTACCGAAACAGCCATCGACGCAAAATGCCAATATTGATCATAAGGGCCAACTACAGTGCT
Source organism: Ginsengibacter sp. (assembly GCA_040007435.1). Classification (GTDB taxonomy): domain Bacteria; phylum Bacteroidota; class Bacteroidia; order Chitinophagales; family Chitinophagaceae; genus Ginsengibacter. Next base: position 168,386 of record JBDTUZ010000001.1, on the reverse strand, counting down.
GCCATGTCCCGCGCCATTCATAAACCCACCGGGTTTATATGAAAATGGATTATTAGGCATATAGGTAAACGGACCAAGCGCTGAATCACTTATGTACACACCATCGCCATACACATTGAACTCCGTTCCAGGAGCGGCATACTGCAGGTAATATTTATTATTTTGTTTTGTCATCCACGGCCCTTCCATATATCCGCCTAACACTGTATCGGAATGATTTTCGCCGAAACGCTCCCATCCGTGTTTCTTACCATCGAGATTGAACAATTCATAAGTTTTTTCTGAAGGGCGGAAACGCTTTTCCATGTCAAGCTTTTTTGCCCTGATAGGATATACATTACTGGACCCCCAATACATGTATGCCTGGTTGTTATCATCAATGAAAAGGTCCGGATCCTGCAGGTCATTTATTATTGAAGGCACCGCTTTCCAATCTCCCTTCTTTGGATTATCGGTATAAAGGACGCTCATAGAGCCAGACGGATCACCCGTTACATACAAAACCGAATCTTTATAGTTGTGCGCAGCAGGAGCGTTTGATCCCTGGAAATACCATTTTTCGGGATAAATAAAATCCCAGTTGTTAAGGTCGGCGGAATGCCAGTAACCCAGGGATCTCGTTACGAACATGTAGTATTCATTTCTGAATTTTACCACTGCAGGGTCGGCGCCGGAACGATAAGAAATATCGTTATTTGAATTATAGATCATGTAAGTGTAATCCAGGTTCAGGGGATTACAGTAGGTATTCATTTGCAAAGGTTGTGCATGAAGGTTCCCACTTATTATCGTGAAAAAAAATGAAGTTGAAATTAAAAGATTATACAATTTCTTCATTAAGAATGACTGTTTTATTCCAATCGTAATTTTTTACCCTAAGCTATTAAATCTAAAAACACTTAATGACGAAATAAAAGTGATTTCATGATACAAGCCTGCCATTAAATTTTGCAACTATTGAAAGTTACTTATTGTTTTTTAAACACGATATTATCCAGAGCCCATTTGCCCGGGCCGGTAAAGAAAAATAGTAATGCCAGGATTACGAATAAAAAAGGATACTGATCTTCATACCATATTTTGCCATTGCCGACAAAAAAAGAAATATAAAGGAATGTGCAGGCAATTATTATGCAAGTGATTCTTGTGAACAGGCCCAAAGCAAGTAGAATCCCTGTGATGAATTCTGTGCCCTTACCGCAATAAACCATAAAAGATGCATAAGCATTATTTTTAAACAGGTCCCATTGAGCATAATCCTGCATTTGCTTTTCATCGAAAATTTCCCAGCCATGGTATATTAAGAATATGCCTGTAATCATCCGGGCAAAGCCTACGCCTTCATTTTGCCATAACGGTGCAGGTGAAAGTATTTTATTCATGCTAAAGTAAAATCATTTTAGAGCCTCGTCTTTTTCCTTTTCTAAAAAATTTGCTGCAGCCCCTATACCCTCATTTTTCCACTCCATTAACGCCTCATCGGGCACGGCATTCAAAGGCACGGTGCTTGATTTTGATGGTTCATTGTATGGAATATTCGCACTCCTGTTGTAAACTGAGATCAATGACCAACGCGGAGCGTCAGAAAGATTTCCTTCGGAACGATGTAGTAAATTACTGTGAAAAAACAAAGCATCGCCTGCATTTATTTCAACATACACAAGCGGCATCGTTTTTAATGCAAGATCAACGTAATGTTGTGATGCGCCAACCTGTTCACCTGCGAAACCGTGTTCAATACGCCCCATTTTATGTGAACCTTTTATAACCTGCAGGCATCCGTTTTCTTTAATTGCATTTGTAATTGCGACCATCACAGACATCATTTGACCGGGCAACAAAAATTCATTTTTATACCAATAACCATAATCCTGGTGCCACTCCCAGGCACCTCCCACTCTCGGCTCTTTTTGCATAAGCTTGCTGTGAAAATGGCAAACAGAACTGCCCCCTTCCATTAATTCATCTACGGAATTGACCATCCGCTCACTTTTAGTAAGGAGCCCATAGGCATCGTTACCTGGCGTGTACCACAATGTAAGTTTTGTTTTTTTTCCTGATTGATCATTGAGATCAAATGCGTGTTTTTGAAGCGTATCGTCACCCGTGGCAATTGCATATAATTTGCTTATTTCCTCTTTCGTCAAAAAATTCTTAATAATTACATACCCATCCTTTTCATACAAATCTTTCTGTTGTTCTGAAAATTTAAATTGTGACATGATGATAATTTTTTATGAAGAATATTTTATACATGCGCTTAGAAAGCATTCATTATTACTAATTCGTTAATCTCTTTTTAAACATCCATTCGAAAAGGCCTGGTTCTTTGAAAGCATCATTCCAGCTATCGTGCCCGTCTTCAGGATATATCGTAAGCTTTACGTCTGCACCTGCTTCTTCTAAAGCTTCCTTCATATTTTCAGCTTGCGTTACATATACCGTAGAATCCTTTTGACCATGAAACAACCACCAGGCTGTTTTCTTCAATTCCCTCACCTTACCCGTATCCCCTGCTCCACAAATTACGAAGGCTGCTGCAAATGTATCAGGCATTCTATCCACGAGTTCGTAGGTTCCCATCCCACCCATTGAAAGGCCGCCCACATAAAGTCTTTCTTTATCTACCGCATAGTTTTTTTCCAATTCGGGAATCAGTTCCATCAGGAGTTGCAAACTTCTTTTTGGAGGAGCATCTTTGGGAAATGTATATATCCATTTTTTTGCGGTGTCCCTTTGCATGATCACTGTATTCCAAGAACTCCTTGCCTCACATTGAGGAAACACAACTATTGCCGGGTAATTTAACATGATATTGTCTCTTATAAAAAGCGTTCCTCCATTATTCATCTGGGACCCATTATTGTTTCCGCGTCCGCCCGATCCATGAAGAAAAATAATAAGAGGATATTTCTTTAGAGGATTGTAGCGGGCAGGAAGCAGCATCTGATAGGGAAGCGTATCGGAATTCCGTATAAACCAATATTTCTGAAACGATCCGTAATGTTGGGCTATCGCGAAAGTGGGCAATAACAGAAAGAGACAAAAAAATAATTTTGCAGCAAAGACTTCTAAATTTGACAAAAACCCGGCAGCGTCTGCCGCTACCGGGCTCTTTAAGAATTGCTGATGGTTGATGCCTGCTCTTGTTTCACTATTATTTTCCACGATTCATTTTTTTATAGTCTAAAATTTCTTACTGTTAATTTTTAATCAACGTTCTGGTTTTACCTAATTGCTGAATTTTCATCAGCGTATTTACCCATTCATCAATACTCTCGCCATAATCCAGTTGCAGTCGTTTTGCGACTGTTGTTCTCATACCTTCCTTAAAAATTTCGGGGCCATATATGGCGCCAATAAATGCACCCAGCAATTGCGGATAGGTATCATGATCATTTCCCCATTCTATACTCAATTCTAATGCGGCCAGCGGATCGTATTTACAAATTTTGAGTACAGAAAAAATTACTACGAACGGAACCTGTGCTTCCCACTTGGTTGTGTACATAAATTCTTTATCCAACCGCTGAAATAATTTTGCCGGAGAGCCATTCGCTTCTTTTACAAAAAGATCTGATAAATAAAACCATTTTTTTATCGACCTGTCGCACCAGGGAACTTTACTATATTCATACGGATCAGTATTTTCAATAGCCTCTATTACCGACGTCCACATTTGTTCGTTGGTCATTTTTGCAGGATCAAGCGTGAGGCCGACAGATAAACCGGCGACCAATGCAGCATTCATATCTTTTGCAAAACCGTTATCGAAATAGGATAGTTTGTATGCGGCCAAATATGCTTTCTCCGGCTCGCCGGGATAGATAGCAGCCAATGGTGGTAAAGTCATTTGGCCCCAACAGGTAGGCAGTGCATTCCACATTCTTTCCGGCGGATAAGCTTTGCCTATTTCACGGCTGCCCATTATCCAATTGATGGTCTTATCCATTTCAATCATCCAGTCTTTACAAAGCGAATCATAACCAGGCGTTGATTTTATCGTTGGCGTATTTCTCCAATCCAAATAAGCTTGTGCCATATTTTTTTCTATAAGCGGCCACTTGTTTTTTTGCAATGCCTTACGAAGCATGTATATAAGCACCATTTTATTCCGGCTGTCATCTGTAACGGAGCCGGGTGCAGCATTGGCCTTCCATGTACCGTAAGATTGAGCCACCGGCAAGAGGTATTTATATTCCCTGAAATAAATTCTATCGGCAGCAGATTTTAACGCAGCATCATCAATTATGTCGCTGGTATCGGTCCATAATTTTGGCGGATTCGGTGTTGCTTGAATATCAGGATGACTCTGAAATTCTATCGGGCCGCCGAGGGCGTCTCCCAATAAAGTTCCGGTGAGTAAACCTTTTATTTTATTGCGGATGAAAGAGGTATCATTGTTTTGGGCTGTCGCTGAGAACGCACCGGCCACCAGCATCGAAATGCATAAGATTATGCCTTTAGTAAATTGCCGGACCAAAAAAGTTTTCATATTTATTCTTTTACCCATGGTGTTTTAAATCCCAGTTTCTGCAATCCCTTTTGAATCTCCGGAATGTTCATAAATAATTTCCATATCAATCCCGTTCTATAATTTTCAATCATCACAACTATAGGACCCTGGTCAATAGCCAGGTGTGTTTTTGCATACCAATTGTGAGATTCACTAAAGCCATCTGCAAAACCATAAGGTCCCCAAATTTTATCTCCCAAATCATAATAAAAATGTTTCAATGCCTGTATGCTATATTCAGGTGTATAAGGAAGAGAGGATAATGCCGCCGTTGGTTGTATCACTCCCAAATCTACTTCAGGGCAATGTGCCACATAACCTTTATAACTATCGCCTGCGGTAAGCCCCCAGCAGTCTTCTCCATAACCTTTATATTTTTTGGGATTCTCCATACAATATGCCCGGTTGATAAGCGTGTGATTTTTTGTTTGTTCCGCATAATCAATTCCGTGATCGTCTTTTAAACCATTGGGATCAATTCCCATAAAAGTATATTGCTCAAAAAACAATGGACCGCCTTTATCAAAATTTCCCAACGGAAGATTAATCCCATAATAAGATTGCCCGTTTTTCCAGCTTGCACTTTTCACCCATGAATTTTCGTACAACTCTTTTGAAATGGGATGCCATGGAGATGAAGCTGCAACAATATAAGTTATCAAAGCCTCATCATATCCATACACCGGGAAGTTCATATTAAAATCATTATCGGGACTCCAGTGCCAGTATAAAAATTTATTATCGCCTTTGCTGTGCCAATTCCAGTCGGCAACATCCCACATTTGCTGAATACGGTTTCTAAAATATTTTTCAAAAGGAGTATCTCTATCAAAATATTTTTTAGCACATAAAAGCCCCATAAATAAATAGGATGTTTCCACGATATCCGCTCCATCATCTATTCTTCCGAATGGAATTGTTTTTCCGGTAGCGCCGTTCATAAAATGAGGATAGATCCCGTGATAGCAATCTGCTTTAATCAAGAAATCAACAATCTTAACAAGGCGCTTCAAAGCCGTATCTCTTCCAATCCAGCCACGGTTAACCGCAACAATTGTTGAAAGAATACCAAAGCCCGTTCCGCCAATGGCGCATGCTTCCGGGCCGAATGTTCCTTTACTAAAATTAGGCTCATCATTCGCTTCGTTGATATAGTCCCAATAATAATTTGCTTTAACGGTATTGTCTCTTTCTCTTGCAAGTCCACTCACCGGATGTGCATAATGCCAGAAGAACCGAAATGTCTGTCGCTGTACCACATCGAGCAATGCAGAATCAGAAAGGTTTTTAATGATACCAACGGGTGCTATGGAATCCGGAAATGTTTTTGACGATTTGCTTTTTTGCGCCGATAGTGTATTACTCAAAAAAAGAACAACAGAAGTAACAAGGATTCTAAAATACATTTCGATCTTTTTTGTTTAATTTATTTTTTCTGTTTCGGATTTCAACTTTTTCAATCCATTCTTTATATCGTCATTACTCATAAATAATTTCCATAATAAACCGGTACGATAATTTTCTATCATAACGGCCATGGGTGCCTGGTTGAGCCCCATATAAATTTGGGAGCACCAGTTTTGAGTAAGATTAAATGCATCGCGGAAACCATATTCTCCCCAAAGGAACTTTCCGTAATTATTATAATAATTTTTCAATGCCTTTAAGGATTGCGCCGGTGTGTAAGGAAACGAACTAACGGCCCCGGTAGGTGCAATACGTCCATCGTCTCTTGAAGGCACGGGCTCATTAGCGCCGTAATGGTATGGGCCATCACTTGCAGTAAGGCCCCAGCAGCTATCGCCGTAACCGCTATACTTGTTGGGGTTCTTTAAGCAATAACGATAATTGATCAACGCAATGTTCTGGTTGTTGGTAAAATAGTTTGTGTATTTATCGTTGATTAAATGCGGATCATAACCGAGATAAGAATAATGCGTAAAAAAAAGTGGCCCTCCATTGGACACTCCCACATCCAGTTTTATTCCGAAATAAGTATTGCCATTTGTGTAAATGGATCCATCAGTTGTGCCTCCCCAATTAATACGGTATTGTTGGCCGGTACTATCCTGGTTGGCCCAACCACTATAATAGAGACTTGCAGGAACAGCGTGCGTTGGAGAGGCGATCGCAAGCAAATAAGTAACCATTGTTTCATTCCAGCCGGTTAGCCGGTGATTGATGATCCACGCTTTATCAGGTGACCAATGCCAATATAAATATTTACTATCGGGATAACGCCTGTACCAATCCCATTCAACGCCTTGCCAGATCGCCGTGATCTTATCGCGGATCATTTTTTCATTTGCGTCGCCTTTATTAAAATAAGCTCTCGCCGTTAATAATCCTTGCATTAAAAAAGAAGTCTCAACAAGGTCGCCGCCATCATCCCGGGGGCCGAAGAATGGTTCTACTTTCGCCGTTGGGCCATCAATAAAATGCGAAAAGGCTCCATGAAACTTTTCCGCTCTTTCCAGGAAGTTTACAATTTTAATAAAGCGATTTACCGATTGTTCTCTTGTAATAAATTTTCTTTCAGTGCCAACAATCAATGCCATTATTCCAAAACCCGAAGCACCTGCGGCAATCATATTTTGCCTTCCGGGAATGTCTTCTTTTGCCAAACCGCTGACACTTTCTGCATCGTCCCAATAATACCTGAAACAGGCTTCCTGCACCATAGAAAGAAATTCATCATCCGTTAGTGATTTTGTTTTGGCAGAAACCCTATTTGATAAATTACTTTCCTTGTATTTGTGATTTAGAAACGAAATTTTATAACTGTAATTTTTCCCGGTCACTCCTGTAAAATCAGTATAGCGGTTAATTAGCGGGGATTGTATGCCTGCTGCCTTGAAATCTTTTCCATTTTCTGAACGATAAATTTTTACATATTTTATTGCGTTATCTGAAACGGGCTTCCATGAAATATCTACATGCTTTACATAACCCTTGGCAGAAACAATTACCGGTTTTGAAATAATGTTTGTGTCAATATTTACCGGTAAAAATTCTATATCATCTATATACATGGTATGCTTTTTCCCTTCCCGGCCATTTTGTGAAAATTGAAATCCTATTACATCATCCGGAATTTTATGTGCGCCATTAATAAATGTTGCGGAAGGAACTTTAATAACAGACCACGCGTTTACGACATCTGTCGCGAAAGTTATTTTCTTTGAAAAAGAACTGTCGTTAAACACCAGGCAGAACGATGGAAATTCATCCTGCACTGTATTTGCGGTTGGATAAATGCTGAAAGAAATAAACTCAACCGGTTTAAAATGATCCTGGCCTCTTATATTTTCCCTGTAAACATTAGCTTCCCAGTTTCCTCCCTGTCCATTTACATATTCCAGTTTTAATACATTGCCGGGCGTATGAAATATTTTGTCACTTACAGGCAATCTTCCTTTTTTATTGGTAACAGAGGAAGGTGATTGTGCAGATGTATTACTAAAAAAATAATCTCCCTGCATCACACTGTTTTTGAAAATAGTGTAATCATATAAATGCTCCTGCGCATTTGCCGATACAGAACAAATCAAAAAACATACAAACAATAGTTGTTTCAAATCTGTTTAGTTTAAATAAGGACTTTCAAAACCTAATTTTTTCAAACCTGTTTTTACCTCAGGGCAACTCATAAAAAGTTTCCATAATAATCCTGTTCTATAATTTTCCATCATCACTACAATCGGGCCCTGGTCAATAGCAAGGTAGCGTTTGGGATACCAGTCAGCAGTCTCGCTAAAGGCATCATAAAAACCATACCGGCCCCAGATCTTATCTTTCATGTCGCTGTACCAATGTTTCATGGCAGCCATTGATTGATCCGGCGTGTAAGGGTATGACGATAATGCTGCAGTAGGCGAAATTACTCCCAAATCATTTTTTTCTCCCGGAGCATGAGCGGCATATCCATTAATAGAATAACTGGCGGTAAGTCCCCAATCATTTGCGCCGTATCCTTTAAATTTTTTTGGATTTTCTACACACCATTTATAATTGATCAGGGCGAGGTTTGTATTTTCTTTCCAATAATCAGCGTATCGATCTTTTAATCCATGAGGATCAAGACCCAGGTAAGAATAGTGTGCCCAAAACAAAGGACCGCCGTAAGGATTATTTCCCTGGTAATGCATCTGCAACGTGTCGCCGTATTCTATATGAATGGATTTTATTTTTCCATTCTCTGCCCAGCCTTCATGATAAGCTGCTGCGGGAATCGAATGTGTGGGTGATGATGCTGCCAATATGTAGGTGATCAATGTTTCATTATATCCATGAATCGGGAAATTCATTTTCCATCCATTAACCGGGCTCCAGTGCCAGTACAAAACATTTTGACCATGCTGGTACCAATCGAATTCAACTTCTTTCCATAACTTATCTATTCTTTGGGCGACAGATTTTTCAGCTTCATTACCATCTCTAAAATATTGGCGGGCACAAAGTAAGCCTTGCAGCAAGTAAGACGTTTCTACCAAATCGCCGCCATCATCATTTTTACTAAACGGCCTTACTTTCCCGGTTTCACCATACCACCAATGCGGCCATGCTCCATGAAAGCGGTCGGCAGTTTCTAAAAAGTGAAGTGCTTTTTCCAATCGTTGCCTTCCCTCATCACGGGTTATGAAACCTCTTTCAATACCCACTAAAATCGCCATAATACCAAAACCGCTGCCACCGCTTGTAACAGTGCTCTTATCATTTTCAGGATATATATTATCTGCATGAAAGCGCTCTCTTGCAAGCCCGCTTGTTGGCTCTGCTCCATCCCAGAAATATTCAAAAGTTTGTTTTTGAACAAGATAAAATAAAGCAGAATCAGAAATATTTCTATTTGAAACAGTAGTGCTATCAACAGTTAGATTTTCCGATGTTTTACCGTCCTGTTGTGAAGAAGACCGGCAGGCGATAAATAGTATGGAGGCGACGAAAAAATACTTTAACATAAGAAGCAATCTTTTTATAAAAATACAATAGTATCAGGTATGGGCACTGATCAAATTTGCTTGTTTACTGCACTTGATATTTCTGCCACGCAAGTGTTGAGCAAACCAATAAAAAAGCAAGACGCGGTTATAGAATTAATTGAAAAGTATTGGCAGCCTTGGAAAATGAATTACCAGGTTCGGCAATTGTTCTGAAGTGAATAGAAAATTTTACCTACAATTGAGATGCAAACCGGTAGACAAAAAGTTGTATTGGCGCAACGACAATCGAAAATACGAAGAGTACACAATTGAAAATCTACTTTGCAGGATTGGGACGAGAGGCATATATTTATGTGTAAGTAGCCATTATCTCGCCGTATGATTATGACAAAAAAAATCATTTTAAGTTTTGTATTCGTAAGTGGTTTTGTATTTTTTACAATCTCATATGGACAAAAGACTTGTACATATATCGCTGACTCAACCATCAAGATGACAGTGGATAAAAATATTGAATTAACAGACTTCCCGGCATCGACTTCAATAAATTTTAAAGAGATATTAAACGACAGCATTTATTCCGACAACTACACTACAGGAAAAAACTTTGGAGCTATCACTAAAGCTGTTTTGAGCAATGATACAATATTCATTACAAGTTTTTTAATGGCAAGAAAAGCTTCACTTGGCTATAAAATTATTTTGACCAATGGCAGTTGTTTAATTAAATATTTTTCACTTGCAGACGAAGACATTTATACGACCGATACAATTGACAGGCCCAAATACCTAATTTATGTTAGTTGTCAAACAACTAAATTAATCGTCGCCCAAAGACCGCAATTCAAAACAGGAGAATTAATCGAAGGCATGATAGAATTGACAACCAATGATTTTTGGTCTTTTAATAATGGACATAACACAAAAGTAAATGTAAAATTGAAGGGATATTTTAAAACGAGTTTGGTGAAATTGCAACCAGGCGAAAAAGATATTTTTAGCCTTGTACAGTAATTAATAGCAGCTTACGATAGGCTTTTGCAATATGCTGACAGACGTGGTAACAATGGGCTGCAGTTCTCTATCAGCAACAGTTCTATCTAACCGTTTTATTTGGCCTCGCCTGGTAATTTCTGTAAAAAAGATAAAACAGACCTATAAAATTTTTATCTGCAATTGAGATGGCAAACCGATATGCAGAAAGTTGTATTAGCGCAACGACAATTGAACACAGCGAAGACAAAACAATTGAAAATCGACTTTGCAGAATTGGGGTGAGTGACATATATTTATTTGTAAGCAGTCATGCCTACAAACATCCTTCAAGCTTGAGTTTCATTCAATTTTCTGTAAATTTGTTTTGTGAAAAATAAAAAAACAATTTATCTGGACTTTGAGGTTGACAGGTTGACAAATTCAATTTGAAAATGCGGTTTCAGAAGAGGTTTTTAGCACTTTAATTGTGAAAATTACAGACGCAAAGAAAATAAAGAAAGATGATTGGGTATTTAATTGGCATACAGAAATTAAAGACAGAACAAAACAAGTTTATAAATTAACAACTATCAACAATCCGACCGTCATTCAAGGACTTATTAGCCTGACAGATAAAGGCGACCACATTTTTATGGATTTGATTGAAAGCGCAAAATTTAATAAAGGAAAAGATAAACTTTACAGAGGAGTTGCCGGAAATCTTGTTGCTTTTGGTTGTAAAATGTCGTTTGAATTAAATTATGATGGAGTTGTTTCTTTTATCGCTAAAACTCAACTTATTTCCCATTATGAACAAACATTGGGAGCAAAACTATTTGGAGACAATAGAATGTTCATTGACTCGCGAGAGGCACTTGTTTTGACAACTAAATATTTTAAAGACTTTAAGCTATGATAAACTTCAAAAAAATGGACGACAAAGATTTTGTTTTTGTAAACAAACCTTTGAGTAAAAAAGAGGAAAAAGAATTCAGTGATTTTCTAAAGTCACGCAAGAAAAAAAGAGGGCAGACAAGGGTGATAAAAAAAGAGAAAGTTCTTCACGACAAATAGCACGAACCGCTTACCCAGCTATCAGTAGTGTGTTTAAATTCAGCCTCCGCAGGTGTCCCCTCTTGTTCCAAAGCCCAACCTATCCGCTCTTGAGAGCCGGAGCCTGGTCTCATGACCAGCCGGAAAACTAATTGATGTCTTTATCTATTCGAAGTTCGTATGCTGAGCAGTTTGGTATTGAAGCACTGGAGTGCTCGTGTTGTAAAAACAAATCATTGCAGCTGCTGAAAATATTTTATCCGTGGACAAAAGCCGGTGACGGTTAAATCCGCACTGGGAAAAAGGAACTATTTGTTGCGGCTATATGACAACGTTAGGTGACGTATATCACAGCTATGCACTTCCAATAAAAATTGCCGGTGAAAATTATTAATAAAAGATTTAAGTGCTAATTTTAAAACATGAATATTTGAAGAAAGTGCGAAGAGAGGATGAAAAAAGCTATTCAAATAAAAAAAAATTCTAAAAATAAACAAACAGAAAAGAAAAGGTTAATACTATTGTCCCCAATAGCAGACCGAGCCTACCCTGACAAAGGAAGGGGCAATATCAGTACTCAAAAGTATGCCGCAAAGCTCTGCAAAATGATTTTTAAAGTGGGGCTTTATAAGGAGACCTTTCGGATACTTTTCTTAGTGTTACGGAAATTGCACTGGCACTCTGCTAAATATCAACATTCCTTTATTGACAGATCTAAAGACGGGCAATATCTACTATTTTTGAGAAATGAGTATGGACAAAAAAGATTTACAGCCTTTGGGTGAAGTTTTCGGCTTTCCTATTAACAATGAAAGCGATAGAGCAAAACGTTATCGGGAAAACAAACTATGCCCATACAACAACATCGTTTCAAACTGCACAAAAAACAGTATTGAATTTCCTTTGGGAGTTTGTAGCTTAAACCATAAAGACAAGCAGATAATCATTTGCCCAATAAGATTTAGACAAGATTGGACTATCATTAGTGATGCAGCAAATTTTATTTTTGACAGCAAGGAAACATGGACTCATGTTGGCGAGATAAGGCTTAAAGATAAACACAGCAAATCCGCCGGAAATATTGACTACGTTTTAGTTTCTTATGACGACAAAGGCCGTGTTTTAGATTTTGGTTCATTAGAAGTTCAGGCTGTTTACATTTCAGGGAATTTAACTGGACCCTTCACGGCATATTTAGAAAACCCAACCCCTGACTTCAGTTGGACACAGGCATTTAAATATCCAAAACCTGATTATCTTTCATCATCACGAAAAAGGCTTATTCCACAAATAATTGCGAAAGGTTCAATCTTGAAGCAATGGAACAAAAAGCAAGTTGTTGCATTACAAACAAGTTTTTACAACACGTTGCCTTCTCTTCCCGAGTTTGATAAGACTGAATCTGATTTTGCATTTTTCCTCTATGACCTTGAGCCAGATAATAAAACCAAAATTTTATCTCTTAAACTTCAAAGAGTTGTCTATACAAAATTTGAAAGTGCATTAGAACAAATAGCCAAATTTGAGGCAGGTTCTATTAGCCAATTCACTGAAATGCTACAGAAGAAACTTGATGCTAAAAGAGCAGGAGCTTCAGATATTGATAACCTTGAAAACATAGTCATAGAATGAAAAATCAAATGACTATGTTCGACATTGGCGAACAAAAAAACACGCGATCAATCATCAATGTTGCATCTGTGCCGCAACGTAGTCCGTTTCGCTATCCAGGTGGTAAGACATGGTTAATTCCCACTGTTAGACAATGGTTAAAACAGGAAGGGAAAATTGCAAAAGAATTATGTGAACCTTTTGCGGGTGGTGGTATTGTAAGTTTGACGGCAGCTTTTGAAAAAATGGCTGAACACATTACAATGGTAGAAATGGACGAAGAAATTGCGGCAGTTTGGGAAATTATTTTAAACAAAAAAAATAAATGGCTTGCGGATAAAATTTATTCTTATGACCTGACACATGCAAACGTAAAAGCCGAATTAGAAAACCCAAACAAAAAACTTCATGACATTGCATTTTGTACCATATTGAAAAATAGAGTTTTCCATGGAGGCATTCTTGCTAAAGGTTCAGGAATGATTAAAAACGGAGAGAATGGAAAGGGAATTACTTCTCGCTGGTATCCAAAAACTTTACGTGACAGAATACTTGCAATCAACTACGTTAAAGACAAAATAACTTTTATTTCAGGGGACGCTTTTGAAATTTTAGAACAATATTTAAACAATCAAAGTGCCTACTTTTTTATTGACCCACCATACACTATTGCAGGCAAAAGACTTTATACATATTTTGACATTGACCATGAAAGATTATTTGAACTTACATCTCGATTAAAAGGAAAGTTCATGTTGACATATGACGACACTCCAGAAATAAGACAGCTTGCAAACAGATATAATTTGCAATTCAGAACAATACCAATGAAGACGACACTTCATTTTGAGAAGAATGAAATCATTATTTCTGACAATTTCTCATGGTGGAAAGAAAGCAACTTCCGGTAACGTAGGGGTTTTTGCAATATAGTGGCTGACGTGGTAACAATGGGCTGCAGTTCACTATCAGCAATAGTTCCAGCGTAGCGGAAGTAAATCATCTTTTGTTATTACCTTCATATTTAAATTATAAATCTACGATAGTTCCATCTGACGATTTTTAAATGCCAGTACATCGAAAAGCCCTATCGTAAGCGGTTATTGAAAACGATGAACATTAACTTATGAAATATTTGACATTATTTTTAGTAATTTCTTTCATAGCCATTTCTTCATACGGACAAACAACATTTAAAAGGAATTATATTTATTTAGAGGCAGGTGGTAATGGACTCTTTGCATCTGTTAATTATGAGAGACAATTGATAAAACAACCGGGGCTTGGATTTAGACTTGGAGTTGGGTTTTATTCTGAGAATGCTTTTTACTTGACGATACCCGCTGGCATTAATTATCTTTTCAAACTAAAAAACAACAAATCATTTATTGACGCAGGACTTGGTGCGACTTGGACACGAATTGACGGCAATCTATTTCTCGTCTCAAAAAATTCTAATGGTGACAGTTTTGTAAACTTTGTTCCCAGTGTAGGTTACAGACGACACACAAATCAAAATTTAATGTGGCGCATTAGTGTGACACCTATTGTAAACCAATATGGGATAGTCCCATGGCTTGGACTTTCAATTGGAAAATATTTTGACAAAGGCTAACAACCCCTAACACGGGTATTGCCCCCCTTGGCGCAAGGTACTGTATAGCCTAAAGCCAAGCTTTCTTGTGCCATTAAGTACTGATCAATTTTTAATAAAGTCACTCTTCAAATTTTGTAAGGCACAAGAAGCTATACAGAAACCCTTCGCCTTATTCCTTACGCTTTCCTGCGCCTGACAACCCCGATGCAACGCTTCTAACAATTCAAGTGTCACCACCTTAAAAGTACATTTATGAAAAAATCGCCACAGTTAATAGCTATCATTTTGACACTTTTCTTCCTTGGAAGTAATTCTTGCCAAAAAGAAATTACACAAGAAGTTCCATATATAAATAACGCAATTATTACCGGCTATGACGTAAGGGCTTGTGTTTGTTGTGGAGGCCTAATGATTACTTTTGACGGAGAATTAAAGCCGTACACGGGAGCCTTTCGGCTAATAAGTAATAGCGCAGATATTGGAATAAAACAGACGGATACATTCCCTATTTACGTAAAGGTTGACTGGAAAGAGGACACAACCAATATTTGCAATCATATTCTAATAACAAAAATTGCAAGACGTTAAACACCAATATGCAGACATAATATTATTATTAGACTGATCTAACTTAATCATCGAAAGCCATTGCACTTTATTTTATCAACTCCAAATAAATATCATAAGCCTTCTCAGTTGGTTTCAACGGTTCGATATATAATTGCCCCTCCGCTTTTTTGTTTTGATAAGCATCTTTAACTACAGTAAGATCGGTATTGATACTTTCCGAATCTGCGGCTATGCCAGATGCATTTGTAACCCCTGCTATAATCAGTTTCCTGGGTGCCAGGCTGGCTGCAAGGTCAGGAAGATCATAAGCTGTAAGTGCCCCGGCAACGGCGCTACGGATAAAGGCCGGATTATAAAACCGGTTCATTACTACGGAGCGATAAGAGATATAGGGTTCGATAAGAGCTACACTGGTAATTGCCGGGTCAAAAGCGGCAGCATGCAATAACACAGACGCCATTTCCTTTTTGGCAATACCAAAAACTGTGTTGATCTGAGTATTTTTTTTCAATACTGTGACGAGTCTCGCTACATCTCCGGCTCTTATTCCCGTTATGCTTCTGTCAATAAGTATTGAGCAAAACCATACATTATAGGAAACGCTGTCAATATAAGAATCGCCATGAAAATCACCCGGCCCCATTTCACCTATGCCGATCAAATCAGGAGCCAGCACAGTAAAACCTTTCCTCGCAAGCCATTCCATTTCGCCACCGGGCATAGCTTCTACAGCTTTACCACCGGGATGCAAATATATCAGTGCTTTATTGTTTGGTTTATCCGGAATTACCAGGAGGTAAGGAATCACATAATCACCTTCGCCTTTTACAAAATATTTCTCAATCACATAGCCATCCCTCGCAAAACGCCCGGTAAATACGGGTTCATGAAATTCTATTGGTGCATGATAGCCGGAAAGTTTCCTGGCCGATTTTAATACATCGGAAAGATGGTTGACTATATTTTTCCGGGAAGCATCTAATTTATTAACCAGCTTCTCCGCAGCCTTTCGGTTTAAACTGAAAACCGTTTCCCCTTGGTACGAGGTTGAAACCTGGCCTGTTTTGGTAATTTGTAATTCTTCGTTACTCAAAAGCTCTGTTTCTTCATCAGCCGAATCACCGGGATTGTTCAAATTTTTTTGGAAAAACACATACATGGCTTCCCGGTTCTTTAACGTTGATGCATGAGGTGCATCATCTTCAACCTTTCCAAAACTTGCTTCCCTGTTGTAAGCTTTGTATATACGCGACACCTCTTTTGCAGTTTCCCTGGCTCCCTGTATGCTAAACTCGTCGCGGGTAGTGGTTATCATCAAAGTGGGCTTTGGTGCACGAACCTCCAGCAGATCCGCATGATCTATTCCCCGGGCAATCTCACTATACAGGTTCTGTTCACCATCCTGCGGCCCGATAGATTGGATTAACCGGTTGAAATTCGTGATATAATTTTCGGGAGCGGCTGCATATATCCTATCATCAAATGCAGCTATATAGGCAGACTGCGTGCCTCCGCCGGAACGGCCCGTTATTCCTATTCTTTCAGGATCGACTTCTTTCCTGGTAAGAAGATAATCAACGGCCCGGATACCATCCCATATCATGTAGCGGGCCTGGGAACTTCCGGCGATGAAAGCCTGTGCGCCTGAATAAGAATGGGCCCAGTCCGAACCTTCAAAGACTGGTTTGCCTGTTGTTGGGTCAAAGTATTCAAGGCGTTCGCCCTGACCAACCGGGTCAAATGCAAATACTATAAATCCCTTCTTTACGAGGTTTAAAATTGCATGCTGGTAAGATGGATACCGGTATCCATTCTCTGAATGTCCGCTGCAGTAAATTATGGCCGGAGCTTTGCCTTTCAATTTCGCAGGAATGAAGAGGGAAGAGGTGACATAAAATCCGGGCTGAGACTCATAAACGATATGCTCTATTCTGTAATTGCTCTTTTCAATTTTCCTTGTAATCTCAGCATGCAGCGGTGTCTTTCCAGGGAAGGGGCCTGTAATATCCATTAGCGTTTTGCGTACCTGTTGTTGGCGTTGCTTCCAATCGTTCAGTGTATGCAGACGGGCAATAGAAGCCTCCCGCTTAGTGAGCATTTGGCCGGCTTGCCCGGCAAGATAATGATACAAAGAATTAGGCGCATCGGTGAATTGAATCCAGGTATTATTTTTCGGCGCTGTTGCCAGCGAGTGTATTACATCAAGTTCATTTATTGTATTGGATTTATTCTGTGCATTAGCCTTCGTATTAGCCAGCAATGTGACCAGTAATAAAATGAAAATAAGTTTGAAGAAAGTTGAATGGCTAATAATTGCTTTGGAAAATATATGCATCTGGCGGTGATTAAATGTTGTGTTTAATTAAGGGAATTCCGAATCAGCTTTTGCTTTAACCTTAGTAGAAAACTTTTCAAAATTTTATTCAACCTTATTACTTACTCAGCCAATTTGTACAATAAGGTAATAAGGTCTGTCCCGAATAGACTCTGTTTCTACTAAGGTTTTGCATAATTTTTCAAACGCTATAACTGTCGTTCAATTTTATTTTTACATATTTTGTATTCATTTATTCTTATCCCCGAATTCACGTTAATTATTTCAAACAACTTCCACTTAGTGCCGTTGAATTTTCGTAAATTTTTTGCCAGCTTTACCTGTTGAATTTGTTTCCTCATTTCTTTACCGGTTGATTCACAATCTCCTCTTTCGTGCGATCCCAGTAAAGTTTTTTGCCTTCGCGGTAAGCCTGTGTAGCCATTATACAGGCTATCGAATGCCAGAAGCCGGTTTGAATATTCCCGTTGGGAATCATATCCCTGTTCCTCATGCAGTCAACCCAGTTATCAAGATGGTATTTGCTGTCGTCACTTACATTAACAGGCCCGAGTTTCATACCATATTCTTCAGCAGTTACTATTTTAGCTTTGCCGCTTTTTACTGCGTCTTTCATTCCCTCGTAAAAATCAAATCCGCCGGGGAGGTCCTGGTGCTCCGGAATAAAAAACCAACGGGCGCTACCTTCTCCTCCATGCGCAAATAAAGTTCCTTCTTTGCCGCGAATGCAGGTGTAATCACCAAACCTGTTTCCAAAGTTGGTGGCGTATGAATACAAAAACTTTGCTTCGTCATAAGTTGCCAGTGCCTGGAATGTGTCCGGATTCTCACGTATGTCGGGCCAGCCGAAAATACCTCCGTTTGCGACCATAGAATCAGGAATGGCAGTGTCAGTATAAAAATGGACCAATCCGCTGCCATGGCTCATCCATTGTGAAGTAATTCCGCCGGAGTACTCACGGAATATTCTGAATTCAAAATATTTCCAGGAATCAAAGGGAACGTAAGGCTTGCCTAAAAGCCATCTTTTCCAGTCGGTATCTTCTTCCCGCATTGCAGCCACATCGGGATCATCGGGAACATGCCAGCGGGGTTCATTGTCATTCCATACCTGTTCAATTTTTGTGAGCTGTCCCAGTTTTCCGGAACGAACCATATCCCGTACTTTTTTCTGTATGGGGTCGCTCACCCATTGCGAGCCCATCTGTACAATTTGTTTGGATCCGAGAACAGCGCTCCTTGCCATTTTAGCCTCATCCACATCTATGGCCATAGGCTTTTCGCAGTAGCAATCTTTTCCTGCTTTCACCACTTCGGCCAGGAGTTTTGCATGCTGAAAATCGCCTGTAGCAATCATTACAGCATCCAGTTCCCGCATCGAAAGCATGTCTTCAGAATACTTAAACTGCTTAGCTTCTGTTCCAAAAAGTTTCTTGCAGTTAGCGGCCGTTTTTTCCCTGTTTAGCTTCCAGATATCACATACGGCAACCACGCCGAGGTTTTTGTCTTTCTCCGACATTTTAACCATTCTCTGATGGCCTGTGCTGCGGGCTCCGCAACCAAGGAACCCGATATTTATCCGGTCATTAGCTCCTATAATTCTGTTGTAGGATGCAGCGCTCTGCGCGGCGTTCATTGTAACTACTCCAGCCAATCCTGCTGCAGCAGTTCCAATAAATTTTCTTCTTGAAAATTCATTTTTAGCCATTTCTATATTTTTTAATTTAAGAATTTAATTGTTCTTTACCTTTTACTGTCAGCCTGAGCTTGTCGAAGGCGGGTTCTGCTCACGTGCAATAGGACACTAATCTACTCCTTTATATAATTTAAATTATCATCGAGAGGAGTCATCTTCGGCATAAGAAGATGTACAAATCCCAATATGACAATATAAGAAAAACCTGCGATCATGAAAGCCCAGAAATAACCGGAATTGCCGGCGGTGTCCAATACGGTTCCTAAAGCTATATCGGCAATTATCGCGACCGCCACTCCAACCATTTTCCCTATTCCTATTACAGAGGCAACTGCCTTTTTGGGAAAAACATCGGGCACTAAAGTATATCCGTTAATTGACCATGATTGATGGCCCGCGGCGGCCAGCCCGATTAAAAAGACAGCTATCCATTTATCAGTAAGAACGGGCACAAAGCTTACAGGTAAAATAATAATTGCGCAGACCAACATGGTTATTTTCCGGGCCTTGTTTATAGACCATCCTTTCTTAATTAATGCACCGGAAACATATCCTCCAATAAGGCTTCCGGCATCTGCCATGATAAAAATTATGAGAAAAGGAAGCCCTATATTATTAATGTCCACACTGAACTGATCGGCGAGAAATTTTGCGCCCCAGAAAAGATAAAACCACCAGACACCATCCGTTAAAGTAGTTAGAGAAAAAGCCCATGTTTCTCTTTTAGATAATAAGTTTACCCATTGAATTTTTCCTGTTGTTTCTTCTTCGGAATCGCTGTTAATATAAGCCAACTCCTCTTTTGAAAGTTTGGGATGTTCGCCTGGTCTTTTATAGGTTTTTATCCAAAGAAATACCCATAAAGAACTAAGCAATCCGGTAAGAAGAAATGGTATTTGCCAGTTGTCACCCTCAACGGTAACTATCGCACCAACAACGAACGGGGCTAAGATGGCTCCTACGCTTGTCGATGCATCAAAGATGCCGGTTGCAAAAGCCCGGTCTCTTTTTGGAAACCATTCTGCGACGGTTTTAATTGCTGCCGGAAAATTTCCTGACTCGCCGATACCCAGTCCGAAACGTGCCACGATAAATCCAATCAAGCTAAAGGCCGGCCTTATTGCAGCATGCAGCATACCGAATATGCTCCATATTACAATTGAAATCGTGTACCCGATTTTAGTGCCCAGCTTATCAATAACTCCTCCCATAAATAGTAAGCCTATTCCGTATGCAATTTTGAAGGAAACCATTATCGCGGCATAATCTTTATTGGACCAATTGAAAAGCTTTTGTAATGTAGGCGCCATTACACCAATAATACTTCGATCGAAATAATTGATGGTAGTAGCCATAAAAACCAATGCAAGAATCCTGTATCGATAACTGCCGACTTTTTTCGTTACTTCCTGCATATGGTTTAGTGCTTCTTTTTTAAAAGCATGAATTTTTTAGTGTTGATATTTATCTACTTGCCCGGCAACGAAAAAGCGATATAAACATCGGATGACTTTAGTCCCCACTTGCCGCCACCACAGGCAATCACCACATATTGTTTTCCATTTAATTCATATATAGCCGGAGTGGCAAATGCTGATGTCGGTAATGTATATTCCCACAATATTTTACCGGTTCTCTTATTAAATGCCCTTAGCTTCCCATCACGGGTAGCCGCAATAAAAACCAGTCCGCCGGCTGTGACCACAGGCCCGCCGTAGTTTTCAGTTCCTGTTGCGGGGATTCCCTTTGCTTTCAATTCTTCATATTCTCCCAAAGGCGTTTTCCAAACCAATTCACCGGTATTAAGATTGATCGCATTCAACGTTCCCCACGGAGGCGCAATGCCGGGATAACCTTCGGGGCTTAGAAACCTCGTATAGCCTTTCAACCGGTAAGGTATCATATTGATACTATCTATTGATTTTTTCGGCGCAACAAAATTCTTTGCCTGCTCTGTTCCCTGGTCAAGTATGTAAGAGGCAATTGCTTCTTTTTCTACTTCAGGTAATTGTTTAAATGCCGGCATCATGCGGCGTCCGTTATTTAGCAATGCTTCAAAATCTTTTAAAGAATATTTGGAGTGAACGCCTAACAGAGATGGGTAAACGCCTGTTCCCTTCCTGTCTTCGCCATGGCAGCTCATGCATTTTTCTTTATACAAACGAAGGCCTGCCTGTAAATTAGTTTCATGCGATGCCGGCTTGTATTCATTATCCAGCATTTCCATGAGGCATGCATTTTCATTGGCATTTACATACAGGATGCCTGTCTGTGGATCGAATGCAGGGCCGCCCCATTCTGCACCGCCACCATAACCGGGTAGCACAATAGAAGTTTGTTTACCGGGAGGAATAAACATATTTCCAAAACGATAACTTTGAAGCTCTTTTTTTAACCTGGCAATAGTGCTGTCGGGCAGGTATGGATTTATATCATTTGGTGTTATAGTCTGTCGTACAAAAGGAGCAGGCTTTTTTGGGATGGGCTGCGTTGGCCATAGTTCTTCTCCCGGCAGGCCACCAACCGTATCCACCGGTATTTCTTCAATGTCAAAAATGGGTTTGCCTGTTGCTCTTTCAAAAACATATACCATTCCGCTCTTGGTGGTTTGAGCTGCGGCATCAACCATTTTCCCATTATGACTAATGGTAAGCAACGCTGGCGGTGAAGGCAAATCCTTATCCCATACATCGTGATGCACCAACTGAAAATGCCATATACGTTTACCTGTTGCGGCATCAAGAGCTATCATGCAGTTGGCAAACAGGTTTGAGCCCTTGCGTTTGCCTCCATAGAAATCGTATGATGCGGAACCGGTAGATACGAATACTATTCCCCGTTCTTCATCAAGTGCAAAACCGCTCCAGGCGTTTGCTCCGCCAATATATTTCCAGGCAGTACTGTCTTCCCAGGTGTCATAGCCGAATTCACCGGGCTGTGGTATGGTATGAAATATCCATTTCTTCCGGCCGGTAACCACATCATAAGCACGGATATGTCCGGGCGCTGCAGGCGCAGTTTCATCTACCCGTGTACCAAGAATAAGGAGATTTTTAAATACTATGCCGGGAGAACTGTTTACCACAAACAGATCCCGGGTGTCTCTGCCGAGTCCATCATGCAGGTCGATGTATCCATTGTTTCCAAACGATGTAATGGGCTTACCTGTGGTTGCGTTTATGGCATAAGTATATGAACCGGCTGTGAAGAAAATGCGTTTGTCGTCTTTGCCGTCTGTCCAGTAAGCCACCCCGCGACTGTTTATCATGATGTGGAAAGAAACAGGATCGTTATCAAAAGCACTCTTAGTGTTCGGATCGAATAGCCATTGTTGTTTGCCTGTCTCAGCATTAATGGCAAATAATTTCATCTGCGGGTTTACGCCATATAATATCCCATCGATGATAATGGGATTGCATTGGATCTGTGAATGACTTACGGTATCCGCATCGCCGCTATTATAAGTCCACGCAACCTGTAATTGCGAGACGTTATTTGTATCTATTTCCGAAAGAGAGGAATAGCGGATCATTTCCTTTGTTCCGCCATATACTTTCCATGAAGTGAATTCTTTTTGAGTATTCGATTTACAGGATATAATGGAAAGAAATGCAAAAGCAAGTACCGTTCGAAAGCTGATCAAAAAATAATTGAAATGCATAAAGAATCTATTAAATCATCGCATTAATCGGGTAGCCAATCGTTGATCTTTTTGTTCATCGATAGTTCATAAACAAACATCCAGTCATCGTTATTTGTACCATTAGCGAGGTGATGATGTTGATTTTGATCTGGAATATAATTATCCGGATTAGCCAATATCCTGGTTTTGGAAAATACATTTTCATAATTCTTTCTTATTTCCCCGAAATCCGTAGCGAATTTTTTTAATTCTTTTTTTGCTGATTCACGGTTAGAAATTGAAGACGCTTCATCGTACTTTTCCAATAGCAGTAATAGTTTTGCAGGGTATGACTGCAGTTCGTTTATTTGATACAACAGCGACAAAGTATATGTATTCCTGCGGGCTAATTGAATGGCCCTGTTCAATTGATCCCTTATCAACTGGTAACGTTTTATTTCTTCCCTGGCACGATCGAGCTTTACTTTAAAATCAACATTCCACTTACCGGGTTGAGTGGCATCCGGCAGTGCCACCAGGTCAATAGAACGTGGATAGGTATCGCGTTCACCTTTGCTGATTAAAGCCGTCTCCCAGAATTCAAGTGCCTTTTCCAACTGGTCGCGGAAATCAAAAGACTTACCAGATAAAGCGGGGGCATAAAAACGCTGCCGGAACATGGCATGTACATCTTCTGCCTTTGCATCAGTATAATGCCAGCTAAAAAAAGCAAAATCATAAAAGCCACGCCAGTAGGTTTCAAAATGCGGGGAACAATCATCCCACGCAGTACATAATATACCATCCAGTTTCTTCTGCGCCGTTATTCTTGAAAAGTCTTTGATAGGCTGAAAGTTAGAGTGGTTGCGGGGAAGCATTGGCCACATCGTTTGCGCGGCGGTAGCAGCCATCACTTTTAAATTATGTGATTTATACCAGTCAAGCGCCTTATGATTGCCCAATATATCAGGGGCATCGTAGTTCCAGCGCATATACACACATTCTTTTGGAAAGAGTGAGATGTTTTCATCGAGTTTATGGCTGTCTTTTGCCCACATATCTTTTACACGTTGTTCAGGTAAATCCGGGTCCCAGGTACTTTGGTACAGACCTGAAAGTTTGAAAACCATATCATCCCAGAAGATGGGAATACGATGGTGTTTTATGGCAAATTCAGAAACCTTATTAAGCCACAGCATTTGTAATTCAATGGGAGTAAGCCCGGATTTCTTTGATAGTTCTGACATGCCGAGATTGCCCACTTCATCTCCTCCAACATGCAGGTATTTCCCATAAGGCGTGGCAGCAATGGCATCTTCATAAAGAGAAAACTGCAACTCATATGTCGCCGGATTTATAGGATCAAATGACCAGTCGGAGGATATGGTATCACGAAGATTTTTGTATTCGTCATGCTTTAAAATAAAGGCAGCATGGCCAAGACCCTGCACCAGCGGGCTAATCTCAATATTACGTTCTTTAGCATAGCGGCTGATCTCTGCAAATTCATCAACAGAGATTGCATTTCCTGAACCGACCAAAGGCGCTTTACGGTAACGGAGCTTGTCTTCAAATTCTACAATGATGGCATTTATTTTAACGGATGCCAGTTGATCGATCATTTTGTAATAATAATTTCCGGCATCAACATGGTGCTTTAAATCCAGGTGAATAGCCCTGTAAGCGATGTCTGGGTAATCGGTGATCCTGCATGCAGGAATGCTGATCTGCTGATCATTCGCATCTTCTAATAATTGCTGCAGCGTCTGGCATCCATAGAATAATCCGGCCTGGTCGCGGGCACTAATAATTACCTGGTTATTCCCAATCTCAAGAACATATCCTTCGTTGGATGAAGGAACATTTTTACCAGATGATATATTCAGAATGAGAACTCCGGCAGCAGATTTGGTACTAAGAGGCAAGGTTGCCAACATGCCGGTTAAAACAGGCCTGGTGGTCGTTCCCTGTAAAAATATGGAATGAATGGAAGCGGGAGAAAGGCTTTTCCCATCCAGAAATTCAATCTTCTGGGGCTGCGGCATTAGCTTAAAATGCTTCTCAAAATCTTTAATATCTGTGCCCGAGGCGTATAAACCTGTGACGAGTAAAACCAGTATCAAGTAATGCTGTAGTTTTTTCATATTCCATTCGAGTAATTAGTTAAAGAATATATGTATCCCCAGGATGCCTGGAATCGCCAGGTGAAAACGCCGTTAGTAATTCAAAAAAGATCGTAATTTTTCAAAACTTGAAATAAGCAATTTAACAGTTGGACTTTTTTTGACGTATTGTGAATTTAGTAAACAAATGCCGGGAAAAATGTAACAAACGTTTGCGTATTAAATTCAAAAGCTTATCAGCTATCTCTCACCTTCTCTCCTCTGTATTTTAAAAAAGCAATAATTTCTATCTTATTAATTAAGGTTCGTCCAGTCTTTTAAGCGACACATACTATGGGAAGCACATTCAACTTTGCATTTGTTGGCGTTATGGATTAGATTTTCAACTGTGTAACGACAAAGACAACAACCCTTCAATTCGAGTATTTTGGAAGCAATAGTAATAAGCCTTCTCCATATCCCTGCTGGCAAGTAGCCTGGTTTTATGTTGGTCGTATCTATGCCTTCGAATGCCAACTGTAACTTAATTCAACCAATCCTTTTTTTTAAGAGCTTCCAAATTTTTAAGCTTTATCAAACTGCGTCAAATTCAACTTTGGATCTAATCTTTCATTAGAAAAATAAACTTCATCCCAGGTCATTTCTCTTTCGGTGGTGGCAGCATTTCTGCCAAGTATCGCAGTAAGTGTGGACTCTGCTCCTGAGCGTGTTTGATTCAAATAATTGCCCGATTCAATGCTGCCGATAAATGCTTTTTCCTTGTTAGCATCAGCATCATACAACGACGACAGGAAAACACCTGAGGCCCGCTGTTCGGGGGTAAGTTCGGTTCCGTTTCTTGCGATACCGGAATCCCATTTGTTTTCGCCGGTGATAAATACACCACCACTGTAATGTGCCTCAGCGGTTCCTTTCGTGCCGATAAACCTACAGCATACACCACCAAACTGCGGGCCCACTTTTGTGGTATGGATGCTTACTCCCACATCGTTAGGATATTGATACAATACCTGGTAATTACTGAATTCATCTCCAAAATCAGGACGGCCTTTTATATTACCCTGCCCCACAGCATGCAACGGATGTGCTTTCAATGCCCAGTTGCAAACATCTAGCATGTGAATTCCCTGGTCTAATAATATGCCTCCCGACATTGCCCGGAAATAATAATGATTGCGTATTCTTATTTCATCATAAGAGGCGTTGGCAAGCGGTATCATGGGGGTACCGGATGAAAAATAATACAACTGGACCGTTATGATGTCGCCAATATCACCACGATGTATCCTGTTTACCATTTCAACATAGGGGGATCCATATCGTATTTGGAAACCGATGGCAACGCTTTGTTTGCCGTTCAATTTTTCACCAACTTCCATCACGCGTTTACAACCGTCAACATCTGTCGCCACCGGTTTTTCGCAGTACACATGTTTACCCGAGGCTACTGCCGCTTCGAGAAACCCAACATGGCTGTATGCCGGGGAAGAAATAAGCACTGCGTCCACATTTTTATTATCGAGTAACCGCAGGTATGCTTGCGACCCCTGGTACATATTTGAATCCTTGAATACAGGAAATCCTTTGGCCGTATTCAACTTATTGAAAGTTGGCGCTGCAGTTTTCAGCTTATCTTCAAAAATATCTGCAATGGCAACAATATTGCTGTTGGTATTTTCTACGATTGATGATATAACCGCCGTACCCCTGTTGCCACAACCAATCACTCCCATTCTTATGGCGGAATTTGCTCTTGAACCAAAAACAATCCCGGGCCTTAAAATTGTGAAGCTTGAAATAGTGGCAGCGCTTTTTACAAATGTTCTTCTTTCCATAATAATGTTATTGAGGTTTATATATACAAGATGGCAGAGCTATCCGCTCTTTATTTATCTATAAACTTATGAAATATTGATCTGAATTAACTATGTATGATTGATCTGTCGATTTAAAAAATACTCCTGGCTGCCGGGGTTGATGTGTATCAGCAGGAATGCAATTTAATTTTTGACAAAAAAATTATTCAATTGCGTTTGAACATTGATATTTACCGTTGATAAAACAAAAAGAAAAAATTTGTAGTGTAAAAGCGCCGACTACTATTTACTGCATTTCAATTGTTACCTTCATCTTAATATTATTTTTAGATTCTTAATCTCAGTAACATGATCAATTTTGACCCGATTTTAAAAGGCCTCTCTCTTTTAAGTATTGCCTTTCTTCCCTTTGCAACCAACGCACAAAGCCATTCAGCCGAAAGTAAAGATTGGGTAAAAAAATCAAACGAATACACCAAAATCCTTATTGACATTGATGAAAAATATTCCCCGGAGTTTGGTTCTGTCCAGGGGCTTGCCTTTTATGATACTTTAATAACTGTGCCCACGCTAACAAATGTGTTTGCCGATCGAAAAGAAACAGAAGACGCAGTGGCCCGGTTAAAAGCAGCCAAACAAACCGAAACCGATCTTGCGATAAAGCAGGACCTCGATATACTTATCGACCAGGCAGAGTTGGGTTTCCGGCGACAGGATTTTGAGTTGAGTAAAGAAGTGATATTTCTGAACGCTACGGGTGGGGTGTTTCGCGGGCTGCAAATATTACTAGACGACCAAACAACGCCTGAAAGGCGTAATGCAGCGGTTATCCGTTTGCGTAAGTATGCCGGTTTGGAGGATGGGTACCAACCGGTAACAGCCATTTATAGAGAACGGACTACTGCCCAGATGAACAAACAGGGCATGATCTATCCTTCGAAGCAGGCCATGGAGACAGAGCTATCACGCAACGCCAGCATGGTTGCTGGCATTGCAGAACTGTTTAAGAAATATAATATTACCGGGTGGGAAGATGCCTATGCAGTTATAAAAAAACAATTAGAAGATTATGATGCGTGGATAAGAGCAACTTTATTACCAAAGGCCCGTACGGATTTTAAATTGCCGGCGGAGGAATACAAGCTTGCACTGGAAGGCTATGGTATCGACATTCCGCCTGCTGAAATTGCAACAATGGCACATGCGCTGTTCACCGATATACAAAACGAGATGAAACCTATTGCGGAGCAAGTCGCGAAAAAATATAAGCTTCCATCAAAGGATTACCGGGATGTAATTAAGTACCTGAAAAAGGATCAGCTCATAGGTGATTCAATAATGACCGTATATAAAAGCCACCTTGCCGATATTGAAGACATCATCAGGAAACATCATTTGGTTACTTTGCCAAACAGGCCAGCCATCATACGTCTGGCAACAGAAGCTGAAACCGCTCAGCAACCCGCGCCGCACATGGTTCCCCCTCCTTTTTTAAATAATACCGGCGAGCGGGGTGTTTTTGTGTTGCCATTAAACGTGCCTGCGGCTCCCGGCGAGAAAGTGGACAAATATGATGACTTCACTTTTGATGCGGCCTCTTGGACTATCATAGCACATGAAGCACGCCCGGGGCATGAGCTGCAGTTTGATAAAATGGTTGAAGAAGGTGTTTCACAGGCACGTGCATTGTATGCTTTTAACTCCACTAACGTAGAAGGCTGGGGCCTTTACTCTGAATATATTACCAGGCCGTATATGCCACTTGAAGGACAATTGGTTTCTTTGGATTATCGTTTGCTTCGTGCTGCCCGAGCTTTCCTGGATCCTGAATTGCAGGCCGGAAAAATGACACAGGAACAAGCACTCAACCTGCTGATGAAAGACGTGGTACAATCGCATGCTATGGCAAAACAGGAAGTAGAGCGCTATGCGCTAAGAGCGCCCGGCCAGGCAAATAGTTATTTTTACGGATTTACAAAAATGATAGCACTGAGAAAGGATGTTGAGAAAGCACTTGGTGAGAAATTCAACCAACAGCATTTTCACGACTTCATATTATCGCAGGGCATTTTACCACCGGCATTAATAAGAGAAGCAGTTATGAATGTTTTTGTGCCGAAGGAGAAAGGGTAACGGAAGTGCTTGAAGTTTGAAATCAGCTAATCTTTAGTACTTTCATTTTTAGATATCTAAGTGTCAAAAATGCATTGGCAAAGACAGCTATAACTATTCGCATCACAAGTATTTTTTTAGGTTTAACGCTAAAACATATTTACCCAAAAATGAAGTTTTTATAATACGCATCAGACACGGTTTTTCAGCAGTTATCTTGAAAGCCATCGGCAATATGGTACCAAACTCAAACAATATTTATTCAAAATCATAACCTCAATTAATGAAAGCCACATTACTTTATCCCGCTCAATGTTACTTAGGTGAAGGCCCTTTATGGCATGCCGAAAGAAAAAGCTGTTCTTGGGTAAACATAGAAGACGGGATTTTATATGAATACAATTGGCTGGATACATCCATTCAAACATGGAAATTTAATCACACTATTTCCGTGGCGCTGCTTGATAAAAATAATGACCTGGTGATAAGCCTCGATACATCCATTGCGAGATTCAATCCCGTAACGGGAGAGCATACATTGCTACTTGATATTGAAAAAGGAAATACTCATAGATGCAACGATGCCAGGTGCGATAGTCGTGGAAGGCTGTGGATTGGCACCATGCATAAGAAACATCTTACAGGCGAAGGCTCTCTATATTATATTGATGAACAAAAACAGGTTCGTAAGAAAATCGCCAATACGACCATATCAAACGGCCTCACCTGGTCGTTGGATAATACGAGGCTGTATTTTATAGACAGCCCTACACAGGTAGTTCAGTCTTATATTTTTGATGAAATGTCTGCAACCATAACTTTCGAAAAAAATGCTATTGAAATACCCAACAGCATGGGCACACCCGATGGCATGGCTATCGACGAGGAAGGAATGCTTTGGATAGCGCATTGGGGTGGTTTTGGCATATACAGGTGGAATCCTTTTACCGGCAAACATATTGATACCATTGAGATTCCCGCACCTAACGTATCCTCTTGCGCATTCGCAGGTGAAAATCTTGATCAGCTTATCATTACCACCGCAAGAGAAAACTTAAACGAAGAGCAATTAAAAAAATATCCCTACAGCGGCGATGTGTTTATTGCAAAGCCAGGCGTGAAGGGAGTTAAAAGGTTTAGGTGTAATCTCTAGCATTCATGCGTGATATTTTAAGAAACATATTGCTTACTTCATTGATTCCTTTCATGAGTTGCCATTTAAAGAATAGTGGCGTTAATAAATTATGGTTTTATACTTACAGCAGTGGCGTTCTCAACAGCGATTCAGCGCTAAACCCTACAACGTTTATTGATCTTGAAAGTGATGGCACTTATACAACTAACTTGCGAGCTTTTAACTATGGTAAATGGAAGTTTGAAGATAAATGGCTGCAACTTACCGACCATGAAAAGAAGACATTATTAATTAAGGTTAACTCCGTTAGCGAAAAACAATTGCAACTTCTTTCTGATGATAAGGCCGTGGATTATTTCGAAAGTCAGCCCCTGTCATCTGCAAAGAAAAATCCATTTTCATTAGAAAATAATTTGTGGCAAATTCCTCCCGGCAAAAAAGAATCAGGCGCTGAAATAAAAAGCAGGTTATTAAATCATTTACAGTTTTGGGAAATCTATTTTACCTGGACGCTGGAAAATGACATACAAAGTATCGACGTAAGAAGCATGCCCACTCATATTAAGATTTACGGAAACGGGTTTACATTGAAACCTTACAGCACACTTCCATTCAAATGGAAATCGTTCTTTTTTGATACGGTTGACTGTCGTAAGGCGAGTGATATATTAGAATTCATTCTTGAGAAGAACGATATTGCGTGGCCACACACAGAAAACAAATATGCAGCATTCATATCGGTGTTTCAGCAAATGCAAATAAAGTTGAGAGCCCTGGATGTTACTTCCATTCTTAATTAAAAGCTTAGATACTACTGTCATTAATTTAGATAAACTTCCTTTCACACATTGTGCCGCCCGTAGCTACACCTCAAAATACCTTATCGCAAGGTGGAAAATTAGTACTAATTTATCCCGGAGCCTTTCGGCTTTTTGAAATTTCGCCGTTGGGTTTTATCCAGAATGAAATGTTTTTATTAGACAAAGTCTTTGTGATATTGCCGCTCTGCTCATCAAAATTTTGCCTGTGTACCAGCCGGTGCATAGTTTTTGCCCGGAGTAAAACATGGTTATTTGACGCTATTTCATAGCGATATATTTTATAATAATCTGCTGAAATGGCAACGCCGCAATCGCTGTAAAGGTGTGTGTTTGAAATGCTGCTTTTGATATTTGAATTTAATGTAACCAGGAAATGGTTTATACATTTTGTTGATGAATTATCCAGGCTAATCATTAACCATGATATACTATCGTTGAGCGAAACCGATGTATCACAATTTGCATCATTTTCCGATTGAGCCAGGTAAGCAAAGTCAACGATGCGGGACAATGCCAATTCTTCATGAGTAATTATATCATGGGCTTTAAATTTATTAAAAATAGAATCGGGAATAGTACCGGTTGTGCGGTCCTGGGCTGAGGATAACATTGCAGATGCAGCAAGGATGGCAGACGAAAAGATAGTTTTAAGTTGCATAAAATATCGGGAAATTTGGTATCGTTTAAAAAAAAATTACCCTGTAAAGCCTGAGTATTCCAACCGTTACAAAAACCATATTGTATTTAATGCCAATTTGGTTCACAATGAATTCGCTTTTGCAATCTATGGTAAGATAGTTTTAATACTTGTGGTATGTTGCTTCGCAACAAAATTGAAACCTACCAATAATTATTTTGCACCAGGAAAGATTCCACTTGGTAAACTTTTGCATCGTTTAAGTTTTGTATATATACCCCTGCGTTAGGATACGGAATTGGATAAATTTTTCTTAATGGTGTCTGTCTGCTTCCACTTTCATTTGTATAATTAATCTTAAAGAAGAAATAAAAATTATGTGAATTGCTGTTCCTGGCTTCGTGGAAATGATCGTTAATTAAGTACAAATATGTTTTGTTCGCTGCCAGAAAAATGCGTTCTTCTTCTTCGCTGAATTTACCCAACACATTAAACTTGCCATTAACCTTTTCCAAGATCATGACCTCGGCATCAACATTCCTGGCATTTCCCGAAGAATAATTTTTTATGTTCAAGGCTATGGTAGTGGAGTCGCCGTCTTCAATAAAATGAGGATTTCCTGAAATATCTAACAAAGGCCCTTCTTCCTTCGTGACAGTACTATTAACAGATTCTCTTTTCTCAATCGCGTCCGCACCGCGAACGGCGCCGAGCCCTATTGTAGCGGGCGATCTTAGCTTCGGGGCATTCGTAACTATTTTTAAATCATTCGGAACATTCGTATTGTTAACAGAATCCTCGTATTGCGATAAGCTTGCTGCTATTAAAATTAGCCCCGATAAAATTACGAGACGGCCTGACCACGTCAATTTTTGAAAAAAATTGCCCTGATAACCTCTCTTTCTTACCGACTTCAGGAAAGGCAAGACTGCCATTATAGTGGCCAGGAAAATTATTATGAAAACTGAATTCATAGAATTCTTTGGGTCAAGTTAACAAAATATGGAATAGTATTAAGAAGGAAAATATCGCCTGGCTAAAACCTTGGTTCTTATTACAAGATTGTGACAAAATATCGACACAATTAACCGGTTTATAGAATAGTTGCAAAAAAGATCTTCTTTGATTTACTCGCCATAGAGCCGGGACACCAGTTCAAGATTTTCATGCGAAAAAAAATAAAAAAAAATTGCGCAAACGAATAGTCGCATGTACTGTCTTAACCAAGTAGACTTGCAGGGTTACATAGCCTGAACAGCTTTTTTATTTTAAAAGATTAAATGGGTAATGGTCAGGTATTGAATGACACAATTTTTTAATTTTACTTTTATAAAAAATACACATGGATTCTTCATTGGAAAAATCAATAGAAATTCTCGAACGAACACCCGATGTTCTCAATACCTTGCTCAAAGATATTTCTGCCGAATGGACTTTAAATAATGAAGGCGGTGATAC
The DNA here is from genome assembly GCA_040007435.1 of Ginsengibacter sp. Taxonomy (GTDB): domain Bacteria; phylum Bacteroidota; class Bacteroidia; order Chitinophagales; family Chitinophagaceae; genus Ginsengibacter. The sequence continues at coordinate 135,365 of JBDTUZ010000001.1, read as the reverse complement.
CTGGAGTGTTTATGATATTGTAGGCCATCTTATCTATGGTGAAAAAACAGATTGGATACCAAGAGCAGAAATTATTCTTTCTGAAAACAATGATAAAAAATTTGAACCGTATGACCGGTTCGCTCAATTTAAAGAAAGCAAAGGGAAATCACTGCAACAGCTTTTAGATGATTTTGTTAAACTGCGAAGTAAGAATATGGAACAATTACTATCAAAGAGACTTACCAATAAAGACCTTGAAAAAAGAGGCATTCATCCTGCTTTTGGAAAAGTAACATTATCACAGCTTCTTGCTACGTGGGCCGTACACGACCTCAACCATATTTCGCAAATAGCACGTGTAATGGCCAAACAATATAAAGAAGCCGTAGGGCCGTGGGTTGAATACTTAGGCATCTTGAAAGAATAATGCAACAAAATCTTTGAGAAAGCCATCATTTTAAACGCTGCCTTAATTCATCGATAGTATTTCCAAATATGTCGAAATGATTTATCCGTTTGGATCGTCTGCAGTAGATTAGTATTCCAAAACTTTCTCAACATGGAATATGATAATGACCGGCCAATAAAACCTGTTTATAAAATTGAAATATTTTATTGGATAGGAATTTTTCTTTTTTACCCGCTTGTAAATTTCTTCACTTTTTTTAGTAAGGATATTATCTTTTTGCCTATGCTGGTTTTAGTTAGCCTCCTCGTGTTTCCTTTTTATTTTTTGTACGCAAAAGCAATTATCCCCTGGCTTCTTTTTACAAAGCGATTTTGGTGGTTTAGCCTTTGCGCAATTGGTTTTTATGTAGCAATTCTTGCTTTTATAGGGCTTCTGTATTCTTTTGTATACCTGGATGATAACCCAATAATTCATCTCCAGTCTCTTCAACCTTATTTTACTTTTTCCTGGGCTACGGTTTGCCGTGAAAGCTTATGGATTTTTGTAAATATGACCTTTGCAACAAGTATTGCATTTCTCAAAAAGAATTTTGATGAAAAAGATGTGATCGCTACTCTTGAAAAAGACAATGCAAATTTTAAATTGAAATATTTACGCTCACAATTAAATCCCCATTTCTTTTTTAATACATTGAACAGTATTTATTCACTTAGCCTGCAGAAGTCGGATAAGACTCCCGAAGTTGTTGTAAAACTCGCCGACCTGATGCGGTATATGATTTATGATTGTGAAGAAGAAAAAATTTCTTTAAATAAGGAAATACAATTTATAAGAAATTACATAGACATTGAAAAAATGAGGTTCAAGGCAGATGTGCGTTTTACTGTAGAAGGAGAAACGGATGGAATACTGATTGAGCCATTTCTCTTTATCTCATTTATTGAAAACGGTTTTAAGCATGCATTTAATAATGCTTATAGCGATGCGTTTATTTATATTACTATTAAATCAATCCCGGGGCAGATCGTGTTGAATGTGATCAACAATACCAATATTGATTTGGAAACACAGGCTAAAAAATTACCAGGCACCGGGATTAAGAATAGCAAGAGCCTGCTTGAACTGGTATATCCAGATTCTTATGCATTGGACATTATTCAAACGGACAAAGAAGATATAAGGAAGAGCGATTTAAGAATTACCAATGCGAAGAAACGCCTTGAAGTCCTGTACCCCGATTCTCACACGCTTGATGTAATTTTAAGTAAGAATGCTTACACAGTTTCATTAATCATAAAAACAAAGGCTGCTTGATAAAATGCATGATAGTTGAAGATGAAACACTTGCTCAACATGTGTTGCAAAATCATTTACAAAAGATAGACAGGTGTGAGTTGGTAGCCACTTGTAGTAATGCGCTTGAGGCAAGAGAAATTCTCAGCAAGCAGGATGTTGACCTGATGTTTCTTGATATCCAGTTACCGGGAATGACCGGTCTAAATTTTCTACGTTCATTGCAGCACCCGCCACTTGTTGTACTTATAACGGCATATTCCGAATACGCTGTTGAGAGTTATGAATTCAATATAATAGATTATTTACTGAAGCCTGTTTCTTTTGAACGCTTTAGCAAAACAATTGATAAAATAGTTGATGGCGGTTTATTTTTGCAGACTTCAAAAGAGCGAGAGCGTTTACCGGCAGATCATATTTTTGTAAAGAGCAATAGTAAGTTTTTCAAAGTAAACTTTTCAGAGATCGTCTATGTAAAAGGTATGAGAGACTATCTTAAAATTCATACTCCGGAATACAATCTTGTGACGCTGCAAACTATGAATGAGATGGAGAAAATATTACCTCCAAAGCAATTTATCCGTATTCATAAATCTTATATAATCGCGTTAGCCCACATCAAAAGCATTTATGGAAACAGCATTGAAATAGAAAACGAAACAATTCCAATTGGGATAAGGTATAAGGAGAAGGTGATGGAGTTGGTTAGTAAAAAGTAGAAGTCACAGTTATACCTCTTTTTGAAATTTTCAAAATCTCACTTCAAAATATTTTTAAGCTATAGATGGCGGGTTTTAAATTGAATTATATTTGACGTAGCAGTAGCTTGTAAAAATATCATTATCCCTGATTTCTTCAACGCTTAAATTATTAAAATGAAAAAAGGCAATTTTATTTTGCTGGTTCTATTCTTATTATCAGTTGCTGTTAAGGACAAACTAATTGGCCAATCCATTACTATTCCCATCGAAATAAAAAACAACGCGCTGGTATTGCAGACCGATAAAGACAGCCGTCTATGGACTGTGTACTTTGGAAACCGGCTGATGGATACTGCCGATTATACGATTGCTTCGAAACAATATCATTACTCCGATGCTAATGCAGGAATTTATAATAACGCCTATACACCATCCGGAACATGGAACCTTTCTGAACCCGCATTAGAGGTAATTCATAGCGACGGAAATCCTTCCACGGAATTGAAGTATGTGAGTCACAAGACAAAACAAGAAGGAGAAAATGTATCGGTTACTTCCATTAAGTTAAGTGATCCGGTTTATAAATTAAGTGTTGAGTTGTTTTACAAAACATGGAGCAACGAAAATGTAATTGAACAATGGACGGAAATTACAAACAGCGAAAAAGGAAATATAGTATTGAATAAATATGCATCGGCTAATTTATTCTTTGCTAATAAAGATTCTTATCTGACAAGCTTCCAGGGAGAATACCTGAAAGAAATGCAACCGCTTGAAGAACAATTATTACAGGGCACTAAAACCATTGAATCCAAATTAGGTACGAGAGCTATGCTGTTGGGAACTCCCAATTTTATTTTATCATTCGGTGGGCCGGCAAAAGAAAACAGTGGACAGGTTTTACTTGGCCAGCTAGCATGGAGTGGCAATTACAAACTTGATTTTGAAATTGATTCGCACAAAGATCTTCGCTTTATTGCCGGTATTAATCCTTACGCCTCATCATATACGTTAGCACCAGGTAAAACATTTAAAACACCCTCCCTTATTTATACCGTTTCCAATAATGGAACAGGTGAAGCGAGCAGGCAATTGCAAAGCTGGGCAAGAAAATACCGTGTGCTAAACGGAGAAGGCGAAAGGCTCACACTGCTGAATAATTGGGAGGCTACTTATTTTAATTTTGATGAAACTAAATTGTCTGCCCTATTCAAAGATGCTAAAACGCTGGGAGTTGACATGTTCCTGCTGGATGATGGCTGGTTTGGAAATAAATATCCAAGAAACAGTGACAATGCAGGTTTGGGCGACTGGCAGGAGAATGTAAAAAAACTTCCGCATGGAATTGGATATCTCGTAAAAGAAGCGAAAGACGCAGGTGTAAAATTTGGTATCTGGATCGAACCTGAAATGGTAAACCCTAAAAGTGAATTGTACGAGAAACATTTAGATTGGGTAATCAGGCAACCTGAGCGTCCGGAAAAATATTACCGCAACCAACTGGTGCTTGATCTTTCAAATCCGGAAGTACAGAATTTTGTTTTCGGAATTGTTGATAATTTGTTTACCAAAAATCCTGAATTAGCTTTTATAAAATGGGATTGCAATGCGGTTATCTACAATGCGTATTCAGCGTACTTACATAAGAACAAAATTCCACAAACACATTTGTATGTTGATTATGTAAAAGGACTGTATAGTGTATTGCAACGCATCCGGGCAAAATATCCATCCGTATCAATGATGCTATGTTCCGGCGGCGGGGGCAGAGGAGATTATGAGTTGCTAAAATATTTTACCGAGTTCTGGCCAAGCGATGATACAGAACCGGTAGAACGCATTTTTTTACAATGGAACTATTCTTATTTTTTTCCATCCATTACCACTGATTGTCACGTAACAGATTGGGGGAAACAACCGATCAAGTTCAGGGTGGATGTGGCAAGTATGGGTAAATTGGGTTTTGATATTGTTGCCGGTAAACTCTCTCCAAATGATTTGGCATTTTGCCAGCAAGCAATAAAAAATTACGATTCATTTAAAGATATTGTATGGCACGGAACGCAATACCGTTTGGCAAGCCCTTATGAAAATCCGTTTGCGTCGATCATGTATGTAAATGATGATAAATCTAATGCGGTTATGTTTACTTATTTGCATAGCACGCGTTTCATAGAAAATCCCACTGAGAGACCTGTTCAGCTAAATGGATTGGACGCCCGAAAAAAATATAAAATCACCGAGATCAATATGTATCCCGGAACAACATCACCAATCAATTCAGATCAAATTTATTCTGGTGATTTTTTAATGAATGTTGGTTTTAATCCAAGTCTAAATGTAAGAAGGTCGAGTGTGGTGCTTGATATTAAAGAAGTAAAATAAACCTATATATTTTGTGTCAGAAAAGAAAACCATAGCGTAGATGCGAAAAAGAGTCTTTAATACCAGGATAGAGAAACATCAGTTGATCGCCAATTAAAAGTTTTCTGTAATATCCCGGTAGCCCCGTCCTATAGGAATAGAAAATCCATTCACCTCCACCATTTCAGCAGTGTACGAATCAATCTTGCTGACTGAAATAATAAAAGACCGGTGAATTCTTTTAAAAAGGTGTGAAGGTAAAATATCTTCAATTTCGTGGGTACCCATTTTTGAAATGTATTCTCTTTTTGTTGTGATGATCTTTATGTATTCCCGCTGACTCTCGATATAAACAATTTCTGAGAATAAGATTTTCACTTTCTTTTTTTGCACGTTTAGAAATAAATAGTCTTTTATGGCAGCGATTTCGTTAGGCTGCTGTTTTTCTAATTCGCCTGACTGTACTTTATTGACGGCAATTAAGAAACGCTCAAATTCAAATGGCTTCAACAGGTAATCCGTTACGTTCAAATCAAAGCCTTCGACGGCGTATTGATGATAAGCAGTCGTAATAATCACCGCAGGCGGATGCGTTAGCGTTTTTAAAAAAACCATGCCTTTTAATTTAGGCAAATGAATATCTAAAAAAATAAGGTCGGTATGGTTATTCCTCAGGTAGTCGGTGGCAAGAATAGCATCTTTAAATGTTCCCTGCAATTCCAGGAAGGGCACTTGCGAAATATAATCAGCTAAAACTTTTACTGCCAATGGCTCATCTTCTATTATGATGCATTTTATTTTAGACATGGCTTGCGAGATTAATTTTTAAAGTAGCCGTAAATACAGATTCGCCCTGGCGAACAGATAGATCAAAATCTGTATAAAGCAATTCAAGTTGTCGCCGCAAGTTAGCGAGGCCAATATTTTCTTTTACTCCTTCTTCACGAGGAAATGATTCAGTAGAATTTTTCACAATAAACAATAGCTGCCGGTTATTAACTGAAAGATGAATATCAACAAATGGCTGATTTCTTGTCTCAGAAACACCATGCTTAAAAGCATTCTCCACCAATGGAATCAGCAATAGTGGCGGCAAGGCCTGTTTCATATCTTCCACGTCGTTGTTAAAATTAATGCGCAAAGATTCGTCGTAACGCAATTTTTCAAGAGCAATATAGTCAGTTATAATTTTCAGTTCCTTTTCGATAGCTATATACTGTCCGCCTGCTTCATATAGCATGTAACGCAGTATTTTAGACAGGCGTAAAATAGACTCCGGGGCCAGGTCGCTCTTATCCCTTGCCAATGAATAAATATTGTTTAATGTGTTGAATAAAAAATGCGGATTCGTTTGCGACCTCAGATAGTTTAGTTCGGCTTCCTGCTTTTCAATGCGCAACTGTTGTTCGGCCTGTCTCAGTTTTGTGTAATTATAAATATGCCTGGCGATCCCAAAAAGGAAAACTGATCCAACGCTATAGGCCATTTGATTTTCGAGCGCAGCGTCTAAAGAAGCATAAACTTTTAATTCAGTATAAACATGTAACTGTATTCCCAGTAACCTCCAGATATATGAGCCATAAGAATATAATAGTGTGTGAAGCCATAAGAGCAGAATCGCGATAAGAACATTATAAATAATGGTTCTTCTTTTTCTCAGTACAACTGGAATAGTATATTCAAAAAGTATAAAATTGAGGGGAATAACAAAGACGATAGCCCACACGTTATTGAACACAACGGAAAAAAATCTGCCGGGGTAATTTCCCACATAACTAATAAACGCCAGGGAAAAATAACCAAGCCCAACCCATAAATAAAATTTAAACAGCTTTCTATTGATTCGTTTCTTCATTGCGCCTTTATAAGATAAATATCGGCAATTCCTTCTCTTTTCATTTTGTAATATATAGAATTGATTTTAGCATAAACGAACTACATGAAAAGGTCAATCAAAGTACATTCAAAATGAACGGCTATCCTCTTTAATAAAATCTGGTTGTTGGTTTACGATAACCTGCAGTCTATTGACTCACGGTTTCTTTTCTTTCTTTAATTAGATATTCTTGCTTAAGAATAACTGGATCCTTTTCGCAAAAATCATGGCTCTGCTTTTTAAAATAAAAACTCATAAGAACAGATTATTATTTGCATAACATAAAAACTAAAAAAATGAACAGCCTCGTACGGTTTGGAGAAAATGTAGACGGATACAGCATTCGTGTTTTAAATGAAAGGGAAATAAGGGCATCTGCAGGAATATTATTTTTAGCCACTTTCATCTCTTTGATGTTGATTCTTTTTAAGGACAATTTTGTGCCAATAAAATATGTGATAACCCTGTTCCTGACTGATTTCATCATACGTGTTTTTATTAGTCCCAAATTTTCTCCTACATTAATAATTGGTCGCTTGATCGTACGTAACCAGGTACCTGAATATGTGGGGGCACAGCAAAAAAGGTTTGCGTGGATAATTGGGCTGACACTCTCAGCCACCATGTTTATTTTTATGGTGGTGGTTAATTCATACAGCCCGGTCACGGGCATTGTATGCCTTATTTGCCTGGTGTTCTTATTCTTTGAATCAGCATTTGGTATTTGTTTAGGATGCAAATTCTATTCGCTTTTTTATAAAGAAAAAGCACAATACTGTCCGGGTGAAATTTGTGATGCAAAATCGAAACACGATATCCAAAAAACATCCAAAGTTCAATTGCTTATCATTCTTGCTTTTATCGGTTTTGTTTTCCTTACAGGCTTTTTATTTAATGACGCTTTTAGTAAGCATCCATACGACCTGTTTGGAATTTTTGGCTCTGGAAAACCAAAATAACAGAGAGCGCATAATTTTTAAAAAAACATAACTACCACTCATGCCACAGACTCCGGTTGACATTCATTAATCTATCAGTTTCATGACCTCATTATTGGACATACAATTACTTTCGAAACCTGGCCGCATTAGAAATGATGATAAAGTACAACGCACCCATCGAAAAAGCGCATCAGAAAATTTTTTCTCTACATTCCGGAGAAACGTCATTGGCAACCGGCAAGTCTTTGAATCGGCTTTTGGGAAAAAGGAAATAATTTATGCGGACTGGACTGCAAGCGGAAGGGCTTACCAACCTATTGAAGAATATATACAAAAAGAGATAATGCCCTTTGTGGGTAATACACATACAGAGACTATCATTACAGGAACATTGATGTCCAAGGCTTATGAAAAGGCTAAGCTTATTGTTAAGCGACATGTTAATGCAAACAGTGATGATGCATTGGTTTTTTGCGGAAGCGGAATGACAGCAGCCGTAAATAAACTGCAAAGAATATTAGGACTGAGAATTCCTGAGCGGATGATGGATTATCTAAAAGAGAAGAGCGATCTGCAACTGGATGAAGCGTTGAAGCCCATTGTTTTTGTGACACACATGGAACACCACAGCAACCAGCTATCCTGGCTGGAGACCATTGCAGACGTTGAAATAATTAATCGCGATAATAATGGCAATGTTGACCTGGCACACTTCAAATTCCTGTTAGAACAATTTAGGTGCAGGCAAAATAAAATAGCCGCTGTCACTGCTTGTTCTAATGTTACAGGGATTCAAACCCCCTATCATGAAATTGCAAAAATAATCCACGAATATGGCGGTCTATGTTTTGTTGACTTTGCCTGTTCCGCACCTTACATTAATATGGATATGCATCCGGCAGAACATGGTGCATATTTGGATGCTATTTATTTTTCTCCTCACAAATTTTTGGGCGGTCCTGGCACTCCGGGTGTTTTAATCTTTAGTAAGAAGTTGTATAAAAATAGAATCCCTGATCAGCCGGGAGGCGGAACTGTATTGTACAGTAACCCGTGGAAGGTTCATGAATATGTAACCAATATAGAACAGCGGGAAGATGGTGGCACTCCTCCATTTTTGCAAGGCATAAAAACAGCAATGTGTATCCGGCTGAAAGAAGAGATGGGAGTTGAAAATATACTGCGGCGGGAAGAAGAAATGCTGCAGGTAATTTTTGAAAGGTTTTCAAAAATCAAAAATGTTGAAGTACTTGAGGGTCACATTAGAAAACGATTAGGCGTTATCGCATTCATTGTAAAGGGGGGCCATTATAATTTGATCGTAAAAATATTAAATGACAGGTTTGGTATCCAGGCAAGAGGCGGCTGTTCCTGTGCGGGAACATACGGACACATGCTGATGCACGTTGACGAAGCCAGGTCTTATGAAATATTGCATTCGATTCGTTCAGGGAACTTGTTGAGTAAACCGGGATGGGTTAGGTTATCTGTCCACCCGACCATGAGTAATGCAGAAATTGATTTTATTATGGATGCGATTGAGCTGACAGTATTGCATTTCCAAGAGTGGATGAAAGATTATATATATGATGCTGAAAGCAACGAATATTCATTCAAAGAAGTTGAGGTAAAAGAAAAGAACAGGATTGAAGATTGGTTTAATGTCGCGAAGTGGCTTTGACCGGGAGCCGATAGAGACCTTGACTATAATTCCGTGAAGATGAAGCTTTACAATGTGTGTTTGAAAACCACCATCAAGACTTTTTGAAGAAACTATAAAAGAAATGAATTCAATCCAAAAGACTGCAAGAATTGGTGGCTTGCTCTACCTGCTTTTGATCCTTGCAGGAATGCTTGCTGTGATTTTCGTTCGAGGCAAACTCATTGTATCCGGAGATGCTATAACCACAGCTAATAACATCATGGCATCTCCATTATTGTGGCGCATAGGCATTATCGCAGACCTCGTTATGCACATATGTGATGTTCCTGTAATGCTGATCATTTATATTTTACTCAGGCCGGTAAATAAAAATCTTGCCTTACTCGCTTTATTATTTAATTTGATACAGACCGCCGTTCTGGTCGCAAATAAGTTAAATCTTATCGCGGCATTATTCCCATTGGGAGACGCTGATTACCTGAAAGCGTTAGACCCAAATCTGCTATATACACAAGTGTATCTCTCCCTAAAGCTGCATGATTATGGCTTCGGCGTTGGTCTAATATTTTTTGGCTTTACTTGTCTTGCTAATGGCTATTTGATTTTTAGATCGGGCTATTTACCCAGGACTATAGGAGCCCTAATACAAATTGCGGGTTTATGCTATCTCGTGAATAGTTTTTTACTGCTTATCGCTCCACAATTCGCGGATGTAATATTCCCGGTGATTATGGCGCCTTCCTTTATTGCCGAATTATCACTTTGCCTCTGGCTGATTGTGAAAGGTGTGAATGTCCCGAAATGGGAAATGCAGGTAACTGTAAATCCGGCAAGACTTTGAAAGTCGAATCGATAATGCTGTCCTGGCCGACGTCTTGCTTAACCTTCCATCCCCCGGTGCAGGCGAAGCAGGAATTGTCGGCATTGCACCAGCAATACGTAATGCGATCCTGGACGCTGCGGGCGTAGCGCTGACTAATTTACTTATGTTGCCAAATGGCGTACTATCCTAATATCTTCCAACTGGTTCTCTCCTGTTTTTTTAACCGCAATTACATCGGGACTCATAAGCACAAACTATATCGAAAATGTTAGGCTAATTATAAAACAAAAACTTATTTTGGCCTATGAAAAAAAACAAATCAGCACGACGAGATTTCATCAAACTTTCCGCGATGGGCTTGGGTGGCCTTACAATCAATCCTATTGCAGGCTTAAAAAACGCACCTGTTTTACATTCAAATGAAAAGCTGCGCATAGTTTGTGTAGGAGCACATCCGGGCGATCCCGAATTTGGTTGTGGAGGAACGATGGCGAGGTACAGTGATGCCGGGCATTCTGTAACGTTCGTATATCTTACAAGAGGTGAAGCAAGTGACTCACATATATCTCACGCTGAGATGGCTAACCTTCGCTCAAAGGAAGCAGAAGCCGCCTGCAAAGTGCTGAATGCAACCCCGAAATTTGCAGGGCAGATTGATGGGGATACCATATTGAATAAAAACAGTAATGATTTGATGGCAAAACTTTTAGCTGCGGAAAATCCTGACATTGTTTTTACACAGTGGCCTGTTGACGGTCATCCCGACCACCAGGTTACGGGGCTACTTGCCTTAACAGCGTGGGTAAGGTCCGGAAGGAAATTTCATCTTTATTTTTATGAAGTAAATACAGGTAGTGAAACCATGGCATTCACACCTACAGATTACGTAGATATCACTGCTGTTCATGAAAGAAAAAAAGAAGCGATGTTTGCCCATAAAACACAAAGCCCCATTGAAACTTATAACAACTATTTTAAACCGTTAGAGGAATTCCGCGGATTGGAAGCCGGTGTAAAAGCGGCGGAGGCATTTATTCATTTTAAATCGGAGAGCGGAAGATCAGGTATCATCGGATTGTAGTGATTGCACCTTAAACATCTTCTTAGTTTGTATTTTCGTCTTTCAAATTTATCAATTGCACAGCCCCTGGTAAAAACCATTTGGAAATAATAGGTTCCGTTTTAATGTAACCTTGTGAAAGTTTATCAAAAAGAAATCTCGTTTCGTAAAACCTGAAATATGTCAAGCAGTCGCAGAGAATTTATTCGTAACACCAGCTTACTTGCAGGTGGCATTGGGCTTAAGATTAAAACCCATTCAAATAAAAAGTATCGGACAAATGAGGAGGGAGATCGCCTTGTGCTTTTAGGTACACAGGGAGGCCCGGTAATTCGTTCTTATCATCAAACTCCGTCAGCAAGCCTGATCGTGCATAACAAAATACCCGTGGTAATTGATGCAGGTTATGGCGTTACATTAAAGCTAAAAGAAGCAGGTATAAATCTATCACAACTGAAATATATTTTTATCACTCATCATCATTCTGATCATAATCTTGAATTGGGCACACTTCTTTATAATGCGTGGGTCTCGGGCCTGTCGGAACCGGTTAATGTATATGGGCCAATCGGATTAAATTCCTTATTAAAATATTATTGGAAATCTAATGAATATGATATTGACGTGAGAATAAAAGATGAGGCGCGATTTGACATAAGAGAGTTAGTGATAACCCACGAATATTCTGAGGGTGAGATTTTATCAACGGGAGACTTTGAAATAAATTCTTTAAAAAATATACACCCGCCCGTCGCCGAGAGTTATGCGCTAAGCTTTAAATTTGACCGGAAGAAAATAGTTTTCTCAGGGGATACCGCTTATTTTCCTGCACTGGCAGCATTCGCATCGGGCGCCGATTATTTAATTCACGAAGCCATGTATCCCGCAGCGGTTGAAGAAATGGCAAAGCGGCGACCCAATGCACCTAAATTAAAAGCAAGCATATTGTCACACCACACTTCTGCTGAAGACGCCGGGAAAATTGCCGGGGCTGCGAATGTAAAAAATCTTATTTTAAATCATTTTGTTCCACCAGATGACAAGAGCCTAACTGAAGAAGTTTGGATAAATTCTGCAAGAAAAAATTTTCAGGGAAACATTATAATTGGAAAGGATTTGTTGCAATTTGCATTGTAAAAAAATTCCTCAATTTTTCGCGTCATAAATCATAACATCCATGTCAATCACATTAGAATCCGAACTAACAGGCATAAAGAGAATAAGTGAAGCGGTTGCCATTACACTTAAAGAAATGAGAAATTATTCCAAACCAGGGATGACTGCCAAAGAATTAGATGACTTCGGAGGACAGATTTTAAATGACCTTGGAGCGAAGTCTGCACCGCGTTTGACTTATGGTTTTCCCGGCTGGACTTGTATCAGTGTTAATAATGAAGTTGCACATGGAGTTCCATCTGAAAAAAAAATATTACAGGAAGGTGATTTAATAAACATTGACGTCTCGGCCGAGCTTAATGGGTTTTGGTCTGACAACGGAGGCTCTTTTGTTCTTGGCGACGACATTAACGATCACCAACATTTAGTTGATACCTCCAAACAAATTTTACGACAAGCAATTAAATCGATAAAAGGTGGAGTGCGGATTTCAGATATCGGGCAACTAATAGAAACCGAAGCGAAAAAATGCCGGTATAAGGTGATAAGAAACTTAACAGGCCACGGCATAGGAAGAAGTCTTCACGAAGAACCGCACAACATTGCCAACTATCGTGACAGGTTTAATATGAAAAGATTTAGAAAAAATTCAGTTGTTGCAGTGGAAACATTTATATCAACCCACTCTTCCATCGCAAAAACTCAAAAGGATGGCTGGACACTGATCGGTGATAAAGGAGGCTATGTGGCACAGCATGAACACACGATATTAGTTACAGATGGAACGCCAATCATCCTGACCGAAATGAATGAAATAGGGAATTGATAAAGCCCCTGCTGCTCTGCCGCCACAATTTATAAATTCGGGCTTTGAAACCCTAACTGCTTCATGCCTCTTTTTATTTCAGGGCAACTCATGAATAAATTCCAAAGCAGGCCACTCCGGTAATTTTCTATCATCACAATTTCAGGCCCCTGGTCGATCGCTAAAAATGAATCAGCAAACCAAAGGTCTTTTAAATTAAATGCATCAATAAATCCATAATCTTTCCAAAGTTTATCACCCACCGTATAGTAGAAAAATCTTATTGCATTTATTGATTGGGTTGGTGTATAAGGCAATGATGAGATAGCTGCCGATGGCGTAATTACTCCGTCATCATTATCCGGTGCATGCGCTTTATAGCCGGAGATGTTATCGTCGCTTGCAGTAAGTCCCCAATTCATGGGACTGTACCCATAGAAGGACGATGGATTCGCAACACAATAATTATAATTGATGAGAGAGTGTGCCTTATTTTGTATAAAATAATCCGCGTAGGCATCAGTGAGATTGTTTGGATTAATGCCAAGAAAGGAATAATGTGAAAAGAATAAAGGCCCGCCAAGATTGGGGCCTAGCGGCAACTGTACCCCGTAATAAGACGCCCCATTTTTTATTCCACCAGCAGATGCCCATCCATTATGATATACTGTTGCAGGAATGGAATCTGTATTAGAAGCAGCAGCAAGTGCATACACAATTAATGCTTCATTCCATCCCTTGATTTGTTGGTTGATTTGGAAACCGTAATTGGGGCTCCAATGCCAGTACAAAACATTCTGTCCTCCCTGGCGATACCAGTTCCATTCAACACCATCCCAAAGTTCATTTATGGTTACCCGTAATGAAACCTCAACAGGGTTAACCGTATTGAAATATTGCCTGGCACATAAAAGCCCCTGCATCAGAAGAGACGTTTCCACAAGATCACCACCATCATCATTTGCACTAAATGGAATGGTCGCTCCTGTCGTACCATTTATCCAATGAGGAAATACTCCATGATATCTTGTGCAATTGTTTTTAAGAAAATCAACAATGGTATTAATCCTTTGCAAGCCTTGAACTCTTGTAATGAAATTTCTATTTACCGCAGCAATAATGCTCATAAGTCCAAAGCCGGTTCCCCCGGTCGTTACTGTCTCACCCGATGTATTTCTTTCTCTTGCCATACCGGAAACAGGATGTCCAAAATCCCAGAAATATTTGAAGGTTTGTTTTTCAATGAGATCAAGTAACGCATCATCGGCGATACGTGGAAATTTATCAGTTGAATCTATTCGGGTAATAAAGTTGATAACCGTTGCAGACTGTAATGAGCCACTTGCTTTGGACTTTAAATTTGTTGAAACAGACACTACATATTTGGAAAGGAAATTTAATGGCGCCGCAGGTTGAATTGAAACCGTGCTATCATTATTTTCATACACGGGATTGAAAGCAACGGAAGAATTATCGGCCGATGAAAAAGAAAAACTGGCAGCCACGGTATTCTTATCAACGGGAGCTGAAAACAAGTATTTGATTATTGGCGTAGTATTAATATTATAGACTGCGGCAGACGAGGCTTCGCCGTTAATTGTTGTTGCTTTTATAGTCAGTGCCGATGGTGGCGTTGGAGGGGGTACTACATCGGCTGGCTTTTTTGAACAGGATATTATCAGGGTACTGCTAAAAAAACAAGCAGCAAAAAATTTAATATTAAAAGGATGTAAATAAGTTTTGAAAGGGTAACAAAAAAGTGATAAATTTTTCATTTAATTAAATCTTCGGTTAGCAGGATATTCTTATCCCTTTATAAATATTCAACATTGCTGCAGACTTTGGCAAGGCTTACCGCAATTAATATTCGTAAAGATACAGCGTATTAGATCGTTAGAACGCTTGGGTTTTAGAGGTTTTAGAAGTAGCTTGCATGAGTGCTAATAAATACTTCATTGTGATTAAAAAAATAAAAAATCATAAGCGTTCTTCAATTGTGATGTGCATGAAAATGAAAGAGGAAAAATTGATCTATTTTCTCAGCGGTGCCAAAGCTGTCACAGTATTGGGCATGAAAAAGAGTGTAAGCTAATGGAGACTGCCGGGAATATAATAAAGACGAATTGTGTAGATTGTCACATGCCTGTAAGGCCCTCCCAAATGATAACAGCAACTGTACAGGGATCTGATAAATTCACACCGGCCTTAATGCGTTCAAATTATATAGCTGTCTATCCTGATGAGACAAAGAAAATACTTGCTGCAATGAAGGGCCTGCAGACAAATTAAAAATGCGTTTTATTCCGGAGAAAAATAATGGTGTTATCATTTCTTGCCGCCATTAAAACATCTCCATACTTAGCAGTTTTAATCCATTGTATATCTCTCACCTGGCCCCGAACATTTGATAGATTCATTTGTGGCATATATTTTATGTCGTTGCTTTTATCAATACTAAATAAGCCTAAAGCCTGAGCATCATAACTGCCTTCATAAGGAATAACATCAAAAAAGTTTCCACCGGCGATATACATTTTTTTACCCGTGATTGGCTGTTGCATCTTTTGAAAAGCAAACAAAGGTGTCAACTGAAGTTGTGGCGGCAAATCTGATATTTGAAAATTACCTTTTCCATCGCCATAACAAATTGCAGACCCCAACCTTTCTGCGTGATATGGTTTTATGGTATCAATCCATCCATAAAATACATCTTTCATAGGCACCCCGGAGTAGTCAGCGTATAGCAGATAGTGCTTTTTTAGCAAAGGCAATTGGCGTTCCACGTCATCTTTAGGAAGAAATGGATACTCCTGGCCATTAGATGTGTAGGAAAGTAATTGCTCCACCTTGCCATTGCCATCAAAATCGCCCACATACAAATTGAGCGGGCCGTCTTTACCACTATAGAATTTATTGTTCCAGCCCCAGTTTCCTGCAAAAAAATCAATATTGCCATCACCGTTTACATCATCGGCAAAAAGAGTTTGCCATAGCCCGGTTGAATTTGGAACTACCGATTTAATAAACTTTCCTTTTTGGTTTATGAAAATCGTAAGCGGCATCCATTCGCCGGCAATAATAAGATCGTTCCATCCGTCATTATTTACATCTGTAAATAGGGAACAGGTAACTACTCCAAGGCCCGCCAGGGAAATTGTATTTTTATCAGCAATTTTAAAATGTCCCTTTCCGTCATTGAGTAATAAAAATGACGTCTGTGGAATTCCAAACGCTTTTGGATCTGCAAGTGTGCCAACAAAAATGTCATTGTCAACGTCTTTATCAATATCTGCAACTGAAATGCAAGACTTATTTTGAAATATTGACGGCAGAGAATTCACCGCTTTTACAAAATGGCCTATGCCGTCATTTAGATAGAGCCTATCGGCCAAAGATGGATCATTTCCCGTGAACTGGTTTCCCCCGCTCACAACATATAAGTCAGGGTAACCGTCGCCGTTGGCATCAAAGAACCTGGCATCAACATCTTCGCATTTCGCATCCGCCAAAAACGTCGCAGCATCTGATGAAATAAACTTTCCGTCTTTTTGCTTGATCATCAATTCTCCGGGCTGACCAGTTGCACCACACGCATAAAAGTCATCAAGTCGATCTCCATTCACATCCCCTGTTGCGATTTTTGGACCACGTGTGGATTCCTCATGGGGGATTAAATACTGCACATTGAAATCGTGAAAGTCATTCTCTTTGTGTTTCCAGCCAATATTAATTGAATCACTAATGCTTTCAACAAAATAAGGAACTGCTTTAAAGTAGTTGTCGTACACAAACGTACCGGAAGCATTTTTTTGCTCAACAACAATTTGTTTATTTCCCGCGATATTTTTTAGAATTTGAAATCTCTGATCTGGCCAAACAATAAGAATGCTGTCGATCATCACAGTCGAATCGAGCCCAAAATGCAGCCGTGTGTCAGAAGAAGATTGAAAGCCTCTCGTAAGCATCAATTGCTGGTATTGCATTTTATCTTTTTGAAAAATGTAGGCTTTACTTCCTATACCAAAAGTATTCAAGCCGTCGCCTTTAAGAGAAAGCGAAAGATAATTTTTGTTTGGAGATTTATTTCTCAAAATCACAGCAGGCGCATCCAAACAATTTATTACAAGATCCAGGTTACCATCATTATCAAGGTCTGCATAAGCAGCACCATTGTAATATCCTTTCATACTGGCAGTACCCCAATCGCTACTCACATCTTTGAAAGAAAGATTTCCATCCCCCTTATACAAATAGGGATGCGAACTTCCATCCGGCATTTTTTCAAGTGCCATATCATCATAATTTCCAGTTGGGTCATTGGCTTTGCGTACATAAAGATTTGAAACAAAACGTATGTAGTCCATATCCACCGGTCTTTTCGGAATACCGCTGGAAATAAACAGGTCTTTGTTACCATCGTTATCAAAGTCAGCAAAAAGAGGTGACCAACTCCAATCTGTAGCGGCAATGCCACTCAGCAAACCCGTTTCACTAAAGCTTGTTCCATTGCCATTATTACGTTGTAAACAATTTTTTGAAAACTGGTTTTGAAAACCATTGTCTGAAATTTTTACTTTATAGATTTCCGGGTTTTCATCGCTTCCATAACTCTTCAATATTTTTTCATCACCCGGAAGCATGTCAGCAGTTACAATATCCAATTGCCCGTCGTTATTGTAGTCTGCCGCGTCATTGCCCATACTAAAGCGGCTGTAATGACTAAAGTGTTCCGCACCGCTTTCTGTGAAAGTTCCATTCTGATTGTTGATATAATAGTAGTCGTTTTCATGAAAATCATTTCCCACATAAATGTCATTCCAGCCGTCATTATTAAAATCGCCGATCGCCAATCCTAATCCATATCCCAAACTACTTTGGTAAATTCCACTCTGTGCAGACACATCTGTAAATTTTTTTATGGAAGTATTCATATCATTGCGATAAAGCCTGTCTCCTGCAAATACATCAACCTTGCGACGATTAGCTGTATCAACAATATTTTGATTAGGCCGGTTCGACTGATTAACCAAATAGCAATCAAGGTCCCCATCATTATCGTAATCAAAAAAAGCGGCCTGGCCGGTAAAACCAGAGAAATCAAGACCATATTTAGCTCCGCTTTCCGTAAAACTATTGTTATGATTATTTATGAAAAGTTCGTTATGCCCTTTTAATCCATTTTGATTTGCAATTGCTGAAACATAAATATCCAGATACCCGTCACCATTTACGTCTGCCATAGTAACGCCGCTGAACCAATCTGAAGTTCCCGCTACACCAGCCATTTCAGTGATATCTTGAAATTTAAAATTGCCTTTATTGAGGTAAAGTTTGTTATTGCCTAAACTATTTGCGGTAAAATAAATATCAGGTAATCCGTCATTATTAATATCTCCAATAGCAACTCCGCCGCCGTTATAATAATAGATATAGTAAAGCAAACTGAGGCCTTCCTTTTTTTCTAACTTATTTTCAAATTGGATATTTGTTTCGGACGGAGATAAGCTTTCAAACAGGATGTCCCTTTTTTTGCAGGAACTAATAAGTAATAAGGATGCCGTAAAGAAAATGGATAACTTTTTCAACAACTCGGAGATACTTTTTATGATAAAAAAAACAGGCATAAAGTTAAATCTGATTCGCGGGTGTGGTATTCTGTTAGCCCTGAGATTTTAAAAATTAACAGCCATTCATTTATGAAATTAAAATAATCATATTACATAGAAAGTGATTCCAACCTGGAGATGCTTTTTATTTTCTAATTTTATTTACGAATTATAATAAAAATAAAAAAGGGCTGCACATTGATACAGCCCTTTTCTAAAAAAAAAATTTATTAGCTATAGCTTATTAGCAAATAAATTATTTACCTCTGCAGCCGATAACGCTTTATTATAAATCCTGAACTGGTCAAGGGATCCGTTAAATGATTTTGCCCAAGTCTCAGGTCCGTGGTTGGTAAAACTTGGATTGGTTTGAAAAGCGAAGCTTCCCAGGACCATTCCGGTAACATTATCAAATTTTAAATCCCCATAACTACCTCCTCCAAGAACCATGTTGTTCACTCCGGTTGCTACGCCGTCTTTATACAACGTAAGTTTGGATGTCGCCGCATCGTAAGTTAAAGCTATATGTGTCCATTTGCCCAAAACATTTTTCAACTTTACATTATCATCCTGAATCCACTCTTCACCGCCCCCCGTTACATTTGCATTAAACATGTGAATTTTCATAAAAACAGCATTCGGATCAGACGCATCATCATAATTTTCTAAAAATATTTCCAGGTTCCCCCAAAACTGTGTACTGTTTGAAATAGCAAATAAACCCTGTGCGCCGCCCTGAACAGGGCCTGTAGCACCATTCATCCAAAAAGCAAGAGAAAGGCTGCCAGGAGACTTCAAACCAGCATTTAAATTTGATACTGAAACATAACCGTCTGTTCCTATTTGAGCGGCCTGCCCCTCTGTAACTCCTTGCACAAATGATATATTTTTTGTAGTAGTTGCTAACTTATATTCCCCCGTATCTCTGGCGTTTCCGTCAAAAGGAAAATAACTTTTTTCATTAAAAAAAGTTAAGGCAGGTGGCGGCGGATCAAGAATTAATTCTTTTAAGACCGGCCGGTCTAATTTCTGGCAGGAGGTAATAACCATTCCAAAAATTATAATAGAAGAAATACAACCCAATAATATTTTATTAAATTTCATAGTAACTATTTTAATATTTTCTAAATATTAATAATTCGGATTTTGAATTAATATGCCATTTGATTTATCAATCTCACCCTGCGGAATTGGTAATAGCCTATGCTTTAGCTGGTATAGTGGGCTGCCTGATGCATGCAATGTTGCGACATCAATATCCCATCTTATCAGATCCCAGAAGCGTTCTTCTTCCATGGCCATTTCAACGAACCGCTCATGCCGGATAGCTGTTCGCAACGCTGTCTGGTCGGTGGTAGTAACAGCAGGTAAAGCAGTTGCGTTACCTCCCCTTGCCCTGGCCCTGATCATCTCAAGCCAACCAAGAGCATCAGTTGTATTTTGAGCGCCACCCACTTCATTCGCAGCCTCTGCAGCCATAAGGAGTACATCACCATACCTAAGAATACGGTGATTCATCCATTGACCAAAACGATTGTTCAATGCCTGGCGATCAGCCGGGTTGGTATATATTTTTTTATTCCAGTAAGGACGGGGTACAGTCGGCTCTGGTGGAACATTTTCACCATACAAAGGATCGACCTGCCCTGAATATAAAATCGTTTCTATTCTTCTTGGATCTCCTGTTTCATACTCGTCAACAAGCTTTTGGGTGGGTACATTCCATCCCCAGCCTAGATCCCACTGGCCGGCGCCACGAACACCCTGCACGTTTGCATAAATAATACCAAGATCTTGCGTAGGTGTGTAATAGGCCTGAATTTCAAATATTGATTCAGGGCCGTTTTCACCTGTATTCCTGAATTGGCTACCATAATTACTCAAGAGTGAATATTGATTTAAAGCAATAATAGCCTTAGCTGTCCCAAGTGCGGAAGGGTAATTTTTGCGCCACATATCTGCTTTTAATTGGAGTGTCATAGCCGCTCCCTTCGTAAGGCGCCCAATATATTTAGGATCCCACGATACAGGCAGAATTGAAGCTGCTTCTGCCAGATCAGCGTCTATAAGTGTAAATATTTCCGCCTCTGTTGATTTAGGTATGTTCACCTGAGCAGCATCTGTTACCTTAAAATCGACTTTTGGAATTGGTCCAAAAGCACGCACCATTTGCCAGTAAGAAAACGCCCGGAGAAATTTAGCTTCTGCCTTATTTATTAAAGTATTTGGATCAGTTAAATTCAGTGAATCAATATCCGCTATAATAGAATTCGCTGCAATAATTAAAGCGTAGTGAGCGGTCCAGAATTCCTGGATTCCCCCATTTGTCGCGAGGTAATTAAACTCATCATACATCAGGCCTGCATCAGCGCCGTCTGATAACGAACTTCCTTTCTCAGCTTCATCTGACCGGAAATTCATGATACCCAGGTATAAGTGGTTGTTGAAGCCACCTGCCCGCAACAGAGAATATGTAGCAAAAATTTTGCTGTCATACGAGCCTGCCGGAATATCAGAATCAATATATCGGCCTAATGGTTGCCTATCGAGAAAATTCTTTTTACAAGAAGATATTGCCATTAGGATCAATCCTATTAATGGCAATACTCCCCATTTTAATAAATTGTATTTTTTCATATTGCGGAATTTAAAAATTTAAGTTGAGACCAACCGAATAAACTGCAGGTACAGGATATGTACCATTATCAACGCCAAAAGAAGTTGCACTTCCTCCTATCTCAGGAGTATAACCAGTATTATTAGCAAACGTTCCAATGTTCTGAGCATTTACGTAAAGACGAAGCGATTTAATTTTTGCTTTGCTTAACATATTTGCGCCAAACGTGTAACCCAACTGTAGGTTCCTGATTCTAAAGAAGCTGCCATCTTCTATCCAATACGATGAGTTTTGATAATTATTAGATCTTTTAGTACTTAAAATAGGTTCCCAGTTAGAAGTACCGGGGCCGTTCCAGCGATCTGTACGACCAACCAGGTAGTTGAAGTCAGCAAAAGTCCCCTGGTTCCATGCACGGAAAATTTCATTACCATATACTCCTTGTACATCTATCCCAAGATCAAGCCCTTTGAAAGTAAATCCAATGGAGCCTCCGTAAGTAAAATCGGGAGTTGGATTTCCAATAACGGTCCTGTCATCAGTGGTTATCTCACCATCTCCATTAATGTCTTTGTACTTGATATCGCCAGGTTGAACTGATCCAATCATGCTAACTGGGCTTTTTGCAATATCTGCATTTGATTGGTAAATACCATCATGAACGTAGCCATAAAAATAACCAATAGGAAAACCTGCCGTGGTTCTTGAAGCACCATTGATAATTGCAAACCCGGTTTTATTAAGCTTGGTTACATTATTTTTTATTGTGGTAAAGTTACCTGAGATACTAAACCCGATATCTGGTGTAAGTTTCGTATTGTAGGAAGCCGAAAACTCTACACCCTTATTTTCTATTTCACCGAGGTTACCCAAACCTGGCAATGTGCCTGAGGGGCCATCAATTAAGGTTAAGACATCCTTTGTAACCTTGCTATAATAGTTGGCTTCAAAATGCAGGCTGTTTCTAAGGGTATTTAGTTCTAATCCTACTTCATAAGAGTGCACTGTTTCCCAGTTAAGATTAGGATCAGGTATATATTCCCTTTGTAAGGCCGCTACTACGTTGTTTCCAAATACACCGGAGTTGGCACTTGTAAGAGTAGGGAATGCGGGATACCTATACCTGTCGTCAATATTTTTGTTACCCAGAATACCCCACGAACCTTTAATCTTTAAATAGTCAAGGACGTTTTGTCCTGCAAAAAAGTTTTCTTTACTTAATACCCAGCCGACACCCACCGCACCAAAATTTTTCCACTGGTTGCCAAGCCTGTAAAACTGGCTGCTGCCATCTCTTCTGAAGGATGCATTAATAAGATATTTGTTCTCATAATTATAAAGTACTCTACCGAGAAATGAAAGAGAAGCATCTTCCCATGAACTGCCGCCGCCAACTTTTGTCGCAGGATCTCCTACGCCATCCACAAACCATTTATCAGGATTGTTCGGGATCACTTGCGAAGTACCCTGCTGAACAGAGGCATCAGTACCTTCGTATGCCCTATAGTAGGTGGTAACCCCACCAAGCACCGAAATATTATGGCCACCAAAATTTTTCTTAAAAGTCAGCAGGTAATCCATTTGTGTTTTAGGAAAGATATTCTGGCTTTGAGCAACAGATGTTTGCCTGCTTGAAGTATCTTTCTTATCGTTACCAACTATGTCAGGATTATAAACTACAATAATGGGCTGATAGGACCTGGTAGTATTGAACCCGTAATCTTCATACAACTGAACGCGGAAATTAAAATTTTTCAGGAAATCAACTTCTCCGTATATGCTTCCTACGGCCCTGTATTCCCTGCCGATAAATATATTTTTTTGTACCTCAACACCTACAAGCGGGTTATATACTTGGGCTCTTTGAAATGAGGGCAATGTATGATACAAGCCTGTAGCAGCATCGTCCACAGGGGCTATAGGTGCAGCTCTTATAGCTGATCCAACGGCTCCATTTGCCTGCCCGTCAGGTAATGGCAGCTCGGCCCTGTAACCGCTGAATGTAAACCCAAACCGAATTCCTTTACTTACTCTAAGTTCATCGCTCAGGTTTATGGTATATTTTTTTAATTGTTCATGTTTGATGATACCTTCTTCATTTATATATCCAAGGCCCATATAAAATCTGTTCTTATCGCTGGCCCCGGTGATACTTACATTATTATAATTTAAAACTCCGTCCTGGAATATTTCATCTTGCCAGTCAGTATTGGCATTCCAAAATCCGTAATCATAAGTGCCTGCCGCCTGATTAGCCAATTGCTCGCTATATAATTCTTTAAACTGTGCGGCATTGGTGAGTTTTATTCTATCCTGAACTTTTTTAATTCCTACGGATGAATTAAAGTTCACAAGTAACTGACCCGCTTTAGCTTTTTTCGTTGTGATGGCGATGGCCCCGTTTGCACCACGAACACCAAATATCGCGAGAGATGATGGGTCCTTTAAAACTTCTATTGATTCAATATCGGCAGGATTTAAGAAGTTGATATTATCATTCAGAATTCCATCTACTATATAAACCGGCTTTACCCCGTTGATTGTATTAGTACCGCGTATGCGCACATCGGGTTCGCCTCCCGGCCGCCCCGAGTTTACAATTGATAACCCAGCAACTTTGCCCTGGAGCAAAGACAGTGGATTTGCAGAAGGCCTGTCAGCTATCTCTTTTGCCTTTACAGTAACAATAGACCCGGTTAAATCCCGCTTAGCTGCGCTTCCGTAACCAATTACCACCACCTGCTCTAATTCTTTTGCAGCTGAGCCCTTCAATACTACATTAACATTTGTTCGCCCTGCTAAAAGAACATCCTGCGAGTCGTAACCCAATGAAGAAATATTCAGTGTTGCGTTTGCACTGCTAACACCTAAAGAAAAGTTACCGGTGGCATCGGTAGCAGTTCCTGCAGTTTTGCCTTTTTCCTGTACAGTAACTCCACCAATCGGTGAGCCATCGGAACCGATAATTTTTCCGGTTACCGTAGTACTTTGCGCAACTGTATGAAAGGGCATTAAAATTCCAAAGGCAAAGAGTAAGGAAAATACCCCTTTGCAAAAATATTTTTGTGAAAGCTTAATTAGTTTTAGGGACATACTTAAAGTTTTTGAAATAATATTAAAAAGGGAAGAGAATTAGCAATCATCTTTATCAAGGACAACCAAAGGTACTATTTTGATGCATCTGTTATTTTTTTTGTAAAAAATTACTATTTGATTTTATCCTGCAAGGATAATATATCATTATTATTATTAAGGCATGATAAAGATGTATCAAGACAGAATTTTCAATGATAAAAAAATTATGATTTAGCATTTCTTTTGGCTTGAAAATTAAAGAAAACAAATTTTAACTTGTAGCTCATTGCAGAAGTTTTAGAAGATATTTTCTTTTTTTCAAAAATGCCACTGAAAAACCAGGCATAGTGTAAAAAAGAAATCATCAAGTTTAAAATAAAACACATTTAGAATTACAACACTTAAAAAAAATACACTTGTTCAATTATATGATCTCCTTCCTGAGAACGAAAGAATAATCACAGATGTATTGCGGCAAATAATAAAAGAGAATCTTCCGCCAGAGTGCAAAGAAAAAATTTCTTATGGTGTTCCATTCTTCTATCGTAACAGGGGGCTTTGTATTGTTTGGCCTTCAACGGTTCCTCGCGGCGGAATTAAAGAAGGTGTGCTGTTAGGATTTTGGTATGGCAACCAACTTAATCATGACGACCATTATCTTACTCACGGAACCAACAAACAGATCTTTTATAAAATTTATAAATCCCCGGAAGAAATTGATGAAGTTGCTATCAGAAAATTATTAAAGGAAGCCGTGCGAGTAGATGAAGAAAGATCTCCGCTTTTTTCAAAAAGGAGAAAGGTAATTAATAAGGGAAAAAGATCTAACTAAAAATCCAATCCATGTACTTATACTTCAACTCATAAAAAAGCAACAGTTTCCCATTGCTACAAAAGATATTTGAAACTAATATTTACCTACAATTTTTTTATCCTGATATTTTTAAACCAAACCGTGTTACCGTGATCCTGCAAGGAAATTTTACCCTCCTTAAAAGTGCCAAAATTTTTCATATCCTTAAACTTGCTTATGGCAATCATCTTGCCCCAATTATCATCCCATAAAGTTGTAGAAAGTGTATGCTCACCGTTTAAATAAAAATCCAGTTTACCATTATTTGCAACAATTTCAGCATGGTTCCATTCACCCAAAGGCCTGGCAGCTTCTTTGGCCGCAAGCAGATCGTAGAGATCGCCTGCCCTATGTGTATAAAGCTTACCATCAGGATGGCCTAAGCGTGTGGGCGTTCCATTATCGAGTACCTGCATCTCCATACCCGAATTATAATTTTCGGGAAACAAAGCGGTGTCTTCTTTTACATAAAATATAATTCCGCTGTTTCCTTTTTCTGAAATTTTCCAATCAAGCTTAAGATCGAAATTTCCAAAATCTTCATTTGTAAGTATATTATTGCCGATCCGGTCACCCTTTGCATCTCTTGCTGTAGCAGCAGTATCAAGAAAGAGAGCGCTGTCCTGCATGGACCATCCGGCTTCAAGAGTTGTTTTGCCGTATGTATGCCATTTATCCATCAATAATGATATCCATCCGCTGTCATTATCGTTACCCATTGCTGAAGTACTATCGGTTGTGGATGCGGTGCCAGATTGAGCACCGGGATTACAACTTTGCAGCACCGCTAGTGCGATACCAACCACTATTAACCTGGTCATCAATTATTTTTTTATTGACAGAATATAAATAGCCATAGTATCAGCTTCCTCTTTGGTAACAAGGGGATGCGGCTGCATTGCTACGCTGCCCCACTTTCCGGAACCGCCATTCTGAATCTGGTGGACTATGGAATCTATAGATGCCTGGCGGTCCATCGATTTATATTTATCCGCAACAGCAGCATAGGCCGGGCCAATAGAAGTTTCTGTAAGTTTATGGCACGTGAAGCAATCGCTTGCCGACATAAGATTTAGCCCGGCGTCAATTGCTGGGTCTTTAGCTTCTTCTTTTACTGCTGCTACGGTATCAGTACTTGCTTCTTTTTTTGTATCAGTATTGTTTCCGCAGCTAATAAAAAACAATACAGATGATAGCATTAAAATTGACTTTTTCATATACAAATATTCATTAGTAATCTTGAAAATAAAAAATTTATTATATACCGAGCACGCTTCGGTTTAATTTATCATCTTTAGCAGTGCCTGCAAAATCGTCGAAAGCGTGGTCAGTAACTTTAATAATATGGTCTCTAATAAATACCGCGCCTTCTTTTGCACCGTCTTCAGAATTTTTAAGGCAACACTCCCACTCCATTACTGCCCAACCGGGATAATCATAAGCCGCTAATTTGCTAAAGATAGATTTAAAATCCACCTGCCCGTCGCCTGTTGAACGAAAACGCCCGGCACGGTTTATCCAGCTTTGATAGCCGCCATAGACTCCCTGCTTTCCGGTTGGGTTAAACTCGGCATCCTTTACATGGAAGGCTTTTATTCTTTCATGATAATTATCTATGTACTCTAAATAATCCAGGCATTGCAAAACGAAGTGCGAGGGATCATATAACAAACATGCTCTCGGGTGATTGCCTGCCTGTTCCAAAAACATTTCATAACTCACACCGTCGTGAAGATCTTCTCCGGGATGTATTTCATAACAAACATCCACGCCACATTCATCGAATGTATTCAAAATCGGCAACCATCTTTTTGCCAATTCTTTAAAGCCTTCTTCAACAAGACCAGCCGGTCGCTGAGGCCAGGGATACATGGTATGCCATAATAAGGCGCCGCTAAAAGTAGGATGAGCATTCAGTCCAAGATTTTGAGAAGCTTTAGCGGCATACTTCAATTGTTGCACTGCCCATTTTGTTCTTGCTTTGGAATTGTTGCGAAATTCAGGCGGCGCAAAACTATCAAACAACTTATCGTATGCAGGATTCACTGCTACCAGTTGCCCCTGCAGGTGTGTAGAGAGCTCGGTGATTTCAAGGCCGCAATCATTTACAGTTCCTTTCAATTCCTGAGCATACGTTTTACTCTGCGCCGCTTTTTTAAGGTCTATCATTTTAGCATCCCAGGTTGGGATTTGCACACCCGTAAAACCTATAGATTTTGCCCATTCGCAAATGTCTTTAAGGTTATTATAAGGTGCGGCGTCACCGATAAATTGCGCAAGAAAAATTCCGGGTCCTTTAATTGTTTTCATTTAGAAATTATTTTTTGCCTCACTCCAACCCTATTCGACAGAAAGGGAACGTGAAGATTAGCAAGAAGGTTAAAAAGAAATTTATTTCATTGTTTAAAAAAATCCTACACCACATAGTCTGTCCACTTTTTATCAGACTGCGCGGATGCGACAACGTTATCTATAAAAGCCATCCCACGAACGCCATCTTCTGTGCCAGGAAAATCCAGCATTTCTTTTGTAGGTTCAGTACCATTTAATTTAGCCTGAACTGTTAATGCAAAGTTTCTATAAATGTTGCCGAAGGCTTCAAGGTAACCCTCAGGATGGCCCGCAGGTGTTCTGCAATTATGTGTTGCAAAGCTGCTTAGGTATTTTGTATTATTTGCTCCGGCTCTAAAAATTTGTGTAGGCTCATCCAGCCATTTTACCAGCAAAGTATTAGGTTCATGATGGCTCCACTCCAGCCCTCCCTTCTCTCCGTATATTCTAATCTTAATTACATTTTCTTCACCCGCTGCAACCTGCGATGCCATTAACACTCCGGATGCTCCATCTTCAAATTTTAATAAGACTGCGCCGTCATCATCCAATGCTCTGCCCTGAACTACAATATTTAAATCTGCACAAAGCTTTGTGATTTTTAACCCGGAAACATATTCTGCAAGATGTGCTGCATGTGTTCCTATATCGCCCATACAGCCTGCTTTACCTGATTTTTTCGGATCTGTTCTCCATGCCGCTTGTGCGTTGCCTTCACGCTCTGATAATTTGCTCAACCAACCTTGCGGATATTCAACATAAATTTTTCTAACCTTTCCCAATTTACCTTCCGCTATCATAGCTTTTGCCTGCTTCACCATAGGAAATCCGGAATAAGTGTGCGTAAGACACAAAATCAATCCTGTTTCCCCGACTTTCTTTTTTAATTGTTTTGCTTCGTCCAATGTGATGGTCATTGGCTTTTCTATCACTACATTAAAACCATGATCAAGAGCCATGATCGCAGGAGCGAAGTGAGCAAAGTTTGGAGTAACGATAGTAACAAAATCAATACGCTTATCTGCCGGCAGTTCACTTTCCTTTTTAATCATTTCTTCATAACTATAATAGGTCCTGTCTCCAGGAATGAAAAGCGATTCAGCAGAATCTTTTGCAATTTCGGGATTGATGCTAAACATGCCGCAGGCCAATTCTATCTGGCCATCCATGTTTGCAGCAATGCGGTGAATAGCTCCTATGAAAGCATCTTTACCACCGCCTACCATTCCCATTCGTAATTTTCTCATATACTAATTTTAAAAGGATAAAAATGAAATTATAACACATCTAAATTATTCATAAAAGAATATTAAAAAAAAAGATATTTTAAATTAGTAGTAATCATTTATTTTTTTTTAGTGGTTAATTAATACCTTGTAGCCGAAATAGTGTATTTAATACAACTATTAAAAAGAAAATTCTTCGGATGAAATTTACGACACGATTGCAGCTTTCCACAATGATGTTTATCGAGTTCTTTGTATGGGGGTCATGGTTTGTAACTCTGGGAACATTTTTAGTAAATAATCTTCATGCTAACGGCGCTCAAACCGGCCGGGTATTTTCTACTCAATCATGGGGAGCAATTATCGCACCTTTTATAATTGGATTAATTGCAGACAGATACTTTAACGCGGAAAAAATTCTTGGCGTTTTACATCTTATTGGGGCTGCTTTAATGTATTATATGTATAGTACCGGAACGCTTACGGATGTGTATCCGACATCATTTTTTTACTACTTGTTAATCTATATGATATTGTTTATGCCAACGCTTGCGTTGGTAAATTCAATTGCATTCAATCAAATGAATGATCCCGAGAAAGAATTTTCCAGCATAAGAATTTGGGGTACCATCGGATGGATAGTTGCCGGTTTATTAATAAGCCTTGTTTTTCTTTGGGATGCAGAAGTTAATGTTAAGGCGGGCTTAATGAGAAACACTTTTTTACTGGCAGCGGTCGCTTCCCTGGTTCTTGGTTTGTTTAGTTTTACATTACCAAAAACGCCACCGAAAGTAGCATCAGGCACTAAAGTGAAAGTCGCAGACATAATAGGATTAGATGCCTTAAAACTCTTGAAAAATAAAAACTTTTTGATATTCTTCATCGCCTCCATTCTCATTTGCATTCCATTAGCATTTTATTACCAGGTCGCTAACCAGTTTTTATCTAACATTGGTGTTTCAAAACCTACAGGTAAAATGGCAATCGGCCAAGCTTCTGAAGTTCTCTTTTTATTAGCGCTGCCGCTGTTCTTTAAAAAATTCGGATTCAAAAACACCATCTTAATAGGCATGCTGGCCTGGGCGCTGCGGTACGCATTATTTGCTTATGGAAACGCCGGCGACTTAAGCTTTATGCTCATAATAGGAATTGCTTTACATGGCGTGTGTTATGATTTCTTTTTCGTTTCGGGACAAATTTATACCAATGCAAAGGCAGGAATAAAATATAAAAGCGCCGCACAGGGATTAATTACATTAGCTACCTATGGCATTGGCATGTTGATAGGATTTGAAATTGCAGGAATGATAACCGACGCATATACAAGCTCGGATGGAACGTTTGATTGGAAAATGATTTGGATAATACCTGCGGGAATTGCATTTGTTGTATTTCTTTTATTTGCAATTTCATTTAATGATAAAAACGAAAGGCCCATACCTGATGGTAGCTTAAATATTTAATACTATAAATTAAATGCAAAACAGAAGAACACTAATTAAAAATCTTGCGCTCGGCACATCTGCCGTCATTATGGCTCCGGCCATCTCTTGCGCCGAAAAAATTCACGGTGAAAAAAAATATACATTGAAAGGAAACATCAATCATTCAGTATGCCGGTGGACTTACAATTTTCTTCCATTAGAAGACTTGTGTAAAGCCGTTAAAGATATTGGCTTTAGCGCCATTGATTTAGTTGGGCCCAAAGAATGGCCGGTACTTCAGCAACATGGTATTTTTAGTTCTATGTGTTATACAGCAGGTGAAAATAGTTTGACAAAAGGCTGGAACAATCCGGACTATCATGCTGTTCTTAATAAAGACATGACGGAAGTAATTCCATTAGCGGCAAAAGCGGGTTATAAAAATGTGATTTGCTTTAGTGGCAGCCGTAATGGAATGGATGATGAAACAGGATTAAAAAACTGTGCCGACGGGCTGAAAAAAATAATGTCGCTGGCAGAAAAGAATAATATTATAGTTCAGATGGAATTATTAAATAGTAAAATCAATCACAAGGATTATATGTGTGACCGCACACCGTGGGGCGTTGAACTTTGTAAAAGAGTTGGCTCAGAAAATTTTAAATTGCTTTACGATATCTACCACATGCAGATTGATGAAGGTGATGTGATAAGAACTATACAGGATAATCATCAATACCTCGGGCATTACCATACCGGCGGTGTTCCCGGCAGGAACGAAATAGATGAGACACAGGAATTGTATTATCCCGCAATAATGAGAGCAATTTTAAAAACTGGTTTCAAGGATTATGTGGCCCAGGAATTTATTCCTATAGGAGAAGATAAAATTGCTTCTTTAAAGGCAGCAGTAATGACTTGTGATGTTTAAACCCCTGAATCTCCTGAAGGGGACTTGGGAAGGCTTTAATTTTAGAAGGTTATTATTTTTCTAAACTAAGAACTATAAATTTAAAAAAAAATGGCAGACAATACTTACGATGCAATTGTAATTGGATCCGGAATTTCCGGAGGCTGGGCAGCAAAGGAACTGACTGAAAAAGGGCTGAAGACTATTATGCTTGAAAGAGGGAAAGATATCAAGCATGTAAAAGATTATGTAAATGCGCAAAAAGGAATATGGGAATTTCCACATCGTGGAGGCCGCACGCAGAAGATGATAGAAGATTATCCGGTGTTAAAACGCGACTATCCGTTGAATGAAATGAACCTGGATTGGTGGGCCAATGACCAGGAATCTCCATATACAGAGATCAAGAGAATGGATTGGTTCAGGGGATATCATGTAGGTGGCCGCTCACTTATGTGGGGCCGCCAATGCTATCGCTGGAGCGATGCAGATTTTGAGGCAAATGCAAAAGATGGCATCGCAATAGACTGGCCTATCAGATATAAAGATATAGAGCCGTGGTATACTTACGCAGAAAAATTTGCAGGAGTAAGCGGCTCAGTAGAAAACCTTCCTCAATTACCTGATAGTCATTTTTTGCCTGCTATGCAAATGAATTGTGTGGAGAAAGATGTGGCCGCCCGGGTAAAAGAGCATTATGAAAATAAACGCACAATGATCATTGGGCGTACTGCAAATATCACTGAGCCCTTACCTGGCAGAACCAATTGCCAGTATAGAAATAAATGCTGGCTTGGTTGTCCTTTTGGAGCTTACTTCAGTACGCAATCGTCTACGTTGCCTGCCGCCATGGCAACGGGAAATCTTACGGTAAGGCCATGGTCTATTGTAACGAAAATTTTATACGATAAGGATACAAAAAAAGCAACAGGTGTAGAAATACTTGACGGTGAAACTAAAAAGACTTACCAGTATTTTGCGAAAATTATTTTCCTCAATGCATCAACATTCAACAGTACCTGGATATTAATGAACTCTGCCACCGATATATGGCCTGACGGACTTGGCAGCAGCAGCGGAGAACTTGGTCATAATATCATGGATCATCATCTTGGAGTAGGCGCCGGCGGTACGGTTGATGGTTATGATGATAAATATTTTTACGGGCGCCGTGCTAATGGAATTTATATACCGAGGTATAGAAATCTATTTGGCGACAAAAGAGATTATATAAGAGGGTTTGGATACCAGGGCGGAGGAAGCCGGTCAGGTTGGAGCCGGAATGTTGCTGAATTGTCAATAGGTGGTGATTATAAAGATGCATTGGCTGAACCAGGGCAATGGTC
Organism: Ginsengibacter sp.; assembly: GCA_040007435.1. Taxonomy (GTDB): domain Bacteria; phylum Bacteroidota; class Bacteroidia; order Chitinophagales; family Chitinophagaceae; genus Ginsengibacter. The sequence goes on along the minus strand of JBDTUZ010000001.1, from coordinate 102,944 downwards.
TATGGGAATTGGTGGTTTTGGAGAAATACTTCCTTACCATGAAAATAAAATGACTCTAGACAAGACAAAGAAAGATGCATGGGGATTAAACGTTATAGCATTTGATGCGGAATGGAAAGAAAATGAAAGAAAGATGAGGATCGATATGCAAAAAGACGCAATCGAAATGCTGGAAGCTTCCGGTGTAAAAGATGTAAAAGGGCATGACGGAGATGGTACGATCGGAAGAGGAATCCATGAGATGGGCACAGCCCGCATGGGTGCTGATTCCAAGACTTCCGTGCTGAATAAATGGAACCAGGTGTGGGATGCACAGAATGTATTTGTAACTGATGGTTCCTTTATGGTGTCGGCAAATTGCGTAAACCCTTCGCTCACTTATATGGCAATGACGGCAAGGGCTGTAGATCATGCCGTAGATGAATTAAAGAAACGTAACATTTAGAAAATATTTTTCATAATTTAATTAAAGGAATTAAAAGAACTATGGAAAAAAAAGAAGATAAATTACTTGTAGACAATTCAAGAAGAGACTTTCTAAAAAATACCGCGTTAACGGCCGCGGGATTTATGATTGTGCCGCGCCATGTATTGGGAGGAAAAGGTTTCCTGGCGCCAAGTGACCGCTTAACGATTGCTGCAATAGGTGTGGGTGGAAAAGGTGAAAGCGATATTGCAAATTTTTACAAAAGTGGCAAAGCGGATATTGCGGTACTATGCGACGTTGATGACAGAAGAGCCGCAACTACTGTCAAAAATTTTCCAAAAGCAAAATTTTATAAAGACTGGCGGCAAATGCTGGATAAGGAATCAAAAAACATAGACGCAGTGTCAGTGTCAACGCCAGATCATACCCATGCAGTTGCTGCGATTGCAGCCATGCAACTTGGCAAACATGTATATGTGCAAAAGCCTCTAACGCATGATGTGTATGAAGCCCGTGCGTTAACGGATGCTGCAAAAAAATACAGAGTTGTTACTCAAATGGGAAACCAGGGAGCGTCCGGAGATGGCGTGAGACAATTAATGGAATGGTACGATGCAGATGTAATCGGTGATGTACATACGGTATATTGTTTCACAGACAGGCCTGTATGGCCGCAGGGAATTCCCTGGCCTTCAGCTTCAGCGCCCATTCCTGCGGAACTAAGTTGGGATCTGTGGCTGGGCACCGCACCCTATAAAGAATATATAGAAAAACTGGTTCCGTTCAACTGGCGCGGCTGGTGGGATTACGGCACCGGTGCATTGGGAGATATGGGTTGCCATATTGTTGAACCCGCTTTCAGAGTACTTGACCTGGGATATATTAATTCGGTTCAGGCAAGTGTAGGAAGTGTTTATGTAGACGAATTTCAAAGAGGTTATTTCCCTGAAAGTTGTCCGCCATCAAGCCATGTTACGATAAGGTTTCCAAAAACAAGTAAGACAAAGGGGCCGGTGGAATTGCATTGGATGGACGGAGGTATTCAACCCAAGCGTCCTGAAGAATTAGGACCGAATGATGTGTTTGGCGATGGAGGAAATGGTACCTTGTTCATTGGAACTAAGGGAAAAATGATGTGTGCTACTTACGGTGCCAATCCAAAATTACTGCCGCTTTCACGCAACAATGAAGTATCGGTTCCGCAAAAAATTGAGAGGGTACCCGGTGGTGCGAATGGCCACTATGCGCAGTGGGTTGAAGGTGCTATTGCAGGATATGGGAAGAAGCAACTAAGTTCTCCTTTTGAAATTGCAGGTCCGCTAACTGAGGCTCTGCTGATGGCCAACCTTGCAATAAGGGGAAATGATATTCGCGTAGAAAGAACCACAGGCAAAGGCTTTAATTATCCCGGAAGATATATTGAGTTATTGTGGGATAATAATAACATGAAGGTTACAAATTTTGATGCTGTAAACCAATTTGTAAAACGTGACTATCGTGCAGGTTACAGTTTAAAAGCTTAATTAAAAATTAATATTAATTCTTATGAACAGAAGAGAAGCAGTACAACACATTTCGCTCCTATTAGGGGGTACCATTGTAGGTTCCACTTTTTTCTTAAGTGGTTGTAAAACTGAAACAAAAGCTACAAAAGAATTTACAGATGACGACGTTGTCCTATTAGACGAAGTATCCGATACTATTTTACCGCCAACGAAAACACCCGGTGCAAAGGCAGCGGGGGTTGGTAAGTTTATGACGGTGATGGTTAATGATTGTTATGATGCGGACGACCAAAAGATATTTCACGAGGGAATAAAAAAATTAAATGACGCCGCTGATAAAAAATACAGTGCAACATTTGTAAAACTCACCCCGGAGCAACGGCATGAATTTTTAGTGGCTCTTGACAACGAGCAGAAGGAATATATGAAAAATAAAAAGCCGGAAGACCGCTCTCATTATTTCCGTATGATGAAAGAGCTTACACTACTGGGATATTTTACTTCAGAAATCGGTTGTACACAGGCCATGCGTTATATAGAAACACCTGGCCGTTATGATGGATGTGTTCCTTATGCTAAAGGAGATAAAGCCTGGGCTTGATTTATTAAGGTCAAAAGGATAAAGGTGAAACTGATTATCCTTTTCGCTCTAAGCGGTAAGAAATGTTTTTTTTTAAACAAAAGAATTTTTTGACTTTCCTTTCGTTGAATTTTGATTAGTGGGACGGCGTTCCTTTCAGTTTTGAATAGGATGGCCTTTAAACCAGGTAATTTGCCTCTTTGCGAAATGCCTGGTATTTTTTTTAATTGCATCAATTGCTTCCGGTAAAGAAATTTTTCCTTCCATAAAATCAAACAATTCCCTGTAGCCCACTGTTTGCAAAGCATTCAATTGCCTATATGGGAACAAAGATTCCGCTTCTTTTAATAAACCATCATTCATCATTTCATCTACACGGTAATTTATTCTTTTATACAAGTCGTCCCTTGGGATTTCAAGATTAATGTTTTTAATATTAAAATCCCTTTCGACTTTCTTACCCGATTGAAAATCGAGAATTGATTTTCCTGTAGATAATTTTACTTCGAGTGCCCTAAGCATTCTTTGAGGATTTTCTATCTCTCCTGAAACAAAATATGCGTAATCATTTTCTTTCACTTTTTCGGAAAGCCAGGGCATACCGTATTCTTTATAGGCCGCATTGATATCATTCCTTATTGATTCCTTTACCGCTGGTACGTCATCGAGCCCTTCGCAGAATGCCTTAATGTAAAGACCTGTACCGCCTGCCACAATCGCAACATCATGTGATTCAAAAATCTTTTGAACTGATTTCAAGGCATACTCTTCAAACACTTTTACGTTAACCTCGTCGTGTATGGAATGTGAGTTTATGAAATAATGATGAACACTTTTCAGTTGGGAAAGGGTGGGTTTGGCTACGCCAATATTCAATTCTATAAAGCACTGTCGGCTGTCAGCCGAGATGATTTCGGTGTTATATTTTTCAGCGAGTTCAATTGCGTGAGAAGTCTTACCAACAGCCGTAGCCCCTGATATAACAATGCAGGTTTTATTTTTCATGTAATCTTAACAGGAAAATGAAAGACCCTAAATGCATATTATGCCCACGCGCTTTATGGCCGCTAACAATTAGTGTACTTTTAGACAGCGGTGTCATCTGTATCTGCCTCAGTATCTGTTTCGGTGTCTTCCCCAACTTCTGCATCAGGGTCAACTTCTTCATTGAAGCCGTCGGGAAGTACGAGGCTGTTGATATCGTATTTCTCTTCTATTTCGGCCAGCTTTTCATTAATAAGCCCTTTAGTTCCATACTGACTTGGCCCAATACCTTCATTGCGAATGCACATCGGATACGTAAGCCTCCGATCTTCTTCCTTGTTCACACTGATCAGTTCTACCTTGAATGTCCAGTTTTTATGGAAATCATAAACGTAAATAAATTTTTGATTGGGATCACGTACCTCCGAGCCCACAAGGGCTTCATTCATCAATAAAGGTTCCGCCTTATACTGCTTGTCATACTTCTCCAGGGTAATTTCCTTACCCCGTTGCCAGTTATCGTTGCTGCGGTAAAAAGTTGCGCTGTGCTTGTTATCAAACTCAAAACATTTCAGGATGGCTTTGTGAAGATCAAAAAAAGTTTGCGTGTGCTTAATCACAAAGTCACGGTAGACACTTTCATCATCTTCCCAATAAACTCTGAATTTTAAAATTGGCATAATTACGAAATTAAGGTTTACTCATCAATTATCTATTCAAAAAATGATTGCTAAAAACTTTTACTTTTTAATTTTTTTTTGTAATACCCAGTTCACTTGCTTTTTCAATCATGAAGCCGAAAGCAGCATCGTAATCGTTAGGTATTATACCGTCAAGCATTGCTTCGCGAACCGCATTCTTTATATCTCCTACGATTTTTGAAGGCGGAAGGTTGAACTCCTTCATAATAATTTCACCGGTTATAGGTGGCTGCCAGTTCCGTATGCGGTCTGTTTCTTCTACTTCTTTGAGCCGTTGGGTAACAAGATCAAAATTGGATAAAAACCGTTGAACTTTCTGCTTATTTTTTGATGTAATATCTGCTTTACATAAAGTCATCAGGTCGTCAATATCATCACCGGCATCAAAGAGCAGTCGGCGAATAGCCGAGTCTGTTATGTTTTCTTTAGTGAGACTTATAGGCCTTAAATGAAGCTCAACTATTTTTCTTACATATTTCATTTTTTCATTTAGCGGCAACTTTAGCCGGGCAAATATTTTTGGAACCATTCTGCCACCCACTACTTCATGCCCATGAAACGTCCACCCATGTCCTTCTTCAAACCTTTTGGTAACAGGTTTGGCAATATCATGGAGGATAGCAGCCCATCTGAGCCATAGATCATTGGTATTTTGTGAAATATTATCAAGCACTTGCAGGGTGTGATAAAAATTATCTTTATGCCCTTTTCCATCAATATACTCCGCGCCTGCAAGAGCCACCATTTGCGGAAAAATAATTTCCAGCAGGCCGCTTTTATATAATAGATCAAAACCCGTTGAAGGCTTTTTACTCAAAATAATTTTATTCAGTTCGTCAGTGATGCGTTCGGCACTTACAATTCTTATTCTGTGTGCGTTTCGTTTTATTGCTTCGAATGTTTCCGGAAAAATGGTAAAATTTAATTGAGAAGCAAACCTCACTGCCCGCATCATTCGCAGGGGATCATCAGAAAAAGTGGCGTCTGGTGGAAGTGGCGTTTTCAAAATCTGCTTCTCTATATCTGCTACACCCCCTAAAGGATCAAGGATTTGCCCAAAATTATTTTTATTAAGACTTACTGCAATGGTATTTATTGTAAAATCCCTTCGCATCCGGTCTTCATCTAAGTTTCCTGCCTGTACTTCGGGCTTACGGCTATTGTGATTATAGCTCTCTGTACGGGCACCTACGAATTCAACTTCAAATGCGGCCTCATCCCAGCTCTCCTCCGAAGTAGAAGGAATTGGATTAGTCTCAAATCCATTATGATTTTTGAGTATTTTAATCTGGGCAGTGCCAAAGGTTTTAAAAATATTTACCTGGGGTTTAGGATCAAACTTTTGCGCAGCTTTTTGGGCAAGTTTTATTCCATCTCCTACACATACTATGTCGGCATCTTTTGTTGGACGGCCCAAAATTTTATCTCTTACAAAACCACCGATTACATACACAGGTACTGAAAGTTCTCCCGCAGCCTCGGAAATCTTTTTAAACACATAAAGCTCTTCATTTTTATAAGAAATATCCATGCGGCAAAAGTAAATGATAAACCTGCCTTACCCAAGTTGTGGTGAGATAGGAATAGCGGAGAAATTTTAACTGATGTTTTAATGGCACTAATGTTGACCTATATAGCTATTCATTCAAAACTTCGTTTCTTTGGAAGAAGTATTGACAGATTGACAAGAGAAAAAAATATGAAGAGAGATTATTATTTGGGCAACCCTGAAGATGAAATGGAATTTATGCCCATAATTCCTTTGAACGAAGACGGTAACGAAAACAATGATGATCAGCCGATTCCGGAGGAAATACCGCTGCTTCCACTTAGAAATACAGTATTATTTCCAGGCGTTGTCATCCCAATAACGGTTGGCAGGGATAAAAGTATTAAAGCCGTTACGGACGCATATAAGGCTGACAAATTGATAGGCGTTGTGTCACAAAAAGATAGCCTGGTAGAAGAGCCTGTTATAAGTGACTTGGTAGATATAGGAACCGTTGCAAAGATCATAAAGCTTATTAAAATGCCTGATGGTGGAACGACCGTAATTATCCAGGGAAGAAAGCGCTTTAAGATTGACGAGATCACCTCCGATGATCCTTACTTCAAGGCCAAAATTACGGTGCTTATAGAGGAAGAATTAAAAGATGATAAAGACTTTGATGCGATGGTCGCGTCCATCAAAGAGCTTGCAGGGCAGATTATTCAATTGTCGCCCAACTTACCATCGGAAGCAGCAATCATTTTAAGAAATATTGAAAATCCGGCCTTCTTAATTCATTTCGTAAGCAGTAATCTCAACAGCACTTTGGTTGAAAAGCAGAAGTTGCTTGAAATACACCATATAAAAGCAAGAGCAGAAGTACTTCTTAATTTGTTACAAACCGAATTGCAGTATGCTGAGCTAAAAAATAAAGTAACTAATAAAACCCGCGCTGAGCTTGATAAGCAGCAGAAAGATTATTTTCTTCAGCAGCAGCTTAAAGCTATTAAGGAAGAATTGGGTGGCGATAATGTGGCCGAGGTAAAAGAAATGCAAAAAAAGGCTGAAGGGAAAAAATGGCCTCAGGCGGCGAAAGATATGTTTAATAAAGGTGTAGAGAAACTAGAAAGAATGCATCCTTCTACACCTGACTATTCGGTTGTTTATAACCATCTTGACCTGATGCTTGACTTGCCGTGGGAAGATTACACTAAAGATCAGTATGATTTTAAAAAAGCGAAAAAGATTTTGGATCATGATCATTACGGAATGGAAAAAATTAAGCAAAGGATACTTGAGTATTTGGCTGTTCTTAAGTTGAAAGGCGATATGAAAAGCCCTATCCTGTGTTTTGTAGGGCCTCCCGGTATTGGAAAAACTTCATTGGGGAAAAGTATTGCAAATGCAATCAACCGTAAATATGTAAGGGTAAGCCTCGGGGGCTTACATGATGAGAGTGAAATACGTGGTCATCGTAAGACTTACATTGGTGCAATGCCAGGAAGAATTTTGCAGTCCATAAGAAAAATTAAATCATCTAACCCGGTAATGATATTAGACGAGATTGATAAAGTGGGTACTGATTTTCGAGGTGACCCATCTTCCGCATTACTTGAGGTACTTGATCCGGAGCAGAATAATAATTTTTACGATAATTATCTTGAATCGGAATATGATTTGAGTAAAGTATTATTTATTGCCACTGCAAATAATTTGCAAAACATTCAGCCGGCATTACGCGACAGGCTTGAAATCATTGACCTGAGCGGTTACGCTATTGAAGAAAAAATAGAGATTGCGAAACGACACCTGTTGCCCAAACAAAAAGAAGCACATGGATTGAAAGATGTTTCTTTTAAAATGAGCGATGCAGTACTGGAGAAAATAATTGCCGATTTTACCAGGGAAAGTGGTGTTCGTGAGCTTGACAGGCAACTGGCAACTATCATGCGCAACCTTGCCAGGACGTATGCTGAAAAGGGAAGTCTAAAACCTACCGTAAGCATTAAAGATGTTGAAAGAATATTGGGACGGTCAAGATATAATAACGAAATGTATAAGACAGCTAATATGGCTGGAGTAGCAGTGGGGCTTGCCTGGACGTATGTAGGAGGTGATATCTTATTCATAGAGACTACTACAAGTGATAATGGTAAAGGCGAACTGAAGCTCACGGGTAATCTCGGCAATGTAATGAAAGAAAGCGCATCTACGGCAATGACTTACCTCCAGGCGAACGCAAAAAAATATGGAATTGACCCCGAATTATTTTCAAAGAAAAATGTACACATTCATATACCAGAAGGCGCGGTGCCAAAGGATGGCCCCAGTGCGGGTATTACATTAATGACGGCATTAGCCTCATCATTCACCGGCAGGAAGGTAAAACCATATCTTGCGATGACCGGCGAGATTACTTTGAGAGGCCAGGTACTGCCTGTTGGCGGTATTAAAGAAAAGGTACTTGCAGCCAAACGCTCAGGCTTAAGAGAACTCATAATGTCCGTACAGAATGAGAAAGATGTAAACGAAATAAACCCAAATTTCATAAAAGGCCTGAAGGTAAATTATGTAAAAACAATGCAGCAGGTGCTGGATTTGGCTCTATCTTAAATAATTTTCACAAAAAGAAAACCATTAGCCTCGTTTCTACGTTTATATAATTGTAAACAAAATCAACACGAGTTTTTCATGTTGGTTGTTTTAAGGGTTAAAGAGATTCCCTCCCGATTCCTCGGGAGGGAATATTTTTTTATAGCAAAGTTTTATTCATTTTTGATTGCAGATAGCGTACCCGAACCCACTAGTATGCAGAAGAGCCCATAAGGTAAATATGAAATAGCTATAATTCTTACTTTATCTCTAGGGAAAGAAGGCAATCGCTTTCAAAATAAGCTTCCAGTAAATCACCCACCATACATTCACCTACGCCGGCAGGAGTTCCTGTAAAAATAAGATCGCCAATATTGAGGGAAAAATAATTTGAGATATTTGAGATGATTTTATCGATAGAAAAGATCATTGCATCAGAATTTCCTTTCTGCACCACTTCTTTATTTTTTGCAAACGAAAAATTGATGCTTTTTTTGGGTTGACCCTGCGCAATATCAATGAATTTACCGACCGCTGCGGAGTTATCAAAAGATTTTGCCTTTTCCCAGGGAAGCCCCTTTTCCTTCAGCGCATTTTGAATGTCCCTTGCTGTGAAGTCAATGCCAACCGTAATTCCGTTGTAGTAATTGGGTGAATGCTTTTCCTGTATGTATTTTCCATTCTTACTAATGCGAACCACAAGTTCACACTCATAGTTTAATTCATTGGTAAATTCTGGATAATAGAAAGGCGTATGATTTTGCACAAGTGCACTCTTGGGCTTCATAAAAATTACTGGCTCATCAGGTATGTCATTACCTAATTCCTTAGCATGATCTGCGTAGTTCCTTCCGATACAAAATATTTTCATATTTAAGCAGCTTTTGTTAGGGTTTCAAGAGTTGGTAGGCGAAAATATAGAAAACAAATTAAAAAAATAAATTTAACTAAGCTACTGGTTAATACTAAACGTCAGATTGTTCATTAAACTCATAGTCCTATCAATTCCTATAGTCGCAAAATTTTCTATCAACTCAATACTTTTTTCAATTTTTAATTTTACCAAAGGTAGCTCTTCGGCAGTCCACTGATTTAACACAAAATCCACCTGGCTGCCTTTCGGAAAATTATTCCCGATTCCAAATCGTAGCCTTGGATAAGCGTCGGTGCCGAGCACATTTTGAATATCTTTCAATCCATTATGACCGGCAGCGCTACCGCCTTTCCGAAGCCGTAATTTATTTAAGGGTAAAGCGAGTTCATCGACAATAGTCAGTGAATTCTCAATATTGATTTTTCCCTTCTCCTGCCAATATTTAAAAGATCTCCCGCTTAGGTTCATGAAGGTTGTCGGCTTAATGCAGATAAACATTTTGCCCTTCCATTTTACTTCTGCCACCTCAGCTAATTTCCCGGAAGCAAAGGTGCCACCGTGCTTTAAAGCAAATGCGTTTACAACGTCGTACCCGATGTTGTGCCTTGTATGAGCATACTCATTTCCCGGGTTACCAAGGCCTGCGATTAAATACTTCGACATAAAACGAAGATAGGATGTAAAAATTGTCGGGCTTTCCGTTAGCCTGATTCCGTATGGCGTTTTGTAAAAAATTATTTTGAAAACTATAATATTGAAACCACCATTTATTTGAAACATAATTTGTAAATCCTATCCCTGATCAAGATACTGCTGTAATTCAGCATCGGTTTTAATGAGTACATCGCGAACCTTACTTCCCTGGTTTGGTCCCACAACACCGGCTGCTTCCAGTTGATCCATCAGTCTGCCCGCACGGTTATATCCCAATTTCATTCGACGCTGCAGCAAAGAGGTGCTTCCACTTTGGCTTACAACTATCAGTTTAGCTGCGTCTTCAAAAAGAGGATCCCTGTCTGTGGCATCAAATTCCTTATTTTCAAACTCTTTTTCATCTACATATTCCGGTAACATAAATGCCTGGGCATATCCCTGTTGTTCGCCGATAAAATCAGTAACCTTATCAACCTCTGGCGTATCAACGAAAGCGCACTGCAGCCGCGTGAGTTCACCGTTATAGCTTATGAGCATATCACCTTTACCTATCAATTGTTCTGCGCCACCAATGTCGAGAATGGTCCGGCTATCTATTTTGCTACTCACCTTAAATGCAATACGAGCGGGGAAGTTCGCCTTAATGGTACCAGTAATAATATTTACGGAAGGCCTCTGAGTCGCGATAATGAGATGGATACCTACAGCCCTTGCAAGTTGCGCCAATCGGGCAATTGGCATTTCTACCTCTTTACCTGCTGTCATAATGAGGTCGGCAAATTCATCTATTACCAATACAATAAATGGCAAATACTGATGCCCTTTTTCAGGGTTCAATTTCCTGTTTATAAATTTCTCATTATACTCTTTTATATTTCTTGTGCCAGCTTCTTTTAATAAGTCATAGCGATTATCCATTTCAATACAGAGAGCATTCAGCGTATGAATTACTTTTTTAGTGTCAGTAATAATCGCATCTTCCTCACCCGGAAGTTTTGCCAAAAAATGTTTCTCAATGCTTGTGTAAATACTAAGCTCTACCTTCTTTGGATCTATCAATACAAACTTCAATTGTGAAGGATGCTTTTTGTATAAAAGAGAGACCAGTATCGCATTCAATCCCACAGATTTACCCTGGCCGGTTGCGCCTGCCATTAGCAAATGCGGCATAGAAGTAAGGTCAACAATAAAGTTTTCATTGTCAATTTTTTTTCCAATGGCTATGGGTAAGGAGAAATTGTTATTCTGAAATTTTTCAGAATTCAATAAAGTTTTCATACTTACCACAGTCTTTTTTACATTCGGGACTTCAATACCGATTGTACCTTTTCCGGGTATAGGCGCAATAATACGAATGCCAAGCGCAGCAAGGCTTAGCGCAATATCATCTTCCAAGTTTTTTATACGGGAAATTCTTACACCGGGTGCCGGAACTATCTCATATAAGGTAACTGTTGGGCCAACCGTTGCTGATATTTTTTGAATTTCAATGTCGTAATTCTTGAGCGTATTAATGATCTGGTTCTTATTCGTTTCCAGTTCTGTAACATCCTGGATTATTTTTTCGCTGCCATGCGCTTCGAGCAAGTCTAATTGTGGGAATTTATAATTCCTGAGATCAAGAATGGGATCGTAAGGCTGTTGGGTTTTAGCTTTTGCAACAACGGGTATATTTTCTTCGTCAACTTTTTCTGGGGTAGTTTTTACCTCAAGCGTGAGGTTGTTCGCTGCCGTCTGCTCTGCTGCAGGAAATACTATCCGATCGGGAAGTTTAGGTTTCCGCTCTTTAATTTCTTCGTCTTTTTCAAAAATTTTAAAATCCTCGTTTGTCGCAGGTTGGTCGTTAATTGGACTATTTGTCAATGGAAGAAAGTCTGAATTAGAATAAACGGCTTTTTCAGGCGTCATTCCATTTTCAGAGTCTTGAACCGTATCGTCATCCGCAAAAGGCAGATCGGACGATGTTTTTTTCCTGAACTGAAAAGACGGATTAAATCTCCAGATTATATAACTGAACAAAGCAGTCAATAAAAACGCGCCGGTACCGACCCGCCCTATTAATTGCTGAAGCCAGTTGCTCGCCATGTCGCCAGCCGCACCGCCCCATGGAAAAGGATGGCCGCTCATCAAAAATGATGCGGATATGCTTATCACAAGAAGGCCAATGATAACATAACGCACGTTCCGCGTTATAGAAAATATTTTTCTCGGGGAAAATAAATTCACTCCTACCACAAGAAAAAATGTGCAAAAGAGGTAAGATGCAATGCCAAAACCTGATCGGAAAAACAGGTCGGAGAAATAAGCACCTGCTGCACCCAAAAGATTTGCCATTGGCTCTGCATGACTGGGCAATAAAATTTTCGCGCCCTTAAAAACCTTCGACTGATCTTCCTGCCAGGTAAACAAATATGAAGTGAAAGCAACAAAAAGCAAAAATGAAATCAAAATCAGTATAGTTCCTGCGATCTTATGAGAACGATCATCTTTAAGTAATTTTTTTACCTCGACCTTTTCAACAGGATCAGGCTTCATTTTAGAAGTAATCGCTTTTTTATCCTTTGTATTTTTCTTTGTAGTAGCCATTAACTGCAAATATAAATAATTGAGAAAGCGCAAAAGATGTTTACTTATACAAGTATGTGAAGATTTATTGAAATTGTATAAGACTTTTCCGACGAATAAATAATTTCCGAATGCCTCTGAATTTGGCTTATGAATACTAACTGGTCTTTTTAAAAATCCCAAAAAACAAAAACAGCCAGCCAGCAATGAAACAGAGACCGCCAATGGGCGTGATAGCACCAACCCAATCGTAGCCGGGTTTTACAGCGGCCTTTATAAAAGTGAGTATGTAGAGTGAACCACTGAATAATATAATTCCTGCGATGAATAATTTCCCGGACCACTTTATAAATTTATTTTCAAATTCTTTATATAGAATGCCGCAGGATAGTAATGCAAATGCATGATAGAATTGGTAGCGAACGCCCGTTTCAAAAATACTCACCGCATAATCTGAAACACTTTCTTTTAGCGCATGTGCCGCAAAAGCGCCTAGAGCCACTGAAAGAGCACCAATAAAAGTTGCAGTTTTTAAAAAGCCTTTATGCATATTTTGTTGTAAGTTAACCTCAAATTTTTTGAGAATTTTTTAACTAGGTGAAATAAAAGAAGAAAGAGAATTTTCATCCAGTTCATTGACATTAAGTATATGATCTGCCTGGAAATAATATGGTTCTCTCTCTACTAATTTATGTTGAATAAAAGATAATAAATCTGATGGTTTTACATTCTTAATAACCGGCCTGTGTTCTGTTTCGTTAATTAATTGCTGCACGATTCGTTCCGGAGATGCTTTTAAGTAGAAAACCATGCCCTCGTTTTTCATCCACTTCATGTTATCAAAAAAACAGGGAGCGCCGCCTCCGCAGGCAAGCAGGAAATTCTTTTTCTTTTCAAATTTCCTCAGGTGATACCTTTCAAGTTCCCGAAATTTTTCTTCTCCTTTCTTTTCAAAAATGCGGGCGATTGTCATCCGAAAAGCCTTTTCAATTTTTGTATCAAGATCAAAAAATGGAATGCCTGCTTTATCTGCCCATATACGGCCCCAATGTGATTTGCCACTACCCATAAATCCAACGAGAAAAATTTTAACAGGCAAGCGCACTACTTTATTTCTGCCCTTGCGTTTTGGTGATTTAGCTTCCTGCTCTCCTTTCTTTTTCGTCACAATAAATATTTTTTCCGAAAATGTTGACTTGGATTAGGCCATTTATTAAAAGCTATTTAAACGCATTCAAACCGGTTACATCCATTCCGGTTATAAGCAAATGAACGTCGTGAGTGCCTTCATAAGTTATGACACTTTCAATATTCATCATGTGTCGCATTACAGGGTATTCTCCGGTGATGCCCATTCCACCCAGCATTTGCCTTGCCTCACGGGTAATGGTAGCCGCGGTTTCGCATGAGTTTCGTTTAGCCATACTTACTTGTTGAGGAGTTGCCTTTCCTTCATTCATCAAAACGCCGAGCCGCCAGTTTAATAATTGCGCCTTTGTTATTTCGGTTATCATTTCAGCCAATTTTTTTTGCTGCAACTGAAATCCTCCTATGGGCTTGTCAAACTGTATTCTCTCTTTAGAATAACGCAAGGCCGTATCATAACAATCCATAGCCGCACCAATAGTTCCCCATGCAATTCCATAACGTGCCTTTGTGAGGCAACTCAACGGCCCTTTCAATCCTTTTATATTTGGTAAAATATTTTCTTTTGGAACTTTTACATTATCAAACACCAACTCTCCCGTAGCGCTTGCACGAAGGCTCCATTTGCTATGCGTTGTGGGCGTTGTAAAACCTTCCATTCCTCGTTCCACAATTAATCCATGTATTTCATTTTTTTCATCTTTTGCCCATACAACAGCAACCTGTGAAAATGGTGCATTGCTGATCCACATCTTACTTCCATTTAAAATCACATTGTCACCATCTTCTTTAAAGTTACTTAGCATACCACTTGGGTCACTGCCGTGATCAGGTTCAGTAAGGCCAAAACAACCAAGCCACTCACCACTTGCAAGTTTTGGCAGAAATTTTTTCCGCTGATCTTCGCTTCCATAAGCATATATCGGGAACATAACTAACGAGCCTTGTACACTGGCCGTAGATCTCACACCACTATCACCTCTTTCAAGTTCCTGCATCATAAGGCCATAGGAAATATAATCAAGCCCACCACCGCCATATTCTTCTGGAATCGTTGGTCCAAAACAACCAAGATCGCCGAGTTGCTTTACAATCTGTTCCGGGAATTCAGCCTTTTGGGCATAATCTTCTATGATAGGAGAAATTTCTTTTTTTACATAATTCCTCACGCTTTCCCGTACCAATTTATGCTCGTCGGTAAGCAATTCATCCACATTAAAATAATCAGGTGATTGAAAAAGATCCTGTGACATTTATGTTTTAGTTGAATATGTGATTAGTGTAATTCGTGATCAAAAATTCGTGTATTAATCTTCAAAGGTAAGCCATCATTTCTGTTTGATATTCGTGTGCAACAATCCTTGCTTCCGCCGCAAAGTTTTCATCTTTTCCTGCATAGATAATCGCCCGTGATGCATTTACCAAAAGCCCGCAATCGTTATTGAGGCCATGTTTTGAAACTTCTTCAAGGCTACCACCTTGTGCTCCAACGCCGGGTATCAATAAAAAATTATCGGGAATTATTTTTCTGATGGATGATAAATCAGAGGCTTTTGTAGCCCCGACCACAAACATGAGATTTTCTTTACTGCCCCACTTGCTAACTTTTTTTATAACCTCTTCATACAAATAATTTTCACCAGTTTTCAATTGCTCAAAATCTTCGCTGCCTTTATTACTGGTAAGTCCCAGGACTATCGTCCATTTATTTTCATACTCCAGGAAAGGCTGTATGCTATCCGCTCCCATGTAAGGCGCAACAGTGATGGCATCAAAATTTAAAACATCAAAAAATGCTTTCGCGTATTGAGATGATGTATTACCAATATCACCCCGTTTTGCGTCTGCAATTTTAAAATGTGCAGATGGAATATAATTTACCGTTTGCTCCATAGCTTCCCAGCCTTTTACACCATTGGCTTCATAAAAAGCGGTGTTTATTTTGTACCCAACACATAGATCCTTAGTTGCATCAATTATCTGTTTATTAAATTCAAAAATCGCATTTGGAACCGATTTAAGATGAGGAGGTATTTTGTCAATGCTTGTATCAAGCCCGACACACAGGTAAGATTTTTTTTCTTTAATTGAGTTGATGAGTTGTTGTCTTGTCATGGTAATTCTACACTTAAAATCTCTTTTCCATTTCTTTAGCAATCATAAGAGAATCTTCATCCACACGTTCATTAAGATGTTTTACGATGCTTTTGCGAGTTGCAAATTCATGGTTTTGGCTCAGCTTAAACACATTTCCTATGGCTGAAATTTCTACTGTAAACCCAATAATTGCCTTCACCAAACGGTCAACATATTCGGCGGGTAATTTGCGGAATGCCGCATCGCTTTCAGTCCCTTCGTATTTATCTGTGATGGATTCAATTATTTTTTTTGTTCCATCCTCATCCGTAAATTTTATTTTCCCCTTAGCATGCACGTCAATATAATTCCATGTAGAGGCTACTTCTTTTTTTGGGTACCATGAGGCACTTACATAGCAATGTGGCCCATTAAAGATCACAAGGACATTTTCATTTTGCAAAAAAGCTTTATGATGATCCGTATTTTTCATCATGTGGCCGGTGAGGAATATTTTGCCGCCTTCCTTTTTTATATCCATTGGCACATGTGTAGCCACCGGAAAATTGCCATCGTAACCTGCAATAATTGCGAATGAATTTTTATTCATGAAGTCAAAGATTGCATCTTCGTCTTCTTCAGTAAAGTGCGGAAGTTTATACATTAATGCTTTTAAGAGGCTTTAAAATTTGTATTCATTATTGAAGTATTTCTTTGATCACGTTTCCAAATGTATAAACATCTTCAAAAGTATTATAAAGAGGTGCAGGTGCCACACGAATTACATTTGGCTCTCTCCAATCTACAATCACGCTATTTTTTTTCAATGATTCAAAAATTTCTTTTCCTTTCTCTAACATTAAAAGTGATACCTGGCAACCATGTTCGTTTTCATTTCGTGGCGTAATTATCTCGATCATCTTTTTGGATGATGATGAATTTATCTCATCCAAAATAAATAACAACCAGGCGCTTATTTTTTTTTGTTTAGCTAAAATATTTTCAAACCCTGCTTCCTTGAAAATAGAAAGTGAAGCTTTATGGGCAGACATATTAAGTAACGGCGGCGTGCTAAGCTGCCATCCTTCAGCAGTGGGAATCGGATCGAATTCTTTTTCCATTTTAAAACGCTTCTCTTTATTGGTGCCGCACCAGCCGGCAAGACGCAGCAGCGATTTATTAGCAACATGACGTTGATGAATAAATGCACCTGCAACGGACCCTGGCCCGGAATTCAAATATTTATATGAGCACCAGCAGGCAAAATCTACTCCCCAATCGTGCAATTTGAGCTCCACATTTCCTACAGCATGAGCAAGATCAAATCCGCAGTAAGCGCCGGCTTCGTGGGTTGCAATTGTTATAGATTCCATATCGAAAACCTGTCCTGTATAATAATTTACGCCCCCAATTATTACAATGGCCAGTTCATTACGATGTTCTTTAATGGAACTAATAATATCTTCATTTCTTATTGTGTATTCTCCTTCACGGGGCTGTATCTCAATAATCACTTTCTCAGGATCGAGGCCAGCCAGCAGCACCTGCGACTCCAATGCATATTGATCAGAAGGAAACGCTTTCGCTTCGCAAAGGATTTTATATCGTTCATTAGTTGGCCGGTAGAACGTAGTAAGTAATAAGTGCAGGTTGATGGTCAACTGGTTCATTACGGTGATTTCCTCTTCCCGCGCACCCAGGATTGCCACAAGCTTTTCAGGGAACATTTCATGATATTTTATCCATGGGTTTCTTCCATGAAAATGGCCTTCAACTCCATAGTTAGCCCAATCTTCCAAATCATTTAAAACATATTCCTGCGCCGTCTTTGGCTGAAGGCCTAAAGAATTGCCGGTAAAATAAATACTTTCCTTTCCATTAATAATAGGTATGTAGAACTGATCGCGAAAGTCCTTTAGCGAATCGGCAAAGTCCATCTGTCTTGCAAACTCCAGGCTGTTTTCAAAATGGTACATGATTTTATTTTCCTGTTTAACACTTATAGTTGTCATTTGTTTACCCTTTTTTGATCCCACAAAGACACGAGGAACACAAAGAATACCTTAATAAATCCTGATCGCTTTTGGAAACAATTAAAGGTAATCATTCATCAAAAAATTATATTTTATTCTTTTTTAAAGTAATTGATTTTAATACCATTAGTTTGCCTGCTGAAAATTATTATTTGAGATGGATCATTATTTTACAATCGACACCGAAGGTTTGGCTGAATATAAAGACCGCGGAAGTAAATTTCTCGCCTATGCTTACCCGCTGAAGAGTGCGGAAGAATTTAAAAAATATCTGCAGGCTCTAAAAAAAGAACATCCCAAAGCAGTTCACTATTGCTTTGCTTACAAAATAGGATTTGATGGGAACAATCACAGATCAAGCGATGACGGAGAGCCTGCGGGAACTGCGGGAAAGCAAATTCTTGGGCAAATAGATTCTAAAAATCTTACCAACATCCTTATAGTTGTAGTAAGGTATTTCGGGGGAACACTACTTGGAGTGCCTGGTTTAATTGCTGCCTATAAAACGGCAGCATCATTGGTTTTACAATGCACTACCATTGTTCAAAAAGCTGTTGAGATAAATTATGCTTTGCAGTTTGACTATACAGCAATGAACGATGTGATGCTCATTTTAAAACAATACAATTGCACGATTTATAAAAATGAAACACAATTATTTTGCAATGTAAAAACAGGGATTCCACGGAACAGGCTAACGGAAGTATTAGCCGCGTTAAGCAACCTGCAAAATGTAGAGTTACAAAAAATCAATTGATTACCATCCGCCGGATAAATATTTTGAGTTTTATTTTTTTGCGAAGCGTGAACTAACTTGCAAGCTTTTGCTTCCCGAATTATATTTATAAAATCCTTCGCCACTTTTAACGCCGAGGAAACCCGCAGTTACCATATTGTTTAACAACGGGCAAGGTGCATATTTTGGGTTACCAAAACCGTCATGCAAAACCTTTAAAATCGAAACGCACACATCAAGGCCGATAAAATCTGCAAGCTGCAAAGGCCCCATAGGATGTGCCATGCCCATTTTCATCACAATATCTATTTCTTCAACACCGGCAATACCTTCATACAGACTGTAAACAGCCTCATTGATCATCGGCATTAAAATACGGTTCGCAACAAAACCCGGATAATCATTTACCTCACAGGGCACTTTACCCAATTGCTTCGCCAATTCAACTGTTTTATTGGTCACATCCTTTGACGTTGCATATCCATTTATGATTTCCACCAATTTCATTACAGGAACGGGGTTCATGAAATGCATACCGATTACCTGTTCAGGGCGTTTTGTTACGGACGCAATTTTTGTAATTGAAATAGAAGATGTGTTACTCGCAAGTATCGACGTTGCCGGGGCGCTTTCATCAATCTGTTTGAATATTCTCAGTTTTAGATCAAGGTTTTCTGTTGCCGCTTCCACAACTAAATCTGATTGCTTCACACCGGCTTCAAGTGAGGTGAGGGCCGTTATGTTACCGAGAGCAGCGGCTTTGCTTTCTGCAGTAATAATATTTTTAGAAACCTGCCGGTCGAGATTTTTATCTATTTGTGAAAGCGCTTTATCAAGTTGTTGTTGGGAAACATCAATAAGATTTACGGCGAATCCATTTTGCGCAAATACATGTGCAATACCATTACCCATTGTACCAGCTCCTATTACCGCTACATTTTTAATCATCTGAATCCTGGTTTAAATTTTCAACGTTAACATTTCTTTCAAATTTAGTATTTAAACTTTCGGCAAAAGCTTTTATCAAAACAAAAAATCATAAGTATGAAAATGCGTATTTATAAATTAAGCATTGTCGTTGCAACCCTTTTATTTATTACCGGATGCGGGCCATCTGCAGTAGTAGTTCACACTCGTCCGGCGCCTCCTGTTTATGCACGACCGATTGCCCCCGGACCTAATTATGTATGGATCGATGGTGAATGGCTTCATAGAGGCAGGCATTATACTTACCGCAAAGGTTATTGGGCTCCGCCGCGTGCAAGATACCATCAATACATGGGAGGCCACTGGCAACAGAGACGCAGCGGATGGTATTGGGTTCCCGGTCATTGGAATTAATACTTAAAAAAGATGTTTGAAAATCTTTAACAAAAATATTTAGGGTGCGGGTGATGAAAATTGTCTTCACATTAAATACTCGTTGGCATCAATATTGTTTTACACATTAAATCCCCGTTATTATGAAAAAAATTATTTTCATCCTTTACTGTTTTATTTCACTAAGTGCATTTTCACAAAGGAAGTTCGACCGCAATTCAGATCATGAAAATTTTTTCAGGATAGGAGCAAAGGCAGGCGTAAATATTAATAAGATAAATGGCCAGGCATATAAAGATGGCTTTAATTACAACTATTTATTAGGCGGTTTTATGCAATTTAATTTTTCAAAAACTTTTGGCCTGCAACCGGAAATAAATTTTGTACAATCGTCATCGCAATTTTCAAATGATGCTTCGAGTGTTTATGATGACATATTCAGGAATGGCACCCAGCGAAAAGCTAAACTCAATTACCTAAAAGTTCCGGTGCTCTTGAATGTTAACATTGGCCCAAGTAAAAGAGTAAAATTACAACTGGGCCCGCAGTATGGTGGCGTGCTTAATGAAACCGTTGACAGTTTAAGAAATAATGGGAACATATTTAAGAAAGCAGACTGGGCTGCAGTTGGTGGTTTATGGATACAAATTCCTTTCGTAAATCTTGGCGCCCGCTATGAGGTTGGCCTTCGGAATCTAAACGACATAGATAATCAACAAAAATGGAAAAGCCAGGCCTTCACCATTTTTGCCGGATTCACTTTCTAACTCAACATACATCAGTTTTTATTTTTCGCCCCGTTGATTTAGCGGGGCATTTTTTTGTACATTCATCAACTGACAGAATTTTTATGGAGAAAATAGCTATTGAAAATTTGTTGCTTATAGACATCGAAACAGTGTCGGGTATGGAGCATTTTCAACACTTAAGTAATGAATGGCAGGAACTATGGACAGAAAAAATTTTAAAAAGCCTTCCGCCAAATACTACGGCAGAAGACTATTATCCAATGCGTGCGGCCATACTTGCTGAATTTGCAAAAGTGGTTTGTATAAGCACCGGCTATTTTAAAAAAGAAAATAACAACTGGCAGCTTCGAATAAAATCATTTTATTCAGAGAACGAAAAAGAAGTTCTTGATGATTTCATAAAAGCCCTTAAGCAGTTGTATTCAAAAAATTCCAAATGGATTTTTACCGGGCATAACATTAAGGAATTTGATATTCCTTTTCTATCCAGGAGAATGCTGGTGAATAATATCCCCATACCCCCTTTTATTGATTTTCAAAATATGAAACCCTGGGATACACCTGTGTTAGACACACTACATCTGTGGCGCTTTGGAGATTATAAACATTATACTTCCCTCAAATTACTTGCAGCCACTCTTGGGGTGCCTTCTCCAAAAGATGATATTGATGGAAGCAAAGTAGGCGAGGTTTTCTGGACTGAGAAAAACCTGGAACGCATTGCATTATATTGTGGCAAGGATGTTGCAACAGTAGCAAATGTGATACTAAGATTTAAAAGTTTGCCCTTGCTTACCGAAGAGCAAATAATCTTTGTACCGCAGTAGCAGCTCCCAGGGCTGCTTTTGTTAACCATTAAAATTAAATTATGAAAACATTAAGTTTCATCGCGTTCTGTCTTTTTATTTCCACTGCCATTACAAGTTGTGCTGACAATGATCATCGTTTCGTTGATCTAGAAACAGGAAAGCACATTAATGTAGTAAAAGATTCAGCAAACGGATATATGGTAAATGCAGACACGAAAGAGCCTGTGATTATTTATGTTGATACTGAAACAAAAGACACCATTTATGGAAAAACGGGGAAAGTAATCAACGATCATGTTATAAAAACTGAGGAAGGGAAATACAAATATGTTTCAAATGATGATATGAAATCCGATGACGGGTCTTATAAAATCAAAGACGGTGATTATAAGAAAAAAGTTGAAGCAGACGGTGATATAAAAATTAAAGACGGTGACACCAAAATAAAAATTGATGGTGAGACCGGTGAGAAGAAAGTCAAGAAAGATTAAATAAAAAGGCCTCGTTAATTACGGGGCTTTTTTATGTCATTTAAAATTTACTATTCAGAAATCATACTTCCGCCTCCGCATAAGAACTCACCGGCTCGCATGTACAAATTAAATTTCTATCGCCATAGGTATTATTCACCCTGCTTACGCTTGCCCAGAATTTATTTTGCCTTAAATATTCCAAAGGATAAGCCGCTGCACTACGTGAATATGAATGAGTCCATTCGTCAGTAGTTATCACAGCCAATGTATGTGGGGAATTTTTCAAAACATTATCCTTCTTATCTGCTTCGCCATTTTCAATGGCTTTTATCTCGTTATAAATATTTATCAGCGCATCACAGACCCTGTCAAGTTCGGCTTTATTTTCACTTTCCGTTGGCTCGATCATAATGGTGCCGGCAACGGGAAAGCTCAATGTTGGTGCATGAAACCCGTAATCCATCAATCTTTTGGCAACATCTTCCGCTTCGATACCTGCGCTGTTTTTAAAAGGCCTCAGGTCAACTATAAATTCATGAGCACATGTGCCGCCCTTACCGGTGTATAATATTTTATAGTATTTTTTTAATCTCGCCTTCATGTAGTTGGCATTAAGAATTGCATACTCAGTGGCCTGTCGCATTCCTGTTTTTCCGAGTAATTTTATGTAGCCATAGCTTATCAATAAAATACTGGCAGAGCCATAAAATGCCGAACTTACTGACCCTTCGCCATTATTTCTTCCCGGTAAAAAAGGTGCAAGCTTTTCGTTTACACAAATAGGCCCCATACCCGGGCCGCCGCCGCCGTGCGGAATTGCAAAAGTTTTATGCAAATTAAGGTGACAAACATCAGCACCAATATTACCCGGAGAAGTAAGCCCTACCTGTGCATTCATATTAGCGCCATCCATATAAACCAGTCCGCCATGCTCATGAACAATGCCGCAAATCTCTTTAATGTTTTCTTCAAATACTCCATGAGTTGATGGATAAGTTACCATCAATCCTGCAAGAGAATCTTTATATTTTTCAGCCTGCGATTTCAAATCATCTAAATCAATATTTCCCTCTTCATCGCATTTTGTCACGACAACTTTGAAACCGGCCATCACTGCAGATGCCGGGTTGGTTCCATGTGCGGAGATGGGGATGAGTATAACATCTCGATGGGTATCTTTCCTGCTTTCATGATAACCGCGTACTGCCAGCAGGCCGGCAAACTCACCCTGCGCACCGCTATTCGGCTGAAGACTGCATGCCGTAAATCCGGTGATATCACACAACAATTTTTCAAGATCATTTATAATATATTGGTATCCTTTCGTTTGATCCGAAGGTGCAAATGGATGCATCCTGCTAAACGGCTCCCAGCTTACAGGAATTAATTCTGTGGCGGCATTTAGTTTCATCGTACACGAGCCTAAAGCAATCATAGATGTTGTAAGTGACAGATCTTTATTCTCCAATACTTTCATATAGCGCATCAATTCCGTTTCACTATGATGGCTGTTGAAAACAGGATGTGTGAGAAATTCCGTAGTTCTTGTAAGTGAGGCAGGAATATTTTCCAGCGCCGCTTCATTGTCAAAGCTGGCAATGGAAGTATCATTACCTGCTGATGAATTGAATACATTTACAATATCAAGCACATCATTTCTCGTGGTGGTTTCATCCAGAGAAATTGTTACAAGCCCCTTTGCCGGGTAATGAAAATTCATCTCATACTTTTCCGATATCTCTTTGATCTTCGCATCGTTCTCAATTTTAAAAGTAAGAGTATCGAAAAAGCTTTGATTTTTTAATTCGAACCCTGCTTCCTCCAATTCTGAAGCAAGTGTTTGAGTAAGCAGTGCCACTCTTTTTGCAATATCTTTTAATCCACCTGCTCCGTGATATACCGCGTACATAGCAGCCATATTCGCGAGTAAAGCCTGGGCCGTACAGATGTTTGAAGTTGCTTTTTCCCTGCGTATATGTTGTTCCCTTGTTTGTAAAGCCATCCTGAGACAACGATTTCCTTGCGCATCTACACTCACACCAATAATTCTTCCGGGAATATTTCTTTTGAATTCATCTTTGGTTGCGAAAAATGCCGCATGCGGGCCGCCATATCCGAGTGGCACGCCAAATCTTTGGGACGAACCTATGGCCACATCTGCACCAAGTTCTCCGGGAGGCGTTAATAAGGTAAGCGCAAGAAGATCGGTCGCCATTACCACCTGTGCATTTACTTTATGTACATCTTCAATAAAGCTGCGATGATTTTCAATGTTTCCTTCACTATCAGGATATTGAACTATTGCTCCAAAATAGGTTTCATCAAGTGTGGCCTTACCGAGTTCCCCGAACACGAGTTCGATTCCTACAGGTTTTGATCTTGTCTTTAAAATATACTTTGTTTGCTCAAATATTTTTTTGTCAACAAAAAATTTAGGTGCAATTATATGGTCATGATCTTTGTTTTTATTATTAAAAAGCATGGCCATTGCTTCTGCGGCAGCGGTGCCTTCATCAAGCAGGCTTGCATTTGCAATAGGCAGAGCGGTAAGGTCGCTCACCATAGTTTGAAAATTGAGCAAACTTTCGAGTCTTCCCTGTGCGATCTCGGCTTGGTAAGGGGTGTATTGCGTGTACCATCCCGGATTTTCAAAAAGACTTCTTAAAATAACCGATGGCACGATCGTATCATAATAACCCTGGCCTATATAAGATTTATATACTTTATTACGGCTTGCAATCTCCTTCAATTCACGCAGGTATTCAAACTCGCTTAATGGCGGAAGGATATCAGCCTGATCGGTAAGCCTGATGCCTCTTGGCACCGTCCTGTCAATCAGTTCATCAAGAGATCCCACACCAATTTCCGAAAGCATTTGCCTTGTTTCCTCATGATCCGGCCCTATGTGCCGCTCTGTAAATTCAGAAGATTGCTTTTCAAAAAGATTCATATTTTATTATGCTTTAAGGTCGGTAAAAATGGGCCGTTGGCTGCATTTTTACCCTAATTCTCAAAATTGAAGCCGCGAAGTTACGTTGCAAAAAGGAGAAATATATTAGGGCAAATAATAAGTTGTATTGCCTGTGTATATTTACAATATGAAAGGTGATTTGTTGCACAATTGGGAAAAGAAATCTCTTCAAAATCAAAAGAAATATAAAGATTTTTTAAAGCGGGCAGATAAGAATAAAGTCCTGAAAGCTCTGCCAGCCTTGCACGAAGAAGCCTTTGAAAAAATTGAGTGCCTTGAATGCGCCAATTGCTGTAAAAAATATTCGCCCCGTTTTAAAACGCCTGATATCAAACGGATTTCGAAGCTCCTGAAAATGAAGGAAGGAGATTTTATTGAGACCTATTTGCGCCTTGATAACGACGGTGATTACGTGGTGCGAAGTGCTCCCTGCCCATTTCTTGGCGACAATAATTATTGTACTATTTACGATAACCGTCCCAGCGACTGTCATCGGTTTCCTTACACAGATGAAGATGTATTTTTAAAACGGCAGCCGCTTACTTTGAAGAATTCCACTTTTTGCCCGATAGTTTATTATGTATTAGAAAAATTAATGTAAGTCAGAGAATTGTGGTTCGGGAAAACATCTTCTTAGAGTAATTTTCCTTTTCTATTTCTTGCATTTAAAAAAAAATTAATCTCATATTTGTTGTGTTGCTAAAAAATTCTTTTCAAATATTTAAGCGCTTATATGACCGGAATAGAAATTAATAAATCTGCCATTGCTGAACGCTTTATGCGTTATGTAACAATCGATACCCAAAGCGATCCGCAAAGCAATACATATCCATCAACAGAAAAGCAAAAAGACCAAAGCAAACTTCTTGCGGGAGAATTGCAAAAGATGGGAATCAAAGATGCGGAAATGGATGAATATGGATACGTATATGCGACCATACCATCTAATTCATCAAAGAAGAATATTCCGGTTATTTGCTTCTGCAGCCATGTAGATACAGCACCGGATTGCAGCGGGACTCATGTAAAACCTATACTGCATAAAAATTATGATGAGGAAGATATCGTACTGCCTGATGATAAGTCACAGGTTCTGTCTGCGATTGCACATCCTTACTTAAGACAGCATGTAGGCGAGGATATCATAACCGCAAGCGGCACCACATTATTAGGCGCTGATGATAAAAGCGGTGTAGCAGTGATCATGCAAGCCGCAGAATATTTGATAAATAATCCTTCGATACTCCACGGCGATATTAAGATTTTATTTACACCCGATGAGGAAGTAGGAAGAGGAACTGCGAAGCTCGACATGAAAAAATTAGGGGCCGACTTTGGATACACCCTTGATGGCGGCGAAGCAGGCAGTCTCGAAGATGAAACTTTCAATGCCGATGGCGCCACAATAGTTGTGAATGGGGTGATTGCTCATCCCGGCTATGCAAAAAATAAATTAGTAAATGCATTAAAGGTTGCCGCCGAAATACTTCATGCGCTCCCTGCCAGTGAGTGGGCTCCTGAGGCCACTGAGGAAAAAGAAGGGTTCGTACATCCTGTGAGGTTAGAGGGTATTGCAGAAAGGGCAATCATCGAGTTCATAATTCGTGACTTCGATGTAATTGAGTTGAAAAAACATGGAGAAAGATTAAAGAGCATCGCCGAAAACGTGGTAAATCATTACCTGGGCGCATCAATGGAATTTACAATAACGGAACAATACCGAAATATGAAGCAGGTGCTGGATGAGAACCCGCAGGTTGTGGCGTATGCCGCTGAAGCAATTACACGTGCGGGCCTTGACGTAAAAACAGAAAGTATCCGTGGCGGAACTGACGGCAGCCGGCTTAGTTACATGGGCCTTCCGTGTCCAAATATATTTACAGGCATGCAGGCCATTCATTCAAAATTAGAATGGATCGGTGTGAAAGATATGGCGAAAGGTGCGGAAACTGTGGTGCATTTATGCATGATATGGGAAGAAGAAAGTGAATGATGCTACATTCTCAATACCCGATTCCCGGTACCTCAAACCTCTTATGTGATTTAACATTTAAGTTAAAGTTTCGGTCACAAATTCACGGCATTCATCATTTATCAAATAACTTTTTACATTTGTTCAAATACTCATTAATGGATCTATTTTTTCTGCAGGCGGATACTACCGCCATCAAAGCGGCTCCTAAAGTTCAGAATTTGTGGGAAGTGCTGGTAAGTGGAGGCGTTATAATGATTCCCCTTGCAATTTTATTTATCGGGGCCGTCTATTTTTTCTTTGAAAGATTGATCGCCATAAATAAAGCTGCCAGAATTGATGATAATTTTATGCGCATCATAAGGGATCATATCGTAACCGGCAACGTTGCAGCAGCCAGGAGCTTTTCTAAAAACAATAGCAACCCGGTGGCCCGTATTATTGATAAAGGAATACAGCGCATTGGGAAACCAATGGATGCGATTGAAAAAAGTATGGAAAATGTAGGCGTGCTTGAATTGTATAAACTTGAAAAAAATCTTTCCATTATTTCTATTGTCGCACGCATCGCGCCACTCTTTGGTTTCCTCGGTACAATTATAGGAATGCTGGCGCTCTTTAAAGGAATAGCAGCAAGTACGGAGTACACACCCAACACGATTGCAGATGGCATTTATATTAAGATGATCACTTCCGCTACAGGTCTTATCATTGGGATACTTGCATACATTGGCCATAGTTATCTCGCTGCTCAAATAAACAGGATCCAAAATAAAATGGAGATTGCCAGTGCAGAATTTACAGATATTTTACAGGAGCCTACACATTGAACGGGTTAACTAATTATTTTTTAGTATGAGCATAAGAAGACGTTTTAAGAATGAAGAAACCGAATTAGATACCGGGCCGCTGAACGATATTCTTTTCATTCTTATGTTCTTTTTTCTTATCATCTCAACACTGGCAAATCCTAATGTGATTAAGATGAATAATCCGCGTGCTTCAAGTGATACAAAAGCAAAGCAAAGCGTAATTGTAAGCATTGATAAAAACCGGGATATTTATCTTGGTCAGCAAAAAATAATTTTCGATTCTCTCGAATCATCATTGCAACGGCAACTTCATATTGGTGATAGTATAAAACCAGCCGTAGTTATTAATGCTGATTCTTTAGTGAGCTGGGGCGACATAGTAAGAGTGATGCAGGTTGCCAAAAAGCTTGGTGCGACTACATCCGCGTCTGTAAGTGGCGTAAAATAAATTCATAACGCCGGCAAATAAAGTCTGCATTAATTTTTATGGCCGATATGCTTTAATCATTCTGTCGTTTCCATAAATATCTTTTTTGATTTCAGCTTCAAAGTCATTTTCAGTGAAAATTTTGCAAACCTCATTTGCATAATTTTCATGAATTTCTACATAAATTTTTCCTTCAATATTTAAATATGAAAGGGCAAATTTTGCAATTTTCTTATAGAAAATAAATGGATTATCGTCTGGAACAAATAAAGCAATGCCGGGTTCAAATACGGTAACATTTTTGGCCAGTCTTTTTTTTTCTTCTTTAGGAATATACGGAGGATTGCTAACGATCACATCGTATTTACCAGGTCGATGCCATAAAATTTCATCAAGGAAATTGTTTTTTTCAAATCCAATTTTTACCTGCAGATAGTCTGCATTTTTTTTCGCAACAAGTAACGCATCTTCGCTTATATCAATTGCAGTAATATTGTTTCCTGGCAATTCCTTTTTTATTGAAACAGCAATGCAACCGCTTCCCGTACCAATATCCAGAATTTGTAATTCCCGGCCTTGCATATCGTACTCCAAATTTCTCAAATCATTTACAACGAGACTTACAAGTTCCTCTGTTTCCGGCCTGGGTATGAGCACATGCTCATTTACAAAGAACTTCATTTTATAAAACCATGCTTCATTCAAAACATATTGAACGGGTTTATTTGTGAGAAGTTCATCGAGGTATCGTTTCAATTTAGAAAACTGTTCATCATCTATTTTTTTTGAATTACCTCTTCTCTCCCACTTTTTCAATTGTGTTACATTTTCAAATACCCAATCCGTAATATTTGCCGCCTCTCTTTCTTCATAAATATATGTAAGCTCCCTTAAGAAGTGATTATAGAATTGATCCGTTGTCATTACCACAAACTTAATTATTTTGTGAAGCAATGATCCCAATAGCTATCAGAAAAGAAATACAGGCATGACAACAGATGAACAATATATGGATAGGTGCATTCAACTGGCGAACACGGGAGCCGGGAATGTAGCCCCGAACCCTATGGTAGGCGCGGTGCTCGTTTATGACAATAAAATAATTGGTGAGGGATACCATCAAAAATATGGAAAGGCACATGCTGAAGTAAATTGTATAAATAATGTTGCTGAAGAGAATAAGAAATTTATTGATCAAAGCACGCTATACGTTTCGCTTGAACCTTGTTCACATTTTGGAAAAACACCACCCTGCACTGAACTGGTAATTGAAAATAAAATCAAAAAAGTAGTAATAGGTTGCCAGGATATTTTTAAAGAAGTTGCAGGGAAGGGAATACAAAAATTGAAAGATGCAGGTGTGGAAGTGATCACCGGTGTTTTAGAAAATGAATGCATAGATCTTAACAAACGCTTCTTTACATTTCATGAAAAATTCAGGCCATACATCATTCTGAAATGGGCACAAAGTCTTAATGGAAAAATAGGTGCTGCAGGAAATGAAAGAGTTTTAATAAGCAATGAATATAGCAACAGGATTGTTCATAGATGGCGCAGCGAGGAAGCGGGTATCTTAGTTGGAACCAATACCGCGCTTAAAGATGATCCATTATTAACAACAAGACTGTGGAATGGAAAAAATTCTGTAAGAATCATTATTGATAAACAACTCCGATTGCCTTCAACTTTAAAAGTTTTTAATAACGAAGCGAAAACAATCGTTTACAATCTTTCAAAAAATGCAAATGAAGAAAATATTATTCACATTAAAATTGATAAGGAAAAGTTTATCGACCAGGTAATGCATTCTCTTTTTGAAATGAATATTCAAAGCATTTTGGTAGAGGGTGGAGCAAAAACATTACAATCCCTTATCGATAGTGACCTGTGGGATGAAGCAAGAGTGATTACCAGTGAAACATTAGTTATTGAAAATGGAATTAACGCACCTGAAATAAAAAATTTTATTTTAGAAAGACAGGAAAAGTATGATAGCGACCTGGTGAGTTATTTCAAAAAATAGTTTTACCACATTCCAAAAAAATGCCGGATTGCAATTATTTCTTTAGAACAAAATTAAAATGGCTTAACTAAACTCCAGCACTTCGGAAACTTCAGTGGCTGGTAATTGAGCATTACGCATCGCAATACCTCTAATCGCATTGTCGCTGAATTCTATAAATGCCTTTTTAGAAATTTCATCATCGCTTATCATAACGGGTATACCTAAATCGCCACCTTCCCGAATAGATTGCACCAAAGGTATTTCTCCTAAAAACGGAATATCAAATTCTTCCGCAAGATTTTTGCCGCCTTCTTTTCCAAAGATAAAATATTTGTTATCCGGTAATTCTGCTGGCGTGAAATAGCTCATGTTTTCCACAAGGCCAATCACAGGTACTTTCAATTGCGCCTGGTTAAACATAGCGATTCCTTTTTTGGCATCCGCCAATGCAACAAGTTGTGGGGTAGTTACAACGATTACACCAGTTACGGGCACTGTTTGAACGATTGTTAAATGAATATCGCCGGTTCCCGGCGGCATATCTATTATTAAATAATCAAGCTCGCCCCAATCCACATCTGTTACAAATTGCCGGATGGCGCTACTCACCATTGGGCCTCGCCAAACAACTGCCTGCTTTTCATCAACCAGCAAACCTATACTCATTAGTTTTATTCCATAACGTTCCAATGGAACAATCTTTCCCTTGCCATCCACATCCTTCATCACCGGCCTCTCGCCACGCACACCAAACATAATATGGACGCTGGGCCCATAAATATCTGCATCCATTAATCCTACTTTAGCGCCGCCTTCGGCTATAGCCAAAGCAAGATTAGAGGCTACTGTGCTTTTTCCCACACCACCTTTTCCACTGACTACAGCTATAATATTTTTTACACCTTTAAGAACCTTATCATCATTTCTAATGGATGTGGTGTTGCTTGTAAAGCTTACAGTAACTATCGCTTCTTTACTTACAAGCAGTTGTACAGCATTTATACAAGCATTTTTTATAAGATCCTTCATCGGGCAAGCCGGTGTTGTAAGTACTACAGTAAAAGACACTTCGTTCCCCGCAATTTTTATGTTCTTAACCATATTCAATGTTACCAGGTCTTTCCCAAGGTCCGGTTCCTGTACATTGCTCAACGCACTTAAAATATCCTTCTCCGTCATGAATTCAATTTTTTGTTAAAAAGAAAATGTATTTGCAAATTTAAACATTGATATCCTTACTTTGTTTAAATTAACAACCCCTTACCCCGAATGGGATAGTGCATGTATAAAAAACTTTAAATACTTTTAAAAAAATAATATACCCTTCTTCTGGCGGGGTTGGGGTTATGAAAAAAATTTTACGACACATTACTTTCCTTTGTTTTCTTATTCCAGTTGCTGCCCGGGCGCAATTTGAAACTTATAAAGATTCTGTTGTACAATTATATGGGGTGGTAATGTCTGCTGACAGCCTCAAAGGCTTGCCCTCAGTAAGTATAGTTGTAATGGGACAAAACCGGGGAACGATAACTAACGAACAAGGCGTTTTTTCCATTGTTGTTTTAAAAGGCGACGAGGTTGAATTCACAAGTGTTGGCTACAAGCCGAAACGTGTATTGATTCCAAAGATTTTAGATGGCAATCAACAAAGCATGATCCAGTTAATGATAGAGGATACGGTTTACCTTCCGGCGACAATTATTAAAAAGCTTCCGTCCAGAGAAGAGTTTGAACGTGATTTTGCAAATACACAGGTACCTGATGATCAGCAGGAAATTGCCCGGCAAAATGTTTCAGAAAGTAACCGCAGGGCTCTAATGTCAGTATATCCGCAAGATGGCCGCGAGGCGAGTAATTATTTTTTAAAGCAAAATGCCCAGAAATATTATTCAGCAGGGCAGCTTCCTCCTCAAAATATTTTCAATCCTATGGCCTGGGCGGAATTTATAAAAGCCTGGAAGCGGGGTGATTTTAAGAAAAAATAAAGGCCTTTTGGTCTTCAATAAAGTTTTTTTCAATTAATGTTTTTTACTTCACCATTGCGATTTTTTGCTTATTCCACTTAAGCCCATCCTTTTCCTTTTACTTCCGTCCTGTCAAATTTTAAGGGCATTCCCAATCCCAAGGTCTATAAAATCCAAAATGCCCCTAAGGGCACCTTGAACTCTAATTGAAAAACCACCGCTATAATTTTTAAGACTTGTTGTCTTTACTTTTTTGATTTATTTGCCGTTTCAACTTTTAAAGGGATTATTGTAACCATTTCCCGTTAACTAATTTGCTGATACAAAAATGCAACATCTAAACTTACCCGAACACCGTGAAAACCCCCTTTTTTTGAACTGATTTTCACCCCCTTATTTTTTTTAACGGAATTCATCTACTGGAAACATATCATTATTTCATAAAGGCTAAAAAATGCCCCCAGCCCAAAGATTTGTTTATGAGGCCATAATATTAAAATCAAAACAGGTGGTAACAAGGGTGTATTTCTTAAATTGAAAAGGTGTTTATACTGTTTTGAATGTAATAGAACGGATTATTGCACCAAGAATTTTAAAAATAAAAAATGAGTATTAGCTTGGTATAATTAATTTATTCCAAAATAATACTACGATGAAAAGAAAAGCAAAAATCTCGATTTCAGGATTCAATTATGATGAAACCAGGAAAGAGAATCCGTGGGTCAAAAACTTTCCGGTCAAAATTGAGCTAAACCCTGACAACACGCTTGCAGGCTTCTCTCAGCCGATTACCTTAAGTGCATTCAATCACATGCGAGCCAAATTTTTGGATCGCCTCGAAAAAATTTTTACCAGGTATAAAGGGTCAATAAAAAATGAGACGGTGGAAGTAACCTTTGGGAAGGAAGCCATTCTCATGTTACTTTCACAACCAAATGCCGCAGGCATCACCTTTACATTTGGTATAAATGATATTCCTGATGATAAAGGAAAAGTAAATGAACGAGTAACTTTAATGGCAAGAGGCGCAAGGCCATGTGATTCGCGTGATGGATATGAGGTGATTGGAGCCGAAGCAAATCAATATTCCCCCGCATCGAAAACTTCCCGTGCCTCGAAAACTGCGAATGCACCTAAAATTCTAAGTGCATCAACCAGCGACAGCAGCTCTGATGGGCCAATATTTGAAGTAGTTCCCCGCAAAAGCTATGGTGATGTTACAGGAGGATAAATCACGGCATGGGTATGGGACATTTTTTGAAAACAGCTCTTTTAAATGACATTTGAACGCTATTTATATTACATCTTTTTATGCTCCGCATTTACGCTTGCGTGTATCAACTCAAAAAATGATAAGAAATTTATAATAATATGCTGGCTGTTATTTTTTTCGATAATAACCGAATCGGTAAGTAAATATTTTAGATTTTACGCTGAAACGAAACGTTACAGTCCATACCATTTTTATATCCCTGTTGAGTATTGCCTGGTTACATTTTATTTTTCAAAGTTGATTCAAAATACACGTCTAAAAAAGTTATTGGTAATATCCATTCCGCTTTTCGTACTCTTCAGTACAATTATTTCAATATACTTGCAGGGAATTAATGACTTTCCATCATGGCAATACAACATAGAAGGTACGCTTATTATTATCTGGTGTGTGATTAGCTTATTCAATTTGCCGCATAATCCAGATCTTAATATTTTTAAAACATTTCAATTCTGGTTTTGTATCGCGTTCATGATTATGTTTGCCGGGCAATTTTTTTTAAATGGCTTTTTCAACCCTTTAAAAAATACTAACCCCGAGGTTAAAGACAAATTAATATTCATTTATTATATCCTCAATTATTTATTTTATACTTTACTAATATTCGGGCTAATATGTTCAAGAGCGACCAGGAAATTTATTTCACAGTAATTGCGGGAGGGGCAGTTATGGTCATGCTTGTAAGCATTATTATCATCGCCGTGATAAAGTATCAAAATCGTATTTATAAACACCGGAAAGAACAAGCGCAACTTCACGCGAAATTTTCTCAAACACTTCTCGAGTCACAACTTGAAATCCAGGAACAAACACTCAGGCATATTTCCACAGAACTTCATGATAATCTCGGCCAGGTTGCAAGCCTGATCAAAATAAATTTATTCACTATAGACGTAACTGAACCGGATAAAGCAAATGAGAAAATAGAAAATACCAAAGAGCTTACGAGGCAACTTCTCACCGATATTAAATCATTATCAGTAAGCCTTAGCAGTGATAGAATTGCCAAAGCCGGTTTATCCCCGGCCATTGAAACTGAAGTTGACAGACTCAATAAAACCGGCCAGTTTGTTGCTACATTTACTGAGGTCGGCCACCTTCCGATTTTAGACAATGATAAAGCAACCATCCTCTACAGGATGGCACAGGAAGTGCTCAATAATATGGTGAAACATAGCCGTGCAAAAAAAATCACGGTATTGCTCAATGCTTCCGAAAAATTCATCACACTCACCATAAGCGACAACGGAATCGGGTTTAGTATTTCGGAAAAAATGAATAGTGGCGGTGCAGGTTTAGCCAATCTTCAAAACAGGGCTGCTCTCATAAATGCAAAACTACATATGCAAAGCGCTCCCGGCGAAGGAAGCCAAACTACCATAGAACTTCCTGTGTAATATATTTTCATCTAAAGAAAATCCAATAGCAGCAATCAATTACCTGGGATATTGTTTTCTTATGAAATCATTATCAATTGTTGAAAGATGCTTGTTCTCCGGGGTACCAAATCCATCTGTAGTAAACTCTGGCGGAAAAAAATACATCATTATACTCGTGACGTCAAGCTTGGTAAACTGGGTCAAATTTTTACTGTATTTGTCAAAAATATTACTATCTACCTCTGCTTTGGACCAGTTGTTTGGTGGGCCTTCAAAATATTTATACACGACAGGTTTATTCCAGTTAATTCCTTTGGCCGGGTTTTGATGTTCATGAATGCAACCCAGTGCGTGGCCAAATTCGTGGACTACCACACGCTCCCATTCGCCATCATCGGTATTATCGCGCAGCCATCCGAAATTCATTGTAGGCTCATCAACCGGCACAACGTTGCAGTCCGTACCAACAGTACTCCATGAGCCACTATCTGCTACAAATGAAATTCTTAGCAGGGCTTTTTTGCCACTCACAAATTTCAATGTCAGATTTGCGTTCGCTTTATTTTTCATTGTCCAATACCTTGCATATTTTTTAGTTTTCTTTTTCTGAAGCGCACTGCCATCTAAAAATGCGACGGTAACTGTTTGGCCTTTTTTCCATTTGTTGTCAGTTAAAATGGCCATGCGTGATAGTACGACATGATGTTCTGCACTAAACTGCTGGTGCGGATTAGCGATAAAACTTCTCATTACAGAATGCTCCTCAGTTCCAGCCTTTGCCGGATTATTGGCCGGGTTAGTCTTTATAGCTTCGTACATCTGGCGATGCAGGTTAAGTGTAGAAATCGGGCGATCAACACAAACATGCAGCTCAGCTTTTTTGGGTGATGTTATTTTCTTTTTCATGTAATTTTTTTTACCTTACTAAGTTCGGACTTTAAGCCATATCGTTTGTTTTTTCCCTCGATTTTTTACGACCTCATGACGACTTTGTAATCTTAAATAATCCTGCCGATGTTTTATAACAAATAAAAACACCGGCAGGAAAATATTACCTGCAAAATGCAATCTGATCTTGTACAGATGGCAGGTTACTATCACCCGTGGTGAGGAGGTAAGTGGCAGTCAATGTTACGAGGTAAGCACACAGTGGATCCGTTGGTGCAAATGTGTGTGTAATTGTACCAAAGGAATTTTGTGTAACTGGTATAGGGCCTAAACTTACAGCGGGGAGAGGTCCTGTAAGTACCATGCTAATACTGCCAATATTAGGATGTGCCACTGAATAAAGAATGTCTGCTTTATTTGTGATTTTACTGCAACCGGCGGTAATTAATTGTTGAACATCGAGCATACACACGCCGTATTCTGTTACTGGCCCCCATGCTCCCCATTCCGGGTGATGGCTCATGCCTGTGTAGAGTGTATTGTTTACTGCCACGCGATTACACATGCCCGCTTCTGTTTTTGTAGCATCGTTTCCTTGCTGACGAACCAACATGCGCAGCGCAAATACCTTATCATTTGCGAGAGCTTTACCTGTGGAGGTAGTGTCACTGCCTGCAACAAGTCCTGTAAGATCAATTGAAGGAAAAGCGTCTAACGTAGAAGAATTTAAGGAGACCTGGTTTCCGTTTGCAACAAACATTCCTGCACCTGCAGGATTGGTAGGATTATCCATCTGCTGAGGAACAAGTATCCATCCATCTGCCGCAACAGGAGTGGTAATTGCACCGGCAATTGGTACATTACTTACATAGCAATCCTGGTTATTGTAAACATAGTGCGGAAAAGGTAAGTTGACAAGGATCGCTTTTTCAACGTAGCCGATGTGGGTGGTTCCTACCTGGGAAGGTAATACACGCTGCCAGTTTACAGGCAGGCCTGCTCCATCGAAGTCCCTGGAAAATTCAAAGCAATATTCCATTGGCATACCCCCAAATGTTTGAGACAAAATTCCGTTAAGCCTCAGGTTGCTGAAAAAAGCATAGTTGCTATTTGTCAGTCCTGTTCCAGATGGCGCACTATGGATTTGAGTTTGATGGTCAATTCCTCCTATCCGCAGGAATGCCGGAATAGGAACGGGCGGAGGCACTACCACATCAACATCCGCGCATAGCTCAACACAAAAACAATTTGAAATATTTTCACGGTCCTGCTGATGGCCTCTGCTTCGGGGCTCTTGCAAAATCAAGGTGCCTGACCCATTTTCTACAGAAAAATAAATGTCCGGACCGGCTGGCCACTCTATGTTGAGCCATGGAAAAATTGTTTTGCTAAAATCAGCTTCAGTATAATATATTTTGAACTTGCCTGCACTATCCGTAGTTCCTTCTCCCAAATAATCATCTTGTATCAGGTCAACATCAAATGCTTTTACTTTAACCCCCTGGATAGGTATTTTCCCTTTACAATCCACCACCCTGCCACATATTACATACAGACCAAATAATCGCAAAAGCCAACACCAAAACTTATACGCTATTTTATACTCCCAATACGCAACATTGGTATTTAATTCTCTTTCATTTTTATTTCCTTTCCAAAGAGGCTGTAATGTGGTGATGTGAAATTGAAACGGCCCTTTAGGTTTTGGAGGCATTTTTATGTTGCTTACCTTTACGGGTACAGTCCCGCATTCAAAATCAATATCAAATGCACCACCGTCATAACCTTGAACGTTAGAAAAATCAACCGTAAAACTTCCTGCATCGTCTGTTTCGGTTTCGAAGAGTAACCTTTTAGAAAGCAATTTTAATTCGTCCTCGCTTCTTTGATGAAACGTTTCCTTTTCCCGTGCCACAGCCAGAGCGGTAACATCAGCTTTTTTGTCTGTTGAATAGATTTTTACCTTAGCCTTGTACAGGTAGTCGTAGCAATTGCCGCAATAGAAGCCGCGAATATTCCCTTTGAAAATGTAGTTCATCTGCTTAATAATTTTGTGTTTTATGCTTACTCTTTCATTTCCGGATTTTCAGCATACTCCGTTTGGATTATCACTTATTCTTCTAAAAAAAGAATATCACGGAAAGCTCAGGAACAACTTGTTGGTTTAAAAAGCCGCAATCGTGATTATGATTTTTTGATAACACAAATCTCTATAAGTGCGGAACAAATTGAAAGAGGCTAACAACCCGTTATTACAGGGTGATTTATCATCGATATAAAATAATACACCCCATGTAAAAGAGGTATAAATACCTAATTATGCAGTTTTGAATAATTTGATTTGGAGATTTTCAGCAAAAATTTGACTATGGTTACAAAACCACCGGGTTGCAAGTTTGAGCATAAAAAAAGCCCCATTCGTTTGAATGAGGCTTCTATAAAAAGAAATAATTTTAAACTATTAATCTTCCACTTTCACTTTTCCTTTTTGTTTTGCAATTACTTCTTCAGCAATATTATTGGGTGCTGGTGAGTAATGGCTAAATTCCATTGTTGAAGTTGCCCGGCCACTTGACAAAGAGCGAAGTTGCGTCACATATCCAAACATTTCGCTCAACGGCACCTTTGCTTTTATCACCTGCACACCGTGCTTGCTATCCATTCCTTCAAGCATACCACGACGACGATTAAGATCTCCCGTTACATCACCCATGTATTGATCAGGTGTTAGAACTTCAATTCTCATGATTGGCTCAAGTAATACAGGCTTTGCTTTCCTTCCTGATTCGCGATATCCCTGCTTGGCACACAATTCAAAACTCATCGCGTCAGAGTCAACTGCGTGAAATGAACCATCAAACACTTTTACCCTCATACTTTCCATTGGATAACCTGCGAGGACACCTGTTGTCATTGCTGTTTCAAAACCTTTTTGAATTGCGGGAACAAATTCTTTAGGAATTGATCCACCAAATAAACCATTTACAAACTGGAAATTTCCTTTTCCCTCTTTCAGGAACTCTTCATCAGCAGGCCCGATTTCATAAACGATATCGGCAAATTTACCACGGCCACCTGTTTGTTTCTTAAGTGTTTCCCTATGCTCAATCGTCTGCTGGAATGCTTCTTTATAAGCAACCTGTGGTGCACCCTGATTTATTTCCACTTTGAATTCTCTCCTCATTCTGTCCACAATAATTTCGAGATGCAGCTCGCCCATTCCACTTAAAATAGTTTGGCCGGTTTCTTCATCTGTCTTCACTTTTAACGTGGGATCTTCTTCAACCAGTTTGGCGATGGCCATGCCCATTTTATCAACGTCAGCCTGGGTTTTAGGCTCTACTGCCACAGAGATAACTGGTTCAGGAAACGTCATTGCTTCCAATACAATCGGATGATCTTCATTACAAAGTGTATCTCCGGTTTTAATATCTTTAAACCCTACAGCGGCCCCAATATCACCTGCTTCAATATAATCAACAGGGTTTTGTTTATTGGCATGCATCTGCATGATCCTTGAAATTCTTTCTTTTTTTCCTGTTCGTGTATTCAATACATAAGAACCGGAATCAAGATGCCCGGAATACGCCCGGAAAAATGCAAGGCGTCCAACAAAAGGATCGGTCATGATCTTAAATGCCAAAGCTGCAAATGGCGCTTTTGGATCAGGCTTACGTTCTATTTCTTCAAGGGTATCGGGGTCAGTACCTTTAACCGCTTCAAGATCCATAGGCCCTGGTAAATACCTTACAATTGCATCCAATGCTGTTTGAACTCCTTTATTTTTAAAAGAAGATCCGCACATCATTGGTATTATAGAAATATCTATGGTTGCTTTACGAATAGCCGCATGTATCTCGTCTTCCGTAATACTATTAGGATCGTCAAAAAATTTCTCTAATAAATCATGGTCATAATCAGCAACAGCCTCAATAAGATGCTGCCTCCATTCGTTTACTTCTTCTACCATATCTTCAGGAATGGGCACTACCTTGTAAGTCATTCCTTGCGTAGCATCATCCCAAATAATTCCCTGCATAGTGATAAGATCCACAACACCTTTAAAATCATCTTCAGCGCCAATAGGTAATTGCAATGGAACAGCTTTGGCACCAAGCATTTCTTTCACCTGCTTTACCACGTTCAGAAAATCTGCACCTGCGCGGTCCATTTTATTTACAAACCCTATACGGGGAACCTTGTAACGATTGGCCTGGCGCCATACAGTTTCACTTTGAGGCTCAACACCGCTTACCGCACAAAACAAAGCAAGTAAACCATCAAGCACACGTAAGGAGCGCTCAACTTCTACCGTAAAGTCAACGTGACCCGGAGTATCAATAATATTGAACTTGTATTGTTTAGTGTCAGGAATTTTAGCTCCCTGCACTGTGGGGAAATTCCAGAAGCAGGTGGTAGCCGCAGATGTAATAGTAATACCTCTTTCCTGCTCCTGTGCCATCCAGTCCATGGTGGCAGCGCCATCATGTACTTCACCTATTTTATGGTTAACACCTGTATAATACAGAATGCGCTCTGTAGTGGTGGTTTTGCCTGCATCAATATGAGCAGCAATTCCAAAATTTCTTTGATACCTTAAGTCGGCCATTGCCTTGTGTTTATTTTGTTGTTATTGAATTCTTTTTAAATACTTTTTGGAGGCGCAAAGTTACAAATATTCTTCTTACATTATACAACGCAGGGGATATATTTAACACTGGTATGCTCACAAAAAACCCCTTCGGGAAAGAAGGGGCCTGCACTTAATTTCGTTTACATTTTATATTCTGAAATGTGCAAATGCTTTATTCGCATCTGCCATACGATGTGTGTCTTCTTTCTTTTTAAATGCTGCTCCTTCGCCTTTACTTGCAGCAACTATTTCATTGGCCAATTTCTCTGACATGCTGCGACCATTCCTATCACGGCTGTATTTTATAAGCCATTTAATACTTAATGATGTTTTTCTATCTGCTCTTACTTCCGCAGGTATTTGAAAAGTAGCACCACCGATACGGCGGCTTTTTACTTCAACACCCGGAGTTACATTAGCCAACGCTTTCTTCCACACTTCATATCCATCATCACCGGTAATTTTATTTACTTTTTCAAGAGCGTCGTAAAAGATATTAAAAGCTCCACTCTTTTTTCCCTGCCACATTAAATTGTTTACAAAACGTGTAACCAGTTTGTCCTGAAATTTGGGATCCGGAGCAAGTGGAAGTTTTTTGGCTTGTGCTTTACGCATTTATTTAAATAGTTAATTTATTAAAAAGTTTATTGGGAAATGTCAATCAGTTCCTTCTTATTTTTTTGCCTTCTCTCTTTTAGTACCATACTTAGAGCGGCTTTGCTTACGATCTTTCACACCCGCTGTGTCAAGGCTTCCACGTACAATATGATAACGAACACCCGGTAAATCTTTTACCCTTCCGCCACGTATTAATACAATTGAGTGCTCCTGCAGATTATGTCCTTCGCCAGGTATGTAAGCAATTACCTCAATTTTATTTGTAAGCCTAACTTTTGCTACTTTACGTAACGCCGAATTTGGCTTTTTAGGAGTTGTTGTATATACTCTCGTACACACGCCACGACGCTGAGGACAACTGTCAAGGGCTCTCGATTTACTCTTAGCCTTAATAATTGTTCTTCCTTTTCTTACTAATTGCTGAATTGTAGGCATTACTTTTAACCTGATTTTTTTTGGACGGCAAAGGTAAGTGTAGCTTCTCTAAATACCAAAATTATTTGGATGAGATGAAACTAAAACAAATGCCATGTAAAAGTTTGAACAAAGGATATAGCCGACCCTGAAATAATCGTCAAATTTTCATCATCCAATCATACTTATCTTCAACACGGCCTTCTTTTATGCTATTCATTAATTCCTTGATTTTAGGGCTAACAGTCCATTTATCAACATCGAATTCCATTACAAAGTCTTTATAACGGAGTTCCCTGATCATTGAAATTGTGGCTGCAGTGCCCGAACCAAACACTTCCGTCAAATTGCCTGATTTGTAAGCATCCATAATTTCATCGATACTCAAATTTCTTTCTTCAACAATAAAACCCAAATCGCCAAGAAGCTTAATTACACTATCCCTGGTAACTCCCGCCAGTATGGTTCCTGACTCCAATCCTGGGGTTATTGCCTTATTCCCAATCAGGAAAAAAATATTCATCGTGCCACATTCCTGCACATATTTATGTTCCAGGGCATCCATCCAAAGTACCTGGTCATATCCTTTTCTTTTTGCCTGGGCTGATGGATACATTGCTGCACCATAATTTCCGGCATTTTTTGCATAACCAGCCCCCCCTTCAACAGCTCTCACATATTTTTCTTCCACGTAAATACGCATCGGGACGCTGTAATATGGGCCGGTAGGGCTAAGGATGATCATGAATTTGTATTTACTGCTCGGCTTCACTCCTATCATTTCATCGGTGCTAAACATAAATGGCCGTATATATAAGGAGTGATATTGCTTATTCGGGATCCAGTCTATGTCAAGCCTTATTAGCTGTTTCATGCCTTCAATAAATATATCTTCAGGAATTTTTGGCATTTCCATTCTTTCAGCAGAGGCATTGAAACGCCTGAAATTTTCAAGTGGCCTAAAAAGCTGAGCTTCTCCATCCTGGTTTTTATAAGCTTTAATACCTTCAAAAATAGCCTGCCCATAATGCAATGCAGCCAAAGATGGTGAAAATGAAAGAGGTTGGTAAGGTTTAATTTCCACTGTTTTCCATTCCCCATCTTGATAGTCAACTTCAAGCATGTGATCAGTAAAATATTTTCCGAAAGGAATATTTTCCAGCGATATTGAATTTAATTTGCTTCTTTCTGCCCTCGTAATATTAAAATCCGCGGCTGCTATCATATCATTAAATTTGTAGCAAAGAAACGAAAAAAAAGGAGCTTGATAGAAAATATGAGTATAGATAACATTCAATTACCAGTATCGTTTTACCCGTCCATATTTAAAAAACACCTGGTGGATATACAAAGGGAATCCGGAGGGAACGAAAAGGTAAAAGCACGGGATGAAATCGAATTTTTAGGTGGAAACGAGAAGAATATCACTTTTATACTGTGTAATGAACAAAATAAGTTCTTAAACGATAACGAATTAAAGTTTCTGTCGGGGCTTATCACAGCATGTGAGATTACAATGGGAGATATTTCAATTGTAAATATGAGTCATAATAAGGATGTTGATTACAACATACTTGCCACTCATTTACATTCTCAAAAGATTTTATGTTTTGGCGTTTCACCTGCTGAAATTGATCTGCCATTTACCATTCCTTATTTCCAGGTGCAGCTTTTCCAGGACATACAGTATATTTTTTGCCCAGGTTTAGAGCAACTCCAAAATGATGTTGATTCGAAGAAACAATTGTGGACAAGTCTTCAAAAAATTTTTAAGATCGGGAAATAATGGAAACCCTTGTTTTTGCTACCAACAATGACAATAAAATTGCCGAGGTCAAAAGCCTTCTTTCTACATATTTTGACATAAAAACGCTGTCAGATGCAGGCGTAGAAATTGATATTCCAGAACCTCATGAAACGCTGGAGGAGAATGCTATAGAAAAGGCAAGAGTGATATATAATTTAACCAAACTTAACTGCTTTGCAGAAGACACAGGGTTGGCAGTTAATGTATTAGATGGTGAGCCCGGTGTCAAGAGCGCCCGTTACGCGGGTGAGGAAAGGTCTTTCGAAAAGAATAT
The DNA here is from genome assembly GCA_040007435.1 of Ginsengibacter sp. Taxonomy (GTDB): domain Bacteria; phylum Bacteroidota; class Bacteroidia; order Chitinophagales; family Chitinophagaceae; genus Ginsengibacter. The sequence continues at coordinate 59,794 of JBDTUZ010000001.1, read as the reverse complement.
TGACAAATTACTTTTAAATCTCATAGGCAAAGAAGACAGAAGCGCTTTTTTTAAAACCGTAATTTGCCTGATTAGAAACGGGAAGCAGATTCTTTTTGAAGGTATCTGCAAAGGCACTATTATTGCAAACAGACTGGGGAATAATGGATTCGGCTACGATTCTATTTTCATTCCCGATGGCGCAGAAAAAACCTTTGCTGAAATGAGCTTGCCGGAAAAGAATAATTTCAGCCATAGGAAGAAGGCCATGGAAAAACTTATTAACCATTTGAGGAGCCTGAACAACTAAATCCAAGCTGTGGTAAAAACCTTATAAATATTTGAATACTGCAAGCAACCATACAGTTTCAGAAACCGACTTAATACAGGGTTGTATTATTGGAGACCGGCAAATGCAGGAGCTTCTTTACAAGAAATTTTCTTCGAAAATGTACGGTGTTTGCCTTCGTTATTCAGGAAATACGGAAGATGCGAACGATCTTTTACAGGAAGGATTTATTAAAATTTTTAAGAATCTTACCAAATTTCGTGGCGAAGGATCTTTTGAAGGATGGATGAGGCGCATTTTTGTGAACACCTCAATTGAGCATTTCAGGAAAAAGGTAAAACTCCACAATGTAACAGAAGTGCAGGAGAATACCATTGAAGATTATGACCTGACAATTCTTGATACCCTTGCTGAAAAAGATATTATTTCGTTAGTAAATGAATTATCACCTGGTTATAAATCTGTTTTCAATATGCATGTAGTTGAGGGTTATTCGCACAAAGAAATTGCCGACATACTTGGAATTACCGAAGGTACGAGCAAGTCGCAACTGGCAAGAGCGAAAGGGGTGCTGAAAAAAACACTGGAAAAAAAATTAAACAAAACAAGTAACGATACTTTAAATTCATAGCATCATCATGCAAGATTTTAAACAAAAATTACACAATTACGAGTCAACTCCCCCAAAGAGCATTTGGGATAATATTGTAGCTGAGTTAGATAACGCCGAAAAAAAAGTCGTTCAAATTCCTTCATTTCGCAGAAAATACAGGTTTCTATTTTACGCACTAATCGCAGCCGCGTCTTTGCTCATAATTTTTGTAAGTTCTTTATTTTTTGAGAAAAAAAGTAAGACGCCAGACCAGCAACTTGCCTCTTCCTCAACCAATACCACAGATAGCCAGGCCAATGTAATGGCCAATGATTCTCTCAACAACAAAACGTTGAAGCTAATTATAGAGTCATCGAAAGATAAATCGTTGGCCGGAGAGATTAATAATAACCCAACTGAAAGCAAGAAATATCTCACCATCGCAGGCCCTGAAGGCCAACCTGTAAAAATCTCTTCAAAAGTAGCGACGCTGATAGTATCAGCCGATAATGATTATCCTCCCCGCCCGGTATGGGATAAGAAAATAAATAAGTGGAAAGAAATAATGTTGAGCAGTACAATTTCTCCGACTGCTACTAATCTTCTAGACATAGTACAACTTTCCTCAATGCGCGGCGATAATTGATTTTAACATCTTCATTGTATTTTTCCAAAGCCGGTTATACCATTTAAATTCGTATCTTCGCGGCTAATTATTTTATAAACAACAATACAATGGACAACAAAACAACAGGAACCGTAAAATTTTTCAATACTGAAAAAGGCTTCGGTTTTATCAAACATGATGATTCCGCAAAGGAAACATTTGTACATGCAAGCGGCTTAATTGACGAGATTAAAGAAAATGATAAAGTGGAATTTGACTTGCAAAATGGACAAAAAGGCATGAATGCCGTTAATGTGAAATTAATCGGCTAAGATCGATATTTCCAACAAAACTAAAGGGTGGCCAAATGGTCACCCTTTTTTATTTAGTATTCAACTTAAATGCGGGTATAAGCATCGGTACTTTCAATACATACTCCCTGTAACGTGCGCCAAACTGAAGTAACAGTTTCCTTTCTTCAAATTTTATTCCTATAACTGTATACCCGGTAATTGCTAAAACAGCAATCAGGTTATTAAGAAATGGAAAAATAAAAAACAGCCCACACACGAATAATAAGGTGCCGGTATATAAAGGATGCCTTACATATTTATGTATACCTTCCATCTCTAATTTCACTTTGGGCAGAGACTTGTACAATGAGCTTATACCGCTTAATAACCGAAAATATTTATAAACAGAGGCCATCATAATCAAAGCGCCGGGTATAACCAACAATAACACAGAAATATATTTTATCAAATTTGATTGGATAAGCTGGATGCTTTGAAAAGAATATTGAAAAATAAGCAACACCACCAGGGTAACAAAAGCAAAAATCGAATAAAATAACCTATAGTACCGATAGAAGCCTTTCGCGTTTTTTTCTAAAAATGATTTAACGGCGATAGATGCAAGTAGGCTATGAATAATGCCGTACAGGATCCATAAAAATGCAAGAACAAAATGTTGAAAAATCAAAATCATTTATTAAAAAGAAATGGAAGTTAAATGTTTATGAAGCTTAAGAATTACAGAAGCGCCCACTTATATTTGCAATCAAATTTATTAAAAATCATCATGAAAAAAATAACACTATTAATAGCGGGTACATTTATGACCTCTATCATTTGCTTTTCACAGTCGGGCGGCACTATAAATGTTGAAGCAGGCCAAAAATATCTTGTTGAGAATACAATTACCACATCGAGCTCCAGTGAAATGATGGGACAAACAATGGAATCGAAAGCGGATGTCACCTCAAATTATAAAATTGAAGTAAAAAATGTAACAGGTGATAATATCAATTTCGTGAACACGATTACGCTAATGAAGATGAGCGTTAATGCAATGGGACAGGATATGAATTTCGATTCTGATAAGAAAGAAGATATGGATGGCGATATGGGTAAAAATTTTAAAGACATCATCAACCAGCCTAAAGATGTGGTAATGGACAAATCAGGGAACATAATTCTCGGGGAAAAGGCAGATACTACAACCAAAACTACCGGCGCTGCTAACCCAACGGAAATGATGATGAAACAAATGGGTGGAGATCCTGCGGAGCAAGGCTATGGCGCTAAAATGGCTTTTGAATTAATACCGAAAGGTGTAAAGGTTGGCAGTGTATGGTCAGATTCTTCCTCAAAAAACGGAATTGCAAAAGTTACAAATTACAAGCTTACCGGGATTAATGGTGATGTATATACCATATCACTAGATGGTACCATCAATACCGACCTGAAGACTGAGATGCAGGGTATGGAAATACTTACCAAAACAAAAGGAACGTTTACAGGAGAAGAAAAAGTTAATTTGAAAACAGGCATCATAATCGAAAACAAGACGAACTCAGATGCAGTCGGCACAGTACAAGTGATGGGACAGGAAATTCCTACCTCATCTAAAATAACCTCAGTTACTACGGTAAAGCCGATATAATTTAGTTTACATTCTTTCACACCAAAAAACCTCCCGAAAGATCCGGGAGGTTTTTTAGTAGCACATTTAGCTTAGTCCAAAATTCATCATAAAGAATCTACTGTCTCTACATGGATGCCTCTGTCTTATCTGCAGCTATTATTTTATTATCGCTTTGCTGCAGGTAAAGCACCACCGACATATTTTTTTGATCAATATCTTTCGGTATGTCAATAACGTAACTGCCCTTTCCATCCGCAGGATTGTTTAAAGTTTTGAAATTTCTAACCACATTGGTGCCGCTTAGAGTAACGCCTCCATTTTCGCCGGACCTTATGGCTGTTACTGTTTTCTTTTCAACAAGAGCAATATTCAATATAACATTTCCGGCACTTTCGTTGATCGTATAATTAACCGTCGCCTTTCCATTATTTACTGTTATATCCTCAATTGAAACATCCGCATTTGAATCCTGGGACCAAACTTTCTTTAATGTATTATCAATTCTTTTGGCATCGCTTCCTACCATTTCGTTTTCTCCGTTTATTACAAGTTGCGGTGTATATACAGATGAGTTGAGAGATGAAGCATATTTATATTGACGGTCAGTATATGCAGAGGAACTGTATGGGTCCTTCCATCCCAGCCTGTTCCAGTAATCTACATGAAAAGAAAGAGCGATAACATTTTCTTTATTACTATAAGTGTCTAATAACCTATCTGCTGATGGGCAGCTTGAACAGCCCTGCGAAGTGAATAATTCTAAAACGGCAATATGTTTCATGCCAGGTTTTATTGTTTCCGCCTGCATATTAGTAAGTGGCTCTTTTTCTTTTACACTGGAAGATGATGTACAAAACCATAAAGTGAAAAGCGGGATCGAAAGAAAAAATACGAATTTAAACTTTTTCATAAAAAATTATTTATACCAATTACGCGGCGTGAATTCGAAAAGATTCAGCCTAAGATGATTTTAACTTTTGCAATTCACGCTTTTTAAAAACATAAATTTTTAGAACACATTAATATCTCCATCTATCACTCAATCCATAACATTAATATAACATTCCTACTTTTGCGGCGTGAAAAAATATGTTGCTTATCTAAGTTATTTCATTTTTTGGATTCTTTATTTTATCGTAGCGAAAGCGATGTTTTTAATATATCACCACTCGCTTACAAGTGGATTAACGTTTGCTGAAATATTTGAGGTCTTTTTGTACGGGTTGAGAATGGATGTTTCGTTTACTTCTTATATATGCATTTTACCTTTTTTGCTATTTTTTTTTTGTTCCGTTTTCCGAAATTTCAGGGCCGGTAAAATAATTGAAGTTTATACGGTTGCAATTATAATATTGCTTTCTTTTATAACAACAGCAGATCTTGAATTATATACTGCATGGGGTTACCGGATGGATGCCACTCCATTGCAATACTTAAAATCTCCGAAAGAAATGGGGGGCTCTGTTTCATCAGCTCCTTTACTCTTACTGCTGGCCATTTTTATTTTGTTTTCCTCTTTTTTTATTTGGATATATAAAAAAAACAAAGCTGCATTTCTATTTGCTAAAAAAACTAAAACATTTGCTTTTTATGATATAGTAATTTCTCTTTTTCTTTTAATTTTTCTTTTTGTGCCCATTCGCGGAGGCATTCAAAAAATCCCTCTAAACCAAAGTGATGTTTATTTCTCACAGAAAATATATGCCGATCACGCGGCTCTTAATTTGTCATGGAATCTCACACAGTCCATTCTTAATAGAAACGATAAACAAAATCCTTTCAATTATTTCCCCGAAGAGAAAGCCAAAAAATTAGTTGACAGTTTATACAACACCGGGCCTTTGAAAATTCCATCTGCACTATCGGTTAAGAAACCAAATATCATTTTTATAATCCTTGAAAGCTATACTGCCAAATTTGTTGGCTGCCTGGGAGGCGAGGCAGGCGTAACTCCCAATTTGGATAAAATTGCATCTGAAGGTTTGCTGTTTACTAATATTTATGCAGCAGGTGATAGAAGTGAAAAAGGACAAGTAGCAGTGTTGAGTGGCTATCCAAACCAGGCGATAACTTCAGTAATTAAGACACCAACAAAAACGCAAAATCTGCCCGCTATAAATAAATCCCTCGGGAAGGAGGGCTATCATACAAGTTACACTTACGGCGGTGAGCTTGAGTTTGCCAACATTAAATCTTATTTGATCAACGTAGGTTTCCAGGCGCTTGTGAGTAAGTACTCATTTGATCCATCCGAAAGAACTACCTCATGGGGGGTACATGATCATATAGTTTTAAACAGGTTTTACCAGGATATTAAAGCTGAGCAACAACCTTTTTTTGCAACGATGTTTACATTAAGCAGCCATGAACCTTATGACGTTCCGATGACTCCTCACTTCAAAGGCGATGACGAAACAACGTTATTTAAAAATTCTTTTTATTATACAGATAGTGCAGTCGGAAACTTTATTGAAAAAATAAAAAAAGAGTCGTGGTGGCAAAATACTTTAGTAGTGTTGGTTGCAGATCACGGCCATCCCCTGCCCGGACACGACCCCAATGACAGTCCATCCAAATTCCATATACCTTTAATATTTACCGGGGGGGCATTAAAATTAAGAGGAGTAGTAAAAAATATCGGCTCACAAACTGATATCGCAATAACTGTTCTGCACCAGCTCGGTATTCCTGCAAATGATTTTAAATGGGGCAAAGACCTCCTGGATTCCTCTGCGAAGCAGTTTGCTTTTTATTGTTTTAATAATGGTTTTGGGTTTGTTACACCGGCAGGCACTGTAACAGTAGACAACGTTTCAAAAAAAATAATTCGTAAAGATTCCGGAGTTGATTCACCTTCTATAAATTTTGGCAAAGCCTACATGCAACAATCTTACAGGGATTTTTTAAATAGGTGACCACGGAAAAAGAATAGCAGCGAATTGAGTTTCCCTAACGGCATCTATCCTAAAAAGTAATTATTTACTTCTTTATTTTATGCTCTAAACTTTTGAAACACTTAAGATAATTCCTGCGGGTAAAACTTGATCCTATTCGATTTATTTAATACCGTATATTAGCAATAAATTTAAAAGCAGCTTTTTGTGTAAATAAATTGCTTGTATCCCATTCATTAAAGTGTTGTCTTCATAATGCTTTCGATTGTTAAACCTTCTTTTTTTATTTTAAAATGTATCATAAATGAACTCACGTAGAAAGTTTATGCAAAATTCTGCTGCCTTATTGGGTGGAAGTTTACTTGCATCTTCAATTGAGAATAATGCCTTCGCCATTTTTAAAAACAAGATTGCTCCCAGTGACCAATTAAACATTGGACTTGTTGGTGCAAATGGGATGGGATTCGCAGATCTTACATCTGCATTAAAAATACCTGGTGTAAACGTGGTAGCATTGTGCGATGTCGATAAAAATGTGATTGGTAAAAGAATGGCCGACCTGGAAAAAATGAAGGTTGATACTTCGAAAGTTAAAACTTATGGCGACTATCGAAAACTTCTTGATAACAAAGATGTAGATGTTGTAATTGTGGGTACACCCGATCACTGGCATGCACTGATAATGATGGATGCATGCGCTGCGGGCAAAGATGTGTATTGCGAGAAACCTGTAGGTAATTCAATAGGCGAATGCCGGGCCATGGTAGCTGCGCAAAAAAAATATAATAAAGTTGTGCAGGCTGGTCAATGGCAACGAAGCCAGAAACATTTTAAAGACGCTGTTGATTATGTTCAAAGTGGAGTGCTTGGAAACATACGCACCGTAAAAGTATGGTGTTACCAGGGTTGGATGCAGCCGGGTCCCGTAGTTCCGGATACAGCGCCTCCTGCGGGTGTTGATTACGCAATGTGGCTGGGGCCTGCTCCAACAAGGGCTTTTAATTCCAGCCGTTTTCATTTTAATTTTCGCTGGTTCTGGGATTATGCAGGTGGCTTAATGACCGACTGGGGCGTTCATTTATTAGACTATGGCTTACTGGGAATGAAATCTCCTATCCCTAAATCGGTATCTGCATTGGGCGGACGCTTTGCATATCCTGATTTGTATGAAGAAACGCCAGACACACTCACCACCCTTTATGAATTTGATGGTTTTAATATGGTATGGGATTCTGCAATGGGCATCGATAATGGTTCCTACGGCCGTGACCACGGTATTGCCTACATTGGTAACAACGGCACATTAATACTTGATCGTGGAGGATGGGAAGTAATAGAAGAAAAGAACAGTAAACACAAAGCGAGCAAGCCTTTTGTAAAACCATCGGATAATGGATTGGATAAGCATTGGGAAAATTTTGTGGGTGTAGTAAAATCAAGAAAAATGGAAGATTTGCATTGCGACATACACGCTGCCGCTCATGTTGCAACGGTAGCGCAAATGGGAAATATTGCTTTTCGCAGTGGGAAAAAATTAGAATGGGATGCTGCTAAAGAAAAGTTTACAGATGACGCAATCAATAAAGAATATATGATGAAGGAATACCACAATGGCTACAAATTACCAACCGTATAATTATCAATTAATAAATAAACACATCAAATGAAAAGTAGTTTTTTATTTTTATCAATGGCCTTGTTTTCAATGGCAGCTTCCGCACAACTTACTAATGATACACTCAAAAAAATGGGCGAGCCTGCCCCAGTCCAGATGAAGCCTGAAGAGACAGAATTTTATACTCCTGTGCCACCAATTGTAGCACCTGCGGCTAATTATGGAGATCCTCCATCAGACGCAATAATTTTATTTGATGGGAAAGATCTCAGCGAATGGGTTTCAACCGCTGATACAACAAAGCCCGCAGCATGGACAGTGGCAGACAATATAATTACCGTAAATAAAAAGGCTGGAGATATTGAAACAAAAAGAAAATTTGTGGATTATCAATTGCATATCGAATTCCGCATTCCAACTAATATAACAGGCTCCGGACAAGCCCGTGGAAACAGCGGCATATTTTTAGCATCAGCGCATGGAGCAAGCGAATACGAATTACAGGTACTCGATAATTATAATAACACAACTTATGTAAACGGCCAGGTGGGAAGTATTTACAAGCAATCCATTCCACTTGCAAATCCATCACGCAAACCAGGTGAATGGCAAGCATATGATGTGGTATGGACTGCGCCAAGATTTTACGACAATGGCACTCTGAAATCTCCGGCCCGCGTAACGGCTTTTCTTAACGATGTTCTTGTACAGAATAATTTTGAGCTAAGAGGAGGCACACCGTATATTGGCCTTCCAAAATACATTCGTCATGGTGCTGCACCAATAAAATTACAAGCACACGGAGACAAAAGCGAACCGGTGAGTTATCGAAAAATATGGTTAAGACCTTTGTAAAATGAATGCCGTTGATGAAACGGCATTTTACTTTTTAATACTCATCCCCCAGGGAAAAAACTGGTTTTCTATACATCCATTGGCCACCGGTAAAATCAGGGAATTCCACTGTTTCATTTCCCAGTTCAATTGATTGCTCACTCAACGGTGAGATGGCGCTCCATGCTGCTGCATCATACACGTCCATTGGTGTTGGAGTTTTACGCTTTATAGATTCTACGAAGGCATGTATTACAAAAAAGTCCATGCCGCCATGGCCTGCACCGGCCGTCTCTTTACTCCATCTCGCCCACAGTGGGTGGTCATATTTATCAAACCATGTTTGTGCCGCATCCCATTCGTCGTTTTTGGCAGACTTTTCCTGTATATAAATACTGTTATTCACGTCCATCCATAATCCTTCGGTGCCTTGAACCCGAAAACCTAACGAATATGGCCGCGGTAAATCAGTATCGTGTTGTAATAAAATAGTTTCACCATTTGCGCAGTTGATAGAAGTAGTGACAACATCGCCCAGCTTAAACCTGACTTTTGAATTAGGATGATCTTTTCCTCCCCATTTTTCAACATAGTTATGTAATCCTCTTGCCTTCGAAGAAAAGGAGCACAGTGAAAGAAAACGATTACCATGATTGATATTTATGAACTGGCCAATTGGGCCAACTCCATGTGTTGGGTATAGGTCACCGTTACGATGGACGGAATGTTCAGTTCTCCAATGCGCTTCCGAGTACCCCTTCTCTCCAAACTCAACTCCATGCTCTTTTCCATGTCCGCCATCATTAAATTTTATCCCGCGCAAATCATGTTGGTATCCTCCCTGCAAGTGGATAAGTTCGCCAAATAAACCCTGCCGTACCATATTCAACACTGCCATAACATCCCTGCGATAACAAACATTTTCAAGCATCATCACATTGGCATTGTATTTTTCTGCTGCCTTCACTACATCCCAATGATCCTGCAAGGTAATGCCCAATATTACTTCTGTCGCTACATATTTAAGACCTGATTCCAATGCTCCGATCACCATCGGCTTATGCCATTCCCAGGGAGTCACAATCAACACGCCATCCAGGCCTCCTTTTATTTCAAGCATTTTCTTCCATGCATAATTATCCCCGGTAAACACCTGAGGCATTTTCTTCCCACTCTTATTTATAATTTCTTTCGTGTCGTTTAATGCACGGTCATCTATATCACAGATAGCCACAAGGTCCACATCATCTCTTCGTAAAAGAAGTTCAACATGCCCCTGGCCACGGGCGCCCACACCAATAATTGCCATCTTTACTTTTGTATCTGTTGTACCTGCGAAAAGCTTTCCAGTCGGTACAAAAGCCACAGCGGCTGCAGCAAGGCTGCCGGATTTAATAAATTCTTTTCTGTTCATAATTTTTTTTGGTTGGTTTATTTGATATTAAATTATTAATCAACATTTGTATTGGAGGCTATCCGCTACTAAAATAGTAAGCCTCTATTTTCAATCTTTCTATTTCTTTCAATGTTTTCGTCTTGTTACTATTTCCGCAGGATTTGTAATAATGAGGCGAATATCTAAATATCCATTTCAATTATTAATCATATTAAACAGTGATTTGACTAAAACTAAAAGTTTACGAGAATAAATGAACAGTCAACCGTTTGCTCTATTATTAAAGATAAAACAGTGATTCCTTATTAGGATTTATTTCTGAAGTCCATTTCCCGGAAACTCAAAAAAACTTAGGCTACCGAAAGCGCAACTGGCCTTCCCACCCTGTATCCTTTTATAGCATAAAACAAAATATAAACATAAGCCGGAAGCATACAAATTAAAAAGGATAGGGGGTTCGAAAAGCCTGCATGGTCTCTAAGACCCGTATAAACCAATGGAATTACAGCCCCGCCTGCAATTCCCATAATAAGTAATGCCGACCCAATCTTGGTAAATTTCCCAAGCCCGTCAATTGCCAAAGGAAAAATAGCCGGCCACATAAGGGCATTTGCAAGGCCGAGCAAAGCAATAAAAGTAATGGACATATAACCTTCAGAAACAAAAACCCCTACGCTGAAAATGATTCCCAATATAGCCGAAATTGCTAAAGCCTTCTGCTGGGAAATGATTTTAGGTATTGTAAAAATACCTATCACATAACCCGTAAGCATTGCAAATAAAGTGAAGGAAGTAAAATATTTTGTTTGATCCAAAGGCATACCCATGTGTTTCCCATAAGTTCCAATTGCATCACCAGCCATTACTTCTACGCCTACATATAAGAAAAGGCATAGCACCCCTAATAGTAAATGCGGAAACTGAACTAAGCTTGTTTTTTGTGCTACCAATTTATTTCCGGGAGTTTCTTTTTCTTCCAATTCAATCTCAGGCAATGACGATCTTTTAATCATGAACGCCATTATCACAAGAATAACCGCAATAATTATATATGGTGTAATAACTCTTTGTGCCAGCTCGTTTAGCAATATTTCCTTTTCGGATTGGGTGGAGGCTGTATTAATTTTTAGCTCTATTGAAGTTGCATTTTTTAGAACCAAAGCGCCAACAATTAACGGGCTGATCATACCGGCGGTTTTATTACAAATGCCCATAATGCTGATTCTCTTTGCGGCACTTTCAATAGGACCGAGAATACTTATATAAGGATTAGAAGCGGTTTGCAACAAAGCAAGCCCCATACCCTGAACAAATAAACCTGTAAGAAAAAGTGCAAAGCTTCTTGCATTGGCGGCGGGAATAAAAATGAGGGAACCAAGCGCCATAACAAAAAGTCCAAGCGCCATACCGTTTTTGAAACCGGTTTTCTTGAGAACATAAGAAGAAGGAATTGCAAGAAAAAAATACGCCATATAAAAACTGAACGTTACAAAAAATGCCTGTGTATCGTTTTCTAATTGGCAGGCAAGCTTTAGAAAAGGAATTAAAGTACCGTTGAGCCACGTTACAAATCCAAAAATAAAAAACAGGACACCGATAATTACTACTGCGTATGTTGTGCGGTTCAAAGTTTTCATCAATTAAATTTTTATGGCTCTTTATGATTTACTGCGTGTATCAATTTCGATATTTAACGTATACGACTAAAAATACAGGTTTAGCATAATAGTTGAACAGGCAACCGTTTGCATGAAATCAAAAGACAATTTCCCCACGGCAAGAAAGTGTTTATTCAAATCCATTTTTTATAATGACAGTTTCGTCTTTATGCATACGAACCAGCAGCAATTTATTTTCTAACTGGTATTCTTTTTTTGAATTAAGAAGATAAAATGTTTTGAAAGGAAGTTTTAAACGCAACAAGCCGCCGGCTTTCGATACTATTTTAACCTGTTGTACCTGGCCATCATTTTTTTCCGCACTTACATCAAAAGCGCCTTCTGCCAAAAAATTATTAAAGCTGATATCTTTCCATTCTGCCGGAACAGCCGGAAATATTTCAATGACGCCGCTATAACTTTGTAACAACATCTCATTAAGGCCTTGTGCAAAAGCAAAGTTTCCTTCGAGTGTGAATGGGCGGTAGGTAAACTTAGAATACTGCCCTCCCTTCTGATCACCATTTAAATGGAAACTATTCGGAGAACAAAAATTGGAAGCAAATATTTTTAATTCTTTGGCAGCAGCGTCACCATCTTTTGCTCTTGCATACAAAGACGCGGCCCAGCTAAATGAATAACCACACCATGCACCAGTTCCGGTTTTTTCCATCCAGCGCAGTGAGGAATCTATAGTCATTTTATCTTTTTCTTTATCTGCATTTAATAATCCAAGCGGATAAATAGACATAAGATTTGAATGATGACGATGTGACTCTTCACGTGTAAAACCAGGAGCAACAGTAAGGCCGGTTTCATTTACATCTAACGCAGGCAATTCAGCATTCATTTTTTGCCAATGCAATGCCTCTTCTTTTTTATTCATTGCTTCTGCAACTTCTGCTGCTGCATTAAAAGCATATTTCATTAAAGACAAATCGTAATTGGTAGTATTGGTAAACCAGGCGCTTATTCTATTATCATTATACTCCGGGCTGGAGCTCAATGGCAATTTTCTTTTACCATTTTCCAGGTAGGAAATATTTCCAAGGAAAACAGCAACTTCATGTAAATACGGATAAGCCCGGGTTTCCAGGAAATTTTTATCCATTGAATATTTCCATTGCCAATAAAAATGTTGTGACATCCATGCAGAAATCGTTGGTGATAATGAATATTGGATCCAGCCGCCCATTGGATATCCTGACAGTGTAGTTACACCCGGCGCATTTAAACCCGGTACACCAAAATATTGACGCGTATACCTTTCATTTTCCTTTTTAATTTTCCATAACCAATTCGTAAAAGTTTTTGCTTCTGCCAAATGGTTAGAAGTATAGGCAGGCCAGTAAGAAAGTTGTGTGTTCAAATCATTATGAAAATCTCCTTTCCATGGAGGGAGGTTCCCATTGTCTGCGATCCATATAGCTTGCAAAGTGATAGCCGGTGTGCCTTTTCGTGCCACGCAACCCAGCTTATAAAGCTCCAGGTAATACTGTTTTTCAATTTGCATATCAGGAATAGACACTGAAGATTGATTCCAATAATTTTTCCACCATTCGCAGTGTGCCGCAAAACTTGTATCGGAATTTATTATTCTGTTTGATTTTGTATCATGAGGGAAAACTTTTAGAATAGTCCACCAACCTTCAACTTCGTTATTTTTTTTAACCCAATTAACGCTAATTACATAGCCTTCATCTTTATTTATAGATTGGCAATATTGAAGGAAATCATTTCCACTAATAATCTTTCCCTGCTGGTAACCTAATCTTTCAAGGCCTTGTCCTTCCACAGAATTTCCAACCTGGCCTGGCTTATCAGTATGGTAAGGTGGTGCAATAATATTTGCAACAATATCCTCAGAAATATTTTTGAATTTAAATATGCCAAAATCAGCATTGGCAGAAATATAGGTTTGTAACTCCACACCGCTCTCCCATTTAATACGACATAGTGCTTTTGAAATATCCAGCTCAGATTTTTTAACTTTTCCAAAAGACGAAATATCAAATTCAATATCACCTGCCGGAAGTTTGGTTGGATAGGGATATATTTCATAAGGATCATCACCTAACTTATGAACCGTATCATATTGATTTTTTGCGACCTGCTGTTGCACCCATTTAAAATTGAATTTTGACAGATCCAACGCAGGCCTTTCGTCCCACAGATCGGCCCTGTCCAGGGAGAAGCGAAGCTTGTTTTCCTTTTGCCATATCAATGCACCCAACATACCATTACCTAGTGGTATGGCTTCATCCCATCTTTTAGGTAAAGAATCAAAGACAAGATTGTGTTCTGGTTTTACCTGTGAGAAACTGGTTTGAAAAAAAGTGATCCCAAAAAGAAAAAAAAGAAAAAAAAATTTTAGCATGAAATAAAATTAAAAATCTTGTTACATTTCCATAAAGTTATTACTTCTTATTCTGAAGTTCTTTACCATAATCATAAACGGAAATAGCAAAAAACAACAAAAACGGCTAAGGATAAAATCCCGCCCTTTTGTTGTGTTATGCTATATGAAAAAACTAAAACTATTTCTGAGTAACTAAGCAGGTAACTGCCTAATACATGTCCCAAGTTTATACAATTATTTTAAATGTGGTGCTACCTACGCTTGCATAACAAATAATTTTTTTAATCAAACGATTGAAATGACAACGCAACCGATTATCCTATTTTTCTACATTTGTCGTAATTTGCAGTATTGCTTATGGATAATAAACTTCCCACTTTAAAAGAAATAGCGAAGCGTTTAAAATTTTCTGTGTCAACAGTGTCACGGGCGTTGCATGATCATCCAAGTATTGGACTTCGAACTAAGATGCAGGTTCAGCAATTAGCAAAAGAATTGAACTACGAGCCAAACCAGTCTGCATTATTTTTCAAACAACAAAAAACTCATTCGATCGGCGTAATTCTTCCAAACCTTAAAGAGGAGTTTTTTTCCCAGGCAATTAATGGAATTGAAGATGTTTCTAATGAACATAACTATAGTGTGCTCATCGGGCAATCGCACGATGATATAGATAAAGAAAAACAAATAGTGGTGGCAATGAAAAATCACCGGGTTGACGGATTGATTGTCTCTATTTCAAAGCATACCAAAAACTATGAGCACTTTACAAGGCTCGAGAAATATAACATTCCAGTTGTTTTTTTTGACAGGGTGCCCGATCTTCAAACCGTTCACAAAGTTTCTTCCAATATTAATAACGGTACCAAACAGGCTATTGAATTTCTTATATCAAAAGGCCACCGGCGAATAGGAGTGATCAACGGCCCTGAGGAAATGAAATCATGCCAGGAGAGAACAACTACCTATATGGACGTACTACAAAAAAAGAGAATAAAAATTGACCTGGGCCTGGTTGCAACCACAGATCTTACACAGGCAGGAACCTATAAGGCGATGAAGGAACTTCTCGAATTAAAGTATCCTCCTACTGCAATAGTAACGATGAATGATTATGTGGCGCTTGATGCCATTCAGTATGCAAGAAAAGCAAAGCTGAAGATTAACAAGGACATTTGCTTCGTAAGTTATGCCAACCTTCCTATTACAAATTACCTTGAGTTTACGCCACTTGCATCCGTTGAGCAGTATCCTTATGAGCAGGCAAAAAAAGCAACCGAAATATTATTCGATCTTTTGAACCCGGCAGAAGGCTTGACCGAAAAAAAGCCTTCTTATAAAAATATATTGGTAGAGGGACAACTTATAATTCATAAGAAGTAAATAATGACCAGGCCTTATTTCTCATCGTATCGCCGTTTTCTTGTCCATCCCAAAAAAACGGTGAAATTAAAAAAGGCAATCGGTTGCGCTTTGACAATACACCTAACTCCTTTATGTTTGTTCCCTATCACCCACATTCGAATCCTTATTAATGATCCAGGAAATACTTTCATCATACAATCTTCATGAAAAGGAATTTGAAATTGAGAAATTAAATTTTGGGCTCATCAATCAAACATGGCGCTTAAAAAATTCTCATGATGATTTCATTTTGCAAAGAATAAATGATAATGTTTTTAAACAACCGCTTGCAATAGCATCCAACCTTGGCATGCTTTCGGACTATTTACTGAAGTATTATCCTGAGTATTTATTTGTAGTTCCCATAAAAACAAATAAAAACGAAGGAACGGTTTTTATTCCCGATAAAGGATATTTCCGGCTATCGCATTTTGTAAAGAAATCGCATACCATCAATGCTGCAAAAACTCCGGAACAGGCATTTGAGGCAGCAAAGGAATTTGGAAAATTTACCAGGCTTTTGTCACATTTCCCTGTGGAAAAATTGCAAATTACTTTAGCCGATTTTCATAACCTGTCACTCCGCTATCAACAGTTTCTGCATGCGTTAGAAAAGGGAAATAAAAACAGGATTAGGCAATCGCAAGAACTAATTGAATTTATTATTGAAAATAAAAATATTGCAGATACATACGGAAGCATTTTAAACAACCCGTATTTCAAGCTCAGGGTTACTCATCACGATACTAAAATCAGCAATGTTCTTTTTGATGAAGATAATAGGGGATTGTGTGTGATTGACCTGGACACGGTAATGCCCGGATATTTCATAAGCGATGTGGGAGACATGATACGAACCTACCTGTCGCCTGTAAGCGAAGAGGAAAAGGATTTCTCAAAAATTGAGATCAGGGAAGATTATTTTGAATCTATTTTCAAAGGCTACATGAGCGAGATGGAGGAGGAATTGACCAACGTGGAGAAAGATCATTTTATATATGCAGGCAAGTTTATGATCTATATGCAGGCTATCCGTTTTCTCACGGATCATCTCAACGATGATGTTTACTACGGAGCCAAATATGAAAACCACAATTTTTTGAGGGCTGGCAACCAGGTTATTTTGCTACAAAAACTTATCCAAAATGAAGAAAGGCTCAATTGTTTGATTTAACCTTCGCTGCCTGAAACCCGCAGCTATCATCAATTCGCGATAATTCTTAAGCACACCTAGACAAATGCCGAAACAGGCTTACGGATGAGATTTCCAGTATGTAAAACTTCCACCTTCAAAAAAAGTTATAACGCTTTACAACATCGTGTGCCTGCTCCTTATTTCCTTATTTTTACCAATGAATATTTAAACGCCTGATGACACCTTTCAAAAAATATTTATTGGTTTTTTTGACAGCATCACATTTGTGTTTCCTCCATTTTATTGCAGTTGGGCAAAGCGATACCATTCCTAAAAAAACATTGAACGATTACATCAGGAATAAAAACGGCTTTTTGGGGAAAGTTGTGAAGCCTTTCATGATGAATGCAGGCGACACCGGGAACGTGGATGACCCTACAAGAAATGATCTGCCATTTCTTAAATACCAGGGTTACATTATAAGAAATATTCTTATTGCTGAATTACCGTTCGGTATTTCTATAAATGATACTTCAAAAAAAGTAGTTACCGCATTGACAAAGCTTGCAAATAATATGCACCGCACCACGAGGCCGCGTATCCTAAAAAACAATCTCTTTTTTAGAAAATATGATACGGTAAAACCTTACCTGTTTTCAGACAACATTACATTTCTTCGCCAGTTGCCTTACATCCAGGATGCCAGTTTCGAAATGTTCCCCGTTGCGGGCAGTAATGACTCGGTAGATGTAATTGTAAGAGCAAAAGATGTTTTCTCGATTGGTGGCGCCATCGGGTCTCTCGGCCTCCAAAGATCTGATATAGAAGTGAGGGAAGATAATTTCGAAGGCCTCGGTAATGCCCTTGTACTACAGGGCCTTTACGATAATCGGAGACAAAATAATTTTGGTTTTGGTGCTGGGTACATTCTTCGAAATATAAGTGGCAGTTTTATTAACGGCGCCCTGGGTTATCAAAGTTTCTTTACGGCTATTGATGGCCCTAAAGAGGAAAATTTATACTACCTGAATTTAGCAAAACCCCTCGCGAACAGGTTCATGAGATGGACCTACGAACTAAACACATCCTACCATTCCACGAGGAATATGTATACCAGCGATTCTATTTACTTTACTGATAACCGGTACCGGTATTACAATTTTGAGGCATGGGCCGGATACAACATTAATTCAAAAGGCTATACAAAAGAAAAAGAAGACAAAGAACTCAGAAAGTTGATAGGCTTGCGGATAATTGACCGAAAATTCCAGGAAATACCGCAAAAGTATGCTTCCTCATACTATTGGAGATTTGCAAATCTTACCGGCGTACTCGGGTCGTTGACATTTTACAGACAGAATTTTTACAAGACCCAATACATTTATGGATTTGGGCGTAATGAAGATATTCCGGAAGGATTGAATCTCACGATAACTTCCGGGATTACAAAAAAGCAGAATGAGCTCAGGCCTTTTTTAGGTTTTAATTATGACCGTTCCTATTTTAACAAGCGAAATAATTATATAAGCTATACGATACGGGCCGAAGCCAATGTAAGGAGAACGACTATTGAAGACATCAACTTACTTGCGGGGATTGCGTATGTTGAGCACCTCCATTCCCTGGGCACTAAATGGAAGCAGCGTTTTTTCTTTAACCTAGATGTGGCACAGCAGGTGAACACCGTGTTA
Source organism: Ginsengibacter sp. (assembly GCA_040007435.1). Lineage (GTDB taxonomy): Bacteria > Bacteroidota > Bacteroidia > Chitinophagales > Chitinophagaceae > Ginsengibacter. The sequence goes on along the minus strand of JBDTUZ010000001.1, from coordinate 41,415 downwards.
AACGAACCCCTTTTATTACACAGCCCATTTGGTTTGCCCGAATTTGGCAATAGCCGTGTAGGAGGTACTTTACGAGGTACTATAAAGGCGGAATCTGTGTTTTTCAGTCCATGGTCACTTGCCTCTTTTAAATTTGCGCCTTTCATATTTTTGAACACAAGTGTTTTCTCTCCTTATCATGCCAATGCAGATATTTATTCTTCTATCGGAGGGGGAATAAGAACAAGAAGTGAAAGCCTTATTTTCGGCACACTTGAGATTAAAGGCTATTATTTTCCAGGAAAGAACTATTATAATGAAAGGTTCGGAATAGATATATCTACCAACGTGCGGTTTAAATACAATCCCCAATTAATAAGAAAGCCTGATTTTATCCAAATAAATTAATCGCTTACAAATAGGGTAAAATAGAAAAAGCATCAAGTTTGTTTTTGATACTCCTTTCAATTGCTTGAAGATCGTATTTACTTACTAACCCGATGCTTTCGTTTGAAAAGTTTCCACCAAATAAATTCGACTTCCGCTTTCCAATTGTGATATAAAGATACATTCTCAAACTGCCGTTTTGCAAGTTTTTTTGCTGTTTAATGCGCACCTGTTTTGCACAAAATTATGCACAAGAATTATGGAGTTAATCATACTTTCAAAAGGCAAATGTGCATAAGTCAATAGGCGGTGTTGACCCTGAACGTAAAACCGTAAGTGGAAGGATTACCTAAGTGTACGGCGCCGAAATCATAAGCGTACGAAATGTACTTCTTCCCGGTTATGTTGGAGGACCAAAATAACAACTGGCATCCTTTCAAACTAATACCCGCGGTTGCATTCAAAAGCGAATAAGGTTTTTGCTGCAACGAATTTGCAAGGTCAAAATATTGCGTTCCTATTGATTTCAATTCACCGCGAATCATGAGTTTTAAACCCGTGGTATTTTTCAAGGTGTGACTATACTGTATCGCCAGCAGCGAAGTATAATCCGGTGTAAACACGGGACGTTTACCTTGCAGATTTACCTCATTACCGTTTTGTGCAAGTTTGAGATCCTTATAATGTGCATCTGTATATCCTGCATTATAATTTATTTCCAATCCATTCACCGGGGCAGCAGTTAGCTCAGCCTCTATGCCTTTAGAATGAAGAACGCCGGTATTTTTAGTAACAGTAACGGCATCGGGTAGCACAAGGGTTGGCACCTGTGCATTAGTTACAGAAGTATAAAATGCAGTCACATTAAAATATACTTTGTTTGCAAAAAAACTATTCTTGATCCCTGCCTCGGCATTATTACTATATTCAGGCTTGTAGGGATAGAGAGCGGGCTGTGAAGGGTCGGATGATATGGGAGTCAACCCTCCAGCCCTGAATCCCCTGCTGTAGGATGCAAATAACAAATGATTAGCGTCAAGATGATAATCCACCGTAAACTTAGGAGTTACAGCATTGAATTTTGCGTCCGCAGAAGTATCGGGCAATATCGGAAATGCAGGATCAGGGTCTTTTTGGTATTCACCAAGAATGTTTAATTTTTTATATTCATTATCATAGCGCAGGCCGGCAGTAATACCTAATTTTTTTGTTACGCTATAGCTCGCCTGTCCGTAAACAGCAATGCCATGACCTTTTGAAGTAGAAGTGTTGATAAGAGAAAAATTATTATCGGGAGCACCGGCGAGGGTGCCATCTTCCCCGAAATGAGTGTTCGCTTTTGTAGGGCTTCTTTGAAAAAAGAAATAAGTTCCGGCTGTCCATTTGAAAGGTGAAACCGAGCCTGCCGGGCTATTGATCTTAAGCTCTTCTGTAAATACTTTTACAGTGTTCCAGTCTTTACCGTAATTATTTATCAGCGTCACCCCATCTATAGGAGAAAAATCAGCATCAATTGGTTTTGTATAGTAGCGATAATTAGACTGATAAGAGGTCTGCGACTGTAAATTGAAACTTCGTCCGGCGTAGTTTATTGAAAGGGAAGTATTGAACGTATTATCAATAATTTTTGTAATTGCATTTTGATTTAATTTATAAGGATTGGCAAAAGCTTCGTTCACGCCAAATACCAGCGGGAACGGACCGTTGTTCCGGTTGTTATTATGCTTTGCATTAAGTGTAATCGCCAGTTTTTCGTTTGCTATATATTTCAAATAATAATTACCAACAATACTGTGTTGTTTGTCGTATTTACTGTTATTAAATTCATTAGTATAAAAGCCATTATTTGCATCAAATAATCCTGCTGCTCCAAAAAATAATTTATCTTTTATAAAAGGAGTTTTTACACCCGCACTGTATCGCTGTATCCCATGATTTCCCTCACTTATTTCTGCGAACACTTCTGTTTTATTTGTAGGTTGCCTTGTAATAATATTTACAACGCCACCCATTGCATTTCGCCCATAAAGAGTTCCTTGCGGGCCGCGTAAAACCTCGATGCGTTCAACATCAAACAGAGGACTTATATAAGTATCCAAACTAAATTGGTTCACCCCGTCGATGTAAGTTGCCACAGCAGGGTCATAAGAAGAACTGGTGATGCCGCGTATGGATGTAACGTTTCTCTTATCGCCGGGATCAGCAGAATATAAATTAGGGGCAAAACCGGTGATATCCTTGCTATCCCATATTCTTGACTCTCTCACTCTTTGCGCAGAAAGAACTGTTACGCTGAGAGGAAGTTGCTGCAACAGGTCTTCTTTTTTTTGTGCTGTCACTAAAACTTCATCTAACTGTTTACCGGTTTCCTGTAGGCTTGCATCAATGGTCAAATCATTTTTACCAACAGTTATTTCTTCAGTTTTACTTACATATCCCACAGAAGAAAACATAATAATATATTGCCCTGGCAAAACCTTAGCTACCGAATAATTTCCATCGTTATTTGAAATTACACCATGGTTGGTATTTAGCACATGAATAGAAATGCCGGCTAAAGCTTGTGAGGCAGAGTTGGTAATATGACCCGTAATTTTTGCTTGCGAAAAAGCAGCGGTTATCCCGATAATTGAGACAAGTAAAAGCAAAATCGTACGTTTTTTCATAGATGATTTTAGTTAAAAAATAAATATCAAAAGATAGTGTGGAATTATAATCGCGGAGGCAAATTTAAACTTAAAAGTAATTATAAAAATATGTAAGACTCTTTATTAAGAGGAGCGGTAACAAAATGATTGTGTAATGACATTATTTTTTGATAGATCACTTATAACATTGAGCTATTTTACAATCATATAAAACCAGGTTTATCTTGTTTGCATAACCCGTTGCCCGACAATTGTAAATGGCTTCCTGGAAAGAAAATAAAACATGGTAATACATTCAATGATTTTTTTTGTTGAAAATTTAATGATATTTTTCCAATGCGATAAAATATTGATTGAATAACAATGAAGGTTTATTTTATTCATAAAGGATCAGAAGAAACCGGGCCTTATACGATTGAGGAATTAAAGTCGCAAGGCATAACCAGGGACACTCCTGTATGGAGAGAAGAATTACCGGATTGGTTAAACGCCGGCGATCTTCCTGAGTTAAATGCCCTATTTATTTCTCATCCTCCCCGTTTTGTACAAAAAGAATTTACAGCGCCTCCGGCTTCACCGGAGTTGAAAGCTCCTCCTCCGCTAAAAGAAGGTGTAATTGCAGCACCCATTTCAAAAAAGAATTATCTTTTGTATATAGCGTCGGCAATCGTTCTGTTGATAGCTGCAGGAATCTATTTTTATTTTAATAATGGTAAGGAAAAAGCCGCTGTTGTAAAAGAGGGAAATATCGCTGCTTCATTAATTGACTCATCAGCAAAAAAAGAAGAAACCCAGGCGGACACAACTAAAAAGATAAACCTGGATACCTTATCCAATTGGATGAATACAGATACAATTACAGGAAATAAATCCATACGGGCGTCGAATGATGATGGCTTTACAATGGGCGGCATACCGGTGAAAAAAAGCAAAGAAGCTGATAAGACTAATCCTAAAAAGAAGGACAAAAAAGAGGGTGCGCCACTTGAAGAGAAGCAACCCGAAAATAAAACCAATGTTTCCACTCAAACTAATGAAACCGCACCAGTAAGGGCAAAAAATTTACTTATCAACGGCAGCTTTCGTAAAAACCTGATACTGGAAGCCGTGCTGGAAGGCAGGATTCAAAACCCAAATGATAACATACCGTTCCGTGATGTTGTAATAACTGTGGAGTTTTTAGGCTCCGATGGAGCGTCGCTGAGTTCCAAAAGATTTTCCCAGGCTGGAACAATTCGCGGCGGTGAAAGCGTACCTTTTAAATTCAAAGCAGTTGCCCCGAAAGGAAGTAAAACGGCGAGATATCTTGTGTCAGGAACAAGCTTTTAAGTTTATCGCATTTTAGTTTACAAAAGAACCTAACTCTTATGGCGTCAATAACTCAAGAGAAAAATATTTCTTTTTCTGATCTTATTACCCTTGACTTTTGGCGTTATTTTACAAAGGCCATTTTTCTTTTCTTCCCGGCAATTCTATTCTTACTATTTGCATGTCTTTGCTTTTGGACCTTAGGCCCGGCAAAGGATGTAATGGTTATATCACTTGAGAAACAATATGTTTTTGGCTACTGCCTTATAGCTTTGATATTCTGGAGTTATGTAACCTGGTATTCATCCCGGTTGGTAGCAAAAGCAAAACAATTCAAGCATCCCGATGACAATCATATTTGGTCCAACCTACTGATGCAGTTTCCACGGCTTCTGGGATTTACTTGTTTTACAATAATCATCCTCGCATATCTGCAACTCCCGTATGGATATAAAATAAGCGGATGGCTGGTAAAAGTTATTTTCATTGGCAGTTTCCTTCTTTACTTTTTCATAATCCTTTTTGGAGACAAGCTCAATCGCATTTTTAATATAAGGGAGACAGGAAAAATAAAATTTTTAAAGAACATAAGAGTTGGGATATATATATTTCTCGGCCTGATTACTATCGGAGTAATTTTTCTGCAACAATTTTACGGGCTTATAATAATGCTTGTTTGCTGGCAGGTTTGTATTGTATTGGTATTGGTTATTCGCAGGCAGCTTATTAGAACCGAAAAGAATTCCTTCATCGAAAAACAAGAGGAGGCAAAAAAATCAACAGCGCATCTTTCATTTCTGCAGGAGGTAAAATTATTGGTATTTGATAAAGAAGATCATGTTTATTTCAGAACGTTTAATGTAATTGCACTCATTGCCGCCGTTATTTATGTAACAACAATTTTTTCAATCCCATTTTCGGTTAAGATCGGCACTTTCCCCTTTGTTCTCTTGGCCTTCGGCGTTTTGCTTGGTTATGTAAACGTAATTGCTTTTATTTCTGTTATCGCAGGGTTTAATATTCATGTTATATTAATTGTACTTGCACTATTGGCAAGCAATATTTCGGAACCGCACTATGCAAAACTCATAACCAAAAATCATCCCGAAGTCTCTTATAAGAAAAGACAACACCTAAATGAATATTTTAGAAACTGGATAGATGATTCGGTAAGAAACGGCACGATAAGTAATGATTCAGTAAAAGAATACCCAGTATATTTTGTGCTGGCAAACGGGGGAGGCGCCCGATCCGCCTACTGGGTAGCATCCATTTTATCAAAACTTGAAGACAGCACAAGCATGGAGTTTTCAAAACACCTGCTGTGCTTATCCGGCGCATCCGGCGGTACATGGGGCAATGCTGTTTTTTTTGATCTTCTTTACAAAAACAAAGTGCTTGCAGAAAAACAAGCAGCACCTACTTTTCAAAATGCATCTAACAGTTATCTGAAAAATGACTTCCTCACCTATACAATAGCACGGATGCTGGGGCCGGATATTTTCCGTTATATCCTTCCGCTTATAAATGTTTACGACAGGGATGCTGCGCTGGGTAACGCCATGGAGACCGCACCCGGCAAAAAAAATTTTATGTACAATGATTTTTCTGTTGGTTTTTCTTCAATAATTACACAGCAAGGGCAACGTGGTTATGCTCTCCCGCTATTTTGTATAAACACTACTCGTATGCAGGATGCATCCCCCGGAGTAATAAGCAATATTGACCTTAGTGACTCATATTTTAACGGGAGGCTGGAAGTCTTAAATATGATAGATGAAGAAAAGGACCTGAAGCTGAGCACGGCGGTTGTATTTGGCGGCAGTTCACCTTATATTAATTCCGCACAACGCATCGACCAAATAACCATTGACTCTGCTACAGGAGAAGAAAAAAAAGTTCCTCAATATTTTGTTGATGGCGGGTATTTTGATAACTCCGGCGCTGGTGTAGTAAATGAAATGATTATTGAATTGCTCCGAGAACTAAATACCGATAGCTCATTGACGAAATATAAAAATAAGTTTTCATTCTATGTAATGAATATTACAAACGATCCTGTAGATAAAACAAATGTAGGTGTGGTAAGCCCTCTGGTAAACGATCTCTTATCTCCCATTAAAACACTCGCAGGCTCTTACGGCAGTCAAACAACCGTAAATGATTTTCGTTTAAAAAATTATATGCAAAAGGTTTATCAAAACGATGAACACTACGTAACTCTTGATTTATACAAAATGAAAGACCCCATGAGTTACCCGGTTAGCTGGGTAATTTCCGGTCACGTTATTGATTCGATTGATAACAGAATTTCAACCTATAAAAAAATCCCTGAATTAATAATCAAAATGAAAGCCGCATTTAATGTGCGCTGAAGGGGCATGGATGCAGAAACGGAATTTATACCTTTAAAAAAGGCAAACTTTCTAAAAATAGTTTCGCTTTTTAAGAAAATAATTTAAATACTCCATTTTATGTATTGAATATTTGAATTTATTTTTCTATTTTTCCACTTCTGCTTTTTCCAATATCGTTTTTTAGACTGAGCTTTTTCTTTTTCGCCCCCCGGACTATTAATTTACTAATAAAACAAAGCTTATGAATGTTGTCTTTTCAAACGTAAAGAAAAAAAAGAATATATTGCCCCTGGTCCTTGTGATAGCGGGGCTTCTCATGTCATTTCATCGCCCCATTTCAGCGGTGGTATCGCCCGCAAGCCTGGATCTCCAAATTCAACATGCGCCTATTATTATGCCTTCTGTTTATAAGGTATATGCCAATGATAATGCCATGGAGGGAAAATACAGTCTTTTTAAAATGCTGGTGACAAATAACAGCAGCAACACGGCACGTAATGTGGAAGTATCATTTGAAATTCCAAATTATATTCAATGGAAAGAAGTACAGAAATTTCCGGTGATTCTCCCCGGCCAGTCGGTAATTGTTAACTGTTATCCATCCTTTGATGAAAAAATAGTTGAAAAGACAACATCCTCGAAAGAAAAAGTAAATATAAAAGTTACGGGATCCAATATTGATGAGACGGAGCAAAGCTTTCCAATTGACATAAAGGGCCGCAATGAATTCATGTACACATTTATTCCAACAGATGAAATAAGAACACCCGGTGAGTACTTTGATAATGCCGCTCTGCTTACCTGCCTCGTGACGCCGGAAGATCCCATCATTAAATATTATACACAAAAAATACAGGAAAAAGTTCTGAAAGGAGAAGCGGCTTCTGTAGAAAATAAAGATGAAGAAGGCGTTAGGTTTCTTACGGGAATTTATTATGCCACACTTGTAAGCCATATGGTGTATAGCGGAACCAGCGGCGTTCCTGCCAAGGTAGAGGATATTTCCTCCGGCGTACAAAGTATTCGCCTGCCGAGGGAAGTAGTTACAGGTAAAACAGGATTGTGTATAGAACTATCAATTTTATATGCAAGCGTTATGATGAATGCGGGAATGGATCCTATAATTTATTTGATTCCCGGCCATGCCTACCCGGGTTTTAAAATGAACGGTCATTATTATGCAATTGAAGCTACAGGAATAGGTGGCGAAGGAATGGCAACTAAGGACAATCCTACAGGCCGCATGACCACACAACAGGCATACCAGGTAGGTATGAAGGAAATTGACGAATTCATTAAAGGCGCTCAGTCCGGAGATGACCGCTACAAAATTATAGACGTAAGGGAAAGCATTGGTAAAGGTGCCGTTGCTATGGAATTAAAGGATGATTCCTATCTCAGGCAAAAAATTGATGAAATAGCGCAAAGCTTTGAGCCCGGTAAACAAACCGTGAGCGTAAATCCTCAGCCCAACAATGGTGGCAATCAAAAGACCAACGGTGGTAACAACGATAATGGCGGTGGCAACAACGACAATGGCAATAATGGAGGTGCAAGCAGCACACCCAGTGGATATAAACTTTACCAGGGCGCTACTACTTTTGCTTATCCATCTTCATGGGGATTCTTGCCCAAGAATGCTCAAAGCATGCCTCAATTAAGGCAGATTGTGGCCAACAGTAACAACACAGCTTATGTAGAAATTTATCAATTTCCAGGGTATAGCAATGCGGAACAGGCCATGGCTGCAATTCAGCAATATGTATCTGGTTTTGGTGCGAGTCTCAATTACTCTACAGCAGGACAAACCAATTCAGGATTCACCATTTTTAATGGACAAACTATGTTCAATGGCGGCGGCATAGTGTGGATGGCAGCTTTCAAAAGAACAGGTAATGGTGTTGCGGGAATTGCAGCCGGTGCAAATACAAATACCGGCACACAATATCAGTCGACAATTTTAAAAATACTTAACACTATAAGATAATCATTATGAAATTTAAAGCCATAAAAATATTCTTTTGCTTTGTTGCATTACAACTATGCATATCCCAAAATAAAGCACAAGAGGTAGTACAGGGATTAAAACAAGTATTTGATATTACCCTGGATGACCTCGGGAACGCTCAAGTAGAAGTATCCATGAAACTGAACGCTTCACAATGGGATGCCTTCAAACGCAATATGGGAAATAACACCTCTGTTTTGAAAAGAGGCATGATCGATGCTTTACCGAAATATTACCTTACTGATTTCAATTATTCCGAGGAACAGATGGACAGAACTTATAAAATGAAATTTAAAGTGTTAGGCATTTGCACAACTAACAAAGCCGGTAAATGGGAAGCCGAACTGGAATCCAAAAATCCGGACATAACCAAATTATCTGACCGGGAATTTGTAATGACCCAGGACATGATGAGCGATGGCGCTCTTATACAACAAACGCAAAAGCTGCACCTGCCGGCGAGCGCTTCAGACGCAAAAGTAGAAAAGGACAGTTTTGGAAAAGCAATATTAACCTACACAACAGGCAAAGGTATGGTCCATACAGCCATCAACATTGCAGGAATCTTATTGATACTTGGCGGATGTTTTCTGTTTTACAGGAACCAAACCAGCCGGAAAAATAACTTAAAAGTTGCCAAGGAATCTATTGCAGCCTAGCAAAATTGGTTGCAGTATGCAAAAGTTTTTATGTTTGGCCGGTTTTTTTGCAATACAGGCTTTCAGCATTGAAGCGCAACCCGTTAGCAAGACAGATTCGACTCAACAGAAAGTAACTTTCAAGGGGCTTTTCCAGGCACGCTATATCGTTAGTCTTAAAAAAAATGTTGATGTAAACGGCCTTCATCATATTGACGGAAAGGGCGTTTATAATTCATTTGATGTGAGGCGGGCCAGGGCGCAATTTACAGCGCGAATAAGCGACAGAACAGAGGCTGTGTTACTTGTAAACCTTGCAGACTTTAAAAGTGATCCCAAAAATAAAGTTCTTGAAAATGCCTATCTCACATACCGCCTCAATCCCTTCATCCATTTTAAGATTGGCCAGTTCAGGCCGGCTTTTGGATTAGAAGCTACCTACTCCATTAACATTATCAAATCCTTTGACTACTCCAATCAATACGCGGCATTTGGAAATAACGGCTGGCAAAGTTTCCAGATAGGAATTGGCATGTTTGGAGATTTTAAAACAAGCATTCCTTTACGATATGAGATTGATGTAATAAACGGGAATAATAAAAACCAGGTCACTGATGATGATAATGGGAAGCAGGCAACTCTTCGCCTGCAGCTCACACCAAAAACGAATCTCAAGTTCGGAGTGAATGGCGGGTATGGAAGGCATAATAAAGAAAATATATATGCTGCCGGAGTGGATGCTTCCTTAGTAATTCCAATGAAAAATAAATTTTCACTGGAGTTTGAAACGGAATGGAAACAGGGAAATAATCACCTCTTGTTTTTTAATACTGACCCTACGTTGAGAACAGGCGGAATAAATCACTACATCATGCATGGCTTTTATGTACTTCCCAATCTCCGTTATGCTATTGCCTATCACAGGCTAAGTTCTATTGAGCTTTCGTGCCGTTACGAATATTTTGATAATGATGTAAAGGCTCCGGGCAATACGCGACAAACATTTACACCTATGATAGGGCTGGAATTTCTGCAGTCTTACAATGCACGCATACAATTAGGCGTGGTAACAGATATCTATCGCAAAAACCTTGAAGCGACAACGCAGTATAATAACCAACTTTTTATTTTGCAAATTCAGACGCAATTGTAAAAATACCGCCAACCTTATTTTGCATTTTCATCTGTATTCTTTTCATTAAAAAGCAATTGCATTTGTATGCGGCCCTGTTGGTATTCCTTCCAATCGAAATTGCTTAAAAACTCGGTAGCTGCCTGTGCGCCTTTTACGAACATCTTAATTTTTTCCTCCTCGGTTACAAAGAAATTCAGCCAGTTAAATTCTGACAGGTAAATTTTACCGATACCTTTTTTAAAGACATTGTTTTTTATAAGAAAGTCTTTATCATAATAGTAACGAATGGTATCAAATAATCCGCCCAAATATTCAGCAAGAGAATTGGGTACTACATCGTCATCAATATCATCGTCAATTCCATCATGGTCTGCATCGTTTTCAATGGGGCCATCATCCAGATCAATACCAAATGAAGGAAGCCGCGGCTCAACTATACGGGGATTGTAAAAAATATTAATCGGGAAGTCTGACATCATTCCCCCATCTACAAACCTTGCCTTTTTAGGAATATTTTTGTCAGTGCCGAAATGAGTAACCCATGCATTCCTCAGCTTCTCGCTTTTACGGGGAATTTTATGAATGATGTGTGATTTAAAAAAAATAGGTATAGACATTGAAGCCCGCACAAAACTCGCGGGGTGTATATCGTTAGGGTCTTCACAAAACAGTTCACACATTTTTGGAAACTCGATTTTATTTTGCGAAGAAAGCTCGGAGCTTATAATTGTTATCTCTCCAAACAGGCTGTTTACATTTTGCTTCTCAGGATTTCTTACCGAAAGCTTAGGCAGCTTTTCAGCCTTTTCCCTGAGTTTTGTCACCGTACTTACCTCATTTTCATCCATTATATTTTCCATCCAATCGTAAAAATATTTCCCGGGGTTTAATCCATGCCCACCAGATTTCAACGCTTTAAATAAATAGTTTCCGTAGAATGCTATAAAGCCAATAAAAGCAAGGTGCAGTGCAGTTAAAATGTACGATACACGCAGGGCTATCAGCGCCCAGTAATAGTGTCGCAGGCCAAGGAAAACAAAATCAGCAATTGTTAATCCTACCAAAACCAATAGGATCCCGATGAACCATTCCCTCACTTGTTTGTTAAATTGCTTATGAGTTATGAATGTTTTAATAAGCCAACGTATTACAGGACGCCCATCTACCAGATTAAAAAAATCAAGATCACATAAATACCCCAATATTTTTTCAGATTTCGCATCTTCTTTTTTGCCAATCACAGTAAGCATTGCAGTATTGATAGCGCCGGCGCTTGTACCCGCAAGTCTTAAAAATCTTATACCGGCCTGCTCGAGTATGTAGGTATAACCTACCAGCGCGACCCCTAGTACACCACCACCTTTTTGCACAAGGTTTACATATTGGTGGCCATCTTCATCGAGTGTATCCGAAACAAGAAGCTTTTCGAAATTATCACCAAATTTGTTTTTTAGATCTGCGATACATTTCAATACCTCCGGATGCTGTGTGTAATGATCAGGATTTGTGCCCCTGTTTTGCTTTGTAATAGATTTTTTCATAAACAGTTTATATGATATTTTCAGCAAATGAAACTATATTCAATACTTCATTTTCCAGGGGAGTACATAATAGGAAGATTGTAAATTAATATTTATCATCCAATTATCTTATACTTAATTTTAAGCATTTTAAAACTAACTTAAAAGGAATATGCGGAGAAAAATCCTGCTGTCACTACTTAGCGGTTTAGTTATTCTTATAATTACCTGGGCGTATCAAAGCTTCAATTTCTCCTTTTTTGTTGAAGATAGTTTTTTTAAAAAAATTTCTTTCTGGAAATACCAGATTTATAATTCCAAACCCGACCGCAAGGCCGATTTTGTTTTTTTGAATACAGGTAAAGATGTAGCCCTTGCAGATGATACTACAGAATATGGAAATGTAGCAATATCCGACAGGGAAAAGATATACCAGATAATCAAAATTATTAACAACAATGCCGCTAAGCCTTTATTTACAGTGTTGGATATCCAGTTTTATTATCCTTACTCCATAAATCTGCAGGCTGATAGCCTGCTGCAGGCAGAGCTGAAAAAGAATCCGCGAATAGTAATACCAATAATAAAAGGAGGGAACGGGAAATATATAAAGCCACTTTATGATGCGCACTACGCTTTCTCAGGCTATGAAACTTTCGGATTCGGTTTTAATAAATTCAGGATTTGGGATCATGGAGATATTCATTCAATACCCGTCACACTGCACGAAACATTAGATACAGCAATATATAAAGATCATTTGCTCTATACCACATGCAACGGCCACCTGTGCCTGCCTGCGGTGTGGCCAAGCTTTTATCTTTTAGATAAAGATGTAAAAGAAAATAAAACAGAAATTACGCAATCTTATAACCTGGGCGAAATACTTATCCTTTTGGAAGCCAACCCTGCTGACTACGACACTATTTTTAGGGATAAAATAGTCGTAATAGGCAATTTTGCTGAAGACGTACACTCAACACCAGTGGGGTCTATGAGTGGCTCGGTGTTACTTGCTAATATTTACCTGTCTCTTCTAAACAAAGAACACTTTGTAAGCTATTTGTTCCTTGTCATATTATTAATTGCATTTTCCGCACTTAGCTATTTGGCATGGTTCAGTAAAATGCCCGAGGTGAAATTTAAGTTCAAATTTGTTTTTTCCCCCGATATAATCAAATTCATACGCGGATACCTTTCTTATTTTGGTTCTATGTTCCTGTTATCTTTGCTGGCCTTGTTTTTATTTAACATGCATTTAGCCTTATTTTTACCGTCGTTTATCTTTGCAGGTATTGAATATTTCCGTCAAAAGAAATACCTCCCAAAGGAAGAAAAACCCTATTGATCTTTTTGAAAAAGCTTTATCTTAGAGAGTGCCCATTTTTAGAAAATGACAATAAAATCTTTCTTGCTGACTTTATGCTTATGTTTTCCTTTTTGCCTGCTTGCGCAAACGGATAGCCCCGAGCAACTTATCTCTCATTATACACTTCAAATAAAATTATTTCCAGATAGTATTTCAAATTATTTATTACGCAGCGAGGCATATAATAATAAAGGAGATTTTGATTTGGCGCTTAAGGATTGCAATAAAGTGTTGCAAAAAGAACCTGCTAACAAGCCTGCTTTGAAAACAAGAGCTGATGCTTATTATTTCCTGCAGAAATTTGACAGCTCTTTAGCAGATGTCAATGCTGTTTTAAAGCAAGATGCAAAAGATACTTCTGCATGGAATCGCCGTGGAATGAACTATTACTGGCTTAATGAACTTGATAAAGCCGTGAATGATTTTACAGAAGCATTGCGCCTCGACCCGAAAAATAAAACGGTATGGTTTAATCGTGGCAATACCTATTACTGGCAAAGTAAATTCGACGATGCCATTGGCGATATTTCTGAATCGCTCTCTTACGATCCGGAATCGGTAAGAGCCCTTTATATTAGGGGCATGTGTTATTATTACCAGGGCAAGTATCAAAATGCCATAAGAGATTTCACACGCACCTTACAACTCGATCCGCGCAACGATGACGCTTTGAATGCCAGGGGAATTTGTTATTCAATCATTCATCAGCCCGATTCCGCACTTGTTGATTTATCAAATGCATTACAGGTAAATCCCGGAAACCTATACGCCTGGAACAGCCGCGGAAATCTTTATAAGAGCATAGGAAAATATGATCTGGCAATTACTGATTTTACGCAGGCCATACTTGGTAATCCAAAGAATGCCGATGCCCTCTTTAACCGGGGCAACGTTTACGTAAAATTATATAAAGGAAAAGAGGCTGTAGCAGACTATACCGAAGTACTAAAACTCGAACCTCAATCGCCGGATGCACTGGCCAATCGTGGAGACGCATTTACGATAATGGCTAAGTATGATCTTGCTCTTAAAGATTATAACGACGTACTGCAAAAAGATGCTAAAAATGCAGATGTACTAACCAGCAGGGCCATCTGTTATAAAAAGATGGGAAAAAAAGATTTGGCCCTAAAAGATTTTAATGCAGCTATTGCCATAAATCCTCAATCACTTTTTGCATTGATGCAAAGAGGAGATTTTTATGCTTCAACCTTGGATATTGATAATGCCGTAAAGGATTACAGCATGGCCATAAATGCTGACCCGAAGGCTACGGAACCCCGAAACAATCGGGGAAATATTTTCTTCGATCAAAAAAAATATGACCTGGCCGCTGCCGACTATACAATGCTGCTGCAACAAGATCCGAAAAATGTGGCAGGATATAGTAACCGGGGCTATGTATATAAATTTCAAAAAAAATATGACCTCGCTCTTGCCGACCTCACGCAAGCCATTCTTTTAGATCCATCGTCGGGAATTAGCTGGAACAAAAGAGGCGCTGTTTTTATGGATATGCTGCAATATGATTCTGCGTTTCACGATTTTAATAAGGCATTGCGCCTTAATCCTACCGACACCACGACATTTAATAACAAGGGATTACTGTACTACAATCAGCATAAGTATGACGAGGCCATAGAAGAATTTAATAGCGCATTAAAAATAAATCCTCATTATTCTGACGCTTTAAATAATCGTGCACTGGTGTATTACAAAATGGGAAAATACGGTCCTGCCATTTTAGATTTTAAAAGTGCCATGAAAGTAAAGCCTGGCCATAGTACACTAGTCATAAATCTTGTGCTGGTATATCTCGCAAGTGATCAGCTAAAAGAAGGCGCAGATTTATATAATCAATACAGGCAGCAAAAGCTTACAAGCTATCTCGAAGATTCAGAAGCGTGGGCGTTTCTTAAAAAATACATAACCGCCTGCTGCGATTATGTTGTAAAAGGGAATTACAAAGAAGCGTTATCACTATTGGAAACATCTTTAAAAGAATATAAGGAAACCAACGAGAGCCAGCCGGGAATGTCGCTGAGCCTTGAATATTCTAATGTAGTATTTAAAACTGCTTTCGTTTGCGAAAAACTTTTGCAGAAAAACAAGGCGTTGGAATACTATCGCATTGCAGAAATCATAAATCCCGGGCTTGAGAGTATCGCTGGAAAAATCGCCGCTCTTTCCGGCTCCATCAGTAAAGAAGCGGTAGCCCGCAATGAGCCCGCTGAAATCAAATTATTATCGCCTAAAATCTTAAGCGGCACCACTGTTGAAAAAACCACAGGAGATGCAACCCTTATGTTTGTAAGCGGCACTATAGAAGATAAAACAGGAATTGCATCCGTTACGGTAAACGGTACTGATGTGACCACGCTGAGAGAGGATGGATATTTTGCAGTGAAAGTAAAGAACGATGTGAACGATATAAATATTCAAACTAAAAATAAGGCCGGAAGGATTAGTTCGTTTGCCTATCAATTGCAAAATACAACTGCCGTAAGAAACGAAGAAGTTGATATACCGCCAATACCACCGGCGGAAAAACCACGGTTTCATGCAGTGCTGATTGCATGCAGCAACTACAACGATCCAAAACTTAAGAAATTACCAAACACTATAATAGAGGCACGAGAGTATAAAAAAATATTAATGTCGGAATATGGATTTGAAGAACAGGATATTGATACGCTTTACGATAAGGGATACATGGAAATTGTAGCCGCGTTATATCAAAAGCTAAAGTCGTTGAATAAAAATGATAACCTCGTATTATTTTTTGCAGGGCATGGAACCTACAAGGAGAGCGGTAATGATGTAATCGGTTACTGGATTCCGCTTAATGCAACGGCGCCTGAAATTGATTATATATCCAATCAAAAACTTGATGAGATAGTGGCAGGATGCGCGGCGAAACACATTTTATTAATTTCAGACGCATGCTACAGCGCTGCCATGCGGAGTGAAGATGATAAAAAGGATAATGATGAATTGTATTTACCGAAGTATAAACAGTATCAATATAAGAGCAGGCAGATACTCACAAGCGGTGGCCTGGAAAAAGTGCCTGAAAAAAGTATTTTTATCGAAATGGTTATGAAAACACTTGAGCAAAAAGAAAGTAAATATCTATCGGCAAAAGAACTTTATAATTACATTTTCACGGGTGTAAAAAATCAAACGAACAACCAGCCCGAATTAAACCTTTTTGGAAAGGATGGCAATGAAGGCGGTCAGTTTTATTTTATAAGAAATAATTAATTTATGAAAAAGATTATCCCTATTTTTTTTCTTGCCGTTTTCTCTCTTCCATGCTTTGCACAATACACAGTGACAAAGGTGAATGGTACAGTAAAAAATAAATCAACCAACGAAATCTTAAAATCCGGCAGCCATTTTAATGAAAATGATAAGCTTGAATGGTCATCGCCAAATGATCTTGTGAGAACGATCATAGCCGGAAAAGGGATATTCATAATTACCCAAAGCCCACAGGCAGAACGTGAAGGAAGCAAGGTTATGGAAATTGTAAAATTTTCCCTTCACCTGAAATCGAAGGAATACAACTTAAGCGGGCGTGGCGACGATGATGATTTGGTTCCCGTTAACTTAAACACCGAAAGCATTATCAACACAAAAAATCTTATTGGTGAGGAAAACAAGTACCTGTTTGACAAAACTTCGTACGATGTGTCGGACGGTAATAAATTTTTTCTTCAGACAGAATTCCCAGGCACCGCGCCGGTCATTAAATCTTTACAAACAAATGAAGACACTTTATTGCTGTACAGTGCTGACTTTAAAAAAGGCGCAGAAGCAGCCCCGGCAGGTACAAAGTATAAATTAGGATTTTACTCAAAAGAAGATAAAAGCAGTAAGCTACTTGTGCAAATAAATCCCTACTTCGATTCAACAGGGGAGATGGAAGGTATCATAAAATTAATGATCGCGGCAGATGAAAAAAGCGATAAAGAAAAGATGAAAGACCAATGTTACCAGGAAATATACCAGGCATTAGGAAAGCCATCAGGTATTATTTTTCAAAATACATTTGACAAAATATTTGACGCTTCATTAAGAAATTCCACCGGTAAAAACTAATCCGGTTCACCTGTAATTTTGATTATGCCCGTTCAATAATGAACGGATAGTATTTGAACCAAAGTTTTTTTCTCCGCACGATTTATTAAAATATTTTACCGCGATGTTACGCTACCTGAAAACGATTTAATTTTACGACTCTGCAAAAAAGCAATTGAAGAAATATGAAGGAAAGACTGAAAGAGTTAGCCCGCCAGGTTGAGGGAGATTTGTTCCTGGATGATGAAACAAGAATATTATACGCAACAGATGCATCGGCTTACCGGGAAATGCCATTGGCCGTAGCTATTCCAAAATCTGTTGAAGACTTGAAAAAAATTATTGCTTTTGCAAGAACTGAAAATACTTCTGTTATTCCAAGAACTGCAGGCACCTCACTTGCCGGGCAGGTTGTGGGAAATGGAATTGTTGTGGATGTTTCCAAAAATTTTACTAAAATAATTGAGCTTAACACGGAAGAGCATTGGGTGCGTGTACAGCCCGGCGTTATACGTGATGAGTTGAATATGTTTCTAAAACCGCACGGTTTATTTTTTGGGCCCGAAACATCTACGGCAAACAGGGCGATGATGGGAGGAATGGTTGGAAACAATTCGTGCGGATCCAATTCGGTTGTGTATGGCAGCACAAGAGAACATACTATTGAAGTAAATGCGATACTGAGCGACGGTTCTGAAACTATATTTAAGTCCTTAAGCATTGATGAGTTTCATAACAAATGCGAAGGCGATACCCTGGAATCAAATATTTATAAAACAACCAGGACCCTGCTAAGCAACTATGATAACCAGGTTGAAATAAGAAAACAATTTCCGAAGAAAACGATTCACAGAAGAAATACAGGATATGCGGCAGATGTTCTGTTAGATACCGCACCATTTACTGCAGGAGAAGCTGATTTTAATTTTTGCAAATTGCTCGCAGGTTCCGAAGGCACACTGGCATTCATCACCGAAATAAAATTGAATGTAGTTCCCTTACCGCCAAAAGAAGTTGGATTGTTGTGTGTTCATTTTAATTCCATTGATGAAGCATTGAGGGCGAACCTGATCGCACTAAAATATAAGCCAAGTGCAAGCGAGCTAATAGATAGTTATATTCTTGAATGTACCAAAGACAATATCGAACAAAGAAAGAACCGATTTTTTGTGCAGGGAGATCCCGGGGCAATTCTTGTGATTGAATTCGCAAGAGCAACCCGTGAAGAAATAAATGCTATTGCAAAAAGTGTTGAAGAAGAAATGCGTGCATTAGGATTGGGTTATCATTTTCCATTACTGTTTGGAGACGATACGAAAAAAATATGGTCGCTTCGCAAAGCGGGCCTCGGCTTGCTAGGCAACATTCCCGGAGATGCCAAAGCCGTGCCTGTAATTGAAGACACTGCAGTAGATGTAAACGATCTGCCAGCCTACATTGCAGAGTTTAATTTGATATTAAAGAAATACGATTTACACGCCGTTCATTATGCACATGCAGGTTCCGGTGAAATTCATTTGCGCCCTATATTAAATCTTAAAACAGAAGAAGGAAACAGACTTTTCAGAACAATTGCGGAAGAGATTGCGACGCTGGTTAAAAAATATAATGGCTCGCTGAGTGGTGAACATGGTGATGGAAGATTGCGTGGCGAGTTCATAAAACAAATGATAGGTGATAAAAATTATGAACTGCTGAAAGAGATCAAGCATTCATGGGATCCTGCCAATATTTTCAACCCTGATAAGATCGTGAACACGCCACCGATGAACACAATGCTTCGATATAGGCCGGGGCAACAAACACCCGAATTCAAAACGGTTTTTCGTTTCAGTAAACAAAATGTATTACAACATGCCGAGCAATGTAACGGCTCCGGTGATTGCCGTAAAACACATTTATCCGGTGGCACCATGTGCCCCTCTTATATGGCAACAAAAAACGAAAAAGATACAACAAGGGCAAGGGCAAATATTCTTCGTGAATTTCTTACAAATTCTGAAAAGATGAACCGCTTCGATCATAAAGAGATTTATGATGTGATGGATCTTTGCCTGAGTTGTAAAGGTTGTAAATCAGAATGCCCGTCGAATGTTGATGTTGCTAAACTGAAAGCAGAATTTTTACAGCAATATTATGATGCGAATGGAGTTCCGTTTCGTGCAAAGCTGATTGCCAATTTCACCAGCTCTGCAAAGTTAGGAGCGATGCTGCCGGGTGTATATAATTCTGTGGTGACTTCGAAGGCGATTGGCAATATGGTAAAACGAATAGCAGGCTTTGCCATAGAACGCTCTATGCCAACTATCCATAAAACGACTTTGAGGAAGTGGTTTAAAACCCCCCGCCCCCTAAAGGGGGAGACGAACCCGCGTCCCGTGCCTGTCCCGACTAACTCGGGAACGGAGGGGAAGAAAATCGTCTATCTTTTTTGTGATGAGTTTACTAATTATAATGATACGGAGATTGGAATAAAGGGCATTCTTCTGTTGGAAAAATTAGGCTACGAAGTGCTGATGGCAGATCATGAAGAAAGCGGCAGGACGTGGCTATCCAAAGGCTTATTGAGAAAGGCAAAAGAAATCGCCAATAAAAATATTGCTACGTTCAGTAAAATAATAAATGAAGAAACGCCTTTGATTGGGATAGAGCCAAGCGCCATCCTTACATTCATTGATGAATACATTGACCTTGCAGATGATGAAAATTTTGAAGCAGCAAAGAAGCTCGAAAAAAATGTTTTCCTGATTGATGAGTTCATTGCCAAAGAAATTGATAATGGAAATATCAGCAGCGATTTATTTACCAAAGAAAAAAGATCCATAAAACTGCACGGCCATTGCCAGCAAAAAGCATTGACTACCGCAGCAGCATCGGCAAAGATGTTATCCTTCCCTGAAAATTATTCTGTTGAAACCATTCCTTCCGGATGCTGCGGAATGGCGGGTTCTTTCGGTTATGAAAAAGAGCATTATGATCTATCGATGAAAATCGGCGAGCTCGTTTTATTTCCCGCTGTGCGTAACAAAGCAACCGATGTTATTATTGCTGCGCCTGGTACAAGTTGCCGCCATCAAATAAAGGATGGAACGGGAGTGAAAGCAAAACACCCGGTGGAGATTTTGTGGGAGGCGTTGGTGTGAGTTTGACAGTACAAAGCGTGAAAGCGGGTTGATTGTATCATTTCGTAACTTCTTGTAACATTTTGTAACATGGTGAACAATATATAGATTTTTACAATGTCTTGTAACTTCTTGTAACTTCTTGTAACATTCTGTAACATTTTAAGTATTTTACATCCATTAACAGGTAATGGAAAATTCCGTTTACATATTTAGGATTGATCTTGATTGGCAATTAATCTCCATTATTAGCCAGATTGACCGGTTTGATGCATCATGGACTGCAATTGAAAGGCGGGAAAATCAGCACCTGAAACAACTTAAGTCTATTGCAACAGTAAGAAGTGTGGGCGCTTCTACCCGTATCGAAGGATCGAAACTGACCGATGCAGAAGTTGATGTATTGCTTAAGCACATTGATATTACGAAACTTGAAGACCGGGATTCACAGGAAGTAGTTGGATATTTTGAAGCGTTGGATATTATATCTGATACATATAATGATATTCAAATTTCAGCAGGTGACATAAAAAATCTCCACAATATCCTGATGAAATACAGCACCAAAGATGCATGGCACAAAGGTGATTATAAGCAACATGCTAATGCTGTGGAAGCAACATACCCGGATGGAACAAACCAAATAATATTTCAAACCACAGAGCCGGGATATGCGACAGAAAGCGCAGTCAATAATCTTATTGAATGGTATAATAATGAAGAGGCAATTCATCCATTGGTAAAATGCTCCATATTCACTTATGAATTTTTAAGCATCCATCCCTTCCAGGATGGAAATGGAAGATTAAGCCGGCTTCTGTCCTCCTTATTATTATTAAAGAGCGGATACCAATGGATTCAATATGTAAGCTTCGAACATGAAATTGAAAGCAGAAAGGCTGAATATTATAATGTACTTAGAAGTTGCCAGGGCAGGCGGCCCAATGAAAATATTAATGATTGGGTAAAATTCTTTTTTGACGCATTAAAAAATATCCAGGAACAATTAATGCAAAAACTTCAGATTCACACAACAGGCGAGCAGTTACTTCCCCGTGAAAAACTAATTGCCGGTTTTATACAAAATCACCCCGGCTGCAAATCCGGCGCAATTGCAAAAGGGCTTGGCCTTACGCGAATTATAGTGATAAGAGATCTGGCAATTTTAATAGAAAAAAATATTATCGAAAAACATGGTAGTGGATCGGGGACGCATTATTCTATTAAATAAGGACTGGAGATTGATAAGGAAATTATACGTCACTTGAAACAAAGCGACTGGTTTAAAAAAAATACAGATGGTGATATTTATAAAATGTCTCTATCTGATGTTAATCGTTCTGAAACCTGGGTTTCATGCGTGAACAAATTCATTGATAAAGTTCTTTCTGAAAAAAAGTATGTGCTTCTGCTCAAGGATATGTCGTTAACAAAAAACGATCTTATTGATATCTATCTATTAATGACAATTGCAACTTTACCAAATCCAATATTCAAAACCGGCAAATCTAAATTTGGTTATACATTGGTTCCTTCCGTTATGTATCAAGAAATTAACAAGCAATTGAAAGAGTTTTTAGGATCGCTATCTTTCCAACCGGAAAACGATTGGGAACAAGGTCAGTTCGGTTTTCGATATGCTACTCATTGTATAACATTTGCCAAACATTTAAAAAAAGTACATGAAAATGTATATGGAAAAATCAAGATAGATGATGTATAAGTGTAAAATTTAAAAGGACTATTAATTTCCAATACTTATAACTACTTCATAGTTTTAATCCAGTTGAATTTTCTTCGATTTTTATCTAAAAATTTAATAATTGTATCTGTTATCTCTTCCAAATACTTGAGTTAGACTATATACCGGTCAATGCTCATATAAATAATTTTATTTAGCGACCATGGAATTTCTTGGAAAGATGAGATAGTTGAAATTCGATAGGCATGCCTTTAGTTTTACCTTCAACAATCATTCTGGTTCTCCTGATTTTAATTAAATCCTCTTGTGTATAACGGTAACCTAAAATGACTTTTTCTATAATTATGAAAGGGCTGTTTCCAACATATTCGTTAAAAATCCTCATATTTGCTAATAAGTTAGTTCTAAAATTTTTTATTGATGGAAGGCCTTTTTCTTTTGCCTTGAGCAGAATATTTTTTTCAGTTAGTAAAGGTATTTTATAAGTGTAATGCAAATTATTTTTTTTATCCAGAACTATTCCTATTTCGGCGTTTGCTTCGTCACATCTTTCACTTCCAGTTAAAAAACTTTTTAAGAATCTTAGCTCATTTTCGGTATGGAATATTGCATTTTTATGAAAAGCAAGAAAAAGCGCGATACTATCTGGAATTCCAGATTCTCCCCAGACATTACCTAGCATTGTAAAAGTTAGTTGAGATTGCATAAAGATTATATGATCTTCTGAAAAATTTTTAAACCTTTCTAAAACTTGACTGTCGTTACCATAATATACAGGGCTCAAAAAAGAGTTTTTCCAGTAATCTCTATTAGGATAAAACGAAAACACAATTCCAACTCCATTGCCATTATCTCCATATAATCTCCACATATCAAACGAATCTTCGTCAGTATCATAGATACACATTGATAACGAAAATAAAAGTTCCTTAAACTGTTCAAGCTTTTCTTTTGAAGTAACATGCAACATTTCAATACCTGCATAGATTAATTCCAATGGATCATCATGGTTTGTAAATTGGCTTGCAAGAAAATGTCCGCAATCAATGATCTTAAAAAAAGTATTTAATGAAGTAAAATGAATAAATTTTTCCCTGTTTCCTGAATAGTAATAATCTGTCTGTTTGTATGAAATAGAAGAGGTAGGTAACTCAATAGTTCCTGTAAACTTAATCGAATCACCAACCTTTGAATAACTAGAATGACCCGCAAAATCAATTTTGAAATGTGGTTTAATCACTTTCTCTACATATTGCTTGAGTATCTTAAAATTCTCTTCTCCTGTTTTCATTTTAATTTTTGAGACTTTACCAGTAAGCGATAAAATAGAGTCCAAACAAAGAGTTATTTCAAACCTAAATCTACGGCATACCGTAAAGTCAACCAAATTAGTTAGTCCTACGCATCTATCCCTCTCAAGAATGGTGGAGAGGCTGAAGCCTTGCATTTTTGCCTCTCAAAGGTCGATCTTCAAAACCTCATTCTTAGAATCTTCACATCATAAAAGCGGGACTGTAAACTCTCAATTGGCAAGAATGATGGGCGGGACTGAAGCTTGGCTTCTTGTGCCATGAATAAACTACAAAATCTTTAATACCCATGTATAAAGTTAATTGCTATTTCCAAATGCCTTGGGACTTTAAATTAAATTGTAATTTTAAACGTCAATTCAAAGCAATGTCAAAAGAAGAAATAAAATATGAAATAAGTAAGGTACTTGATCACTTTTCTGATAAGGCTTTAAGCGAACTTTTATCCTTTTTAAAGAAATTGGATAAGAAACGGGAATCTGATAATTCTTTTACTTCTTTACTATATCAAATCATATCTGAAGACAAAGAGTTGCTGACGAAACTTGCACAATGATATCCATAAAAGACGTTGAAGAAATTCATAAAACCTTATTGCCACATTTGGCGGCATCAATGGAATAAGAGATATATCGGGGCTCGAAGCTTCGCTGGCAAGACCATTTCAAACTTCCACATTTTGTTGGTGTTTTCACCAAAAAAAAAAATCGTATGTTGTGATGTTGGTCAAAAGATCAACATCGGTGTGAGAATATTCAACTTAACAACTACACATGAAAATTATTTTTTTATTCCTTGTAGCTATTACTTTTTGTTTGGGATGTAATACCCAAAACGAGACACCCCCTTCTAAAAAAGATACAGCCTCTTCTGAAAAAAAGACAGCCCCTTCTAAAAAAGAATTACCCTCTGCGGTCATGCAAATAAAACTGGCATTATTGGCTGCCCCCAAGGAAAAGAGAGATAGCTGCACAGTCTATGGCTACGACGTCGATAAACAACTCACCCTATTAAGAAAAGGCACAAATGAATTGATTTGCCTTGCAGACAATCCTGATGGCCCTAACTTTTCAGTGGCCTGTTACTGCAAAGAACTGGAACCCTTTATGCAAAGGGGGCGTGAACTGAGAAAGCAAGGCATCAAGGATCAGCAGTTATTGGATGAACGGGAAAAAGAAGTAAAAGCAGGTACCCTGAAAATGCCTAAAGGCCCTGCTACGTTGTATGTTTATTCTGCCAAAAATGAAGACGTTGACCCTGTGACCGGTGAGGTGAAGAATGGTTATTTACGTTATGTAATCTATGTCCCCTATGCAACGGCTTCCAGCACGGGTTTACCGGAAAAGCCATCTGCTAACGGCATGCCATGGATCATGAATCCGGGAACATCGAGGGCGCATATTATGATCAATCCGTAGCCGTCCGCAGTAACCCTTAGAATCTCCCAACAATAAGACAGTTGACCCGCCTGAATTTTGCGACTCATCACATTTCCTTTATTTTTAAAAGATGTAAAGTTAATTTTCCCCACGAGATGAAGCCAATATTTATACTCACATATTTTTTAACTGCTTTTAGCTTTTGCCATGCGCAACGGTTGAATAAAATTTATTATGGCATCTCATCTGATAGCCTGCATAATGGGCATCAATTAGAATTCAAAAATGATATGGTACTTGAAATAAGCACTTTTCCAAGACACATGTCGAAGCAACTTATAATAACTTTTAACTACAAAAAGAAGGGAAAGACTCTGGAGATTTACAATGATTATTTGTCGAAGCAAGACAGTGTTGAATTAATAAATGATGGCCTCACGCAGTTCTTAAAAAAGTTGGTGTTAACAATCGATAGAAAAGCCTTTACAGACAGTTCAAGTAATTTGGTTTATGTTTTATTTAATGAGTTTAAAAAGAAACAGTACCTGACTTATTTTATTGACAATAAAATTTATAAACAGGAAACCGGACTGCCGAATGCTTATGGAATAATTAGAAATCATCCTAAAACCAATAAAGAACTACAACTTAAAATAGATTCCATGAAAAATGAGGTTGACAATTATATTGTTCATGTATATAAAGGACTATAGGCATACAAGAAATTCGGTTATAGATGCGTTTTTGACGTTATAGAAATAAAACGAAAAGAATAAACTGCCAGTCTTTAATATCTTATTTTCTTAAGATTCTTTAAAGCACACGAATCCAAACAGGCATAGATTGTAAATCAATCAACCACTACTTTTGCTCCTAAATAAAATTTCATGAAAAAAGAATTTGCCACATTTTCAGGAACAGTGCCTGCGTTATACGACCAGTATATGGGGCCGTTGTTCTTTGAGCCTTATGCTGTGGATATTGCTTCGAGGATAAAAGAGAAAAATGTTCAGAAAGTATTGGAAATAGCATGGGGTACGGGAAGGGTAACAAGGCATATCAGGCAAACAATTCCCTCCTTTTAGCGCAAGCATTATGCTTGCACCAACGGGGTGCCCACAGAACATGACCACCGCCAAAGACGGTGGATTTTTAAGTTGCATCAAAATATTCTAACTATGTAGTATAGCAAACCAATTACTCCTATTAATATGAGAATTATTCCATAAAGGATATTAAACATGGGATTTTTGATTATTCTACCGTACCCATTTAGCCAAAAAAAAGCCTTTCTTTCTTTTCTTAATCCCGAAGAAAAGCTAAGGATACCGCCTAATAACATAAGTGTGAAGGCTATTAATTTTACTAAAATCATTAATGATAACATGGGCTCAAAATATTATATGTCTTTAATTTATCCATAAAACCTCTGTTTATTCATCGATCAATTTTTCCTTATTTTTTGTAGGTGTTTTATTGCGAATGTATCTATCCGCGAGTCTAAAATTTTAAATGTGTTATGTAAAATATTCCCGCTTTCGTCCGAGTATAAAGAAATTTCCTTAGCCCTATATGTCTGAAGGCTGACCATACTTATTTAAACGATAGTTCTTTATCTCCGGCAATTTAGGTCGCCTCGAAAATAAAAACGTTGCGACATTAATTTTTTACAATAATGCAAATAGCACTGCGCTATGCAAACTGATAATCGACGCCAGTGACTTGCGTAAGCAAAGTTTGCGGAGCATCTAAAATTTTTGCATTCATTGGTGGTATTGGCGACACTGGTGAATTAGCTGCCAGGTAATCCTTCATAACTGTATGCAATGTCAGGGTTGTATTTTTTGCGTTTGCCACTCCCTGAATTCTGCAAAGCATGTCGGCAGGGTCTCCATCTCTTTCGCAGGCGCAGATATCATATGTTTTGTTGAAATCGAGTGGCTCTCCCGCAACCGACATTTCGTGCACACGTTTTCCTTCTTCTGCAAAAGCATTGAAGGAAACCTGCATCCCTTTAAACTTAATAACCCACCCTCCTAATCGTTCCGCAGCGTTCTTTGCAAATACATTGTTCAATTCTTTTTCTAACCAATCTCTTATTTGCCTGCCGGTAACTGTGCCGGTTCTCACTGTACTATCAACCGGCAGCATATCATAAATAAACCCGTAAGTGATTGGAATGTTTCCCGTGTGGTCGGGAGTTGTATTCGGCGGGCAGAAACGAAAGCCATTTGATAAAACAATATCTATTACCGGCAGTTTCCATTTTAACGCATCTAATACTAATGTATCAATAGTATTTTCTACAACAAAATACCTGTACAAAGGCACCGTGCTGTAACCCGCAATTTTATGGATGTCTTCCGCAAAAGGTTGTTCGCCATTTTTAATAAGGGCTGTAATGGCTTCTGAAGGTTTATTTTTATCAGCCCTAACTTCTCCCAACGAATATTCATCTTTGATCACTTTGCCATCTTCTATAGTAAGATTGAGCTTGCCCACAAAACTGCCAAATGCACCAGGCTCCACAACTTTAGCATATTTGCATTGTATGGGGGTGCGCACTCTTTCATGTGTATCGCCACCAAAAATGTAATCTACTCCCTGGCACTCATTCATATTTGCCAGGCTTATCTGTTGTGACAGGCCAAGGTGAGACAATAAGATTACATATGCGCATTGTTCCTGGTTGCGAAGTACATCAACGTAAAAAGGAAGATTTTCTTCCGCCCTCGTATAAATAATTCCTTTACTATAATTTGGAGACTGGCGTATAGGAACTAACGGATCAGTATACCCTACAAAACCAATTTTAATTCCTTTTACATTCCATATGTAATAGGGTGGGAAAATTAATTCACCTTTTTTGCCATCACCCAAATCGTGATACATATTTGCACAAACCTTTGGCGCATTTAATGATCCCAATAAAGTCTGCATGGCTTTTTTGTAATACACCACTTCCCAATTCCCGGGCAAGTACAAATCATAACGTAATGCATTTAAAATGGGCACCATTGCTTTCCCTGTAGTTTTAACCGAAAGTTCACTTCCCTGGAACATATCTCCTGTATCGATTATAAAAGTATCGGGGCTTTTCTTTCTTTCGTTTTGCAAGTACGTGGCTAAATGAGCATAGCCACCTGTTTTACGAAACACAGCTTTATTATTTTCCCAGAATAATTCATCGTGAGGATGGACCTGGCAATGCACATCCGTTGTTTGTAAAATAGAAATAGTAAATGGTCTATTGTCAGCGGGTACTTTGCTGCCGTTATTATCATTCATTATTGCAGCGATGGAAGCAACCGGGGCAGTTGCTAAAAAACCTGCTCTTGTTGCGGTGCCGATTTTTTTAATAAAGTCTCTTCGGTTATTGTTCATTGTAAAAGCTTAAGAGTTAATTTTTACAAATGCCGTTGATTTATTTTTTTCTTAATTCTTCTTTTGCTGATCCATGATTGGCCTGAAAGTCCCAAAAGCTAATCTACAGGTTTCTTCGAAATTATTGCCTAAGGCCCAGTATTACGTAAAGTTTAGAGCCGAATTACATCACCTTAAGCGTTGAATCAATAAGCTGAAATATCTGTTTAGATTCTTCAGAATACGTTCCTTCATCAGATACAGAGTTTTGAAAATATAGAACCCAGTTATTCTTGCCTGGCACTTTAAGGTCATACATATCAATCACAAGAGGCGAACCTACTATAGTTACATTCAATCTCTTGCCGTCCAATTTTCTCGATCCAAGTTCTTTTTGAAAATCTTCAGAAGAACAATTCTCTTTTCCAAATTTATTGATCATCTCGTCCCTTATGGCGCTTAACGGAACGTTCTCTTCAAACTCAAAAAGTATTATAACAATATTATTACCTGTGAATGTCCAATTTTTTAAACCTGTACTGCTTGAAAAATCGAACGCCAGGTATTTTGGATACTCAAATGAAAGAGAAGAACTTTCAAATTTTTTATTATCAGAAACTTTTACTTTGACTGAGGCATTAGTAATGGTTGTGTCCAAATGTAAGACTTCACCTTCAGCAACTATATATTGCCTGCCACTGATATTAATCTCAATTATGGTCTTTGGTTCAATACTATCATTGATATTATTTACCTGGCCACTTACGCCAGACGTGCCTAAAATTATTACTGTAATTAAAAAAAGGAGACGCTTCAAAATAGTTGTTTTGGTGATTAAACAAATAGCAAATGTATGTTTTAGAAGTAAATATCTTCTGCCGCCGAATCTCAATTCCAAAGGTGATAATCTTCTTTTTTTAAATCTCCGCCAAATATCTATGGACAAAACTAATAGCCATGGAACCTTCGCCCACCGCCGATGCAACGCGATTCATTGCGCCGGAACGCACATCACCTGCGGCAAAGATGCCTGCACAACTTGTTTCGAGTAAATACGGATCCCGTTCCAGTTTCCATACTTTAGGGAAAGCATCATATTGCTGCAAATCCCTGCCTGTTTCTATAAATCCTTTATCGTTAGTGATAATTTCTTTATCCAGCCAATCGGTGTAAGGCTTTGCCCCGATAAAAATATAAAGTGCAGCCGCATCTTCCAGGTAGATCTCGCCATTGCTTATATTTTTTATTACCAATTGCTCCAACCTTCCATTACCTTTTGCTTCTACGACTTCTCTGCAAACACAAACACCAATATTGCTTACACCTTTTATCTGGTCAATTAAATAGGATGACATGGTATAAGACAAACTATCTTTTCTTATTAAAATATTTACCTGCTTCGCAAATTTTGAAAGGTACATAGCTGCCTGCCCCGCAGAGTTGCCACCACCCACTACAAAAACAACATTGCCTTTGCAAGAGGCAGCCTCAGTCATTGCAGCACCGTAATAGACTCCTGCACCGGTAAAGTCAGGGATGCCTGGCGTTGTAAGTTGCCGGTAATCAACACCGGTAGTAATTACAATGGCTTTAGCTACTATTTCTTTATCATCATCAAGTATTATCTTTTTATAGTTGTCCTGTATCTTGATCGCTTTTACAGATTGAGGCGAAAGAAACTCCGTACCAAACCTTACTGTTTGGCTGATGGCTCTTCTTGTAAGATCAGCGCCACTCAAACCTGTGGGAAAACCGAGGTAATTTTCGATCCGTGAACTGGTACCTGCCTGGCCACCGGGTGCCGAGCGTTCAATCAATAATGTTTTTAAACCCTCTGATGAGCCATAAACGGAAGCAGCTAAACCAGCAGGGCCTGCACCTATAACTACCACATCATATATTTCATTTTTTACTTCGGGGTTAAGGCCTATACGCCTTGCAACATCGATGATGTTAGGTGTTGCAATCAAAGAGCCGTCTTCAAAAAATATGGATGGTAAATCTTTTGTGGTAAGATTATTTATCTGCATTAATTGTGCGCCATCATCGCTGGTTGCTTCCAGCCATTGATAAGGAATTAAATTACCTGAGAGGAATACTTTTATTTCATGGCTCTTGGGAGAGAACTGGTAACCTACCAGTTTTATTCCTTTGAAATCCGGGTGAAAATCGCTTTGCCAGTCGTCCAGTAAATCATCTACAGCAGGATATAATTTTTCTTCAGGCGGATCCCATGGCTTAGTTAAATAATAATCCAGTCTCACGGTATTGATGGCTTTTATAGCAGCATCTGTATCAGAGTAAGCAGTTAACAAAACCTTTTTAGCATCATTATAAAATTCCATAGCCTCAGTTAAAAACTCAACGCCTTCCATTTCAGGCATACGTTGATCCGAAATAAACATAGCAACGGTTTCGCCTTTGTTTTTTAATTCGAGTAAACTATCCAGTGCTTCTTTTGCAGATGAAGTGCTGAGTACACGGTAATCCTGCCGGTACTTATTTTTTAAGTCTCTTGTAATGGCACGCAACACCTGCATATCATCATCAATTACAAATATGATTGGTTGATTCATTTGTTTTAATTTTTAGTCATCTATAGGAAAACATACTTCAAATTCTGTTGTCCCCGGCTGTGAATTTACTTTAACCGAACCATTATGCTGCCTGATGATCCTGTTCACGACATCAAGCCCTAATCCCGTGCCTTTGCCCATTTCTTTCGTTGTAAAAAAAGGATCAAATATCTTCTGCTGAATATCTTTTGCAATGCCGCTGCAGGGAGCGCAGACGTAGCATCAACTCAAAAACTATTTATTTGCCAGCCGGTTCCGTCGAATCTTTCACACACCTGAAACCAAGATTATCAGATGCGCTGCTCACTTCACCCTTGCCACGGCTTCCCGGCCTGTAACGCATGCAATATTGATCGCTGCATAAAAATGATCCTCCCCGCTGCACACGCTTAACCGAGTTTGGTTCATCGGGATCGTAACTATCTTTCGGGCCTGCGGGATTGTTCGCCGGACTTTGGCCATAATAGTCGGGGCGATAAAGGTCGTTGCACCATTCCCATACATTTCCATCCATATCATACAAGCCATAACCATTTGGCAAAAATGATTTTACGGGAGCCAGGCCCATAAAGCCATCTTCGCCAGTATTTCCATCAGGGAAGTTCCCCTGGTAAATATTTGCCATCCATTTTCCTCCCGGTTTTAATTCATCGCCCCAATAATATTTCTGTCCCGGATGATTGCCTTGTGCAGCGTATTCCCATTCGGCCTCCGTCGGCAATCTTTTACCTGCCCATGTTGCATAAGAAATGGCATCCTCGTAACTTACCTGTACTACCGGGTAATTTTGTTTATTAGTTATATTACTTTGGAGCCCCGATGGATGTCGCCAACTGGCGCCGGGTACATACTGCCACCATTGCAGCGGATTATCGAGCGCTACCGGCTGGCCCGGAGGAGTAAACACGCCAGATCCAGGAACTAAATTCTCTGCAGGCACACCTGGGAAGTCTTCCGGATTTAATTTTCTTTCGGCAACGGTTACGTAATGTGTGGCATTCACGAACTCTTCAAATTCAGCATTTGTTACCTCGTGTTCATCCATCCAAAAATCTTTGAGTGTTACTTTGTGTACCGGTTGGGCATCAGCAAATGCCGGATCATTTGTTCCCATAAGAAAAGTTCCCCCCGGAATGTGAACCATTTTAGAAGGAACAACATCCGCTTTTTCAACTTCTGCGGTTGTTACATTCTGCTTGTCTTTTGGCTGATTATTTTGTTGGTTACAACAAATTAGTATTGGCACAAAAGAAAATAACATGACAGTTGAAAGCTTATTCTTTTTTATAATCATCTTTAATTATTCTTATTAACCGTTGGCTTCAAATGGTATTGAAAATAACAAGATAAAGCCAGTCCAAAAAAATGTATTGCAAATGGCTTGTTGAAAAAGCCACTGATGCCAGGTAAGGTTTAATTTTCTTTAAAAGCAGTGGGCGTCACGCCAAAATCAAAAGTAATGGAAAAAAATTTCGTAGTTTTTCCATCTATTTTTAAAGCCTTAGAACGTAAAACGTAAATATGATTAGATACTTCCTGGTAATAATTATTAGCCTGGTCACTTTTTCTCCAAATGCTTGCGGGCAAGAATTATATCATGAAATGTACCGTCCGCAAGTCCATTTTTCTCCCAAAGCCGGCTGGATGAATGATCCAAATGGAATGGTATTTTTCAAGGGGAAGTATCATTTGTTCTATCAGTATTATCCTGATAGCACCATTTGGGGGCCTATGCATTGGGGACACGCAACAAGCAATGATTTAGTTCATTGGAAAGAACAACCAATAGCGTTGTATCCCGATAGCCTTGGCTACATCTTTTCGGGAAGCGCCGTTGTTGATTCCAACAACACTTCAGGGTTTGGTAAGGATGGCAAAGTTCCTCTGGTAGCAATTTTTACACATCATGATCCTGTCGACGAAAAATCAGGAAGCATCACTTTTCAGAATCAAAGTATCGCTTATAGCCTGGATGAAGGGAAAACATGGACGAAGTATGCAGGAAATCCTGTGCTCAAAAACCCGGGAATAAGGGATTTTCGCGATCCTAAAGTAAGCTGGAACGAACAGGCAAAGAAATGGATAATGACCCTCGCAACTTTGGATCATATCACTTTTTATTCTTCACCTAACCTGAAAGATTGGACGAAGGAAAGCGAGTTCGGAAAAGAGGTTGGGGCACATGGCGGCGTATGGGAATGCCCTGACTTGTTTCCATTAAATTATAATGGAGAGAAGGTATGGATATTAATTGTGAATTTAAATCCCGGCGGCCCGAACGGTGGATCAGCTACACAATATTTTATAGGGCAGTTTGATGGCAAAACCTTTACGCCTTATCAAACTGATACCAGGTGGATAGATTATGGGCCTGATGAATATGCAGGCATCACTTGGTCGAATACAGGTAATCGTAAAATTTTTATTGGATGGATGAGCAACTGGCAATATGCTAATATAGTGCCTACTGTAAATTGGCGAAGCGCATGTACAGTACCACGCGAACTCGCTATCGGGAAGATGGGAGATAAGTATATGGCTACTTCCTTGCCTGTAAAAGAATTAAGTAGTTTAGAAGAGAAGCCTGTAGTATTGGAAAATATTGATGCCACCAATTACAATCTTTCAGAAAAAGCGGGCAAACTTGCAGGTCCGGTAAAAATAAATTTGAGCGCAAATAAGCTTGAAACGTTTTCAATTACATTGTCAAATAAACAAGGAGAAAAGTTGGTTATCGGCTATAATAAAACAAAAAATAACTATTATATAGACAGGGCAAACTCTGGCAAGATTGATTTTGAAAAAGGCTTTGGCAGCATTCATTATGCTCCTCGTTTCTCGAATGAAACCAATATTGATATGACTCTAATCATAGACGATGCATCTGTGGAGTTATTTGCAGATAAGGGATTAACGGTGATGACAGAAATCTTTTTTCCCACCGCGCCTTATGATAAAATAATTCTTGATTCGCAAGAAAAACTCACTGTTCAGCAGTTAAGCTATATGAAGTTAAAAAGTATGTGGAAATAATTTTTAATACGCAAGGGGTGTTTTTTGATTATGACAATCACTTAGACCTTGGTGCATAACTTCCCGTGAATATTTTCGCACGGGGTGACAATCCGGATATTACAAAAAATAGAATCCTTCGAATAAAAATGATTTTATTCGCGAAACCTTTAAATATATCAATTGTACAAAGCAGTATTCATCGACGTTGACGGAACATTAATTAAAAAAGATCATAGTATTAGCGCAGCTACCTACGATGTGATCCAAAAGTTAAAAGAAAAAAACATATTGGTTATATTGGTTTCTGCCAGGCCACTTTCAGGCATAATACCTATTGCTAAAAAAGTCAATTTAGCAGATAATCCTATAGCCAGCCTTAACGGCGCTTACATAGCATGTGACGGGGAGATCATTTTTAATTCAGTTATCGACATTGAAGCCGTAACCAAAGTTTATGATCAGTTGCAAAAATATGATGCAACGATAATTTATTATCAGCAGGAAAATTGGTTCAGCGAATTGGAAAATGCAGGCACAGCGCATGAACAAAAAATTACTCACATACCGGTAACCATTCAACCATTCGATGCTATTATAGCCTTGTGGGAAAAAAATAAAACAGGACCAAATAAAATACTGGTGATAGCCAGTGAAAAGGCAACAAATGAAATCCAGCACGTCATGAAACAAAAATTTATAAACGAGCTGAGTATTGCTACATCCAAACCTACTTACCTGGATGTTATGAATAAACAGGCATCAAAACTAAATGCAATAAGATTACTTATGCAGAAATATAATATTCAGCAGCATGAAACAATCGCCATTGGCGATAATTTTAACGATAAAGAAATGATTGAATTTGCGGGATGCGGCGTTGCTATGGGCAACGCACCCGTTGCAGTAAAAGAAGCCGCCAATTATGTTACCGATACAAATAACAACGATGGCGTTTGTAAAGCAATTAAAAAACTTATGAATTTTTAAAGATCATAATCACTATCTGCAATTCCAGGCCATTGTTTCGAAATAACGAAGTAGAAAAACTAAAGCTGCTGAAAGGATTCTTAGAAAAGATGGGATAACATTTACCGGTGTCCATACCGGTGAGGTCGGGATCATTATTTACGAAAGTTGATCAAAGGAAAAAAGTATATATTTAAATTTCCATGCCTGCATTATCAAAAATCTTAGAGAACAAATTAATAGCAATCATAAGAGGGGCCAACCCGGATGACGTATTAAAAATTGCAGAAGCTTTGTACCTGGGAGGAATAAGAATTTTAGAAATTACTATGAATTCCGTTGAACCATTGCAGGTGATTAAAAAAGTTGCAGATAAGCTGGGCGATAAAATGATAATAGGCGCGGGAACTGTTCTTGACGCAAAATCCGCCAGGGACGCCGTAGCCGCCGGCGCCAGTTTTATACTGTCGCCCATTGCAAATGAGGACATAATAAAAACAGCGAAAGACCTTGGTGCAGTAAGTATTCCCGGGGCCTTCACGGCGACAGAAATTTATAATGCCTGGAAAAACGGTGCAGATATTGTAAAAGTATTTCCTGCAATTTCTCCATCTTATATCAAAGATATCACCGGGCCATTGCCACAAATAAAATTGCTTCCCACCGGAGGTATCAATATTGAAAATATTAAAGATTACAAAAAAGCAGGAGCGGTCGGTTTCGGCATTGGCAGTGCTTTGGTGGATACGAAGAAAGCGGTAAACCATGAATATCTTTCAGAGCTAACTAACAAAGCACGAAAATTTGTTGATGCAATTTTAGGTTGCTCTATAAATTAATTTTAACCCTGGATGTCTATTTTCAAAATTGCTGTAGCAATTATTAAATAAATATTGATGCAAACATTTATCAGCATTGACTGGGGTACTTCTGTTTTAAGGATCAGGCTTGTTGATGTAAATACAATGTCAGTGCTAGCAGAAGAAACAAATAGCACGGGCATATCCTACACATTTGAACTATGGAAGCAAAGCACCAAAACCGATGATAAGAGATTATCCTTCTACCAAAATATCTTGCTAAGAGAGATAAAAAAACTGGAAGAAAAAACAAAGACTCAAACTATCGACTTGCCGATAATTATTTCCGGAATGGCCACTGCCACCATTGGTATGAAAAGTATTTCCTATAAAGAAATTCCTTTCAGCATAAGCGGCCAAGACCTGCTTGTAGAAATGTTAGAAGCAACAAATGATTGCCCGCACAAAATGCTGCTTATATCCGGCGCAAGAACCAATAACGATGTAATGCGCGGAGAAGAAACACAATTAACAGGAAGTATTGATAGTGCTGATAAACACGAGCAACTTTTTATTTTCCCGGGCACACATTCAAAGCATGCAATAGTTAAAGATGGGCAGGTATTAAATTTCAAGACTTACATGACCGGTGAGTTTTTTGAACTGCTTTCAAAAAAAAGCATTTTATCAAACAGTGTGGAAAGAGTGGATGATTTAGCAAATCCAGAAAATTTAAGAAGTTTTGAAAAAGGAATTGATGATAGTTTTAGCGCAAATATCTTGAACAGCGCTTTCCAGGTGAGAACAAATGATCTCTTTAAATATTTATCAAAGCAGGAAAATTATTGCTACCTGAGCGGTCTGTTGATTGGAACTGAATTAAAAGGATTAAAGGCTGACACCCTATGCACAATTATTTGTGATGAAACGATTGGAAAATTTTATAAAATTGCCTTGCAAAAGCTGAAGATAAATAAATTAAAATACGTTGAGGCGGGTAAGGCAATTGTAAAGGGCCATTGTAGATTTTTTGATTTGTATAAAGAGCAATTAGTTTAAGTTCTGCGAAGGAAATTTATTTTCTTATTTTGCAAGCACCTTGTTTTACGAGACGAAATGTGTTGGCCCTAAATATCATAATAAAAGATGGGCAATGAATAGCCATAAAAAGTGTCCAACATGCGGCCAGGTTCTCATTAAAAAAAACAGCCTGAAATTGTTTGGAGCCGGAATAATTTTCTCTGGAGCTGCATCCATTATAGCATTTACTTATTTAAGATATTGGCCGTTGTGGCTCTTATTAAGTTTTATCGGACTCTACCTAATTGTTTGGAGTACCCTTGGTAAAGGCCTGTGGTGCAGACAATGCAAGACGTTTCCACTTAAATAGTTTCTTAATTTCATCTTCATCAAAAAATGCCTTGCAGGTTTATCAATTAAGACGTCGCCTCGATAAGTTGATTCATATTTGTTTAGGCCAAAGGCAATATTTTATGACTTTAAAGTTGATGCAGCTATATTTATTGTCGCTCCCATAATTTTTTGATTCAAAAAAGCAAATCGTCAAAATTGTTGCAATTCATAATTTCCCACTTTAGGCAGCTTGCAGCTTTATTTAAATTTATTTATGCTAATTTGAAAAATAAAAACAACGACATGAAGAAATATATCGCACTCGCTTTATTTTTAGGTGCCGCGCTTTCAACCCATAAACCCGCTTCGGCACAAAATAAGCTCTATACTGCACCGCTGGGTGTTGAAGCGTACACATTTAGAAAAAGCTTTCCGGTGGATGTAGCCAAAACACTGGACACCATAAAAGCGATGGGGTTTACAGAAATGGAAGGCGGCAGCAATAAGATGCCCCCGGAAGAGTTTAAAAAAATGTGTGATGAACGAGGCATCAGCATACCGGCTACAGGCGCGGATTACAACCAATTGGTAACTTCTCCCGACTCCGTGGCACAAAATGCAAAAGCATTAGGAGCGGATTATGTAATGTGTGCATGGATCCCACATAAAGGTGCGCTCACCATCGACGATGCTAAAAAGGCAGTAAATGATTTCAACAATGCCGGGAAAGTTTTGAAAGAAAACGGGCTTACACTTTGCTATCATGCGCATGGCTACGAATTTCAGCCATACGATGGCGGCACGCTACTTGATTATATCATTAAAAATACCAACCCGGAATATGTATCTTTTGAAATGGATATTTTCTGGATACAATTTGGCGGAGGCGACCCTGTTGGATTGCTAAAAAAATACGGCGACCGCTGGAAGCTAATTCATTTAAAAGATATGCGAAAAGGCACCGTGAAAGACCTTACCGGCGGCACTGCTGCGGAAAACGATGTGGCACTTGGCATGGGTGAAGTTGATATTCCCGGTGTAATTAGGGAAGCAAAAAAAATAGGGATTAAGCACTTTTTTATTGAAGACGAAAGCAATCTCGAGTATGAAAATGTGCCAAAGAGCATTGCTTATTTAAAAGGGCTTACTGAATAAGATAAAGCCATGTTGCGTTACAGAGAAGCTGTTCAAAATGACCTCCCAATAATTGTAGAGATCTATAATTCCACCATCCCTACAAGAATGGTTACCGCAGATACCGAACCGGTAACTGTTGAAAGCAGGCAAAAGTGGTTTGAAGAACATAGTTCTTTAAAGAGGCCGCTTTGGGTAATTGAAAATGCGGATGATGAAATTGTAGGATGGATCAGCTTTCAATCATTTTATGGAAGGCCCGCCTACGATGCCACTGCAGAAATAAGCATCTACCTGCACCCGCAGCAAAGGGGTAAAGGCCTCGGCAAAGAAGCGCTTAGCTACTCCATGGAGCAGGCCGCAAAACTTGGTATCAAAACTTTACTTGGCTTTATCTTTTCACATAATGAACCCAGCCTGAAACTCTTCAGGCATTTTGGCTTTGAAGACTGGGCAACACTCCCAAACATTGCCGTGCTCGACGGGCAGGAACATGGCCTGAAAATTTTAGGCAAACGGGTTGGATAACTTGCTGATCTGCCTAAAAATCTTGCCCTATTAATACTGACCGCAGAGTCTATATCACCTGCAAATTAATGTGGAAAAAATACTAATAAAATAAGGTATCGCATATGGCATTTTAAATTAGTATGACTAAATTGTGACAAATGTGTGCATCATTTTTTGAATGATCGTGTGTGCAATCCAACATCTCTCCGGCTCTGAAACTTTAGTATAAGACTGCAATATTTATTATAGGGTTACTTTTTTATAACAGCATTAATAAAACAGAATTCTTATGGGGAGATTTTTTACACAAAGATTTTTAATAGTGATTTTGGTAGCGGGAAGCTTGAGTACTTATAGTTACGGGCAATCGATTTTTTCAAATACCATTACCGGTACTGATCCTGGAACCATTAGCCCTTATACCGCAGGACAAATCTCTATTCCTAATGTGACGGTTTCAGGGATTAGCAGGGGATCGGGAATCACTGGAAATGTCGGGAACGATAGATACAATGCAAGAGACTGGGACAGTCCGTTACTTGATTTAAACGATTATTTTGAATTCACCCTAACTCCCAACTCTGGGTACCAGCTTGACTTTTTAAACTTTATTTATAATGGAACATCTTCCTCACCCAACGGGCCAAGTGCATTTGCATTCAGATCATCAATAGACGGTTTTACGGTAGACATCCCAACCGCGAATGCAACAGGCTCCACGATAGATTTGTCGGGAGCAAGCTATCAAGGCATAACCCCGGCAATTACATTTAGGTTTTATGCTTGGGGAGCAGCTGCAAATTCAGGCACCTTTAGCATCGATAATTTTACTTTCAACGGGGCGGCACCTCCTATATCTAAATTTTATCGATCTATAACGTCCGGAAACTGGGCGAGCCCTGCCATTTGGGAATCTTCATTAGATAGCGCCACCTGGAGTCCCGCTTCGTTTCCACCGGCCGCCAGCGATAAACACATTACTATTCAGGCTACCCACACTGTTGTTATATCATCTTCTACTTCATTGGATGAAACAACTATCAACGGTACTTTGCAGGTGCTTGGCAGTGGAGCGCTAAACATTAGAAACGGTGTAAACGATGATATTTTTATAGCCAACAATGGCGTACT
The DNA here is from genome assembly GCA_040007435.1 of Ginsengibacter sp. GTDB lineage: Bacteria > Bacteroidota > Bacteroidia > Chitinophagales > Chitinophagaceae > Ginsengibacter. The sequence goes on along the minus strand of JBDTUZ010000001.1, from coordinate 1,622 downwards.
GCAGGTTATAAGTACTACTGACTATACGATCACAATCCTCCCGGCAACATCCGCTTCTATAAATGTTGCGACTGGTGGAAAAATTGAAATAGGAGATGGCACGGTGGCCGTTGGAACTGGATATGAAGGATTCGCGAAAGGTAGTTTGGCTTTTTGGAATGATGGATCCACATTTGAATGGAATACTACTACTCCTTTTATTTTTGGAGGGGGCGTTACTTACTTTCCTACAGGTTCAAGCAGTGGCATCCCTAATTTTTTGATAACCCAAAGTGCCGGGACGAGCAGTGGAACCGACGCAACAGTCAATGGATTGTTTGTTGTAAATTCTGATTTAGCAGTAAGTACAACCGGGGCTAAGATTTTCAGAGATGGTATTTCGGGAACTGCGCCGTTAACTTTAAGTGCAGGTTCAGGAGGCACTTATACAATCACCGCTTCTACTGCGATCATTGGTGGGACGGTTACTATAAATCTCAATAAGGATCTCCAACTTGCTATGGGAGTTACCATTCCTTTAGGAGCTTCAGTTAATATCATCGGCATTTCCCCCAATACCATTTCTAAACCTAACGGTATTTTTTTAGTTGATGGCACTGTTGATATGCACTCAACAAATATGTCAAATACTGGTGGAAGTGTAAGTATAAATGGTACTTTAAAAACCTCAAGCCCAAAGGGCTTGCACGGTACAAGTCAGGCAACGGTATCTAGTGGGACTATTACTTTTGGCCTCAATTCCACCATTGAATATAATGCAAACGGCGACCAGGATGTACAGGGGAGTACTGTGCCCAATTATTATAATGTTACATTCTCCGGAAGTGGCATAAAAACTTTGGCGAGTAAAAATGATGTAGTTGGCAATGTTACAGTAGCTGGTTCGGCAATTTTTGACTCGAACTATAAGACGTTTGGTATCGCGACTACCAATCTTACTATGACTGGAACGTCACGTTATATTGCAAGCGGATCTAATACCAAGCCCGATGCAGGAGGAACATATACCCTGGGTGATAATACCACAATGGAATTTGCGGGAACTTCAGGATTAACCATACGGCTCGGAGGTTCCGCATCTTTATTTTATTCGAATATTATTGTGAGCGGCACAAATGTTTCGCAGACTTCAAATGGTGCCGGTATAAAATTTAAGCCCGGAGCATTGGGAACTTTTACAGTAAAGAATAATGCAACTTTCAAATTACATAATACTGCAGGATTTACAGGCGGCACTATTACCGCTATTAATAACACAAATGCCCCAACTGTTATTTTGGAAGATGGCAGCACTGTTGAATACAGTGGAGCAAGCCAAACCATAACAAACCAGGCAGGGCTTCCCTATTACAATTTGGCATTTTCAGGTTCCGGAAATAAAACCGCTCCCGCAGGCGTCCTAACGGTAAATGGTAATCTAACAAAATCCGGTACATGCAGTTTTCTCCATAACAGCGGCACGGTCTTTCTCAATGGCTTCGGCAATCAAAACTTTGCAGGCCTTACTTACAACAATTTAATTCTATCGAACAGCACCAAAATCACATCGGGTACCAGTACCATCATAGATAGCATAAAAGTGAATAGCGGGGCCACGCTTTCTATTAGCAGCAGTGACACAA